>JBMNHB010000001.1:0-748838 GCA_050950145.1 Candidatus Dojkabacteria bacterium
TTTTATCCCAACTGGTGTCGCCCAGAAAGATCTATGAGTGAATATGATATACCTGGATCCGCAACTGCTAGATCTGTATTCGCAAGATTAGGATATGCCTACTTAGGGACAAGAGGAGAATTAACAGGAGAACCATTTACTAAACTTAGAATACAAGGAGTAAATCCAATTACCCTCACAGTTGAAGGAACATTCTCTGGTTATGCAATAAATGAGATATATGTGGAAGGAGATTATGCATACCTTGCAACAACGAATGATGACAAAGAAGTTGTGATTTTAGATATTTCAAGTTTACCTTACACAGAGGTGGGATATGTAGATACTCCAGATTCATGGAATGCATATAGTGTATTTGTAAAAGGAAACATCGGTTATGTTGCTCACAGTACATATGTATCAACATTTAACCTAGATCAAAAAACAGGAAAACGAGATATTTTGAATACAATAAATGTAAGTCTCATTCCTTGGATTGCAACCGTAAGTCAGATATATGTAAAAGATAATTACCTCTACGGAGTATTAAACTGGGACTGGTATGAGTTTGCAATTATAGATGTAACAAACCCATACTCTATGAAATTAATATCAAGAACAAGTGTTAACAACCAACAGGTATATGATATGTATATATCTGAAGATGGAAACCGAGCCTACTTTGGAACAAATATTTCCAGTAACGAGAACGAGTTCTTCATAATAGATACCTCAACCAAAAAGGGAAAAAGACCTATCATAGCATCTGTAAATACAGATATGACAGTAAGAGCTCTATCTGTTGTGGAAGATGGAAATGTAGCAATACTTGTTGGCACGGGTGGACAAGAGTATCAGGTTTACAACATTTCTAATGAAACTAATCCAATAAAGTGTGGAGGAATGCATATAGATAATGGAATATATGACATAGATTCACTTACAGACCCACAAGGTAATGCATTCTCATATATAGTTACAGGAGACACTAATAATGAGTTCAAAATCATTCGTGGTGGTCCAGGAGGAGGAGATGAAGAAACGGGAAACGGATATGTACCTTCTGGAAATTATCTATCAATCATCTCTGATTCCAAATCAACAAACTCAACATATTACACCCTTTATCTTCTTACTCAAGTACCAGAAGGAACGACCATGGAAGTACAATACAGAATTAGTGATAGTCCAACAATGGTTGGTGCTCAATGGAGAGGTCCTGATGGAACTCCAAACACGTTTTACAGCACAACTGGGACATACTCATTACCACAAGGGACAAAAGGAAGATACTTCCAATACAGGGTTAATTTCACAGGAGATACAGAACACACACCTTTACTTGAAGAATTAGTAGTAAGCTATGAAAAATAAAAAACTAAAAGGCGTAACATTAGTTGAAACCCTACTCTACATAGGCTTGTCCTCTATCATCCTCTTTGTAGTCCTTAGCTTCATGCTCTCCACCCAAGAGGCAAGCAGTAGAACTTCTGCAAAAACCAAAACACATCAAGCATCTCAATTCATTCTAGAACACTTACACGAAACATTTAGACAAGTAAAAAGCATAGATCAAACAAGTTCTGTTTTTAACAATGATAATGGAAAACTCTTTGTTGTTTTCTCTGATGGTATGAGAAACTATTCACTTACAAATTCACAAATTCTTTTTGATAGTACCCCTATTACTCCAAAGACAGTCAATGTTACAAAATTCCTCTTAGAGCCAATAAGAGACAAGAAAGATACCTCCATAATAGCTGTTAAGATCACAATACACTTAATCTCTACAGAAGATACAAATGTTAGCGAGGATATTAATTTCTTAGGTGTTATACGCTGATGAAATTGAAAGTAAAAAAAGAACAACAGAAAGGATATATTGCACTAACAACTGTTCTAGTTGTTCTTCCATTACTTCTACTAACAGGAATTAACTTAGTTTACGAAAATATTACAGAGATGGTTGCTGGTAAAATGAGATTTGACTACAACATATTAGAACTCAATGCAGAAACTTGTTTGGAGGAATCAGTTAGGAAGATAAAGTTTAATCCACAATATACAGGAACATTGAACTTCAGTCTAACTGGATGGAGTTGTGAGGTTACTGTACAAAATGTTCCTACCAAAACAGGATTTAAACTACTAAATATCGTTGCAAATGATGAACTTAATAATGTTGTCATTATAAACAAAGAATTAAATACTAATACTGATCCTTTTGAAATTTCAAATATTTAAAAAATTTAAAACTACAGAGTGGATATTCTTTATCTCCTACCTCCTCTCTATCATCCTCCTTACATACAGACTTTTTTCAAACTGTATACCTGGAGTTAACTGTGTGGTATATGAAAAGATTATCTACTTAACTACCCTATCTATCATATTTGGTGTTTTGGGATATATAGCTTACAAAGATTTTAAGACTATGGAGATAGACAATCTAACCTCATTAGTTCTAATGCTTTTTTTAATAGTGATTACTGTTATTCTTTTCTTTATACCTGATTACAAAGATTGGGCTTTTCAGAAATTACTAGGAGCAATTATTTTAGGTTCTGTTTTTCAATTAATTGTTTTACTTACAAAAGAAAAAGGTTTAGGACAAGGAGATGTTAGGTTGGCAATTATTTCGGGGATTTTAGTAGGTATGGATAATCTAATACTATGGTTATATGTAACAATATTTAGTGCATTGATATATGGGTTATTTTTGGCTAAGAAAAAGAAAAAGTTTAAGGGTTTGAAAATACCTTTTGTTCCTTTTATGGTGTTGGGAATGGTTGTAATACTCTTAATTCTTATTTGACAGACAAATTATTAATGAAAAATCTTAGAGAATACAAAAAATTTTTGATTGTTGGAGATTCTGGAAGAGGAAAGACTACTATGGCTAAATTCTTAGCAGAGAAATTAAAAATACCACATACAGAATTAGATGACTTTTACTGGATAAGAAAATTCTCAATAAAAAGAGAGAAAGAAGAAAGGTTGAAGATGGTCATAAAATTTTTAGAAAAACATAAAGAATGGATTATAGAGGGGACATCTCGCGATATGGTTAGCCTATGTATGAATGATGCAGAAATAATCGTATATATGTCATTCCCCAATCTTTTTACACAATTATTTTATATTACAAAAAGAGCAATACAAAAGAAAGAAAAATTTTTACCATATTTAGATTTGTGCTATACAACGGTATTGAAAAAATACAAAATAGGCAAAAAGTATAAAGGAAGACTCTCTATAAAAGAAATACTGGAAAGATATAAGAAAAAGGTAATTCCCCTAAATAGTTGGAAAGATATTGAAGATTTTAAGAAAAATTTTTAATATCTTGTATTAAGAATATGAGTTTAATAGATTACACAAATAAAATTAAAAATATAGATAAAATCTTTCTTGAAAAGAAAGATAATATTGAATATATTAATCTCCAAATTAGTAAAGATGTTAGATTAGCTAGAGTACAGAAAGGTTTAACACAGAAAGAATTAGCTGAGAAAGTAGGTACCAAACAAACAAGTATATCTAGATTAGAATCAGGTAGACTCTCTCCTTCTATTTCTTTTTTAAGTCAGATAGCAACTGCTTTAGATACTGAACTTATCTCCCCTACCTTTGCATCAATACAGAAATCTAAAAAGAATACTTCTAAGAACTATCACAAACCGAACCTATTACTTGCAACAGAGTTAAGGGATAAGAGAAAAAAGAATTAATAAAAATCATAAAACAACCCTATCTCACATCTAGGATATAGTTCTTTTTTAGAATGTATTGAAAAAATATATTCAAAATCCTTACCTGGTGGAGACGATGGGAATTGAACCCATGTCCAAAAGTATCATCTAGCACCATATACAAACATATCTAATCTTGTTTAGTAAGATATACCTAAAAGACTAGACAAAAAGTATATCTCCTCAGTTATACTTCTCAATCAACTACCCTACTGACCTGATAGAAGATCGTACCCTAATAACGACTGTCTTAGATTCCTCATTAGGGAGAAGAATAAAAGACACTAACCAAAATCAATTAGTTAGACTGATGCAAAATTGTATGCATAGGCTGGAGCTGCAAATGCTGCTCTTAGTCCTGCGCTTACTTTATCTGCAAAAGCGACGATTTTATTTTTTACACTTATCTTGTGTGTTAAGAATAACGAACTTAACAAACGGTTTGTGATAACTAGAATCAAGCTTCTGTCGATAGCCTGACGTCCCCATATTGGTAAAGAACTACTCTATATTATACCATTTCTGAGGGGTTTTTTCTACTCAATGTTGTAAGAATCCTATTCAAAAGCATAGCATACTCCTTCTCACTAACCCTGCCTTCAGAATTAGCAGCAAATCCTGCATCTTTCCTAATCATCTCGTAGGTAATACCACCTCCTAAATCCTCCCGAAGACCTATTCTATCTATCCTTGTTTCTGCCAAATTCCTATTCGCAATCTCAACGGCTTTCTCCAAATCACCACCTCTTTGTTCTATAAATTTAAGAGAACCTATATGAGAAAATATAATAAAAGTTGTTACTTTCTGTGCATGATCTAAATCTTCTATTTCAATACCAAAGGTTTTAAGATATTCTGTTTTCTGTTCATCATACTTTGAACCAAAACTAGTAACTCCTTCTCCTTTGTATTCCAAATTTTCTAATGATAGCTCTATCCCCTGAATATCTTTTACTGTTATCTCTGTTTTTAAAGTTGATTCTTTTTCTGTATCTGTTTCAATATTAAAAATATCTTCCATATTTATTAAGGGTTATAAGTTAATGAGATATTATACCATTTTTAACAGTATCCCACACTAATAATCCTCTATCCTTTTAACAAACTCCATAACCATATCTCCACTAATCCAACTATTTAACTTCAAATATCTCTTAGCTTGTTTTACAACCTCTTTCTTTTTTAAAACACCCTGCTTTAATAATTCCTCTAATATCCATAACAAACCATGAACATCAACACCAAAATACTGAGCCTTTTTCCTAAGAGCATTATCTGAGGTACACAAAACCATCTCTTTTTTCTCAGCCACATGTAAAACAGATATATCTACAAGTGAAAGCTCAGGATTATTAGCATGCTTTACATACAACTCAAAAACCTCTTCAGAAGTAAATTCATAAACATTAAAATGCTTAATATATTTCTCAAATTCATCCTTCTGATCTATTATCTCATTATGTACAAAATCAGGTATCCATAATTCAAACTTAGAATGAGCAAAAACTTCAAGAAGCCCTAACTTAATCAAATCAATCAATACACTGGTATCATTTACAACTACACCTGTCATGGAATGAGGTTGATGAAGTTAAGAATCTCCTCTTCACTCTTACCAGACAGTGCAGCCGCTTTATTCCTAGTAATCTTCTCTTCAGAAACACCCCTTCTTAACAAAGAAAGAAACCTAGTAGGTTCTTCAACTATATGACACTTCTTACCTGGCTCTTCCTCTCTCCATCCCTTTTGAGAAATATATTTGAAAAATTTATTCTTAAGCCCTTCACTTATCAAACCCAACTCAAAAGCTCTATATACAATAGCTTGCATAGATGCTCCAAAATATATTTTAAGAGCTTCTAATTCTTCAAAAGAAAGAACTCTTCTTCTACCTCCAAATTCTCTAACAAAAACCTCTCTAGGCATTAAAAATGCTTTTGCAAATCTGTGGCATAGCTTCTCTATTTCTTTAGATGATAAATCCTCTGGAAACTGTAAAACTAAATGCCCTAACTCATGTAGAACAGTTAGCCTTTTCCTGTCTACTGGCATATTTTTATTAAAAGCAATTACAGTAAAATCTCCAATCTTCCCACTCAAACCATCAAAAGCATCTCCTTCAATATCAACATCTACTAACTTAATTCCTTGGTCTTCTAACAATTCCACTACACTAATTATTGGATCAACCCCTATATTCCAAACCTTTCTAATCTTTTCTACTAAAGATTCAATTTCTTCTCCTTTTTTAATATTCAAATCTTTTGAATCTATTGGTAAAAGAAAGTTAGAAGACTCCCCCATTATCTTCTCCAATTCTAGAAGTTTCTCTACCCTATCTTTAATCACATACTCTATTTTAGTAAGTTCCTTTTTAGTAACTTTAGAATTCTTCTTACGATATTCTATTTGTGAAAAGGTAAGGTTTGAAGGCGTGAAGAAATAGTCAATCTTAACATCTAAAGCTTTTGCTAAGGCATTAAGAATACTACTACTAGGCACCATAACCCCTTTCTCATATTTAGAGATTGCATTTTTAGAAACAAGGTTATCTATTCTTGCAACAAGATTATCCATGGAAAGCCCAGACATTTTTCTTGCTGTTTTTATCTTTTCACCAATGAAAACTTTGTTCATACCTGTGTGGTTGACAAATTATACTTAATTATATTCAAACAGGTTACTTTTGTCAACCACTACCACCAGAAGCATATCTCCAATACCAAGGTTCATTCATAATTCCGAACTCATTATCTTTAGGAAATGATTCTTTTCAGTATGTGCAAATTTTACACATACTTCTTCTCTACTTCCTCCTACCATACTCCCACATACCAATACTTGTAGCTACTGAAAGATTTAATGAATCAATCTCACTTGAATGTGGAATGTATATACTTTCACCCTCTCTTTTCTCCATTGTTTTGTAACTACTATCTAATCCCCTACCCTCATTACCTTGTATAAAAGAGAATGGTTCTTTGAATTCTACTTCTAATATATTTTTTGCTCCATCTAACATAAAAGGATACAAATTATGATCCTTGTAAACCTCTGTATACTCTGTAATAGTATTAAAATATCTAAAATGCACTCTAAACAGTGCTCCCATTGTAGATCTAACAACCATAGGGTCAAAAATATCAACACCTGGTTTAATTATTGCAAGATTCTTAAACCCAAAACCAACCATAGTTCTAATAATTGTACCTAAATTACCAGTATTACTAGGATTTACTAAAACAATATGGTTTTTCTCACTCTCTAGTTCCTCCTCATACTTCTCAAATACACCTACTACATATGTATTCTCCTTGTATGCAATCCTATCAATTAACTTATCATTCTCCTCAAAAGGAATATTCTCTCTCTTACAAATATCTAATATTTCAGAAACACCATCACTCTTCAAACCTTCTTTCTTAACCAGAATCTTTAGAACTTTTTCCTTCTGAAATTTTAATAAATCTAATACAGGATATGCTCCAAAAGCATATGAAAAATTAAATTTCTTTTGATATCTTTTTAATTTTGGTAACTGCATATTACTTCTTACCTTTCTCTTTTATTATCTCATTTCTAAGTTCATTTGCATAACCTAAAAAAAGAGATATGTATGCAAATATCTGAGTAAAAATACCATATACTGAATTACTTGTAACAAAATGGAAAATTGCAATTAACGAAAGAAGAAGTCCAAACATATTCCAGTATGTAAAATCATTAAATATCCATGATCTGGTAAAAGGTTTGTTGTCTTTTTTAAGAAATATTCCTAAAAATGCTGAGAATATTAAAAGAAGAGATGGAAGGAATATGCTTGTGTATGTTATTTCTTTAGTAAAAAGTTCCTTTAAGTCTAGTATTTTAGGTAGAGAGAGAAACAAAATTAAAGATATTATTAATACTGAGAACTGTATTATCCAATGAGTTTTATCTATTTTTTGTTTCTTCATCTATTCCTCCCCTCTCTGATTATATTCTCTTTCTAACATTTTTAACAATTTTGACATTTAGCACTCCTTATGTTAAAGTGCTAACAGATAACCAAGAGAATTCTTTTGAATTTTCTTTATCAATTATTTAACTTTATTTCACAAAACATATGAAAGATGTAAAAAGAAAAGATGGTACTCAGTTACCAGTTAGTAGATATACTCCAATAAGAAGCGTTTTTGATGATTTCTTTGGAATGCCTTCTTTAATGGATGAATTTTTTGTAAGACCTTCAATGCCAAGATATCCTAATATATCTGCAGATATATGGGAGGAAGATGATAATTTCTTTGTAAAGATGGCTCTTCCTGGTGTTAATAAGGAGAATATTGATATTGAAGTAGAGGCTGATTATGTAAGAATTAAAGGTGGTCAGAAAAAAGAAGAGAAGGATGATTCAAAGAAAAAGTTCTACTTTAAGAGTCTTGAAACACAATTTGAACAGACATTTAATCTTCCAACTGCTGTTGATGCAAGTAAGGTTGAAGCATCTTTTAAGGATGGAGTATTGGAGGTAAAGCTTCCAAAAGCAGAGGAATACAAAGCTAGAAAGATTAGTATTAAATAGGTTTATAGACGAATAGGGAAGAGAAACATTATTATCTATAAAACCTAATAATCTGATTCAAAAAATGAAAACCATGGATGTTTAATTTCCTTGTACTCAACAAACTCTGATTCTCCATGATAGTCTTTTGGAATATCTTCTGTGTAAATTATTCCTTGTATTTTACCACCAGTAGCTAATCCCGATGTATATGTAAGATATTCAACATACATATTCTCGTTAATATTGTTACACCTCATACCCCTTACTGCTCCCAAATCAAAAAGTCTTTTTCTAATATCTCTAAGTTCTTCTGTTTTCATGTTAATTCCCGATATGTTCTCTGGACTTGTCCATGTATTATCAATCCTACTTAAGCCATTTTTACACCATACAAGAAGCTCTTCATTTAAATCAATATACTTCTTTTCATTTTTAAAAAATAGATCTGACATCTCTTCTTCACTTCGATATGATCCATTGGTAAGAGATGTTTTTACAAAGTAAAACAAAAGGACGCCTAGTAAACAGATAACAATTGAAATACCTGATAACCATTTTAATTTTTTCTTAGATTCTGAATTTTTATTCATACATTCATTGGAATTAATTAAGATTTTTTGTTCTTGACTGGCGGAGAGAGAGGGATTCGAACCCCCGGTATGGATAAACCATACAAAGCTTTTCGAGAGCTTCCCTATCAACCACTCAGGCATCTCTCCAGGCTCAGATTATACCATCCTTTAACTTTTGAATCTCTCTTTTAATGTTCTCCCTGGCTTTTTCTTCATGTTTTCCATATGCCTCTTCTGTTTGAAAAATCCTTTCCTTGGCAAGAAAACTCTCAAGAACCTTAATTCTTCCTTCTCGATATACATCGTCTGAATAGATAAAGTATTCCTTTCTAATATTCCTGATGTTTCTATTATACTCTTCTGTAGGTTGTGCTAAAGATACCAAATCCGCATCTAAAAATATCTTAGAATCCTCATCTCCTTCAATCGGAATATGTGTTTTAGTTGCAAGAATCAAGTTTACAGCATGCTCTATTGTTTCTTTAGATACCCCTGCATGCTCAAGTTCTCTTCTACAAAGCTCTGCACTATCCTCTTCGTTAGTATTTGAAGTAACATCATAAACAGAATCATGAAACCAAGTTGCATAGAAAACAGCTTCTTTGTCTATAATTTTTTCTTTCTGCGATTCTAGAAAGTTAAGCATATACTGAATATGCTCCATATTATGATAATATCTTCCCTCTCCTTGATACCTGAATGTTAAATCAAAAAGAATCTCTTCTCTTTTTTCTTTTTTCACATCTTTAAACCTTCTCTAAAGGAATATATTCACCATATGAAATAATATCTATCTTTTTCTGTTTCTTAATCTCTTCATAGAGAAGATGTTTCTGTAATATTACAAATATTGCATCCTTATCCTTCTCTCTTGCTAACATAATCAACATCTTTGGGAAATTTAATTTTGTATTTACTAAAATTGTATATATTCCTTCTTTTTTTGTAATGTAAAAACTATCTAACATATACCATTCATACAATTTTCCTGTTGTTTCTATCCCTCTCTTTGTTATCTTATGCTTAACAATCAAAGGTTTTGTAGTAGCTGCAGCATAAAGTACAAAAAGCATTGAAATTATGGCCGCTATTAGAAAATATTTACCTAAAACTGCAAGAAGAGCTATAAAGGCAAGAGAAAGAGCAAGAATTATTAAAAAGCCCTTACTATTTAAGTTTATCTGATACCTCTCTGGAGCACTCCACTCAAAAAGCTTAATATTTTGAACAACTTCCTTCTTTTGTACAGGATCTTCTTCTAACTGAATCTCCCCTTTTACAATCTTCCTTCTTCTTTTATCTTTCTCATCTTTAATAGCTTGTTTCTTGGCTTTTTTGATAGCCTCCTCTTTATCCCTAAGAGCTTTCTCTCCTGTAAGAAAATCTGCTAAATTTTTCAAAGAATCTTTTTCTTTTGCCATAAATCTATTTAATATCATACCACAAAGATTAAAAAGAGTACTACCAAAAATATACCCAAACCCCAAAAGAAACTAATTACATGAAAAATATGTAAAAGAAAAACAATTAGTAAACCAAAAGTTAAAAGAGAAGAATATTTAATACATTCTTTAATAACTATTCTCTCTTCAATATTCTTTTTAAAAAATCTTTTAATTATGTAAAAAATAATATTAAAAAAAGAAAAAACCGTTGTAAAAAGAAGAAAAGTAAAAACAGAAAAATTAGTCCAATCTATCTCATGAATAGATGTTCTAGGTAAAAAATTATCATTATTAAATAGGAAAAACAAAAAACTTACAGAGAAAAGAAAAGTAAAAAGGATTGTAAAAAGAAATTTCATTTTTTCTGTTTTACTAGGATTTAATCAAATAATTCAAGGTATTTTAAGATTTTACAACTAATTTTATTTCTTAAAATATTATGAATGTATTAATTATAGAGAATTCTGAGACTCTTTCACAGATTATGAGTAAGACATTAGATTCTTACGGTTACAAAGTTACTCTAGATAATGAAAATTTTAGTAGTAAGGTATTTGTAATTGATAATATTTTTAGTTTTTTGATAATAAATACAAAGTTACAGGACGGAAAGACAGAAGAGATTTTAGATTTTGTCTTAGAGAAGAGTCCTGATACTAAAATACTTGGTGTTTGTAATAGTAGAACTTGGATAGAGAAAGTTAGTTTCTTAAACAAAGGAGGTGATGATGTTCTTAGTTATCCTTTTCCTATGCAGGAACTTTTAGCTAGAATTCAATCATTAAATAGGAGACCAAAAAGTTATCTTGATAGTAATATTTCATTAGGAGATTTGACATTAGATTTAGATAGTAAAAGTATATACAAGGGAAATGAGGAAATAGAGGTAAGGAATAAAGAGTATGATCTTTTTGAGTATTTGGTGAGAAATAAAGAGAGACCTATTTCAAGATGTGAACTATTAGATCATGTATGGGATTATCGTCAATATGTTGGTTCTAATACTATTGATGTACATGTAAACAGATTAAGAGAAAAGTTGGAAGATAGTAATGTTATAGAAACAGTACATGGTGTTGGATATATTGTTAGAGATAAAAAACCTAAAGCATCATAGGCATAACTAGATGCACAAACTCTGTATCTCCTTCAATTTTAAATACTCCTGGTTTAACAGGATCAGTACATTCAAATACAATATCTTCAGAATCTATATGGTTTAAAATATCAGTAAGTAATCTTGCACTAAAAGCAATTTTAATATCACTACCTTCTACTTTTCCTTCAAAAACACTCTGATTCTTACCTAAATCACTCTGTATAGCAGATAGGGATAATTTCCCTTCTTTGTTAATATCTAAAACCATCTTATTCCCTAAAACTGATCTTGCAATAATATTAACAACCTTAAGAGAGTTAAGAAAATCATCTCTCTTTATCAAACATTTTGTCTCAAAACCTGTTGGAATAATCTGTTTGTACTCTGGAAACTCTCCATCAATTAATCTTGATACCAAATCTACATCAGAAAGTCTAAATAAAACCTGATTTCTATCCTCAAGAATATATATATTTACCCACTCCTCATCGGTATCTAACTCAGAAATAATATATGTTAATTCTGAAAAAGCTCTTACAGGAACTAAGAAATTCTTCTTACCACTACCCTTCTCTATCTTTACACTCTGTTTTGAAAGTCTTAAACCGTCTGTTGCTATAAAAGAAACAGTATCATCTTCAACCTCTACTTTGACACCTGTTAAAACAGGTTTAATATCATCACTTGCAGCTGCAAAAGCCACCCTATTTACTGCTTGTACAATATCAACTTTCTTAACTCTGAAATCAAACTTCTCTTTCTCTACAGTTGGAATATTAGGAAAATCATCAGAAGGCATAGTATTAAAACTAGCTGTATTGTTAGATGTTGAGATATTAAAATTCTGTTTTACAATATCAATATCAACTTTTTCTTCAGGAATTGAATTAACAAACTCTGATAACTGTTTAGCTGGTGCTGTAATCTTACCATCATCTTGAATATCTGCACCTATCCATGTACTAATACTTAACTCAAGATCTGTAGTCTTCATTGTTAACTTTCCTTTATCACTCTCAAAGAGAACATTACTTAGTATTGGTAAACCTGGTTTTGTTGTAACAATTCTACTTACAATATTTAAATATTTAGAAAATGTATCTTGATTACAAGAGAATTTCATAGTTCTTAATATTTATATTAAATAGTGGGTAGTTTTATTGAATTTTCTATCTCTACATGATTATACCCTAAATCTTTCCACAAATGTATCTAATATATTTCTTTTTTTATAAATTGAAGTAATAGGAATAGTAGTGAGTATGGATATGTAGATAACTTAAGAAATTTTACTTAAAAAGTTTTTATCATCAAGATTTTTTACACTATTTATCTAGTGGATATCTCTACCTCTAACTTATCTACTAAGAAAACAGAGAACATTGTAAGAACAATAGAAGTGAATGTGGATTACTTTCTAGTATAACTTAGGATAATTCTTAATTATCTGTGGATATTACAAACACCTAAAAACTATCATTTTGAAAGAACTTCTACGAAGTTGTAATATTTCTTGAAGGTTAAAATTTGAAATTATTCACATTCTTATCCTTAAGTTATTCGCAATGTTATCCACACTACCCTCTCAACAACTGAATACATTTATCTACCTTATCTTGAAACCTAGAATCGTTACTTATCATATCTTCTATCTTTTCATAAGCATGAAGTACTGTTGTATGATCTTTCCTATTCACCTCTCTTGCAACTCTTTCAAGTGGAAGTTGCAATTCTTTTCTTAAAATATACATAACCACTTGTCTACACTGTGCAACATATGCAGTCCTTCTATTTCCTTTAATCTCTGCTGGCTTAACATCAAAAACTTCTCCAACTGTTGTAATTACTTTAGTTGGAGTAATCTTCTTTCTTTTAGAATCTAGATCTACTTGAAGTAATTTAGCAATATCTTCATCGCTAGGATTTAAACCTAACTTAAACAGAGAAGTGACTTTTGTTAACGCACCTTCTAATTCTCTAATATTGCTCTCAATATTTTTTGCAATCATTTCTAAGTATTCGTTAGGAACATCAACATTTTTTTCCTCTAAAGATTGTTGTAATATTGCTAATCTTGTTTCATAATCAGGTGGTTGGATATCTGCAACCATACCTCCTTGAAACCTGGTTCTTAACCTATCTGTAATATTTTTAATCTCTTTTGGTGGTCTATCTGAAGCTAATACTATCTGTTTGTTTGAATCATAAAGAGCATTAAATGTATGGAAGAGTTCTTCCTGTGTTCTTGGAAACATCTCAACAAACTGAATATCATCAATCATTAATAAATCTACTGTTCTATACTTATTCCTAAACTCATCATTTTTCTTTGTTTTAATAGCATCAACCATTTCATTAAGGAATGTTTCTGTTGTTGTATACACGACTTTTTTACTTGGTTGTTGTTTTAATACTTCATTTCCTATTGCCTGCATCAAATGTGTTTTTCCAAGCCCACTATTTCCATAGAAAAATACTGGGTTATATGCATTACCTAAATCATTTGCAACTGCTTCTGCTACTGCTTCTGCAAGTTCATTACTTTTACCGACGATAAAGTTAGAAAAAAGATATCTTGGGTTAAGTTTAGAAACCTCAAGTCTTTGCTCATATCTCTCTTTATCTCTCTTGGCCGAATCAAAAAGATCCATTGGCCTATTTTCGTTTGGATCATGATACTCATACTTACTTTTTTGTTTTTCTTTAACAGAACCCTTAAGGTTTATCTCTACTTCATAATTTTGTCCACTTGCTTTTCTTAAAGCTTGTTTTAATGAAGCTCTGTAATCTCGTAATATTTTTTCTCTTTTGTAATCTGCATCACAAGAAAACTGTACAACCCCATTATTTACATCTTCAATGTATATACCAGTAAAAAGACTTAGGAATATTCTGTTTCCCAACATTAATTTAAGATGTTCTTTTGTCATCTTCCATAGATCGTCAGTATCCACCAAGCTATTTTGTTGTATATTTTTGAAGTAACCTTCAAAATCTGCTTTATTCATATACAAAGCTATTCATATTAATGACAGTTTGGTTTGGAGGGCAGTCTCTGGTCGATTGGGACTCTGTTACATTATATTGAATTTTTACAAAATGTGGATATCTATATTTAAGATATTCTAAAAGGTTGTAAGAAGGAGACTTTTTATTATTGATAGAAAACTCTAATAATATTAGAGAACCTTTGAAATATTTGCTAAATACTTTTCATTACTATATAATCAGCTTGATTTCAGATTTTTAAAGAATATTATGAAAAGAACTTACCAACCAAACAACATGCGTAGAATTAAAAAACTTGGCTTTATGGCTAGAAACAGCTCTGTTGGAGGTAAAAATGTTTTAAAGAGAAAAAGAGCAAAAGGTAAAAAGTCTCTCTCAGCAAGTGAAGAATACAAGCTTTTGAGAAAGAAGAAGACAAAAAATATTAGATAGAAATAATATGCTGCCTAAAAAATACAGGTTATCAGCGAAAGAATTTCAGAATCTCTACAAAAATGGTTTTAAAGTCAAAGGGAAATACGGAATGTTAATTTCAAAGTTAAATTCCAAAGACACTCCCCTTTTTGGTTTTGTTGTTAGTAAAAAAATTGGAAAAGCAGTACAAAGACACAGAATGACAAGACTTTTAAGAGTAATTTCAATGGATGCTGTAAAGGAATTTGAACTAAAAGGAAGAAGTTTTCAATACATAGCTTTTGAGTTTTGTGATAGTTACAAAGATTTAAAAGAAGAATTTTTTAGTCAAGTGAAGCAAATTTTAGAAAATGAAGAAAATAGTACTTTGGTTAATTAAACAGTATCAAAAAACATTCTCACTAGATCATGGTATTCGTGGGAAACTAAATCCTAATCTGCGATATTGTAAATTTATCCCTACTTGTTCTGAATATGGATATGAGGCAATAGATAAATATGGAGTTTTTAAGGGTAGTCTTTTAGCTTTAAAAAGGATTATGAGATGTAATCATAAAACACCTACTGGTACATACGACCCTGTTCCTTAGTACTGTTTTGTGATATAGTGCGAATTACGATTTTAATTAATTAACAGAAAAAATGTTTTCTTGGATCTGGACAAATGTACTTTATAATCCAATTTTTAATATCTCTATTTCCCTTTACCATATATTGGGAGACAACTTAGGACTTGCGATCATAATTGTCGCAATTATCTTCAGATTACTTCTTCTTCCTCTGGTTAAAAACCAAATGGAAATGACTAGAAAGATGGCTGCTTTAAAGCCACAATTAGATGAATTACAGAAAAAATACGGCAACAACAAAGAGAAATTAGCACAAGAGCAGATGAAATTGTATAAAAAAGCAAAATATAACCCATTAGGTTGCTTAGGTTCCTTTATTCCACAGATTTTAATAATCCTTGTTCTTTTTCAAGTAATTAAAAACATTGCAGCAAGTAATTTAAATGGTATTTATCCATTTATTCATGAATGGATTTCAAATGGGCAAGAAATTACGATTAATACAAAATTCCTAGGACTAGAACTAACTAATATTTTTATGCAGCTAGAAAACAAGTTTAGTGTAGAAGGAATTCCTTACTTAGTAATTGCCCTTCTAACAGGTGTCGCTCAGTACTTTACAACAAAGTTTACAAGATTAATGCAAAATCCAGAGTCTAAAAAAGAAGAAAAGAAACCGAAAAAGAAGAAAGACGAGGAAATCTCTCCAGAAGTGCTTCAGGAAAATATGAATAAATCGTTTGCATTTATGCTTCCTGCAATGACAGCATATTTTGCAATTAAAATGCCAGCATTTCTTGGAATCTATTGGATTGCACAATCTTTTGCTTTAATTATTCAATACATGGTTTTAGATTGGGATAAAACGAAAAAGGGAGCACAGAACCTGTTATCTATCTTTAAGAAAAAGAGAGAAATAGAAGAGAAAAAGAACAAGTAGGAAGAAAAAAGAAAGAGTTAGGATTGTCCAATGATTTTGAAATAAATTTTAAATATTATCTTTATGAAAGATAAAGAAATACTTAAATTAGTTGAAGAAGAGATAGAAAAACTATCTTCACTTCTCAATATTGAAAGCGAGAGGTTTGTTGATATAGAGGATGGAGAGGAAGATATGAAATATATCAAAGTTAGATTTGAGGGAGAAGATTTGGGATATATGATTGGTAATAGAGGGAGACATTTAGATTCTCTACAATTCATTCTTCAAGTAATTTTAGGTAGGAAATTGACAGAAGATGTTAATTTTAGGGTATTTGTTGATGTCGGTGGTTATAGAAAAGAGAAAGATGATAAACTAGAGCAGATAGCATTAGAGAAGGCAGATAATGCAAGAATATTAGGAGAACCTATTGAATTACCACCAATGAAACCTTCAGATAGAAGAATTATTCATCTAGCACTTATGAAATTTAAAGATATTTCAACAGAGAGTGTTGGTGAAGGAATGGATAGACACATTGTCATCACCCCTATCAAGTAAGTGTTCTCGTGGTAGAATAGCTTAATGTTAAAAAAGTTTTTCAAAAAGAAAGACATAGGAATAATTCTCATTTTTGTCTTTGTTTTTGCTGTTCTATCTTTTTTTGCAAAAGAATCTTTATCTAGATATTTTTCAGTTTTACTGTTTTTAATTATCTTTCTTTTGACTTTTCTTTTTACAAAAAATATATTCTTCTCCTTTCTAACTTTTCTTTTTCTTACACTTCCTTTTAATATTACATACCAACTACCAATTGCTTTTGAAAAAACATTAGTTAATAATATCCATGTTAACTATCTTGTTCCAACTGTTTCCATTTTAGATATAGGTGTTTTTATATTCCTGATATCTCTTCTCATTACTAAACTCAACTATTTCAAAATTATATTTCATAAATACAAAATATCTTTTCTTCTTTTTACAATATTTCTCTTAATTCAAAACATTTTATTTAAAGATGTTTTGGTAGCTTTGAATTCCCTCCGTTTCTTCTCATATCTCTTCTCTTTTTTACTTTTTCTTGAATATTTTAGAACATCAAAACTCACTAAAAAACAGATAATTATTTGTTCTACTACCCTACTCTTTTCAATATTAATACAAGGAATTATTGGATACTTACAATTTAAAAGAGGAGCATCTTTAGGTCTAAAATATCTAGGAGAATCACAAGTAGCTGCAGGTCTTCTTGGATCTAGTTTTATATCTCTCTCAGGTAAAGCTATTCTTCGATCATATGGAACATTCCCTCATCCGAATATTTTAGCTGGATATTTTCTTCTGTCATTTTTCATTTCAATATATTTTCTTAAAAAGGTTGAAGGTAAGTGGAAAGTTTTACCAATAGTTGGTATGACATTATCTTCCATATTTATATCGTTTACTTTCTCTAGGTCAACAATTTTTCTTTTTGTTATAACTATCTTTGTTTTACTTTTTCGTACAATCTTTACAAAAAAGAAACTTTTCTTTTTTTCAACTCCCCTACTCCTTGAAAGATTCTCATCTCTTTTTCAAAGAACAGATACTGGTGTAGTTGATAGAAAAAATCTTCTAAAAGCATCTCTACCCATTATTAAGAAAAATATGTTACAAGGAACAGGTTTAGGAAAGTTTATACAATATATGGGAGAAGATGCACCTTTGACCAAAAATGGTCTTTACCTTTTACAACCGGTACACAATATTTTTGTATTGCTTCTTACAGAATTTGGGCTTTTTGGTTTTCTTTCTTTTCTTTTCTTACTTTTTGATATTCTTAGAAAAAACATTCAGAAAATTAATATATTTGTTCTCTTAGTCTTGCTTACTGTTATTGGAATTGGTTTGGTTGATCACTACTTTGTATCTTTACCTCAAGGCTTAATAATGTTTTGGATATTTATAGGTTTAGTTATATTATTCTCAAAAGATTTGAGAAAGAACAAAAAGAATATAGACAGTTAGCATTACAAAACCTTCTTTTCTAGTTATGTAGTATTTTTTACCAAAAAGGGCTAAGAAGAAAAATATTATCAAACTAAAAATGATAAATAATACTGCTGGTAGAAATGGTTGAAAGTTTAATGTATTGAAAAATGATGCAAGCGCTGGAGTGAATAAAATATTGATTAAAGTTGCTCCGAGTATATTTCCTAGGCTTAGCTGTAAATTACCCCTTTTAATGACCTCTAGGGACGTTACAAGCTCTGGTACACTGATACCTATACCCACTATGAAGTAACCAATTGTAGAATCTGCAATTTTATACTGATCCGCAAAGAGCAAGAATTGATCTGTTGATATTTTACCTGTAAGAATTAAGAGTACAAATGAAGCTATTAGTATTAGAGCATTGAATTTAGAAGTTTTGTGAGTAATTTTAACTGTATTATTCTTTCTTGCAAGAAGAACAGTAAGTATATATGCAATTATCGTGATAATTCCTGTAACCCATGTGAATTGAAATCTAAATAATAAAAGTAAAACCAAAAGAAAAATAGAGGCACCTAATGTTATAGGTATATTTTTATCTACATCTGATTTGTGTAACTTGTATTTGGTAAAGAAACTTAGTACCCCTATTAGCAAAGTAGTATTTACCAATGCACTTCCTAAGAAAGTAGACATTGCAAACTCTGTATCACCGTGAGCTGAACCAAATGCGCTAATTACGATATCTGGTAATGCTGTACCTATGGAAATTAGAGTAAAACCTATTAGGAAGCCACTTATCTTTAGTTTCTTGGCAACTGCTAATGATTGATCAACAAAAACTTCAGCAGAAACTACTAATACAGCGAGACAGATAACGGCGTACAATAGGTGTAACATATGAACATATTACATTAAAAAGGTATTTATTGACAATGGCATCTTTTGATTGAAATTCTAACTTTTTTGGTTTTTATTTTTCTTTTTTTCTAACAACAGACAACCAAATCTACATAGCGTGATGACAAAATAGGGTTTTTGCTTTCCTTTGCTCTTTTTATCCAATATTCCAATATTTCTTGATCCACTTGCTCTGCAATATCTTCTTTTGTTGGCTCATATTGTTTATCTTTTTTGAGAAGATCTTTTATTTTCTGTGCAATATTATACTCACCACGAAAAGACACAGGAGTCATTTGTTCTCGTTCTAAACTTTCAAGATATTTTTTACTTCATTATTGAGCATATTTTTGATAAAAACTACTGCAGATAATCGACTATGGATTTTCTATTTTCTTTCTATTATACTGTGAGTATAGATTTAATAAAAGGTAAAGTCAAATATTTATGCTTACAAAAAAACAGAAACAAGTTTTAGACTTTATATCCTCTTATCACAAGAAAAATGGATATGCCCCCTCTTTGGAAGAGATACGGAAAAAACTTAAAGTCGCCTCTGTTTCAACAGCTCATTTTCATGTAAAAAATTTGCAGAATTTAGGATTTCTCGGGAAGCAAGACAACAGACCAAGATCAATTGGTATTTATGAAAATGAGAAAATGGTAAATATTCCCTTACTCGGATTAATTATAGCTGGTCAACCTATTGAAGCGATACAAAGTCAAAACAGAGAAACAATCGCCGTTCCAAGAAGTAAAATATCTCTCAATGGTGAATTTTATGCTTTAAGAGTAGTTGGCGACAGCATGATTGATGAAAACATAAATGACGGCGATTTGGTTTTAGTTAAACAACAAAATACTGCCGAGAATGGACAAAAAGTAGTTGCCCTTCTGGACAACTATGAAGCTACTTTGAAAAATTTTTATAAAGAAAAAAATTATATAAGATTGCAGTCTGCGAATAAAACAATTGAGCCAATTATTATAAAAAGGAATAGAAAGCTAACAATACAAGGTATTATTATTGATGTAATAAGAAACGAGAAAGAAATACAAGCTGAAAAACTTTTAGAAAATAATGAAATAAAAAGGAATCAAACACTCCCTTTGAATAAAATTATTTTAGGCGACGCCGTAGAAGAATTAAAAAAATTACCAAATGAAAGTTGTGATGTTATTATTATTGATCCCCCATATAATATCGGAAAAGATTTTGGAAATAACTTGGATAAGCGTGAATTAAAAGAATATGTTGTTTGGTGTAAAGAATGGATAAATGAATCAATTCGAATTATGAAGTCTACTGGAACAATGTTTGTTTATGGGTTTAGTGAAATACTCGCTTATCTTTCAGTTGAAATTCCGATCAATAAGCGTTGGCTTATTTGGCATTATACAAATAAAAATGTTGCTTCTCTTAATTTTTGGCAAAGAAGTCACGAGGCTATAATTTGCGCTTGGAAAGATAACCCAATTTTTAATAAAGATAATGTTAGAGAGCCATATACCGAAGGATTTTTAAATGGAGCCGCGGGAAAAGTTAGGAAGGGAACTATTGGGAGATTTAGCAGTAGCGGAAAAGAAACAATTTATAATGCTCACGCGGGTGGTGCCTTGCCTCGTGATGTAATAAAAATACCAGCTTTAGCTGGTGGTGCTGGAATGAATGAAAGGTGGTTTATTTGTAAAACTTGTAAGAATCAAGTTTTTGAACCAAGAGAATTAAAAAATCACAAAAACCATGAAATAGTTAAACATCCGACACAGAAACCTCTTAAATTATCAAAAAAATTAATATTGTCTGCTATGCCTCAAAAAGATGGTGTTGTTTTAGTGCCATTTGTTGGTACTGGCTCCGAGTGTGTGGCAGCAAAAGAATTAGGACAATCTTATGTCGGTTTTGAAATAAATCCAGATTACATCAAGTTAGCAGAAAAATATATAGAAAAAGCTAAATACACTCCTAGATTATTTTGATGAATTATCTATTTCTTTTTTCTTAGGCAGAAATGTTTCTGCTGTAAAAACAACAAAACCATTATCAAATGCCTGTGTTCGCTTGTCTTCTAAAAATCTTAGGTATGGTAATCTAAATTTGCCCTTTTTTGTTTTTGGATTAGATAAACAAGTTGGTACTTCGTATTTTATATCTATATTTTCTCCATTATTTTTCTTTTTTCTTGGTAGTGGTACTCTGCTCATTACTCCACTAAAGCTTGTTTTCTTTACTTGATAATTTAAAATATGATTTTTGTACTTAACTCTTATATCAGCACCCAAGGAATCTAGTTCTCTTGACATACTTACTGTTCCTTTGCCAAAAACAGACTCGGCAACATAACCACCATGAATTTGGGTTATTAGACTCGCCCAAGTTCTATAAATTCTAGCTTCTATGCCTCGTGCAAAGCAATTCTGGCACATTGTTATTTTCTTTCTAAATTTTTCAAGCAGTTCCTTTTTTTCTTCCAAGTATCTTTCATAAAAATTTTCAAAAGAAATAAATTTCTTTTCTTCCCAATAAACTTTATATAAAAGATTAATTGCTTGTATCTCTTTGGGTAAATCCATTTCAACAATCTTAATACTACTATATTTCTTTCTATAGTCTTTTAGTGGTACTGTTTGTAAAAATTTGTCAAATTTTTCTAAATGCATATTTTAAACAAAATAATTTATTTTAATATATCTTTGTAAGATCTTGCAAACCTATTATGTCAATTCTACCAAAAATGAGAGATTTGTAGCTTGGCGGAGAGAGTGGGATTCGAACCCACGGTATGATTTCTCATACGAACGCTCTCCAAGCGTTTCCTTTCGACCACTCAGGCATCTCTCCATACATGGCGTACCTGGCCGGAATCGAACCGACAACCTACTGCTTAGAAGGCAATTGCTCTATCCGATTGAGCTACAGGTACATTGCAACAAGTATTTTATCAAAAAACTTATGAGAAATAAAGGTTAAAGGACTTCTTTAAACTCTATAAATATTCCTCCTTGTCTTGTAGGGAAGTACTTTAGATTCTTTGGGAAGCTAGGAGGTTCAAATACTACCTCTGTTTCTTTATCAGAGAATACAAACTCCTTTAGAATTTCCATACCATCTACCCATTTCTTTCCTTTAATTGCATCTATTACTGTCTGTTTTTCAATCTTTGGTTTAACAGATGCTTTTGCAACTAACTTAATCTTTGTACTTTCTGGAGTATTTTCAACTACAGTGATTTCTTTTTCAACCTCATCACTTAGTGTTAATTCAAGATTCTTATCTGTTTCAAAAAGATTTTTCTCCTGAGCCTCATTTGTTAAAAGGTCTGATACCTTTTCATCAAAACCATCTTTCATAAAGAAGGTTGCAGTACTGGCTATTTTAAGATTCAAAGTCACTTCTTTTGCTTCTTCTCCTACCTTTTTATCAGTCTTTATACTATCTTTTACTTCTTCACTCTTTATTGAATCTCCTATTATTTCCCATGATCCTCCTGATTTATCTTTCAAATCCCTTTCTCCTTCCTCCATTGCAATCTTCTTTAATTCTTCTACAGCACTATTTACATCAGCTTGAGTAAGAACTGTGTATTGTTCTTTGGAACCTCCTGTAATAGCTTGTGAAGCTTGTCCTCTCATTTGAGATCCACTATATCCCTGTATTGAAAAAGTTGCACCAGATTGTAAGTTATATTCTTCTCCAATATCATTTGCTGTGATACCAACTGTTTTTGTATATTCTTCCCCGCACTTATAGACTAACTGGGCATCAGTCTTAAACACCTTACCACCAGAGGAAATTACAGTATGTCCAGCTTCTAATGTTACAGGTGGTTTATCGGGACAACCGTCTGTATCTAGATAGTGGATTACAATAGTACCTTTTGCCTTCTCTCCCTTATATGCAGTCCCCGTAGCCTTTATCGTAGAAGATCTGTCTTTTTCAATAGTCTCTCTCTTTATAGGAATCTTTTCTTCTTCAAAATTAACCTCTTTAATATTTTCATCTCCAGTAAAGATCTTTTCTATCGATGCCTCTCTTGATTGTACATACATCCTAATTTTTACATATGGAGCAGTTTTATAGTAAATAAATGAACCTAATCCTAAAAGTAATACTAAAGCAACTCCAATCAGTATTAATAATTTCTTTGATTTTGGACTTAGTTTCTTTCCTTCTCTTTTAAATCTTTCTTTAGACGAAACAGGCAACACTTTTTCTTTTATCCCTTTTAAGCTAAAACCTTTTGTTGACTGGTCTTTCTTCTCTTCTTCTTGTACTCCTTCTTTTACTATCACTAGAGGTTCAGGTTCTACAATTTCCTCCTCTGTTGGTAGGTCTTCATCAATACTAATTCCATGATCTGTTTCAATCGTTTCTATCTCTTCTTTTCTTTCTGTTGGTAATGGCTCCTCTTCTTTAATAACTGGCTTTGGTGTTAATCTCTCTGTTCGTTTAACAATCTCCTTTTCCCAGATATCTTCTGTTGGTAGTGTTGTTGTCTCTACTGTTGTAATACCAACAGTATTAGCATTTTTAACTCCTGTTGGATTTTTAATAATCTGAATAATTAAGTATTTCTCTTGTTCATCTGCAGTTTCTTGTATTACTTTAAGATTTATTGGACTTATTAGTAAGTCAGAATCCTCTGCAAAAGTTAAAACAATCCTTTCATTAGGAGATTCCAAAATACTTGTAACAATATCTGTTAACTCATCTTCTGTATTTACAACGACTTTTGTTATCTTCTTACTCTCTTCTTCCATTTAAATCTTTCTTGTTAATATCATATATAAATTTTGCTAAGGATGCAGGAGTTATATCAAATACATTTCTTAGATCTTTACTACTATCTGTAATACTATCTAATTTCTCTGGTGTAAAGAATTCAATCTTAGGAACTACAGCAAAAGGTAGAGATTTTTTCCATGGGAATTCAAGCATAACTTCTTTGATTTCAGGTAGAAGTGATCCACCACCACAAAGGTATATCTGATTTGGGAATGAAGACACATCACCGCATAATGAAAAAGCTGTTTTTAATGTCCTCATCCATAATCTTGCAACAGGATAAACAATCTTTTGTACTTCTCTTGAGAGCTCTTTGTTTAAATCTTTCTTTGCATATTTAATCTTTCTCTGTTCCGCTACTCTGTATTCTAGGTTTAAAATTTTAGAAATTTCTTTTGTAAATGTTCTTCCTCCAAATGCAAACATTTTTGTTTCAACAACATTTCCTTTCTCAACTACTGCAATATCTGTTGTTCCTCCTCCAACATCAACAAAGATGGCAGAAAAATCTCTGTTTGAAGACCCTGCAAAGGCTCTAGCAACTGCGAAAGGCTGAGAAACGATTCCTAGGACATTGAGTTCTAATTCTCTTGCTACACTGCGTAGAGATTCCACATAGGTTTTTGGAGCAAAAGATGCATAGTAATTAAGTTTTACATCTTTTCCTTTGTACCCAACTAAAGAATCTACAGGCATTCCACCAATTTCAGTTCCTGTTCTTGTTAAATGTAATATCTCAATATCCTCATTTACTAAACCGATTCTCTGTCCCAAATCTTCTTTACCACTTGTCTCAATCTTTGCTTCTATCTGCACTAATATTTTCTCTTCTTCTTTTTCTGTTACTTCATCATCAAAATTCTCTTCTCTTTGGTAATTTACAACAATGGAAACACCTTGGATATATTCTCCAGCAATACCCATTACAATATGTTTTGGATACTCTTCGGGATTTAATCTGTCTGTAAGTGAAGACATTGTTAAGCGACAATTAGCAAGTACTGTATCAAGATTTGTGATGATACCACTTTTCATTGCATGTTGTTGCTGTTCTACTCTAGAAACTTTGGAAACATTTACCCCAAACTTATTAACATTAAACAAGACTCCCTTAAGAAGTTCTGTTCCAATATCTAAAGCTACAATATTATCTTTAGGGTTTAGTACTGTTTTTGAATTACGTTTTAAAAAAGGCAGATTAAACATACTGTAAGTATATCATATTTAGAGGAACACAATATGGTATTTGTTTTTTTTGTAAAGTAGTTTGGAAAGGATACCGTATTACATATTTAAATGCGAACATATATATGTTCTACGGTATCCTTCTTGAATTAAGGTCTAATTTTTCTTTTCTTCTTTTTAATTAAACTTTCAATGTATTTATCTACATCTAAACATCTTGTTTCCATATACTCTTTTAAGCGTTTATAGTTCTTTTCTCTATAAATACTTCCAAACAACATAGGACGATTACTCCATTTCTCAATTCCTATCTCTTCCAAATATCTTCGTGTGTAGTGTTTTGGAGTATAGCCGAAGGCAAGATAATACTTTATCTCATTCATCCAGTCATCAATTCTATTGCGATACTCCTCCCGCCACTTATCCTCATCTTCGTTGTTGTTAAACTCTCGTTTCATCCGAATTAGTTCTTCAATAGCATCTCTGTCCATTTTCTTAACAGTTTCGTACATACCATTTTTAACACCCGGAGATATTCTAAGACCTGCAAGTTCAGCAAATTTCGCATGATTCCATATATAACCAAAGTCACTCAAAGGATACATCTTATAAGCATTTACACCCTCATACTGGGTTTCAACAATAAAAATTTGTTCCAACATTCTTAAACGACTTTCAACAACATCAATAGCTTCATCCAGACTAACTGTTACTTCCTCATGTTCTTCATCTGAAAAAAACCTGTTTGCTATCAAATAATCAACAATGGTATCTTCTGTAGTTTGCATAAAACCGATTTTAATCTTTGCAGAACCTGTTTCATTCAGTTTTTTTAGTTTATGCAAACCTTCTGATATTTTACATAAAGTTTCATGGAGAGCTTTTAAGATCTCCAATCTGTTATCTAAATCTTTCATTTCAAACCCCTTCTGCCTTATTAGGACAATCTAATCATTTGTTTTTGTTAATAAAAGTGTTGGGATTCCATACCCATACTTTCCTTTTTTTACTATCCATCTAAACCCTTTTTCCTTGTTTTCCAATAGTCTGTAAAGGTATAAGCTTGATGGAGTATCTATTTCCACAGAGAATGGTTCGTTACTCTTCTCTATCTCCCCTGTTGTTATGTCAAACATATTAGGGAAAATTCTACCAAATAGAGGGTCTATTGGTATTAGGCATTCGTAATCATCCCCTCCAATTGTTATAAGTTCAACACCTCTCCTTATCTGAAAGAAGAATTCTTGATCTTCTGTTTTTATCAACATTTTTTCATAAAATCTTGATAAACAATCGATTTGTTCAATGTTTTCTTGATGTTTTCTGTGCGGTTTGTAACTCTGTATTATATTGTACAGTATAAACCCTCCACAATAATCATTTGTTTCCTCGATTGTTAAGTTACTTCTATTACCTAAAATGTTTGATGCGTATAGTACTTTTTCCATTTCAATCTCCTTCTACCTAATAGGTAATGTAATCTTTTTTGTTTAATACCAACACTCAAACACCTAGTAGTATTAACTAGGAATCTCAATGTTGGTATTAACACATATTAAAAGAGTTTAGAAACGAAAAGAAAAATATATAGACCTTAATTTTTAATGAGCAGAATATCTGTATTACTAGATACCTACTACATTATAACACACTATGGGACTACCAATCAATTGATTAAACAATAGCAATCATAATAATTGGCTCTCTCTCAGTTCTTTTGTAAATAAGCTTACTAAGGCTCTTTTCAAGCTCTTCTCTTAATTTATCATAATCAACCTTCTTTGCTTTTCCTTGCTGACTTAACCACATCCTGTGTGTATCAAAAATTGTGTTAGTGATCTCCTTAAGTAAATCTTGCGAGTGTTTGAAATATATAAATCCTCTTGAAAGGAATTTTGGTTTTCCAATAACCTTATGCGTATTAGCACTAAGATTTAGTATTACAGTAAATATCCCGTATTCTGCAAGTTGTTTTCTATCTTTTAATACCATATCGCCAATATCTCCGACACCCAATCCATCTATTAGAATAGGTTTAGATTCAATCTTCTTTCCTCTCTTCCAGTATTTACCAGTATATTCCCACATCTGTCCATCATCTGTTAGATGTATATTATTTGGATTAATACCCCATTTTTTAAGATTCTGTTTATTAAAATATCTAAAAGTTAATGAACCATGAATAGGCATTACATTTCTTGGTTTAATGAACTCTATCATTGCTCGTATATCTTCCTGATTTCCATGTCCTGTTGAGTGTATTTTCATATTTACAGTATCTTTCATTAACTCTGCACCAAGAGCTATTAATCTATCTGTCATCCTTTCAATGTTTGAAACATTCTCAGGAATTTCAGAAGAGGACATAATCACTAAATCTCCTTTCTTTATCTTAATACTCTTGTGTTCATTTAATGAAACCCTGTTTAGAACTGCAAATCTTTCTCCTTGGCTACCTGTACAAAGAATCAAAAGTTGGTTATCTGGATATTTGTTAATATCTTTTTCCTTTATAAAAAGGGAATCTTCTACTTTGATATATCCATTCTCTCTTGCTATTCTAATTGCCTGATCCAAACTTCTACCTGCAAGTAGTACCTTTCTATTTGTTTTCTTTGCAATTTCAATTAGTGAGTATAGTCTTGTAATCAATGATGAAAATGCAGAAACAATAACTCTCCCTTTCTGAGTAGATATAATTTCTAAGAGGTTTTCAGAGACAACTTTTTCTGATGGAGATTTGCCAGGAACTGTTGCATTTGTACTTTCTATTAGAGCCAAATCAATTCTTCCTCTTAAGCTTTTTAATTTTTCATAATCTGATTGAGGTTCGTTTGCTGGGGTTAGATCAAATTTGAAATCTCCAGAGAAGAAAATATTTCCTTTTGGAGATTCTATAAATATTGAAAAAGCGTCAGGAATACTGTGATTAATACCTATGAAAGTAGCTTTGAAATATTTACCAATGTTTACTTTTGATTTCCTGTCAACGCTAAATATTTTAACTTTTTTTTCTAGTTTGTATTCTTTCATTTTTGCCTCAATGAGGGATTTTGCAAAACCTCCTGCATAGATAGGAGGGTAGTCTAACTCAGGTAAAATCCATCTTAAAGCTCCAATATGATCTAAATGACCATGTGTTATTAATATGGCCTTTATGTCTTTTTTGTGTTTTCTAAGATATTTTGTATTTGGTATTAGGTAGTCAATCCCGTACATTTCTTGTCCAGGAAATGAGTATCCTGCATCTACCATTACAATTTCATCTTTGTATTGAATGAAGTTTGAATTTCTACCAATCTCAGAAGTTCCTGAGAGTGTACATAGTTTAAGAAAATCCTGTTTACCACTTCCATTCCTATTATCTCTGTTTTTCATATCGTCTGTATTATACCATATAGCTTGATTTCTGGGAGGCCTGGCCTAGGCCTGCCCCGTAAGGGTGTCATTTTGCCTTTCTCTCTCTAGCTTTTTTCTGACACCTGTTCTCGGTTGGTCCTCTCTTCCTTTTATGTGAAACTACAGGGTTTTTGAAAGACCTGTCCTTTTTGTAAAAAAGATTGCCTGTTGGTATAATGCAGCGATATGGAAGAAGGTATTCCAAAAACATTTGAATCGGATAAAAAAGAGGTAGAGATATACAAGCTTTGGGAGGGGTCTGGTCTTTGTAATCCTGATATTATGAAAGAGTTTCTAGAAAAAGAGGATGTTGAAGTTAAATCCTCCTTTACAATTACACTCCCTCCTCCAAATGCAAACGGAACTCCCCATTTGGGTCATATGTGCGGATATGCTTTTCATGATGTAATTGGAAGATACAATAGAATGACTGGTCACCCAACACTTCTTTTACCAGGCAAAGATCATGCTGGAATACAAACAGAAACAGTATTCACAAAACTTTTAGAATCTCAGGGAGTTAGTAAACAAGAAATGGGTAGAGAAGAATTCTACAAACAGTGTTACGAGTTTTGTTTAGCAAATATGAAAAATGCAAGAGAGTACGAACAGAGAATAGGTCTTTCTGCAGACTTTTCAAGAGAATTTTTTACATTGGATGAGAGATTAACAAAGATAGTGTACGAAACTTTTTACAAAATGTATGAAGATGGTTTGGTGTATAGGGATAAGAGGATTATAAATCAGTGTCCGAGTTGTAAAACAGCTCTTGCAGATGTAGATACAGAACATGAGGAAAGACGAGGAATTTTTGCATATATCATCTATCCTTTTGTGAATGAGGAAGACAAGAAATTGGCAAAGGAAAAGCTTGGAGTAGAAGGTATTACAATTGCAACAACAAGACCTGAAACAATGTTGGGAGATACTGCTGTAGCTGTAAATCCAAATGATGATAGATACAAAGATTTCATTGGTAAAAAAGTTCTCCTTCCAGTTGCAAATAGGAAGATTCCAATAATTGCAGAAGAAGAAACAGATATTGAAACAGGAACAGGAGCTTTAAAGATAACACCAGCTCACTCTCCAATTGACTTTGAGATAGGGAAGAAACATGATCTACCAATAGTAAATGTTATTGATGAAGATGCAAAAATGACTGGGGATATTCCAGAGAGGTTGAAGGGTATGGGAACGATTGATTGTTCTAAAGCTTTGGTGAAAGAGTTAGATGAAATGGGACTTCTTGTTAAAATTGAGAATATTAAACATGAGGTAGCAATCTGTGAGAGGTGTAAGACAGCCATTGAACCAATTATCTCCAATCAATGGTACTTAAATGTTGAATCTTTGGCGAAAAGGGCATTAGAGGCTCTTAAAAAGGGTGATATTAGTGTCATACCACCTGGACAACAGAAGGCTTTGGAACATTTTTATGAAAATATTCAACCTTGGTGTATTTCAAGGCAATTATGGTGGGGTCAAAGAATTCCTGTTTGGTATAGTGGTGGGAAGAAAATGTTTGATTGGTTAAATGAAAACAAAGAGAAAAGTGTTCAGGATTTTGAAAAAGAGTTTAATACAAAAGCAACTGGGAGTGGAGAGATGTTCTTAGGTGAAAATATGCCAGAGTCCCAAAATGGTGAGATTTGGGAACAAGAAACGGATGTCTTTGATACTTGGTTCAGTTCAGGACAATGGCCATATACTACTCTTGGAGGACCAGAAGGAGAGGATTTTAAGAAATACTATCCAACACAGATGATGATTCATGGAAGAGATATTCTCTTCTGGTGGACAGCTAGGATGTTAATGTTTGGTCTTTACAGAACGGATCAGGTTCCATACTCTTTAGCTTTGTTAACAGGGATAATACTAGCACCTGATGGTTCTAAGATGTCTAAATCTAAAGGAAACGGTATTGAACCTAGTGAGGTTTTTGACAAATATGGAGCAGATGCTTTGAGACTTTGGTACTACATAGATGCTTTGCCAGGATCTAATTCACCACTTAGAGAAGAAAAGATAAAAGGGAATAGGAATTTTGTTACAAAAATATGGAATGCTAGTAGGTTTACCTTAATGAATATGGATAATTCTGAATTAGAAGATATTGCAAATTACAATGTTGAAGAAACAGAGAGAGTAAAAAGGACAAAAGAGCATGTTGAAAAAGTTTCTGCATATATTGAGAAATATCAGTTTAATTTGGGAGCAGAGGAAATTAGAGAGTTTTTCTGGCATCAAGTTTGTGATGTTTGGATTGAGGAAATTAAAACAGAGATTAAGGATCTAGAGGTTGGAAGTGAATTGAGAATTAAGAAATTGGCTGAGCTTTTGTATATATTAAAAGAGAATTTGAAGATAATGCATCCTTTTATACCATTTATCACAGAAGGAATATGGCAGGAATTGGTAAATCTTGGTTTAGCAAATGGCTTATTAATGAGTCAGCAACTAGTGTAATTTTTCCAATCTATATGATGTGTTACCCATAGTAATTGTGGGTAAAAAATGGTACAATATGCTTTGCTGTTTTACAAATTAAAAGAAACTAACCAAACCAAGGAGGTTTATATGATTATTTTAGATGTGTTGTTTTTTATACTTTTTGCTTTGGGAATTGTTCTGATAGGTCTTTTTTTCTACAAGGAGAAGAAAGACAAGTATTGGTCAATTGATAGTAGAGACAATTTTGTTTATGGGATGACATTTTGTTTCTCACTGTCAAAAATTATGAAAATTATTAGGTTAGCAATAACCACCAATATGGATATTCCAACTTTGGTGGTGTTTGTCCTTACATCAATTCTGACCTTTATCTTTCTATATTTTTCTTTTACAATTGTTTTAGAAAGAGATCTTGATTCTCTCTCTGAAGAGAACGAGAAATTAAAGGAGAGAATTGCTTCTTTTGAGAAGAGAAAGAATCTATAAGTTTTAAAAACAGCGAAAGCCTAGATATTATCTAGTATGGTACTTATACCTACATACAGATGAAATTCTAGGTTTTTTCTTTTTCAATTAGTAGTTTATACTTAAAAATACTCTATCTTTCAGTGTAAGTCATAAAAGATTGTTACAACGGGGTTTCATGTGTACCTATAGTGGGATGGTTTTTACCGAAAAAGAGCTCCTTACACCTTTCTAGATAAGGAGAAATTGACCAACCAGGTTTGTGGTATAATCAAATATGGAGAGGAAATTATATATAACAACAACACTCCCTTATGTAAATGCAGATCCACATATTGGTTATGCACTAGAATCTGTTCAGGCAGATGCAATTGTCAGATATTTTAAGAAAAAATTAGGAAATGAGAATGTTTTTTTTAATGTTGGAACAGATGAACATGGACAAAAGATTTGGGATAAAGCACAAGAAGAAGGACTTTCTGTTCAGGACTTTATAGATAAGTATGCTCAGAGGTACAAAGATTTCTGCAAGTTGTTTTTTATTGAATATGATAATTTCTATAGAACATCGGAAGATTCTCATCACAAAGCAGCACAAAAATTCTGGGAAAAATGTGAAAAGAAAGGAGATATCTACAAGAAAAAATATGCTGGTAAATATTGTGTAGGTTGTGAAAGATTTATTACTGAGAAAGAGTTAGTTGAAGGAAAGTGTCCTGATCATGGAACTGTTCCTGAGGATAGAGATGAAGAGAACTATTTTTTCAAATTAACAAATTATAAAGAAGAACTTTTAGAGTGGTTAGAAAACAATCCAGATGTGTTAAAGCCTAAACAGAAAAGAGGTGAATTAAAAAAGATAATTGAAGAGATTGAAGATATTAGTATTTCAAGACTAAAAGAGAATTTACCTTGGGGAATTGAAGTTCCAAACGATCCTGAGCAAGTTCTTTATGTTTGGTTTGATGCACTTACTAACTATGTTAATGTGATTGGTTTTGGAAGTGATGAAAAGAAACTTAATGAATGGTGGCCAGGAGTACAGATATTTGGACCTGATAATCTTAGGTTTCAAGGTGCAATATGGCAAGGAATGTTGTCTTCTGCAGGGTTAAAACATACTAAAAAACTTTTGGAACACGGTATGATTTTAGGTCCTGATGGGAGAAAAATGTCTAAAACATTAGGAAATGTTGTTTCCCCTTTTGAACAAGAGGAAAAATATGGAGCAGAGGTTGTTAGGTTCTATCTTTTAGTAGGTATCTCTACATTTGCAGATTCTGCATATAAGGAAGATGATTTAGTGAATTTGTATAATTCAAGATTGGCAAATAATTTTGGAAATTTGCTTAATAGGGTTATACATTTATCTAATAGCAAAGAAGTAGAAATTAACAAAGAGGATGCTGTTGAGAAAGATTTTAAGAAGAAAGTGGATGATTATAAGAAAGATGTAGAGAATTTCTATGATGATTATGAAATAGCGCTAGCAGGAGAAAAAATTGATGAGTTGGCAGATTTTGGGAACAAATATATTACAGAGAAAGAACCATGGAACAAGGAGTTAAAGAAGGAAGAGAGTGAAAAGATTTTGAATAATTTAAGCTATCTCTTAAAAGTAGTAATTGAATTGTATTATCCAATTCTTCCAATTAGTTGTGAGAAAGCACTTGTAGCATTGAAAAATAGAGAGACTATAATTCTGTTTAGTAAGATATCATAGATATGCTATACTAAATTAGAAAGATTACATACTGCCCATGGCGATATTTAAAAAACAACCAAAAGCAATAAATCTACTGAATCCGGTATATTCTCCACGTGACACCCTTTCAAAGGCTTATGATTGGATGGTAAATATTGGTAAGTATCTTCTTATTTTTGTTGAAATAATTGTACTTGGAGTATTTTTTTCAAGATTTGTCCTTGATAGAAAAAATACAGATTTGACAGAAGATATAGAGGAACAACAATCTCTTTTAAACACAGAACCTTGGAAAAGTAATAATATCGCTTATGCTAACTATCAAGAACTTCTTTCAGATGTCGGTATTGTAAAAAGTGGACAGAGTTTTGGTTCTAGTATTGTTAGCGAGATTGTAAGTGGTATTCCTATAACTTTATCCTTGAAATCATTTTCTTTATCTGAAGATAAGGTGTCTCTTAGTTTTTCTGCTTCAAGTTTGGAAGAAGTGAAAATATATGAATCTTCACTTAAGGAAAATAATCGTTACTCAAATGTTGTTTTTAATATCTCAAAAGAAGATGTTGAGATATCAGTAAGTGTTACATTTAATTTAGCTAAAAACGAATAGTGGCAATAGAAGAGAAAAGGTCTTCAATAGGCTTGATAACAACAATAAAAGAGGGCAAGGACAAGACAAATTCATACATCACTCTTTCTTTTACCCTTTTGGTTATTGCCTTATTAGTAATGTTTGCTATTCGTCCAACAATAACAACAATTACAAAAATTAATAAAGATATTAAAGAAAAAGAGAGAATTAATACTATGCTTGCTAGAAGAATTAAAACACTAGCCTCACTAGATGATGAATATGAAAGATCAAAAGAGAAATTTGAAACTTTAAGTTTTACATTTCCAGTGGTAGAGAGGCATATTTTACTATTATCTAATATTGATCAAATTGTCAGCAGAAATGGATTTAAGTTAAATTCTGTTTCATTAGATAATTATGAAGGGGAAAAATACAATCTTTCTCCTTCGGTTTTAAAACCAAGTTTAATTCAGCTGTCTGTAACAGGACAGTACAACAGTTTCATTAATCTATTAAAGGATTTAGAATCACTTCCGATGTTTGCAGTTATGGAAAATGTTAGCTTCTCTAATGTGAAGGATGAAAAAGGAGGACAATCTTTTTCTATCTCTATGCGAGTTTACAGTATCAGAGAGAATAATTTTTATAAACAAAAGTAATTATGGGAGCAATAATTAAAAAATATATGTTTGCCATAATCCTTCTCTTTATAATAGGTATAGTTTGGGCTGCACTTCTCTTCTTCTTTGATTCAAAAGAGTCAGGGTCAAAAATAGATGTCTCAATATACAGCAATCAGTTAAATGAGAGCTTTGATGAGAAGAATTTAGATGAAACATATAATAGGGTTGTGAAGACACTTCCTATTTCTCCAAAGGAGTTTATTAACCTGAAGAAAAAGGATTAATCTATGTAATCATTTAACTTTTGTTGTGATGATTTTTCTTTAAGCTTCTTTAATGCTTTTGCTTCAATTTGTCTGATTCTTTCTCTTGTTACTCCAAATTCTTTTCCAACTTCTTCTAATGTTCTTGAAACACCATCTTCTAGACCGAATCTTAAAGCTAACACTCTTCTCTCTCTGTCTTGTAAGCTGTCTAAAATGTCATGTAGTTGATTTTTTAAGTATTCTCCAGTTGCATAATCTTCTGGAGATTGAGATCTATCATCAGGAATAATATCCTGTAATTTACTATCTTTCTCTTCTCCAATTGGTGTAGATAGTGATGTTGGATTTTGATTAATCTTTTTTATTTCAGCTATTTTAGTAACTTCAATATCCATCTCTTTTGCAACTTCTTCATCTGTGGCAGGTCTTCCTAGTTTTGTAGCTAGTGTACTATTAACTTTATTATACTTATTAATAGTTTCAATCATATGCACTGGGACTCTAATGGTTCTTGCTTGATCTGCAATAGCTCTTGTTATTGCTTGTCTAATCCACCATGTTGCATATGTAGAGAACTTAAATCCTTTTTTGTAATCAAACTTCTCTACTGCTCTCATAAGTCCAATATTTCCCTCTTGTATAAGGTCTAGAAGCTCTAGATTAGACTTACTATATTTCTTAGCAATACTTACTACTAATCTAAGATTCGCTGTAATTAGTAGTTGTGTAGCCTCCTCATCACCATTTTCAATTCTCTTTGCAAGTATGACTTCTTCTTCTCCTGTAAGTAATGGAATTCTACCAATCTCATAGAGATAGGATCTAATTGCATCTGTTGATAATGTTGACTGTATGGATTTAAGAATTTTAATCTTTTTTTCGAGAGTTAGTTCTTCTTGTACTTGTGTTGTGACTGTATCATCAGGTTCTAAAACCTCAATTTCATTATCTTGCAATACCTCAAAAATTTTATCCAATAGCTCAATATTCTCTTCTATTGTTGGGAAAATGTCTAAAAGATCTTCTTGTGTAAGAAAACCTTGGTCTTTTCCTTTCTTAACCAGAAGATTAATTGCTTTCTCCTTATTATTCTTCATTGGTTTTAGATATGGTATAATTTATATATGGACAGTACGGACAGTATTACATTACAACGAAAACAATTTTTTATTGAATCGGTAGCAAGATTTTGTGATAAATGTGGCACTCCTTACACTGTAGATGATCTTAATATCGTCCAGAATACTGGTGCAAGCACGATTATACACTTTTCTTGTCATAATTGTAAGGCCAAGCATATTGCAACTTTGGTTTCTCCTCTTGGAGTAACACAGAGAGTGCCATTAAATACAGATTTAGCAGAGAATGAACTTCAGAGTTTTTTACAATACAGAACAATTACAGACCAAGAGATTCTAGATGCTTACAATGAACTAAAAGCTGAAAAATTTGTAAAATTTTAATTAGGAGTATTCCAAATAATTCTGTACTCTGTATCTCTATTTAATTCAAATCTTCCAGATAACTGATTGCTTATTGTATTTAATCCTGCAGAGTTACTTAGAACCCAGGTAGGGGGGTAGGAGAGATCTAATTTATATGCATGTTTTCTCTCTCCTGCTTGTTTGAATATGTTTAAGTCTAAAAATATTGTATTTTCCTTCTGCTCTAATGGAAAATTCATACCTATGCTATCTCTTTCTAGTCTGTAAGAAACTTCAAGACTCTTAATTTCTTTAGATGGGACATTAAACCAACCACCCAAAACTTTATATCCACTTTCTCGATATACTGCATATTTATTATCTTCCATACCAGATATCTTGAGTATTTGAGCTTCTGCGGGTATGTATATTCTCTGATAGTTAATATAATCTCCTTGTGGATAAACATTTTCATTGGAAGTATTCTCAACAGTTGCAGTGTATGTAAGATCAATAGTATTTTCATCTTTGATATTTATAGATAGCGCTAAATTTTTGTTTAAGTACTGATTAGCTTTGTTTCCTCCCCAATTCCAATCTATTACTATTGGGGCATCATTATATTTACTATCTAAACTTCCTGCCCAGTTTCTATTGTTAAAGAAGTTAAATGCTTCGTTATTCTTAAATGCAATTTGCAAATGTTTCTCATCTAATGAACTTTGTAGAATATCACTCATGTCTGCGATCTGTCCTATATCCATGGAAAGTAGTTTCTTAATAATTTCATTTGCTAAGTCTGCAAGGAAAGTTGTTTTCTGGGTTGACCCAGGTGTAAATTCTCTGTGCATTTGAAAAACTTTTTCATGTAAGTTCTCTCCTGTTATCAATTCATCTTCTCCTGGAACTTCAATTCCACCCCATTTATTAAGTAGTTTTTGGAAGAAAGTGATGTCTACAGTTATTATTCCATCCACATCATTTCCTTTACCTAAAGCTGAGACAAATTGTTGAGATGCTTCTCTTGTTTCGGAAAGATCAGGACTCCAGTTTACTAAAGAGAAAAGCCAATCTTTTACACTCAAAGCATTTTGCATAGATTCAGGGGGAGAATATCGTTTTCCTTGAACTCTTAGCGTTCCATCTGCATTGTATATATCATCAACGAATAATTCTCTTATCTGACCACCCTCTATTCCTATAATTCCGTAACTTGTTAACCATCCACCAGTACTTCTAATCTCCGATTCGTTTTGCAAGAGTACAAGGTATCTCTGTCTTTCATTTACTCCAAGAACTTCTGGTAGAAAAGCTGTTGCTTCTCTGTATGTTTGGGTAGCAACCTCTGCCTTTTCTACGAAGCTTTTTATTTCCAAAAGTTTATTCTGTGTAAATTTAGGGAATGTATTAACCTCAATATCTTTAAATATTTCATTAGCAAAGGATATTTTGTAGTTGGCCTCATCTAACATATATCTATTTTGACCTATTTTTTCTAAGTAATCTCTATACTCTCTTGTTGTCGTAGCCACATTATCTTGAAATGTAACAGCTGGCTTAAAATCTTTAATATATGCGGTTAGGGGATATATGGCCTTTAGAGCTTGTTGCCCACCTTGTACTGCGTTTTGTGTTCCTAGAAGGATTCTTGAGATATCATTGTAAAATGTTTCTTGCCCAGTTACTGCAAACATCCATGACATATTATCAAAGCTATCAGATACTCTACCTATATTTCTTTCTATTTTATTTATATTTGCATAATTATTTTCGTTTGTTGTGTCTAATATGGTTTGTGATAGCTCTTTGACTGCAGAGTTAATTACGATTAGTCCAATTGCAGTCCCTAATATTGGATAGATAACAAAGTAGGAGAAGAGGGTGATCAATACTGCTGTGATTATGCCTTTTACCACTCCTTTCGTAGAAGGTTTAGAACTACCTTTGTGTAATTTTATCTTTTTAAACGGTTCAGTTAGGTTATGTATAAATTCACCGAGTTTTGTTTTATTTTCTTTGGTTGTAGGTGCACTCTGAGTTTTATTAGTATTGTTTGTTGAAATATCCCATGACTTATTTATATTGTCATAGTAAACTTGTATCTGCTCTATCATAGCTTTCTCTAGTGTCATTTGTTGTGTCCATCCATATTTACTTGCATGAGGTGCTGGTACATATACATCTTGTATAAGGAATTTCTCATCTGGATTGTCAGCAAATTTTATACTCTGTGCTTCAGTATTTAATTCTAGGAGCTTGTAAGCTATTGAGAGTGTTGTATAGTCATTTTTATTAGCTAGAGTAATAACTTCTCCTTTTGTTGAATTAGAGAATGTTAGTTTTAAGATACCGTATGTCGCATCATCTTCCTGTATGAGATTGTGTATATTAAGACCTTCTCCTTTTATTGTAATTTGTCCACCTTGAGTTGCCTCCGATATTAATTCATGTACAACAGGGTCTTGAACTTTCTCTATTCCACTACCTATTAATGTACCTACTCTGATTATCCTCGCATTGATATTCGTCTTATCCTTAAATTCAGCAACCATTGTCTCGCAATATTTCTGTAATTCAATATTAGAGTAGGGGGAAGGTTTAGATATATTTGCTCCATTTGTTCTATTTGCTAATTCTCTATTTAAAGCTAATGAACCAATTAAAGAAAATTTTGCATCATTCTTTTTAATTTGTGTAAGACTTAATTCTAAATATTTTGTTTCTAAAAGGAAATCTTTACTCTCAAATTCTTCTTGATTTAGCTTATCATTCAATATGTAATATAGATAATCAAATCTTTTAATATTCTTAAAGAGAGATTCGTATCCTTTGAAGTCAAAGAAATCTACCAATTCTGATCGTTTTAGCTCAGAAATATATTTCCTTGTTTCAGAATTAAATTTATCTATTATGACAACATAACCACCTTGTTCTACTAAAGTTTTCGCGATTAAATACCCAAGTCTGTTCCCTCCATGTACGAGTATGGTTATAGGTGTGTTACTTTTTACTTTGTTAAATCTTAAGTTACTCATTAGTTTCTTTGGATAAAATATCTAAAGATATCGGTATTGGTAGTTGATATACTTTTAAATTAAGTTGGAAATTTTCTCTTACAAAAACAGGCAATTCTATTTCCTCGTATCCATCACTTTCTATCTTGATTTTATGCTCTCCCTCACCTAGCTCTATGTTAGCTAAATTTGATCTGTTTACAAATGAATTGTCAATATATACTTTAGATTCCTCACTATTGGTAGTTACTGTTAATATCCCTTTCTTTGACAGTGTTCTCATTGGAGTGTAGTAGAGAATAGTTCCATGTAATAAGTCTTCAGGAGCAATTTCAACATCAATTCTTGCAGAAGTATTTTTTGAAAGTTCAATATTAAAAGAATGTTTTTTATAAAAAGTATCTTCAGGAGCAATCTTTTCTATTTCAATCAGATATTTCCCCTCTGGTAGATCTTCTATAGTTACAGGTGTTTCTCCTTGATCTTTTCCATCTACCCACACTTTTGCTTTTCCTCTCTGTGTCACAACTTCAACTGTTGTATTGTTGTAAAATCTATTAAGAAAAGGTAGTCTTCCAATATATTTCTTAGGAGGAAAGAAGTAAAAGAGAATTGAAAAAAATATTATTGTTACGACTACGATAATGGCAGTTTTAAATTTCTTCATATCTAACATTATATGTAGAACTTCTGTCTTTGTCTATTCTTTTCTAATATGAATATTTTGATTCTGGAGACTCTTCCTTTTCCTCCTTAATCTGTTTTTTGGATGCATGAATGTTTGTATATACTAGGACTGCAATTCCTAGAGCTATTACTAATACTACAACGAAATATCTAACAGCTCCTGCAGTTAATATTGCAAATGATCCTAAGAATAGTGTTATTGCTATTTCTACTAATACGACTTGTGTCCTTGTTAATCCTAGTTTTATCAACTGATGATGGAAATGATCAGGCCCATTTATCTTCATTAGTTCTGTAAAACTCTTTGGTTTATATGTTATATACCTTTTGATAATTACATATGCAAAATCTAGAAGAGGTACAATCAACAATATCAAAGAAGTAGATAGCTTTGCTTCTGCTACTAATGATAATAGACATATTAAGAATCCATATACAGATTTTCCTGCAGAACCTGTCATAATTTTTTGTGGAGGTAGTGCGAATACAAAAAATATAATCATTCCTCCCGTTATCAATATGCTAATAGTAGATGAAAATACAGATCCAAACCTTGTTCCGATAATAAAGATTAAGAGGAAGATAATGATTGAGTTACCTTCAATTATTCCAGGAGAACCTGCTGTCCATTTGAATGCATTTATACATGCAACTATCCAAAAAATCATTACTAAGTCTCCTGGGAATACAAAAAATTGTTGAATTCCTAGAATAGAGAATTTCCAGGTGTAAGCATCCAATGGAAGATTAATAATTGAAAGATTTGTTAAATTTATAACAGAGAAAGCGAGAATAATAGATGCTAGAAGTTGATAGAGGAGTTGTGTTTTTGCTGGTAGATTAAAAATATCATCTAATGTAGCTCCTATTGCAAGTATCAAAACAGATACAAGAATGGGTATTGAAAAACTATCTAATTTGAAAAAGAGCAACATTGCTAGTACTACAGGGATTGTGATTGCTAATCCCCCTAAAGAAGGTGTTATGCCTTCGTGTATTGCTTTCTCTTTATTATCAAACTCTTTCCCGAGTCTCTTAACTCCAGGTTTGTATGTAATGTCATACTTGTTGGCGATATACCCAACAATTGGTGTTAAGATTAGAGAAGATATTGCTCCTATTGCAAAGATAGGAAGGTATTTTAGATAGTTTGCGAAAGCCTCACTGCAAGAAGATAGATCAATACTATTTAGTAAGTTTAATAGTAATTCAGTTGCTTTTGATGTATCCATTAGAGTTTAATACTTTGAACTAATGTAAAACTTAGGAACAGTATAGCAATTATTGTACTAACCAAGAGTATCTTTGTTAGATGTTTTTCTCGGTTATAGTTTCTTGACACAAAAATCATTGAAATTAAAACAATAACTCCAGTTAATATTGGAACTATATAGATATACTTTGATTCAACTAACATATTTTTAGGAGCGATATAGAATCGGAATAGTGGAACATATTTTGGAATAGAGTTTATATTTTTGAAAATGAGGTTTACTTGAAAAGCAATCATTACTATACCAAAAACTAACACAGCCCAGACTAAAGGATCTTTTAGAAATTTTATAACTTCAAGTTTTAATACTGCAAAATCAAATTTCCTCTTTGCTTTGTAAAATTTATTCTTTGCTGGTTCTTTGATCTCTAGACCTAACTGTTTTGGATCAATTTCTTTCTCTGTTTTCTTTTTACTTTCTTTACTCATATCGGATTATATCATTTATTAAACTTTATATATGTTAGAGAAAAGATAGAAAAAATCATCTAAAGAAATATGTTGTGGTCTTCTATCTAAAATGGTTGTAATCTTCTTCTCTTCTTTGTTAAACAAATAGTTTTTTAGATTGTTTGAAAGCTTCTTTCTAGGTTGTTTGTATGCATTCTGAAGGAAAAGGTCAAAATCTTTTCTTACTTTTTTCTTTTTTAATTCTTTATATTGTTTTTCTTCTGGGGTAAAACTAATTAGGGAACTCATAACTTTTGGCTTTGGTTTGAAAGATTCTGGAGTAATATCCAATATTTTCTTCGCTTTAGAATATATATTTGTTCTTGTTGCGAGGAGGTTATTTTTAGGTGGTTGTGCGATGTATTTTTCTGCAACTTCCTTTTGTACTATGAAAAAAGCTGTTGTTTTAAAATATACTGATTGTATTATCTTCTCAATAATCTTTTTACTAACATTGTAGGGTAGTGAACCGAAAAAGGTTATGTTTTCAGAAAAATATTTCTTTAGTTCTTCAAAATCCCAATCTAAGAAATCTTGGTTTACAACAATATACTCAGGGAAAAGATGTTTAAGATTTAAGGCTAGTAGGTCATCTTTTTCTACCATAACTAGATTCTTAAGGAAATCCTTATCACGCTCTCCGAACAGTTTAGAGAAATATCCTTGTCCAGGGCCTATCTCAACGAGAATATCTGTTGGGTTTTGAAGAACAATATCTACAATCTTTTTTGCAAGATTAGGGTTTGTAAAAAAGTTTTGTCCTAATGATTTTTTTGTCTTTATCATTAAACTCTAAAATCCCAAACATTATCTTCTTTCTTATACTCTTTCTTACATTTTTTACACTTAGCTGTATCTTCTTCTATTTTTATATTTCTTTTACAGTTAGGACATGCAAGAATATCTTCTAGATTTTCATATTCTACTGTTTTTGATTTTGCTTTTTTAACCTCTGCTTCAAAAACAATGCTTGGAGGTATATTTGAGAAAAATAGTGTGTTTTGAAATATTTTTTCAAAAAAGAGCATGATATTATCATTAAATATTTTCTTAAAAAAAGGGGATCTTAAGAAAGAGCAACCTCTTTTTTTCTTTATGATGAAACCATTCCTTTCTATAACATCTTTAACATATTCAGGGTGGAAGTTGTAGAAAATACCTTCAACATTGTCTTCTGTTCCTTCTGTCATTGCTATTGATGGTTGGGCATATGGTTCTTTTGAGAAGAAATCTTTATTTCCTTTTAGTAACGCTCTTATCCTTGCCTTTATATGCATTTTATTTGCAAACTCCTGTATATAGTTGGAGTTGTTTTTCATTATTCTCTTCAGTTCTTTGAAATATCCTTCAGGATTTTCTATATGATGTAGAACTCTAACCATTAATCCACCATCAAAGATGTTTTCTTTAAAAGGCATTTTGTATGCATTCGCCGCTATTAAATGGATATTTGGATATTTGCCTTTTAATACTTCGTAATTTGCTCTTAATGTTTTAGCAGAATAGTCTAGAATTACTGGGTTTTTGTAGTTTTTAAAATATGTTGATGTTAATCTTCCATATGATCCACCAACATCTAAAAACCAATCTCCACTCTTATCTTTGAAAAGTTTATCAAGCAGGTACTTCTCTGATAGATGTTCATATCTCCTTTTTTCCCAATACTGTGAGTAGTCGTAGCTAAATTGATCGTAGTCTGAGACATTATTCATTTTTCAATTTTTGTAAAATTTTAGTTACTTTTTGTAATTTTTCTAAAGCTAAATTTTTTTCCTCTTCTTTCTCTAATTCTTCACTCATAGCTATCTTGCTAACAAGGTTTTTCTGTATATTTTTGTAATATGTGACCTTTATCTTCTTTTTAATGTCTTTAATTTCATCTTCTAACTCTACATCGTTTGGTAAGTCCTTTGCATTGAATATCATGTCCTCTAAAATCTCTTGTATTTCTTCTTTTTTGCCTAAAATTTTTAGTAAATCTTCTCTACTACTCTTTTTGCTTTCTTTTTTAATTATTCCATATATGTCTAATATCTCTTTGTCTTTAATAAATTTTTCTTCAATGAAGAAATCTTCTTTTCTTTTTTCTGCAAAAAGTAATAATTGGATATATTTTGTGAATAGGGTTTCTTTTCTCTTTTCTTTTTTCTCCTCTTTCTCAACACTTTCTTTTTTCCTTTTGTTCTGTTCTTTTCCTTTTGTGTTGTACTGGATTCCTGTAATTTCTTCTAATTTTCTTGTATACAGAGCTTTCGTATTAATATCTTTTACAGCTTCTAAAAGTGGTTTAATATTTTTTCTAATAGTATTAATATCTTCTAATTTGTTGAAATCTTTTCCTTCAATTTCTTGAGAGAGGATATATGAGAAAGCTTCTTTTTTGTTTTTAATCAAATGCTGAAATTTCTTAGAATCTTTCTGTATTAGGTCATCAATATCTTTGTATGGAGCAGGAGTAGCTGCATATGGATTCATATCTAACTCTGAGGCAATTGTAAATGCTCTCTTTAGAGCACTATATCCTGCACTATCACTGTCAAAAAAGAAGAGGAGATTCTTAGTTAGTGGTAGTAGGGATTCTAATTGTTGTTTTGTTAAACTTGTACCAAGTGGAGCGACTATATTCTTAACCCCCGCTTGATATGCGGATATTACATCTGTTGACCCCTCACATATTATTGCTAAATCTTCTTTCCTTATCTCTTGTCTTGATTCATATTGTGCGAAAAGATTGTATGATTTATGGAATAATGGGGTTTCGGGTGTATTCATATATTTGGGTCCATATTCATTACCAGCATTTTGTCTTGCTGTAAAACCAATTACATCACCCCTTCTAGAACGAATAGGGAACATTATTCTATCAAAGAATTTTTCTCTCATCTTTCCTTCTTTTTGAACAAACAGACCTGAATCTTCTAATGCTTTCTTGCTATAACTACCAGATTTTTTAATCTGTAAGAGTAAATCTGGATATTTTGGAGAATATCCAATGGCAAACTTTTTAATTGAATCTTTGTTAATTCCTCTACCTAGTACATATTCTAATGCCTTTTTATCTCTCAGTAATTGATTGTAGTAATATTTTGTTGCAATGTAGTTTATCTCCTTAATCTCTTTATGCTTAGTATTTGGTTTTGTTCTTTTAAGCTCTACCCCTGCAACTTTTGCTAATTTCTCAAGAGCTTCTACAAAATCAATATTTTCAATTTCCTGAACAAAATTAAAGATGTCTCCTGACCTATTACAACCAAAACATTTGTATCGCTGAATATCTGGACTTACGATAAATGAAGGGGTTTTTTCTTTATGAAATGGGCATAGTCCTACATAGTTTTTACCTGTTTGTTTCAACCTTACATACTTCTCAATAATTTGGACAATATCTATTCTTTCTTTTATCTCTTCTACTTGGTTGTTTGGCTCCATTGTTGCAATTATACCATTAAAACCCAATTCCTATTCACATTTAATACTATTATTTTCTACAGTACATTCCATTCCTGCCACACCTTTTTCAGTTGTTGGTGGCCAAGCAAGTAATTCTTCATTGAAATACACTCTTGTATTACTCACTCTTCCAGAGACTATGTGTAACTTGTCTTTAATTTCATATTCATTAGTAGATGGTTGTACAACCTGTGATAATTTGTTCTCGTTATCTATATCCAACTTAATCCATGCAGCAGAATCAAAGATTTCCAACTTTATCTTGTTGACTATTATTTCTTCTTTTGGCTCTTCGGTAGGTTTAGTGTAGGTAACCTTTATCGTTTCTACCATCTCTAGTACGCTGTTGTTGTTTTTCTTTGCTTTAATTGTAATTAAATTACTTCCCTCTACTAAAGTAATTTCTTTTTGGAATTCTCCATTTTCATTTGTTTCTACTACAACATCATTGATTTCAATAGCTACATCTTTTTCTGTTTTGCCAATTACTTTTATATTCTCTTCTGTTATAGTAGATTCGTTTTTAGGAGAGGAGATAGTTAGTTGGGGAGGTTTTTGAAATTTATATATCTGGTATCCGATGTATCCAATGATAAGGAAAGAGAATACTATGAGTAACACTGTTATTACTACCTTTGGAGTTATCACAAACTCTCTCTTTTTTCTTGTTGTGTAAGTATTTTTAGGTGTGTTTTCTTTTTTCTCTTTTGGTATGGGATTTGTTCTTCTGTAGAGTGCTAGGACTTTTTCAACATCTAAGTTTAGATACTTTGCATATATTTTTATAAATCCTGTAAGAAACACTTCTGATTCAAAAGGAAAAAACTCATCTTTTTCAATATATTGTAAGAATCGTTTTTGAATTTTTGTTTCTGAAGATGCTGTATCTAAGGATATCTTTAGTCTTTCTCTTTTGTTTTTTAATACTTCTCCTACTGTAATCATGGCCAATTCTACTACTATTTGTAAGGATTAGGAAGGTATGGGAAATTATTGAGGAGTTTATTAATACTTGTTCTCTGCATCATCACCTAGAATTTCTGAAACATCCTTTACTAAAACCTTTCTTGGTTTTGAACCCTCTTCTGGTCCAATTGCTCCAGCTTCATAGAGTTCATCTATTATCCTTGCTGCTTTGTTGTATCCAATTCTCATCTTTCTTTGTAGGAAAGATGCAGATGCTTTCTGGGTTAGTACTACAACCTCAAGAGCTTTACCAAAATCAGGGTCTCTCTGTGAACTAGGTGTTGTGCCTACTTCTCCAGGCGCTTGTTCCATAGCACTAGTTAAGCTTGAAGAATATTCAATATCCTCTCCCTTTACTTGGGATTTAATTGCATTAACGATATTTTCAGTATCTTCTGTAGAAGTAAATGTTCCCTGTATTCTAAGAGATTTCGGTGTTGTTTGATCTTTGTACAACATATCTCCATTACCAAGCAATGTCTCTGCTCCAGCCTCATCTAAAATTACTCTAGAGTCAATGAGAGTAGAAACTGCAAATGCCATTCTTCCTGGGATATTAGATTTAATGAGTCCTGTGATAACATCAACGGTTGGTTTCTGTGTAGCAAGTATTAAGTGTATACCTACTGCTCTTCCCATCTGTGCAAGTCTTTGGATTTTAGTCTCTACCTCTATACCAGAAGTAAGCATTAAATCTGCCATTTCATCAATAACTACAACAATGTATGGCATAGCAGTAAAGCCCATTTTTGCATTGTATTCTGCTAATTTTTTAGTATGAGTCTGCTTTAACTGAGTGTATCTTCTCATCATCTCCCTAATTACCCACTCAAGAGCATTTGTAATTAATGCAACATCTGTAATTACTGGAGTTAAAAGGTGTGGTATACCATTGTACATACCCATCTCTACACCCATCTTAGGGTCTACCATAATGAATTTAACTTCATCTGGAGTTTTTGTCATGAGTAGACCTGCAAGTAGGGAGTTAATAGCCACAGATTTACCAGTACCTGTTGCTCCAGCTACAAGTAGGTGAGGAATCTTTCCTAAGTCTTTAATTGTTGTTTTACCAGTAATATCTTTCCCTAAAATCAAAGGTAATTCATATCTATCAGCCTCTTGTCTTAACTTCTTAACCATATCTTTGGTGTATACAAAGTTTGGAGTAGGATTTGGTATTTCAACTCCAATAAATGATGTTCCAGGAATTGGTGCTTCAATTCTAATTGATGCAGTCTGAGAAGCTAATGCTAGTGCTAAATCATTGCTAAGATTTTTGACTTTAGCAACCTTTGTTCCTGTACTTATACTTAAAGAGAATCTTAGAACTGTAGGTCCTACAGCAATAGCTACAACTTTAGATTGAATTCCGAAATTCATAAGTGTTCTTTGTATGACAAGAGCTTTTTCTTTATATAGTTTTTCATCTTGTTGTTGTACTTCTTTCTCTTGTAGTATATCTATACTTGGAAATACCCAATCTGTATATCTTGGAGTTTGCTGTTGTTCTCCATCTCCCTCATCCCCCTTTATATTTGCAATTACTTTTTCTGTTTCAAGATCCATCTCTTTCTGTTTTTTATCTCCATGAAGAATTTCATCTAATTTCTTCTCAGTCTCAGCAGTTGAAGACTCTATATATGGTTCTGTATCATCATCTATCATTTCATTCCCACTTTGTATTTTAATATCGTCTTCCTTCTTACCTAAGTTTAACTTTTTAAAGAAAGAAAGTAGCTTTGAAGGTTCTTTAGTACCTTCACCTGTGGGTTCTGGTATTGAATCTTCTAAGAAATCTCTAATTTGTTCTAGTGTAGTTCCTGTTATAAGTGAAAATGCTACAACAAGTGAAATTATTACAATTATTATCTCAATTGCACCTCCAAATACTCCATTAAGTGAAACATGAAGTATTTTTCCTAATTCTCCTCCTGCACTTTGAAGTGCTTCTGGATTTTCTAATTGTTCTGGTTGTTGCCAGAAGGAAAGAAGAATAGATATACATGCAGAGAAAAGAAATATGCCGATTGCTTGTCTTACTGAAATAAATTTCCGAGATTTAAGTAGTAAGAACATGGATATGTATATGAGGAAGATTCCCCATGGTATTGCCGAGTATCCAAAAATTAGTGCAATTTTATCAAAAAGGATTGATTGTGTTGTAAGGAATGGTGAGCTTACTACTATTAGTCCACCTACAAAAAGTATGGTTCCAAAAAGGATTTTACTTTCACTGCTTTTGATTGTTAATTGTTCTTTTTTCTTCTTACGGGGCATGTATGAGTATATAATAGGATATTATAGGGGAATTTTCAAAGGGGAGTATTTTTTTGTTTGTAAAGCATCTTTTAAATACTATAAAACCGTTGACTTACTAGTATAAATATAGTATACTCCTCAAAGTCGCTTGATTTTATGATCGTAAAAGTGGTGTTATGTAGGTCTTTTGCGGACTTTTTGGGCATCACTTTATTCAAGTAATATGTTATAACATAACTAAAAATTTATCCTATGCTAAAACCAAAAATTAACAGGTCTGGGAGATTAAACCTGGGTTTAAACTATTCAGGAGATTTTGAATTCCCAAATTTAATTGAAGCTCAGATTAATTCTTTTGAAGCTTTTAAGAAGGAAGGCTTTAAAAATCTCTTTTCCGAGATTAATCCTGTCAAGGATACTATGGAGAAGATGTGGACTTTGGAATTTAAAGACTTTAGATTAGGTGATACATATAGAACTGTTGAAGAAGCAATTAAGAAAGGTTTGTCATATGAAGTTCCAGTATTTGGAAAGGTCCAATTAATGAACAATAGGACAGGGGAGATTAAAGAGCAAGAAATCTTCATTACAGACTTACCAATAATGACTCATGAAGGGGTTTTCATTTTTAATGGAGACAGAAGAGTTGTTACACACCAGATTGTTAGAGCAGAAGGTGTCTTGTATGAAGAGTCTGATAAGTTACCAACAAGAACTCTTTACAAGGTGAGATTGATGCCAGGTAAAGGTCCATGGTATGAGATAGATACAAATAGACACAATGTAATTTCAATGAGAATCCTTCCAAAAAGACCTAAGGTTTTAATTACAGAGCTTTTAAGAGTCTTTGGGTGGGAGAGTGACGATGAGATTAGAAAGCTTTTTACGGATGTAGATACACATGAGGAGTATAAGTATATAGAATCTACACTTGCTAGAGATTTTACAAAGAACAAAGAAGAAGCAGTCATCAGTATCTACAACAAATTAAGACCAGATGAGTCTGTAACATTAGAAAGTGCAGAGAGATATATTAAAAGTAATTTCTTTAATGTTAGAAAGTTTAACTTAGGTAGGATTGGTAGATATCAATTAAATAGGAAGCTTGGAACTACATATGATATTAATGATCCTGAACAGACAATTTTGTATCCCATGGATATTGTTTTAATTGTTAAGAAACTAATTCAGATTAATAATGGAGTAGTAGAACCAGATGATATTGATCACCTTTCAAACAGAAGAGTTAGAAGTGTAGGTGAAATTCTTGAAAGACAGTTAAATGCAGCTATTAGAAGATTGGAGAAGAATATTAAGGATAAAATGAGTTTGTATGGACAAGATGCAAAAGTCACACCTTCTATGCTTGCAAGTACAAAACCAATAGCAGCTGCAATTCAATCATTTTTTGGTACAAATGCACTTTCTAGTTTCATGGATCAAATCAATATTTTGTCTGAATTGGAGAATAAGAGAAAAGTTACAGCAGGTGGTCCAGGTGGTATTGCAAAAGAGAGAGCAACATTCTCAATTAGAGAGGTACATAACTCTCATTATTCAAAGTTTGATCCTGTAACAAGTCCAGAGTCTTCAAATATTGGTGTTGTTGTTCAATTAGCAACATTAGCAAGAATTAATGAATTTGGTTTCTTGGAAGCTCCATACAGAAAAGTTGAAAACAAAGTTAAGAATACACAGAAGGATTTACTAAACAGAATACTAGCAGAAGATGTAAAGAAGATTGCAAAGGCAGGTACATTAGTTGATGCAAAGTTAGTAGAGAAGATTGCTAAAGAAAAATCTGTTAAAGAAGTTTCCGTTAAACCATTTATAACGGACAAGATAGAATATTTAGATGCAATGGAGGAGGAGAAGTTCCATATTGGTTCTGCTACTCTTTCAAAGGATGAATTTGGAAATATCACTGATACGCTACTTCCTGTTAGGTATAAGGGAGAGTTCTTGCTTGAGGATGTTAACTTGGTAGGCTATGTAGATGCTTTAGCAAATCAGCAAGCAGGTCTTGGTATGTCTCTAATTCCTTTTGTATCTCATAATGATGCAATGAGAGCTTTAACAGGAGCTAACCAACAGAGACAAGCGGTTCCTTTGGTAAAACAGGAAGCTCCATTTGTAGGTACAGGTATGGAAGAGATTGTTGCAAGGCAATCAGAGTGGGGAATATTTGCTGAAGATGATGGTGAAGTTCTTTACACCGATGCAGAGAGAATCTCTGTTAAATACAAGAAAGAGGGAGTAAAAGATTACAACTTAGTGTCATTCTATAGAAGTAACGAGAACACATCATTTACACAAAAGCCAGTCGTAAAAGTCGGAGATAAATTTAAGAAGGATGATATTTTAGCTGATGGTCCTACTATGGTGGATGGAGAATTCTCAATTGGTATTAATCTTAGAGCAGCTTTAATGTTCTATGAAGGATATAACTATGAAGACTCAGTAATCATTTCAGATAGAATAGTTAGAGACGATCTACTTACTTCTGTTCATATTAGAGAGCATTCAGTAGATATTAGAGATACAGAATTAGGACCAGAGATGATTACTGCTGATATACCCCATGTTAATGATAGGATTTTACAGAAATTAGATATTCAGGGTATTGTTAGATCAGGTGTACATGTAAAAGCAGGAGATATTCTAGTTGGAGTAGTTGCACCAAGAGGAGAGAAGGAACTAACAGCAGAAGAGAGATTGCTTAGAGCAATATTTGGAGAATCAGCAAGTGATGTTAGGGATAACTCCTTAAGAATACCACATGGAGAAGAAGGTATCGTGATTAGAAGTCTGATGCTTTCAACTGATAAGGGAGATAAATTACCTCCAGGAGTTTTACATCAAGTAAAGGTATGGGTCGCAAATACAAAGAAAATTGGTTTTGGAGATAAGATTGCAGGAAGACACGGAGACAAGAATACTGTCGCGGCAATCAGACCAGTAGAAGATATGCCATTTACAGAAGATGGAGAACCGGTTGATATTGTCTTAACTCCAACATTCCTAAAGAGAATGAACATGGGACAGGCAGAAGAGGTTCACTTTGGTAAATATGCTAAAGACTTAAATCAAAAACTAGCATTTCCAATTTTTGAAGGTGAAAATATGGAATGGTTAAAGAACGAAATGAACAAACAAGGTAAAGATTTATCTCAGAGAGTTGATTTGTATGATGGAAGAACAGGTAAAAAGTTTCCAAACAAAGTAACTGTTGGTGTGAAATATGTTCTTAAACTAAAACATATCTCAGATGAAAAAGTACATGCAAGGTCTACAGGTCCATACACAGCAGTATCTCAACAGCCATTGGGTGGAAAAGCACAGATGGGTGGACAGAGATTTGGAGAAATGGAAGTCTGGGCACTAGAGGCTCACAGTGCACCATTTGCACTCCAGGAGATGTTAACAATTAAGTCTGATGATATTAAAGGAAGATCTGCTGCATACAAAGCGATTATCCATGGAGATAAAATTGAGAGTGTAAATGTACCTGAATCATTTAAGGTACTAGTCAAAGAGCTCAATGCCCTTTGCTTAAATATTGATTTAATTTCAAATCAAACAGAAGAGGAGGTTGTAGAAAATGAAGAGAAATAAAAGTAAGTTTGACAATTTTGATGTCTTAAAAATCACTTTGGCTTCTCCTGATCAAGTATTAAATTGGTCATATGGTGAAGTTACAAAAGCTGAGACTATCAACTACAGAACATTTAGAGCAGAACCTGATGGTTTGTTCTGTGAAAAAATCTTTGGACCAACCAAGAACTACGAATGTTACTGTGGAAAATACAAGAAGATTAGATACAAGGGAATTGTTTGTGATAAATGTGGAGTTGAAGTCACAACTTCTGATGTAAGAAGAGATAGAATGGGCCATATTGATTTAGCAATTCCAGTTGCACATGTTTGGTTTGCATTTGGTATTCCAAACAAGATGTCTATTATCTTAGATATCTCTCACAAGAAGATTCTTTCAGTTGTTTACTATACAAGATATGTAGCTGTCTCTGTTGATGACGAGAAGAAGAAAGATGTTATAGAAAAAGCTGCTGCTCTTAAAGATGAGGAAATAAAGAAATTGCATAAAGAGTTAGAGGATGAGTTAAATGTAACAACAGAGATGTTTGATGTGGAGATAAAAGAACTAAAAAAGTCTAAAGAAAAGGGAGTGGATTTGAAAGTAAGTCAGAGTGAACATAAAAGAAAACAGGCATTGGCAAAAGTAAGAAGGGATTATGCAGAGAAGGAAGAAGGAATTGAGTCATTCTACTCTAAGTTAAATCAAACAATTGAGAAAATGGCTGTTGGTGTAGTTTTATCAGAAGATGAGTATTCCGATTTGGTTGAAAGAGATCTAGTATTCTTTGAAGCAATGATGGGTGCAGAAGCTATTGAGAAGCTTTTAGAGAATTTAGATTTGGAAGGTGAACTAGTTGTGTTAAGAGCTAGACTTGAAAAGGAAAAAGGTGAAAAGAAGCTAGCAACTATTAGAAGAATTCAATATTTAGAAGGATTTTTGAAGAATGATATTAAACCAGAATGGATGGTTATTAGAACACTTCCAGTGCTTCCACCAGAGCTAAGGCCGATTATTCCTCTGTCTGGAGGTAAGTTTGCAACTTCTGATTTAAATGATCTTTATAGAAGAATTATTAATAGAAATAATAGATTAAAGAAGTTAATTGAGATTGGTGCTCCTGATGTTATCTTAAGAAATGAAAAGAGAATGTTGCAGGAGTCAGTTGATGCATTGATTGATAACTCCCACAGACCATCTAAACCGATGATGAATAGTAAGAGATTACCATACCAATCATTAACAGATGATCTTAGAGGTAAGAAGGGTATCTTTAGGAAAAACCTCTTAGGTAAAAGAGTTGACTACTCTGGAAGAGCTGTTATTGATGGAGATCCAAGTCTTAAATTTGATCAGTGTGGTATTCCAAAGTCAGTTGCATTGGAGATGTTTAAACCATTCGTTATTCACAAGCTTCTTGACAGAGAGTTAGCTCCAAATGTGAGGGTTGCTAAAGAGATGTTAGAAGAAGAGGAAGATATAATTTGGGACTTACTAGAGGAAATTATTAAAAACAAGCCAGTATTACTAAACAGGGCACCTACTTTACATAAGTATAGTGTACAGGCATTCTATCCGAGACTTGTTGAAGGTGAGGCAATTAGAATCCACCCATTAGTATGTAAAGCATTTAATGCAGACTTTGATGGGGACCAGATGGCTGTTCATATTCTTTTGACAGATGAAGCGATTGAAGAAGCAAAGGAGGAGATGATGTCCTCTTTGAATATTGTAAATATTTCAAATGGTCAAGTATTAGCATCTCCAGCTAAGGATATGTTAATTGGTTTCTACATGATGACGGATTTGGTTGAATCAAAAAACCCAAGAATATTTGCAACTCCAAACTTAGCTATTAAAGCATATGAGAGAGATGATATTAGTATTAATGAAGAAATAGTTATAGGTATTAATGGGGAAGCAGTTAGAACATCTGTTGGTAGAGTAATCTTTAACAATGTTCTTCCAAATAACTATCCATATATTAATGAAAGGATTGATAACAAGAGTGTTAAAAAGATTATAGATAAAATTAAAAATGTAGAAGACCTCTCTGTTGTGGTTGAACTTCTTGATAATATGAAGGCTCTTGGGTTTAAATTTGCAACAGATTTAGCGTTCTCTTTCGCTATGGAGGATTGTGATGTGGATTTTGATATTAAATCAGAGATTAAGAAGATTGAAGATAAGGATGAACAGTTACAGGAAAACTATATGCAAGGCCTAATGACGAAGAGAGAGAAAGTTAATATCTCTACAAATATGTGGGATGACTTCTCAGATGAAATTGCAGAGAAGGTTTGGGAAACGTTACCCGACACTAACTCAGTTCACCAAATGGTAGAATCAGGAGGTAATGGTGCTAAGATTCAAGCAAGACAGGTTCTTACTATTAAAGGTGTTGTTAGAGACTCTAGAGGTAATCTAGTTGCTATGCCAATTAAGAGTAACTACAGAGATGGTTTAAGTGCATTTGAGTATTTTGTAGCTGCAAATGGTGGTAGAAAAGGTATTGCAGATAGATCTCTTAAGACATCTTCTTCTGGTTATCTTACTAGAAAGCTTGTAGATGTTGCTCATGATGTAATTATCAGACAAGATGATTGTGGTTATGAAGGGGAAGGTTTTGCAATTAGGAGAGCAGATGACAGAAGAATTGATTTTAAGGATAGAATTTTTGGAAGGGTTCTTGCACAAGATCTTAAGATTGGCAAGGAAGTAGTTGGAAAGAAAAATGAAATTATTACACAAGAGATTATAGAAAAACTTGAGGAAGCAGAGGTAGAGGAAGTATTTGTTAGAACTCCTCTGTTATGTAAATCACCTTTGGGTATCTGTAAGAAGTGTTACGGACTAAATCTTGAGAACAACAAAGAGATAGCTATGGGAAGAGCAGTTGGTGTAATTGCAGCTCAGTGTATTGGAGAACCAGGAACACAGATGACTATGCAAACATTCCACAAAGGAGGTGTTCAAAAAGTTGACATTACCCAAGGTCTCCCTAGGATTGAAGAATTGTTTGAGGCTAGGACACCAAAAGCAGAAGCTGAGATGGCATCAATTGATGGAAAAGTACATATTGATATTGCCGAAGATGAGTCTGCGACAATCCTAATTTCTGGTGAAAAGAGAATGGAAAGACACCATATTGTTTCAAATGCAAAGAAAGTTCTTGTTGAAGATACTCAGGAAGTAAAGATGGGACAAGTCATGTATATAGATTCTGATGGGACTGAAAAACAAGCACCGTTTGATGGTGTAGTGTCTCTTGAGGGAGGGATTTTAACAGTTAAGGGTAAGATGAAAGCAGAAGAAACAATCTATGCTTTACCAGGAATAGAGATTCTAGTAGAAGACAACTCAACTATTAAAGCAGGAACACAGTTAACAGAAGGATCTCTTGATCCTAAAAAATTAGCAGATGTTGCTGACATTCTAACAGCACAGAAATATATTTTAGATGGTGTTCAAGAAGTCTTTAATGCACAGGGTGTTCCAATTGATGATATTCATATTGAGATAATTTTAAGACAGATGGTAAGATTAGGTAGAGTTTTAGAAGCAGGTGATTCAGGGTATTTAGTAGGTTCCTCAGTTAATAGATTCATGGCTACTGTAAAGAACGAGATGTTAATAAAGGATGGTAAGAATAAAGCTCTGGTGATCCCAAAGCTTTTTGGAATTAAGACATCTTCCTTAAATACTGAGAGTTTCCTCTCTGCCATCTCATTCCAAGAACAAGTAAGAGTCTTAACAAATGCCTCTATATTGGGGAAAACAGACTACCTAAGAGGTATGAAAGAGAACGTTATTATCGGTAGAACAATCCCAGTTGGAGATGATGCTGAGATAGAAAATATATATGAGTTAGAAGAACTTCAAATTTAGTTGATTTTGTTATATAATACGACCTATGCCAACAATTAACCAATTAGTAAGAAAACCTAGAAAATCTGCAAAGAGGAAGACCAAGCATACTCACTTAGCTAGAGACTTCAATCCTTTGAAGAACAGATACAAGAAGGCTGCAAACCCTTTTAAGAGGGGTGTATGTCTTCAGGTAAGAACAATGACACCTAAGAAACCTAACTCAGCACTTAGAAAGGTAGCAAGAGTTAGAATGTCTAATGGGGAAGAGGTAACCGCATATATTCCAGGTGAAGGACATAATTTACAGGAACACTCAGTTGTCTTACTTAAAGCAGGTAAGAAGAGAGACTTGCCAGGTGTTAAATACATTGTTATTAGAGGGAAGTATGATGCTGCAGGAGTTAAAGGAAGAAAGAAAGCAAGATCTAAGTATGGGGTTAAGAAAGAAGAAGTAGCAGAAAAATAGTTTTTAATTAATAGATAAATATATGAGAGGTAAAAGAGCAAAAAGAAGAACAATAAAAGTTGATAGAAAGTATTCTGATCCTGTCATTGCTCGCTTTATCTGTAAAGTTATGCAGGATGGAAAGAAAGCTCTTGCAGAAGAGCTAGTATACAATGCAATAGAGAATGGTGCAGAGCTAGTTAAGGAAAAGGATGTTATAGCTTTTGTAAGTAAAGCTATTGATAATGTTAGACCAGCACTTGAGATTAAAGCAAGAAGAGTAGGTGGTGCTAACTATCAAGTTCCTATGCCAGTATCACCTAGAAGGCAAGAAACATTAGCAGTTAGATGGATTGTAGAGGCATCTAGAAAAAAAAGTGGTAAATCATTTGATGAGATTCTTAAGGATGTGTTAGTAGATTCATACAAAGGTGAAGGAGATGCTGTAAGAAAGAAGGAAGAGGTAGAGAAAATGGCAGAAGCAAACAAAGCATTTGCACATTTTAGGTGGTAATATTCTTACAATATTAGTATTTGAGAAGAGAGGTGTAATAGCCTCTCTTTTTTAATAAACAAATTGACAATTGACTATAATACGACTATAATACAACTATGTTTAATCCCAAATACACCCTAAGTAATTTTCTCCTAATCAATATTCGTAAGGTTGGAGAGTTAATAGGGGAACTAAATAGTAAACAATTTACTAAAACAATACTTTTTAACTTAGAGAAAAAAGCTAGAATACTCTCTTCTTTTACATCTACAAAGATAGAAGGGAATCCATTATCATTAACAGATGTAAAAACAATTCTTAAAACAGAACCTAGAAACATTAAAGATACTGAGAAAGAGATAATTAACTATAATGATGTAGTAGTAATGTTAAATGAAGAAATTAAGAAGAATAATGATTTAATTCTTTCAGATAAACTAATATGTAAAATACAAGGTATTGTTACAAAAGGTTTACTTCCTTCTTCATATAGAGGGAAATATAGAAAAGAACCAGTATTTGTAAATAACCCATTAACAGGAGAAACGGTGTACTGGCCACCTGATGCAAAAGATGTAAATAATTTGATGAAAGAGTTGATAGATTTTGTTAATAAGTCAGAAGGAAAGATAGATCCTTTGATTCTAGCAGGTATTTTTCACAAACAATCAGTTGTAATTCATCCATTCATGGATGGTAATGGAAGAACAACAAGATTAGTAACTAAGACATTACTTGCAAAATTAGGTATAAATACATTTCCTCTATTTAGTTTTGAAAATTACTATAACAAAGATGTGTCTAAGTATTTTCAAAAAGTAGGAGTAATGGGAGATTACTATGATATTGCTAATGATTTAGACTTTACAGAGTGGTTAGAATATTTTGTTGAAGGGATTTTAGATGAATTAAATAGAGTTAAAAAAGATTTACCTAGATACAAAGAGAGATTGGAACCTCACGAGAAGAAGATAGTAGAGTATCTTAAAGATAATGGTTCAATATCATCTAGTGAGTATTATGAAATTAGTAAAAGAGCTAGATCTACAAGAATTAAAGATTTTAGAATATTAAGAGATAAGGGTGTTATCAAACCTGTTGGACAAGGAAAAGCAACATACTATATATTAGATAATGACTATTGGTTTTTAGAGTAATTTACTTTGTACTCTCTATTCTCTCCCATCCACTCTTGGGCATATCTTTTCTAAGAATACTTCTTTCCCAAAATATCTTTATCCATGTAATTAATCTAGTAGGGAAGAGTAATAATGACCATATGAACTCTTTGAAACTCTTGGCATATCTAAGCACAAATCCTGTATATTGTAACTCTATCCAAAAACTTCTAGATTGTTTATCCTTTTTAAAAATAGCCATATGCTTTAGTTGTGTAAAACCACCTAAAGATCTCACTTTTTGTTTCATATAGTCCTTAAAGTTAGTAGGATACTTAACACAGCACATAGCTTTTGGTGCATATGCTATCTCCAAATGTTTGTTTCTAATGTAATATGACATATATGCATCATCTGAAAGTACATTACTTGGAAGTTTAATATTTATATTTCTAACAGCCATAATATATCCACTCATAGGGAAAAATGTCTTCCTACTTATGTAGTAATCCTTCCCCTTAACCTTCTCCATACTGTCTGATCTTTTATCATGTGCAGAATCAGATAGTAGGTGTCCCCAGTATCCAAACATATTATCTCTTTTGTCTTGAGAAACAGGTCTACCACTTACTCCTCCAACTTTTTCATTCTCAAATGGTTCTAAAAGTTTCTTAACTGCATCTTTTTTGAAATATGTATCTCCATCTGTAAGTATAAATATATCTCCTTTTGCTTTTTTAAAAGCCATTCTTAGAGCATATGGCTTACCTTTCCTTGGGTCTTTTAGTTGGATATACTTCTTACCAAGTCTGTATTTTTTTGCTTCTTTTGCTCCTGCATTTAAAGTCTCTTCATCAGGAGATACTTGAATGACCTCAAAATTAGTTGGAATACCAGAATATTTTCTATTTACAATAGACGAAACACATCTACCGATGGTTTTAGGCTCTTTGAATGATGCAATTATTACACTTATCATATTATATATTTAATATATAATTATTCAGTAACCTTTTCTTCTTCAGGGGTAGCTTCAGTTGGTGTTTCTCCTTCTTCTGGCGTTTCTCCTTCAACTTCTCCTTCCTCTCCTTCTTCTGGTTCAACAGTCTCAATAATTTCTTCTTGCATTTCTGTAATTGTGACTACAGTAGCATTTTTTAACTCATCGTTAATAAGGGAGATTGTTTCAGGAATATTTAGGTCTTTAACAGCAATAGATTGACCTGGATGCTCAAGTTTTGAAATATCAACCTCAATGGAAGGAATAAGGTCATTGACTTTACATCTAACTTCAATAGAATCCATAACTTCAACCATAACACCAAGATTGTTCTTAACTGCAGGTGATATGCCGACAATTTCAAATGGAATAGAGAATACCATGTCTTTACTCTCATCAATTTCAAAAAATGCAATATGTCTTAAATCTTCAGTTATTGGATTTACATCAATCTCTTTAACAACTGCTTTAAAAGTTTTTCCTTCTAACTCTAAATCTAAGATAGTTGTTGATGTTGCTTCTCTTGCAATCTGTTTTGCAGTTGCAAGATCTAACATGATATTTTTAGATTCTGTTTTTGCATTGTAAACAACTGCTGGGACGAATCCTTCGCTTAATAAAACTTTGTTCTTTTTCCCATTTATATCTCTTTCGAGTAATTTGATTGTTTCCATAATGTGTAGGAGTATAGCAGAAAAACTAACCTCTAGCAACACCCACTTAATCAGTAATGACATATTCCCCACCCTTAGTTAAACTAATGGTATAGGACAAATGAAAATAAGCACAATAAGAAAGAGGTTCTTAGAAAATAATAGGAATGTCTCTAAAACAGCAAGAGAACTAAACATTGATAGAAAGACTGTCAGAAAGTGGATCAAAAAGAAAAGAGGATGGCATAACAAACTAGAATATGTAAACAAGAAAAGATTACCTACTACCCCAAAGAATATTAAAAACAAAATATCTCTAGATACAAGGAGATTAATTGTACATATTAGAGAAGAATATGGATATGACCAAGATAAAATATCATTCATTCTAAAAAATCAATACAATATACATGTGTCAGGAAAATCAATTTACAATATAATTAAGAAAAGAAAACCTTACTTAATTTCAAAAAGGAAGAAGTATGGAAGACCTCATTTCCAAGATAGTAGCCATATGAGACCTAGTAATACAAATAATGTGGGATATGTACAAATGGATGTAAAATATGTCACTCCACAGCTCTCTGGACTACCTTTTACATGCTACGAATATGGAATAATTGATATTTACTCTAGATATAAGTATGCATGGATATTACCTACATTGGATACAGAGAGTGCAATTGTAGCCCTTAGAGGAGCAAGACAATCTCTACCTTTTAAAATTAAGTTTGTACAGACAGATAATGGATGGGAGTTCTCAAAAAGGTTTAGTGAGGAATGTAAAAGATTAGGGATTAAACATTACTACATTCACAAATCAACACCAAATGAGAATGCGGTAATTGAGAGGAGCTTTAGAACAGATCAAGAGGAGTTCTTCTTTAGATTAAAGAGTAGACCTAAAGATATTAATGAGCTAAATATCTTGTTTCAAAAGTTCCTACATGTATACAATACTTTTAGACCACATATTGGGATAGGGCTCAAAACTCCGCTACAGATGATACAATCTGAGCCGTAGGTGGGGAATATGTATTACTGATTAAGCACCCAGAGTTGTTTCTTTTAAGCTCTTAAGAATTTGTAAATTGTTAAGAAGATTAACCTTCTATATCTGGTCCTTTTGCTATCATTGCTGTTTGACCATTAATTTATGTAATTAATATATATTAGATGAAATCGATATGTAAGTAGATATATTAATACTTGTTTAACTCACTAGTCTTTAGGCAATTATAGTAAAAATCTTTTACACCGTATAGTAAATTTACACCGGTAATTAGTACAGATTTAATATTCTTTTTTAATTGTAATAACCCCTTTGTCTTTCTAATTCTTGGAAATGCATGCCAGTGAGATATTATTAAGTCCTTAATTTCTTCTCCACAACTTAACTCTATTAAATATTCAATTGCCTTTTTCGTTCTTTCCCATTCTAAGGTGAAATAGGAGCAGTTAAACATAGTTAAACCATGTCTTGAGAGTGCAATGAACTTGTATTCTGGCAAGAGATCCTCTAATTCTTGAGGTATTCCTCCTGCACCATAATAAAGCAATGCTACATTACTTCCATCTTCTAATAAATATTCTTCAAACATTTTTGGATATTCTTTCAAAACAGTATCTGTAATAATTTGATTCTGTTCTTTGATAAGATCTTCTGATTCTTTACCTTCTTCCATAGTAAAAAGAGGTGTCTCGTTAATTATTTCCATGAGAATAGAGTATATCACATATGAATGAAATTTATTTTAAATAGCACTTGACACTTCTGTCTGCTTACAATATACTTAGCAAATAACTTAATCATCTGCTAACATGGATTTAACAGAGAGACAAAGAGAAATACTTACTGCAATTATAGAAGAGTTCATGCAGGAGGCAGATGAGGTAGGTTCATTATCGCTCGTTGAAAAATATGACTTAGGTGTTAGTTCTGCAACGATTAGGAATGAAATGGTTAAACTAATGGATTTGGGACTTTTGGAAAAAAGTCATATATCTTCCGGAAGATTACCAACAGATCAGGCATTAAGATTGTATGTGACAAAAATTCTTGAAAGAAGGCAGTTAAGTCCATTAGTTAGTGTTGAAATTAGACAGGGAATATATAGAGATAGGTTTGATAAGGATGTTGTAATTAAATCAGTTTTAGAGATCTTATCCAAAGAAACAGAGAGTCTAGTTTTTTTGGTGTTAGATGATCAGATTAGATATTTTGGAATTACACAACTCTTTAAATATTCCGAATTTAAGAATGTTGAGAAGTTAAAAACAATATTTAGTATTTTAGAAGATGATATATATTTAAGGGATATGGTAAAGAAATATTCAAGTTCAGGAGTTTCATTATTAATTGGTGGAGAATCTGGGATAAAGGAGTTAACTGATTGTGCAATTGCATTTACAAAGATTCCATTTTGGGATGAAAATCAGGCATATGTCGGGATTTTAGGATCTAAGAGAATGGATTACTCTATTGTAATACCAGCATTAAATGAAGTGAGGAATGCGTTAAGTGCTTCAATGTCAGGATGGAGATAAATTCAGATAGTTAGTTATGAAAAAAGATAAAAATACAAAACAGGATACAAATGTGCAAGATTTTCAGAAGAAGATACAGGAATTGGCACTTACGATAGATAAGGTAGAGGATGAGAAGTTGGTTGTTGAAAATCAATTAAAGAAGGCTTTAGCAGATTATCATAATTTACAGTCAAGTATGGAGAAGAGGCAGGCTCTAAGTATCTTTAATATGAAGAAAAGATTCTGTGAAGAGTTCTTACCAAGTATGGATGCCATGGTTTTAAGTATTGAGAGTGAAAAGACATTACAACTAGATGATAAAGAGAAGGCATGGTTTGAAGGTGTAGTTGCAATCTTTGAATCTATGAAGAAATCTTTAGAAGGTATAGGTTTAAAAATATATCTTCCTCAAGTGGGAGATATGTTTGATACATCTATACATGAGGCAATTGCTACATCTGAAGGTGGCAAAACAGGTGAGATTACTGCAGTAGTTCAACCTGGATACACACTAGATGATACTGTAATTCGTCCTTCCAAAGTATTGGTATCTAAATAATTGAATTAAATTTTTACAATAAAATATATGTCAAAAATAATAGGTATAGACTTAGGAACTACAAACTCTGCCATGTCTTTCATGGAGGGTGGTAAGCCAAATATAATTGCAAACTCACAGGGAAGTAGACTTACTCCTTCTGTAGTTGCAGAGGATGAAAAAGGTGAGATTCTTGTTGGTACTCCAGCTAAGAATCAAGCAGTTGTTAATCCAGAGGGTACTATCTACTCTGTAAAGAGATTGATTGGTAGGAGTTGGGATGATCCTGAAGTTAAGAAAGATGCGAAACTATTACCATTTGAAATGAGGAAAGCATCTAATGGTGGTGTTGAAGTTAAAATGGGAGATAAATGGTACACACCACAAGAGATCTCTGCAAAAGTCTTAGCAAAGATGAAGAAAGATGCAGAGGAATTCTTAGGTCAAGATGTTAAAGAAGCTGTAATTACAGTCCCAGCATATTTTGATGACTCTCAAAGACAGGCAACAAAGGATGCAGGTAAGATTGCAGGTTTGGATGTTAAAAGAATTGTTAATGAGCCAACAGCAGCAGCTTTAGCATATGGATTGGATGATAAAAAGGATCAGAAAGTTGCAGTATTTGACTTAGGTGGTGGTACATTTGATATCTCTATCCTTGAAATGGGTGATGGAGTTTTTGAAGTTCTTTCAACAAATGGTGATACACACTTAGGTGGTGATGACTTTGACCAAGAAATCATTGATTACCTTGCAAAAGAATTTGAGAAGAAAGAAGGTATGGATCTTAGAGAAGACAAGACTGCACTTCAGAGATTGAAAGAGGCTGCAGAGAAAGCAAAGATTGAACTTTCTACATCAGAAGAAACTGAAGTTAATGTTCCTTACATTACAGCAACAGATAAAGGACCAAAGCATTTGAAAGAAAAATTAACTAGATCTGAATTAGAGAAATTAACAAATGATTTAATTGAGAAGACAGTTAAACCATGTGAGAAGGCTCTAAAAGATGCAGGATTAGATAAGAAAGATATTGATGAGGTGTTACTTGTAGGTGGTATGACAAGAATGCCAGCTGTTGTTAAGAAGGTAAAAGAAATCTTTGGTAAAGAACCAGATAAAGGTGTAAATCCTGATGAGGTTGTAGCACAAGGTGCAGCAATTCAAGCAGGAGTTCTAGGTGGTGATGTAAAAGATATTACACTCTTAGATGTAACACCATTATCTCTTGGTTTAGAGACATTAGGTGGAGTATTTACCAAATTAATTGAGAGAAATACTACAATTCCTGTTGAGAAGAAACAGATTTTCTCTACAGCTGCTGATAACCAGCCAGGTGTTGAGATTCATGTTCTTCAGGGAGAGAGAGAGATGGCTGCAGATAACAAGACATTGGGTAGATTCTTACTTGATGGTATCCTACCAGCACCAAGAGGAGTTCCTCAGATTGAAGTTACATTCTCTATAGATGCTAATGGAATCTTAAATGTTAAAGCTTTAGATCTTGGAACAAAGAAAGAACAGAAGATTACAATTACAGCATCTACTGGACTAAAGGAAGAAGAAATTGAAAAGATGGTTGAGGAAGCAGAGAAGAATGCAGAAGAGGATAAAAAGAAGAAAGAGAGAGCGGAGAAGAGGAATAATGCAGATACATTAGCATTTAATGCAGAGAAAATGATAGATGAGAACAAGGATAAGATTTCTGAAGATGAACAGAAGAGTATTAAGGAGAAAGCAGAAGAACTAAAAGAGATAATTAAGAAAGAAGATTTTGATTTAGATGAGGTAGAAAAGAAATCTGAAGAATTAGAGAAGGAGATGTTAGAAGTAGGTAAGAAGGTATATGAGGCAGCTGCAAAAGAATCTGAAGCTAAAGAAGAGAAAAAAGATGATGAGAAACCATCAGAAGAAAAGAAGGATGAAGAAGCTAAGGAGGGTGAGGTAGTAGAAGAGTAATATCTTTCAAATAGATTCTTCAAGGGAGGTTAAATGCCTCCCTTTTCTTTTCTACTGTTGTCATCTTTATTTGATTGTGTGTAATATGCTCTTCCTCTAAACAAACATACTGCTTTTACTGAGATATTGTTATCTACTTTCTTAATAACTTCAGATATCTGTTCTAATGTACTACCAGTTGTAATAACATCATCTACAATTATTATATCCTTAATATCTTTTAATTTATCAGTATCATCTATGTAAAAGTTACTTCTATGTTTCTCTCTTTCCTCCTTATCCAATAATGACTGATGGATATCATCTCCCCCTTTTTTCTTTACAATACTATTATCAAACATACTCCCCAGAGTATCAGAAACAACCTTAGCTAGCTCTTCTGTTTGATTAAATCCTCTCTCTCTTAATCTACTGGTAGATATTGGAACAGGGATTGTAAGAGAATTTTTGTTTTTTTTGTTGAGTACAAACTCTTCTAATCTCTCTTTAGCAAATTCAAGTAATGTGTTCTCTGCATCATAGACACTCCCATATTTATACTTTTTCAATATTACAGAACTTAGCTCGTTATATTCCCAAAGAACAATTACACTATCTAATGTAAACTTCTCTTTACATCTCTCATGGGTGATATATTGTGGTGATATTCTTCTACATTTATAACATTCAGGTAGTGTCTTCTTAAAAAGTTTCTTACACCTAGAACACAAATATTCACCATTCTTAGAACAGATAGTACAAGATTTTGGAAACAGTATATCTAATATATTCATACATATATTATGTATTAGAAATATTAAATATAGATTAATTGATAAAAATTGCACTATACAATATGATAGTAGTCACGAAATAAGAATATTGATATTTTTATGATAGATGTCGCAAAGAAAAAGAACAGTATCTATGTAATGATGATTATTCTTTTTCTTACTAAAGTTTTAGGTCTTTTTAAGCTGAGGGTAATATCCCATCTTTTTGGTGCTACCCATGAATTAGATATCTTCTGGGCTGCTTTTACTATCCCAGATACACTTTTTATGATAATAGTTGCAGGATCTCTTAATGCTGCAATTATTCCTCTTTTAGCTGATGTATTTAAGAAGAACGGAGAGAAAGAATTAAACAAATTCTTCATCAATATGATGATAATTGTTAGTTCTGTTGTTCTTGTTATTGCTCTTCTCCTCTTTATCTTCACTCCTCAAATAACTAGATTCTTAATGAACTCTGAATTCTCACAGGGGATATTAAATATATCAGGGAGACTCCAAGCTGAAGATTTTGACCTTTTTGTAAAACTTTCAAGAATCTTAATGATCTCTCCTGTTCTGCTAGGTATTAGTACAATAGTGACAGGATATTTACAAGTTAGAAGGCAGTTTTTCGTAACTTCTTTAGCACCACTAATTTACAACATTGCGATGACAATTGGACCAGTAATATTGGTAGGAGTTTTTAAGATGGATGTAACAGGTATTGCTATATCTGCTGTACTTGGTTCATTCTTGCACTTTGTTGTTCAGGTTCCTTCATTAGGTAAATATTTTACAGAAAGAACAAAGATGTCGTTTGAAAGTTTGATAAAAGCTCTTCAAGACACAAAGATATGGAGAGGACTTAGATTAGCAATACCAAAGATGCTTTCTACATTAGGAGAACAAGTTAATGTTGTCATTAACACATTAATTAGTTTCTCTTTAGAAGCAGGAGCTCTTAGTTCTTACAAATATGCTTTAAGTCTTTATCTTTTTCCTGTAAATATTATTGGTAGTGCTATTGCCCAAGCTGTGCTCCCAGAATTATCAGAGAATTCAGATGAACCTAAGAAATTTAAGAAAATATTAAACGACTCCTTGCAACAAGCTCTATTTCTTGTTCTTCCAATAGTAGCAATCCTCCTTGTTCTAAGATTACCCACAGTAAGATTAATCTTTGGTGTTGGTAAATTTGATTGGCAAGCAACATTACTTACCGCATGGTGTTTAGCACTTCTTTCTGTTGCTATCATTGGTCAGACTCTTAGTCAAATTGTTCTAAGAGGATTCTATGCTTTGAAATCTACATGGTTACCATTAATAGCTGTTGGTTTTGGAATTCTAGTGAACATTGCTTTTGCGTTCCTTCTTACTAACTTCTTTAGTCATTACTATGATTGGAGACCTATTTTAGAACAGATAGGGGTGCAGATTTCTACAGCAAATGGAAATGGATTATGTAGTGTTATTCAATCATTCTTCAGAGATGTATTTGTTTGGTGTACAACAAGAGGTACTTCAGAGATGGCTGTAGGTGGACTTTCATTAAGTTTGAGTATTTCTTCTCTTGTAGAGTTAACCCTCCTTTTATACATCCTCAACAAAAAGATAAAAGTTGTTTCATTCAAACAGACAATTAAACCTATGTTAACCAAACTCTTAAATACTGCATTAACAACATTTGGTATGTATTTAGTATTTAGATTGTTTGACTTTAAGTTGGATACTACAAGAACAATCTCTATTATCATTCTAACTATTGCGACTTCTTCCTACGGTCTTCTTTCATATTGGTTAGGATCAAAAGTTTTTGAAATCAAGGAAATTGAATTCTTTGAAGAGAAGGTTGTGACATTGTGGAATAAATTGTTTAAAAAGGCTTAAGGTATGAAGAGATTCTTACTAATCCTTTTGTTGGTTTTCCTACTGGTTGGTGGATACTTTGTAATGAGATACTCTGCTTGGCATAAGGAATTCTTTTTGAATGAAAATGTTACCTGTACAAGTGATGAAGAGTTTGTAGTAGAGGAGAAAGAGATAAATATTGGAGATAGAATTAAAAACTTTGTTCTTTCAGACTTGTTTTCTGAATTTGTAACATTTAGTAGGAAAGAAATATTGTATTTACTTAAAGATAGTATATCAGGTGTCTCAGGTTTGGAAATTCAAGACATTTGTTTAGTTTCAGATAAAGGGGTGTGGAAGGTTTATACACATGGCAAAATAAAAATTCTTCAATTACCCTGGATAGGGGTGGATATAGTGAAGGATAACAGGGAAACTGCAGAGTTGTATTCTAGGAATATCTATGTTGGTGATATGAAAGTCCCTGAAATTTTAGCGAGAAAGACTTTAGAGAAAATAAACAAGGGAATTAGTGATGCCTTGATATTGGTAACAGAGAATGGGTTCTTAGGGAAAACAATAGAGAATATTGATTTATTAAAGGATAGTATTGTGATAAAAGGTGGGTTCTAGGCTTGAATTTTTCTTTCAAATTGTGTTACAATTAGCAATCACTAATTTTATCTGCTAGATACATATGTCAAAAGATATAAAAATCACGCCCCTAGGAAATAGAGTACTGGTAACACCAGACAAGATTGATGAGAAAACATCAGGAGGATTAGTTCTTCCACCTTCATCAACAGAAGATCAGAAACCTGAAACAGGTACAATTGCTAAATTAGGTGTAGGTAAGGTCAAAGGTAAGGATGTTTCCTTTGATGTTAGCGTAGGAGATAGAGTATATTTCAAAAAATATTCACCAGATGAATTAGAAGTAGATGGAGAGAAATATCTTCTTCTTGAAGCTAGTGATATTTTAGCAGTTATCAAATAATTGAATTAAATTTTTAGTATTAATAGTATGTCAAAAGCAATAATATACAACGAAGAAGCAAGAAAATCCCTTAAAGACGGTGTTGATACAATAGCAGATGCTGTTAAGGTGACACTAGGACCTAAAGGAAGAAATATTGCAATTGCAAAATCATTTGGTTCTCAGGTAGTAACTAAGGATGGTGTAACAGTTGCAAAGGAGATAGAGGATAAAGATCCTTTTAAGAATGTAGGTGTTGAGATGATTAAAGAAGCATCCAACAGAGTAAATGAATTGGCAGGTGATGGTACTACAACAGTAACAGTACTAGCACAGGCAATTGTAAATGCTGGATTTAAGAATGTAGCAGCAGGTGCAAATCCAATTTCACTTAAAAGAGGATTGGATAAAGGTGTAGATGTTGTGCTAGAAGAGCTTTCTAAGAAAGCAAAGAATATTTCTACTAAGGAAGAGATTTCTCAGGTAGCAACTATTTCAACAAACAATGACAAAGAACTCGGAGATATGATTGGTGGAGTATTTGATAAGGTTGGTAAGGACGGAGTTATTACGGTTGAAGAAGCTAAAGGTTTTAAGGATGAGGTTGAATATACAGAAGGTATGGAATTTGATAATGGATATGTAAGTCCATACTTTGTAAATAGTGCAGAAACATTAGAAACAGTTATGGAAAATCCATACATCTTTATCACAGACAAGAAGCTTTCTAACTTGCAAGATATTCAAGCAATTGCAGAGAAGGTTTTAGGTGCTGCAGATAGACCAATGGTTATCATTGCTGATGATATTGAGAATCAGGCATTAGCAACATTGGTTGTTAATAAGCTAAGAGGGACTTTAGATGTTGTTGCTGTTAAAGCTCCTGGTTTTGGAGATAGAAAGAAGGAGATGTTGAAAGATCTATCAATATTAACAGGTGCAGAATTCATTTCAGAAGAGTTAGGAAAGACATTGGATAAAGTTGAATTAACCGACTTAGGTTCTGCAAAGAGAGTTGTAGTAACAAAGGAGAAAACAATCATTGTAGAAGGTAAAGGAACAAAGAATAGTATTGAAGATAGAGTAAAGGAAATTAAAGCCCAGATTGAGAATACAACATCAGAATATGATAAGGAGAAACTACAAGAGAGATTAGCAAAACTTGCAGGTGGTGTTGCAGTTATCAAAGTAGGTGCAGCATCTGAAGTAGAGGCAAAGGAGAAGAAGATGAGAATAGAGGATGCAATTAATGCTACTAGAGCAGCAATTGAAGAAGGTGTTGTAGCAGGTGGTGGTTTAGCTCTACATAATGCAAAGAAGGTTTTAGATAAGGTTAAGCTAACAGATCAGGATGAGCAATTAGGTGTTGAAATTCTTAAATCTGTATTGAGTGAACCTCTAAAGCAGATTGTAGAGAATGCAGGTGAAGATGGTGCAGTAATCGCTGCAGAGTGTAAGGGTAATACAGGTTACAATGCAAAGACAGGAAAGTTTGTTGATATGATTGAAGATGGTATTATTGACCCAGTTAAAGTTACAAGATTTGTATTAACCAATGCAGTATCTGTTGCTTCTATGTTAATTACCACAGAGGCAGTTGTTGCAGAGATTCCTGAAGAGAAACCACAGGCAGCTATGCCAGACATGAGTGGTATGCAAGGAATGATGTAATTTGAATAAAAAGGGGTAGGGTTCTAAACGAACCTTACCTCTTGTGCTAGTACTTTTCCAATAATATCTCTACTGTTTCTTCTGTATTTAACAATCTCTAAGTTGCCGTTATCATTAATTAAAACAGTATCACCAATCTCATACTTACTATTTGGAGAAATATATACTACTCCATTACTTCCATCAACAATATTCATATCAACAGCAAATGTATTAATATCCATCTGCAATACCCAATCAGGTGCAGGATAGAATAGATATGATTTTGTTTTAAGAAAATCATTATTATCAGGTATTGATGTATAGTAAGGAATTTTGTTAGTAGAATAGTTATCTACTTGAGATGAAGAATCTCTAAGTAAATCTCTAGGATCAATATTAAGAGCATCTGCTAAATTATTCAATTGCTTAAGTGGAGAACTCTCTCCTCTTTCATATCTAGAAATCATCTCCCAAGTCTTACCTATCTTGTCTCCTAATTCCCTCTGTGTTAACTTTTTTCTTTCTCTGTATATTTTAATATTCTCTCCAATATATTTATTGTTCATATATATAGATTCTAATTACATATTAATGTAGTTAGAATAGAAAAGAAGGTCATAGATATGAAATATAATTTCGTAATTGTAAGAATTTTGTAAGAAATGAAATAGATAATCTGTATATGGAAGCATTAAAAGAATTAGTAAAAGAAATAGATAGAATATATGGGAAAAAGAAGATCAATAGAAGAGATTTAGAAAGATTGTTGAAGAAGTGTAGGAAGGTAAGAAAAACTTTATCCCGTTTTTAATCTGGATTTAATAATTTCTTGTTATATATCTATATATCCTTAAATTTTTATCTAAAAATTATGAAAGAAAATAACACAATCAAACTATTTCAAAACAAAAAGATACGAGTAGAGTGGAATAGTGAAAAAGAAGAATGGTTGTTCTCAATTGTAGATATCATAGGTGTTTTAACAGAGAGTCCAAATCCTAGAAATTACTGGAAAGTTTTGAAATTTAGGTTGCAAAAAGAGAATAGTCAGTTGGTTACAAATTGTAACCAACTGAAATTAAAATCATCTGACGGGAAATATTACAAAACAGATGTAGCGAATACAGAGCAGATTTTAAGAATCATACAATCAATACCTTCTCCAAAAGCAGAGCCTTTTAAATTATGGTTAGCACGGGTTGGTAAAGAACGAATAGATGAAACAATTGATCCAGAATTAACGATAGATAGAGCATTAAGAACTTATCAGAAAAAGGGATACAGTAAGGCATGGATAAATCAAAGATTACAATCTATTCAAGTAAGAAAAGAACTTACAGATGAATGGGAAGAAAGAGGTGTGAAGAGAGGTTTTGAGTTTGGAATCTTAACAGATGAGATAACTAAAGCTTGGTCTGACCTCACAACACGAAAATATAAAGAATTAAAAGGTTTAACAAAAGAAAACCTTAGAGACAATATGTCTACTATTGAAATAGTTCTGAATATGTTAGCAGAAGCATCAACAACAGAAATTTCCAAAGAAGTCCAACCAAAGAATTTTGATGAGAATAAAAAAGTAGCAAAGTTAGGAGGAAATGTTGCTGGAAATGCGAGAAAAGAAATAGAGAAGACAACAAAGAAGTCAATTATTACAAATAGAAAAACTCTTCAATAATCTAATACACAATCTTTAACCAATTTTCCTTCAACCATTTATCTGCTTCTTTCTCTTGATTTAACAGATCTCTTTTAGCTAATTCTTTTTTAATAACATTACCTTGATGTGGATGATCAAATTGTTTTTCTAGTGGAGATTGAAAACCATGAGTATAGTGGCACAATTCATGTGCAATAGTTGCTCTAATTACAAATTCTGGAACAATCTCATTCTGAAAATATCTAGTAACTGTAATAACTGTAACACTCTTCTCATCCTGAACTTCTAGTTCCTCTCTTCTTTTTTTCATCAAACCCTTTATCTTTGTATATCTATTTGCTAATTTAATACTTCCTAGCTGTCTTTTAGAATACTTACCAAACTTAATAACTACTAGATTCTTTCTTGGAACATCACAAAAATGGTTATCCCATAAATCATACAAAATGTTTTCTAAATACTTATTATCTCTCATTTATAAATCCTTTCTATCATGCTATTATATCCTATATGATTCCAGAAAAGTTATCTAAAAAACTCTCAACATTAAAAAAGGTACTTTCTTTTGTATATGGTAAATATACAGTAGTAGCTGTATCAAGAGATCTACTTTTCATTCTCTCAACAGCTGCTGAGATATATGGAATTAGAATCCTTGGGAAATTCATAGATGCAACAACTCAAATTCTACTTAATTGGGAAACATTTGATTTTGCAAAGTTTCTAACAACTGATTCTTTCAAGTTTTTGGTAATAATATTTCTTCTTTGGGGAGTCACTCATGTATGTGTGCAGATTAGAGCGTATCTCTATACAGTAATATATGAAAAGGTTTGGTCTAAAGCTCAATTAATGATGATTGAAAAAGTAGCATCTTCTAATCTACAAGATGTAGAACAGAAAGATTTTCAGGATAAGATTGCTTTTGTTCCTTCTTTTTCCATTGATAGAATAATTAGTGTTTACGATAACTTCTCTACAATTCTAAGCAATACCGTGAGGTTTCTAAGTGCAATGGTAATCATATGGGGAAGTATGGGACCTTCTTCTCTCCTTCTTCTTCTCTTTGTTATTCCAGAATCTCTAGTCATGCACTCAAGAAGAAAGAGTATTAGAAGTTATCTAGATGAATCAGTTGGAAAACTTAAATTCTTAGGATATATACACAACCTTTCCTTGACTATTAGTAACTTCCTTGAATTAAGAGCAAACAATATATATTCATATCTCAGAAGAAGATATTCAGAGGAGTATGATGAATATCTTGGAGGATATTTTGCTAGTCAGTATAACTTTTACAGAAGTAGATCATTGTTAGGAACCTTTAGTAATTTCTTGAAATATTCATATATTGTATATGTACTTGCTGTTTCAATTGTAAAGAGATTCTCTTTTGGTACATTCAAAGCTCTTTTTGACTATGTTGAAACAGCACATATGAGTATCTCTGATATTTTTAATTCTGTTTCTCTAGTATCTACGAATCTAGGATATATTGATAAATTTTTTGATTTAATAGAATTTGAAGGTTTTGGAGATATCTATCATGGAAAAAGAAAACTTTCAAAAGATACTCCTATTTTGGAATTTAGAAATCTTACATTTGCATATCCTGATGATCCTGAAACAGTAGTTTTAGATAATTTAAATATCACTGTAAATCCGGGGGAGAAAGTTGCATTCTTTGGTGGTGATGGTTCGGGTAAGAGTACTGCAGTGAAAATATTAACTGGTTTGTATGGTGTTGAGGATGGACAATATCTTTTAGATGGAATATCAACAAAGGAATTAGATAGGGGGCAATTAAAGAAGAAACTAGCGGTTATCTTCCAAGATTTTATCAACTATCATTTTAGTTTAAGAGAAAATATTGTAATCTCTGGACAGAGGAAAAATGTAGATAACGATCTTTACGATGAGGTTAATAATATTGCTGGAGTGAATAAGTTTAAAAAGAGTTCACATATTGATGATTCAAGTATATTAGGTAAAACATTCCCGTCAGGTAGAGATCTCTCTCCTGGATATTGGCAAAGATTAGCTATTGCTAGAATGCTTTACAGAAACAAAAACATCTTTATCATGGATGAACCTTTTACATACATTGATGATATTTCAGCAGAGAAGATATTAAAAGATATGTTCAAATTCTTAGGTAAGGAGAGATCAATGATATATATTACTAGGAGTGTTGGTCTTCTGAATAAGTTTGATAGGATATATTACTTTAAAAATGGAAAAATTGTAGAATCAGGGGGGTGGGATGAACTTCTGAAGAAGAAAGGGAAATTGTATGAAGAATATATGCAACAGAATGAATCAAGGGAATAACTTTTTAGAGATAATAGATGGAGATATTAGATGGTAGAGATATATCAAGAGAGATTCTTAATAAAATTTCTTTTGATATTGTAAAACTGAAAAAAGAAGGAAAAAGAATTCCAAGATTAGATGTTATTCTAGTAGGTGATGATTATGGAAGTATTAAGTATGTAGGAATGAAAGAGAAGGTAGGTAAAGAGGTAGGTATGCTTGTTCAGATACATCATTTAGATGAGAAGGTAAATACTTTAGATATTGTAAATTTAATAGATTCATTGAATAAAGATGAGAATGTAGATGGTTTAATGGTTCAACTTCCACTTCCTTCACATATTGATAAACATTTGGTTTTAGAAAGTATTAAACCAAGTAAGGATGTTGATGGTTTGACTCCTACAAACTTAGGTAAGCTTTTCCAGAAAGATCCATCTGCAATTGCTCCAGCTACTCCTTTAGGAATAGTCAAATTACTTGAAGCGTACAATATTAAGATATTTGGCAAGAGAGTTGTAATTTTAGGATCTAGTACAATTGTAGGTAAACCTTTAGCTGCAGTTATGCTTGAGAAAAATGCAACTGTTACTCTTTGTAATTCACATACCGTGAATATTGAGGATGTTTCTAGAACTGCTGATATCTTAGTATCTGCAATAGGGAAACCAGAACTAGTAAAAGCAGAATTTCTTAAAAAAGATTGTGTACTTGTTGACGTTGGTTCTAACAAGCATCCTGAGACAGGAAAACTTGTAGGAGATGTTGATTGGAGTAGTGTACAGGGAATTCCATCATATATTACTCCTGTACCAGGAGGTGTAGGACCAATGACAATTGTTTGTTTAATGTTAAATTTAATGAGGTGTTACAGAAGTGATACAAGATAACAATGTAAAAGAGCTACTTTCTAAAGAAACTCAGAGACAGGTAGAGGGATTAGAATTAATTGCCTCTGAAAACTATGTTTCTGAAGAAGTACTTGAGTGTATGGGTTCAATTCTTACCAACAAATATTCTGAAGGGTATTCCGGAAAGAGATATTACAATGGAAATGAGTATATTGATGAGATAGAAAATATTGCAATAGAAAGAGCAAAGAATCTCTTTGGTGTTGATCATGTTAATGTTCAACCTTACTCTGGTTCTCCTGCAAATCTTGCAGTTCATTTTGCACTGTTAGAGACTGGTGATAGGACTTTGGGAATGTCTTTAGATGCGGGTGGTCACCTAACACATGGTTTTAAGGTTTCCTTCTCAGGAAAATTTTACAACTCAGCTAGTTATGGAGTTAATGATGAAGGATATATTGATTATGATGAGGTTTTAAGAATTGCAAAAGAACATAAACCTAAGTTAATATGGGCAGGGTTCTCTGCATATTCTAGAGTGATAGATTGGGAGAGGTTTAGAAAGATAGCAGATGAGGTAGGAGCATATTTTGTAGCAGATATTGCTCATGTAGCCGGTTTAGTTGCAGCAGGTGTATATCCATCTCCAGTACCATATGCAGATGTGATAACTACAACAACACATAAGACGCTTAGAGGCCCTAGAGGGGCAATGATTATGTGTAAGGAGGAGTTTGCAGAGAGGATAGATAAAGCTATATTCCCAGGATTACAGGGAGGTCCACATAACCACACAACAGCTGCGATAGCAGTAGCATTAAAAGAAGCAAGTACAGAAGAATTTAAAGAATATTCAAAACAGGTAGTAACTAATGCAAAGGTTCTAGCCGACTCTTTGAGTAAATTAGGTTACAAGATAGTATCTGGAGGAACAGATAATCACTTATTCCTTGTTGATGTTTTCTCTTCTGTTAACCTATCTGGTAAAGAAGCAGGTGATATGTTAGATAAAGCGGGTATTACTGTCAACAAGAATGCTATTCCAAACGATACTAGAAAACCTTGGGATCCATCAGGTATTAGAATTGGTACACCGGCATTGACAACAAGAGGTATGAAAGAAAAAGAAATGGAACAAATAGCATCATATATTAATAGAGCACTAACAGAATGTCAGAGTGATAAGGATTTTATGAAATTAAAAGGTGAGATAAAAGAATTTACTGCCTTATTTAAAATTCCTGGGATAAAATAATATGAAAATAGTTTTTAGAAAAGATCTAAATATTGCCACCATTCGTTCTGATTCATTATGGAACAAGATGGTTGTACATACTCTTTTACAAAACTGTTCTACAAAACAACCATCAATAAATGCATATTTAGGTGCTAGGTATAGTAGGTCTGCTGATTCAATAGTAGATATTGCATCAGAGATTATAAATAGTGGTAAAGATGCCTCTGAAAGGTTAGAAAAGATATTTGCTGGATATGGGCATAAGTCTGTAGGGGATATGGCAGAGTTATTTGTTTGTATAGAGAATGTTCCAATTATTACAGGTATGAAGTTCTTCTATATGAATCCTGTTATTGCAGGTCAAGAGCGATCTACTAGATATCAAAATTTTTCTGATCCTAATTTTGTTAAAATTCCTGCAGAGGTATGTAGTAATCAATCAGTAAGAAAAGAATATGAAAAGATAATATTTAAGCAGCTTGCAGATTACAAGAGACTTCTTAAGATTACGCGAGAAGAATTATCTAAGATTTTCAAAATTAACGAAGAGAGTCCTCAGGAAGTCTCTGCTTTAAAGGCAAGGAGTTTTGATGTTGCTAGATATCTTCTTCCTGTGGGATTGAGTACAAGTGATGCTATGGTGATGTCTGCTCGTTGTTGGTCTGAATTTATTGGTTTTCTCGCAGGGAGTGATAGTGTTGTTGATAATGAAGTAGCTGATTTAGTGTTGAATTTGTTGGGAGATTCTAATATTGATACTAAGGGATATATTCGGGAGGCAGATAATCTAATTCGTCACACAGAGTCAAATAGTAGTAGAGGTAATTCTACAAAAGAAGTTTTGGAGTATATTGGTAAGACATTAAGTAGGGAACAGGTTGATTCTATACCTGAGAGTGAAAGTGAGTCTGTTTCTGTAAGTTACTCCCCTGATTTTACAGAATCTTTATTTTCTCATTATGAAGCTTTATTAAATCCCTTAGGTTCTGTTGATGAGTATGAATTTGATGAAGAAGATCAAGAGAATATTAGTGAGATACTTTTTGAGAATCATAATCATCATAATACAATTGGGAATATTGGACAGAGTGGTGCAGTTAAAATAGAGGGTTTTGCTACATTAGGAACGTTAAAGGATTTGAATAGGCATAGGAGTTTGGAGAGGTTTATACCTTTATTACATGATGAGGTAGATATGGATCAGGAGTTGGATAGAAGAAATGATGAATGTTTTTATCTATGTAATTATCTTGATATTCCAAGCTTAAAGAATTTAAAGTCTGAGTACAAGAAAGCCTTGTCAGAAACATATGAGATGATAAAGGAGTGGAGAAGTAATGCTAAGGAATATCTTTCTGAGGAAGTATGTGATGAGTTCACTAAATATCTACTACCACATGCTCATACAACTAAGTATATGATGTATGGTTCTTTTGATGATTTACAATATGTTGTTAATTTAAGAATAAGGAATGGGGGACATATAGCATATAGAGTGGTGGTACATGAGTGGTTAAAGAAGTTAGGAATACAAGACCCTATATGGAGAGGTTTACAGAAGAGGCTCAAAGCACCAAAAGTTGATGATAAATTTGAATTTGTAGATAGGTCATAATTTTATTAAATAATTTCATTTTTTATTTAAATGATTCTTTCAGATAAAAGTATAAAAAGGGCGATAAAAAATGGGAATATAAGTATAGACCCATTCTCAGAGGAGTTTTTGCAGCCAGCATCATATGATTTACGCTTAGATAGATATTTTCTTGTTTTTAAAGAAGGTGAAGATCTGTTAATAGATGTAAAAAAAAGAACAGATGATTTAATGGATAGTATCGACATAGGAGAAGGTGGCTCTTTTATACTGAATCCAGGTCAGTTTGCATTGGCTAATGTAAAAGAAATAACAGGAGTAGATTCAAAGCATGTTGGTAGGTTAGAAGGGAAGAGCTCTTTAGCTAGAATAGGCTTACTTATACATGCTACTGCAGGTTTCTTAGATCCTGGCAATAAATTGAGATTAACATTGGAGTTAGTTAATACATCTCCTTTGCCAATAAAAATTTATGAAGATATGAAAATAGCCCAAATAGCTTTTGAAGAGTTAGACAGTGATTGTGAAAGACCTTACGGTAGTAAAGAGCTTAACAGCAAATACACAGGAGACCAAAAGGCAAAAGCAAGTCAAATGTGGAAGAATTTTAAATAACTTCTATATTCCTGTTGGTGGTGTCATGTTTTCGTTTGTTGTAGGTTGTTCAGGTTCTATGTTGTTCTCTACACTAGTAGGAATATTATTAATCTCCATATTTACAGCATTTTGTAGATCATTGTCCATTGGAGATGTTGTATCTGCTTGAGTAACTACAGATTCTATTGGTTGTTCAGTTGATCCTAAATTGGGAGATGCTAGATTATCTGTTTCTACTTCAAGAGGTGAAGTTGATCCTACATCAGGTAAACCTCCTTCAGTCACATTTGCAGAGTAGTTACCACTAAGTGACCCATTTATTATGGAAGATGTATTAGCATTTGCTTCTTGTACTTCTTGTATAGGTTGTTGTGGAAGCGTTACCTGTTCCTCTGAAGGTATTGTATTTGGTGTGTCTGTAGGAGTACTTGTAACCATACTAGGATTTTCACTTTTTAAGAGTTCTTCTAAGTCTGCTTGCTCATTTGGTGTAGAAGAAGCAGGTGATGTCTCAGGAACTGTTGGTACCTGTTCTGTAGTTTGTTCAGGAGCTTGTGTTGGCTGATTTATCATCTCCGCTAATGTTGGTTTTGACTGGGCAATATTATCTTGCATAGTTTCATTCTGTAGATTCTGTGGAATGTTCTTAAAGTCAACAGGTTGTTGAGTTGGTTGTGGAGTAGGCTGAGTCGGTTGTGGAGGCATAACAGATGCAGGAACATCAGTTAGCACGACATTATCCTTTTTCATTGTGACCGACAGTACAATAATGATAATGAAAAATATACCAGCAACTCCTAGTAATATATATGGTAGATAAGCCATAATTTTATTATCTTTTTGAGCCGTTGTTTCTGACATTGTAGTAGTGATCTCCTGTGTGGTTAGTTGTGTTGGAGAGGTTTCTGTATCATCATTAGTAGTAGAATCTTTTATATTATCTCCGACATTTGTTACCGAATCTATTGTTAAATCACCTATCTGAGACTCTTCTTGCATTATTGTAAATTTATAATCATCGGATGATGAGGTAAATAGAATAGTAGCTATTAATCCTTGTACAGGTTGATTAGAAGGTAATGTACATACTATCTCTGAAGAACTATCACTTGGCACGTAAGAAAAAGTTGAGCAAGATATGTCTGACTCTACAATATCTGTAATAGTTACATTTTCGGAGTGTTGTATTATGATTTTTACATTCTCTGTAGATTCAGATTTTGTATCAATTGAAACAGCAATAGATTTTTTAGTAGAACTAGAAGTTTCTTGTAGTTTAAGTTCTGCAGCATAACTCAAATTAACGAAGGTAAATAAAAAAAGTATAGAAAAGAAAATAGCGATATTTTTCATCTAAAGGCAGTTTAAAATTATCTATAAAAGAGTACCATGATGGGATGATGATGTCAAAGAGTTTGACTTAATTGTAATGAATATATACACTTAAAGTTATGGAATATCCCATGAGTAACAAACTGCCTACCTCTGGAGTTGATGAAAGTATAGATGAAGTTCTTGCATTAGAGAACAAACTTCTATCTTCGTCTGCTCCTCATGACTTAAAGGAAGAATCTAAGCTCTCTATAGATAGGCTCAAAAGGATGATTCGTATGGGTGGGTATAGTAGTGAATTTGAAACTGTAAGTAAGTATATAGATTGGATTGTAAGAGTACCTTGGAACTCATTTTCTGAAGATGTTTTAGATATTGTAAGTGCAAAAAAAATCATGGATAGTACACATTATGGTATGGAATCTATTAAAAACCTCATCCTTGATTATTTAGCATCTATGCAATTGAAAAAAGAAAATTATCAAAAGAGAGATGTTATTCCTACCCAGTTTCAAGTAGGAGTAGAAGAAAATATTCAGAATAGACCAGTTGTTAAAGTTGAGAAACAGAAAATCTATACACCAGTATTTCTTTTTGTTGGTTTGCAAGGTGTAGGTAAAACATCTATAGCGAGGTCTATTGCACAATCAATGAATAGGAAGTTTGCAAGAATCTCTCTTGGTGCTATTGGTGATGTAAGAACTTTAAGGGGAACCCCAAGGTATTCAATTGATGGTGAACCAGGACAGATAGTAAAATCTCTGATTAGATGTGGTACTATGAACCCTGTTATTCTTTTGGACGAAATTGAGAAATCTAGTGCTAATACAGGTCTTCTTAATGATGTGATGGCAACCCTTTTGGAGATTTTAGACCCAGAGCAAAATACATCTTTCATAGATCATTATATTGATTATCCAATTGATTTATCTAATGTAATGTTTATTTGTACCGCAAATAATTTAGGAGGGCTTTCTGCTGCTTTGTTAGATAGGGTAGAAGTAATTAGGTTTACCAGTTATTCAGATGAGGAGAAGAAAGTAATTGCGAAGCAGTATATTCTTCCTGAGGTATTAGAAGAATATAATTTAACATCAAATGAAATTCAAATTTCTGATGATATATGGTTATCAGTTATCAGACCTGTAGGTTTTGATGCTGGTATTAGACAGTTAGAAAGAAATATTGCAACCATGATAAGGAGTGCAGCGAGAAAAATTGTAGAAGGTAGTCCAACTCCGATAAGTATCAATAATGAGAATCTTTCAGAATTTCTTACTGTTGATCAAGGTCCTCTTAGTTAGTAGTTTTATACACCTTTAAAAGGATTTTTTAGTTGTAATGCAGATATAGCTCTTGATATTTGTGGGTTTTTTACTGATTTTGCTATATTAGATCTGTAATTACTTTTCTCTTCTGCTTTAAGTAATTGTTCTAAATCCGAACTTTTGGCTTCTTCTGTTAATGATTTTGTATCAACAGCTTGTGTTACAAGATATAGTTCTTCTTGTATTTTTTCAGGTTCTTTTTTAGTTGTTTTTTTATTAAAGAAACTAAACATTTTTATCTTCTTCATTAGGGTAACTTTCTGTATAGCCCTGTGGTGTTAAATGTTTCTTACCTTTTTGTATATCTTTCCTAGAACTCACAACTTGTCCTGTTAGGGTCTTTTGACTCAACTCATCTATGAATGTCTTTTGACTTTTATATTTATCTGGATTTATCACCTTTTCTTGTTCAACTAACCTTTTTTCTAACTCTTCTTGATATTTTATTCTTTCATCCAAGAGCATCTCTCTCTGTTTTTCTTTAGCCTCTATAGCTTCCATGATAATTTCGCTTTCTCTTGTACTACTATCTCGTATAGGTTGTTGTACTGCTGGAGGATCATATATTTGAGCTAATTCTTGAACTGTTCTTGTGTCTGTTATACCTTCTTTTTCTTTGAGTCTTTCTAAATCTTTAGGGTCAGATGTAATAATTTCATGCTCAGCAACACTTGATAATACTTGAATACCAACATGGTTTTGTCCTGCAAAAAATAATCCTTGTCCTTTATCACAGTTTAATAGGTAATTTCTTTCTCCATCTGATAAGTTGAAAACTTTTTGTAGTAGTTCAACAGCAGAAGGGCTTTGTTTCATTAGCATTTGTATTGAAGAGTTAGAGATAATTGCTTTTCCCATTTCATTTCCTAAGAAATCTGCAACATCTTGTGTAATTGTTGATAACCCTAGATAATATTTTCTAGCTCTTTTAGCAATAGTGTACATAAATTTAGCTGAATCCTCCGATTGCATCATATACCAAGCTTCATCAACAATTAATAATCTTCTTTTTCTATCTTTTCTAATTCTTGTCCAGATAAAGTCCAACATTAGGTACATAGCTAGTGGTTTTAGTTCATCCTGTAAATCTCTGATACTGAATACTGTGAATGGATTATTAATCTCAAAGTTACTTGCTTCATTAAATACTCCTGCACCACTTCCTATAATGTATTTTTCAAGCCTTCTTGCTAAACCATGTGCTTCTGTTTCAGCCATACCTTTAAGGACTTTGTATAAATCTTCAAGTAAAGGAGGTGTTTTGGTCTGAGTTTTAACATCAAATGTTATACCTTTTTCTTTGTATGTCAGAGATAAAGCTCTATCTAATATAGAATCTTCAATATTTGTTATTCCTTCAAATAGTACTTTGAAAAACCCATGAAGTGATAATAGTTTCATTCTTAACTCATCATCTCCTTCTTCTGTTACTCCTGAAAGTTCAAAAGGATTCATTTTGTGTCCCTTATCTTGTGAGAAAGAGATATAAGCTCCATTAACAGCTTTTGCTAAATTCTCATACTCTCTTTCTGGGTCAATTATGATAATCTCGGTTCCTAGCATTAAACTTCTAATAGCTTCAAGTTTAACGAAGTAACTTTTTCCTGCACCAGATTTTGCAAATATTACTGCATTTGCATTTTCTAATTCAAACCTATCAAATACAATCAAACTCTTGTTGTGCATATTTAATCCATACATAATCCCATGATCCATTGTTAATTCCGAAGTAACAAATGGAAAAGTAGTAGCTAATGAAGTAGTATCCATATTTCTAGTTATGAAGAGGTTGTCTATTCCTAATGGTTGTGTACTTATGAATGCTTGTTCTTGTTGTAAGGTTGCAGGTTTAGCTGTTACATTCATTGCTGCAAATGTAGATATGACATTTCTTGATATCTTTTCCAATTCTTCTTTGTTGTTAGCATAGAGGGTTACATACATGGAGAAATGGAAGAATTTCTCTGTTCCTTCTGCAATAGAGTCTTGTAACATTTGTGCGTCTGAGAGAGCAACTTTAAGTGATGGATCTATGACTTTTCTATCCTCCATCTGAGTGTAGAGTGTAGCTTCCATCTCACCTATCTTCTTTTTTAATTTTTCTAGAATGGTTTTAGAATCTACTGGATAGTAGAATGTACTAATTCTTAATGAGTGCTCAAAGTTGATAATAGGAGATAACCAGTTAGGTCCTACGAATCTGGGATACCCACTTACGAATAGTGTTCTAAAGTAATATCCTCCCATCTGCAAATGAGTGAAATCAATTTCCATATCAATAGGGGCGAGTAAGTCCTGCATTGACATCTTTGTATCAACACCAATACTACTATCAATACTTTGTACTTCTTCTTTAGGTACTTCTTGTACCTTATCTTCTTCTTTCTTTTCCTTACTTTTTTTGTTTTTTCCAGTGATTATGTCTAATAGCTGAAATATAGGGTTAACCTTTTTCTTCTTCTCTTCATTTGTGTCTACAAACTCCTCTATTGGAACAAATGGTTTATCCATCTTATCACTAGGTTCTACCTTTATCTGTTCTTTAAAGGTAGTATACTTCTCCTGTGCTGTTTGTAGCTTTTTTTGTCTTTCCATCATCATATTGCTAGTTTTACTTGTAATATTGTTGTTTTCCATTAATCTTCTTCAGGGTTATATGATGTATACAGTTCTGTTATTAACTCTTTTGTAGTTAATTGATGTCCGAAAAGTCCCATCCTTCCTAGTTGTTTTATTATATGATCCCTTTTAGGGTATAGGAATATTTTAGCTTTTTCTATTAATTGGTCCATTTTTATATTCCTATTTTGTTCTTCCTCTTCTTTGCTTTTCTTCTTTTTCAATATGGATGTTTCCGGTATTATAGATCCAGTATGATAGGGAACTATGATAAAAAAACTTTTATCTAGAACATCATTCTGTACGATTAAATTTTTCACAAATGTTATGTATATGTTTAATTGTTTTTTTAATCCCTCACTCATAGCTTGTTGTTCTTGTGATTGTAGATAGGTAATGTAGTTGGTAATATCTATCCTTTTTGTTCTAATCATTATCTGGATACGAAAATTCAAGGAATTCAGTAATCCTGCAAAAGCAAGTATCTTATTATCTTGTTCATACTCTGCAAGTAAATCAAAATTAATAGCAGATGTTTGTATTACCATCGCAACACTTCCATTTTTATTTATCACCAAGTCATCACGAATATCTCGTACCGCTAGATGATCTTGTGTTGATGCTGTTGCTCTTGCTCTTGCATTTCTATCCATTTTAAAGTGTAGTTATCTTAATAGGTAAGTTCTTTTCATTTCCACTTAATAATATATCTACCTTAGGGAACATGTATTGATTATTATCAAATTCAATAGAATATTTTCCTGGTTTCCATTTCTGATTTGTTAAAAAGTATCCATTACTCCCCGTTTTATTAGCATACAAAAGATTCCCATTTTCATCTTTTAATAGAGTTACAATATTAGGAATTGGTTTGAAGTCTTTTGTACTAATCCAAATATTAATATTTCCAGGTAGATTGTCAAAACCTTTGGCATTAAATTGATATTGAGAAATATTCTCTTCATTTATTAAAATATATTCAGGATTTACACTCTTAGGAGCAGAACTCTCAAGACTTTCTAATTCCTCATCTATTTTCTTTTGTACTTCGGATATGGGTTGTTCTGTCTTTTTATCTGTTAATTGAACTCCAATAATTTTCTTCTTTTTTTCTTTAGTATCCTTTGCTATTAATTTACCATCTTCAGATGGTTTTAAATGTGGCTTTACTCTGTTTTTTTCATCCTCTTTACTAATCCATGCTCTCTGTGTAGGACTAGTTATTGCCCTTATATAGTTCTGTATAAATTTGTCAGCAGGTTGGTCATTTATTGGTACAAGAGCTAGGAAGATACCAGCTAAAGATGAGAGGATGAATACAGGGATACCAATTATAGGTGGAATTGTATTACCAATGGTTAGATAGAGAACTAAGCCACCCAAACCAACACCTAGTGCTAAATATGCAAATTCTTTGAGAGTGAACTTAGTAAAAAGTTTAAACTCTACATCTAATACATTTTGAGGTATTGCATGTTGTTTCATTGGCAGTAATTATATACTACATATTACCAGAATATGAAAGAAATTATTAGTATTAGTATATAGGAGTGGGGAGGGTTACCTTATCAATTTCTGTTGTTTAGTTGAGGACTATATATGCTTTGTTATGATTAGTTAACATACTATAAGGTACTTAAAACTAGTATAAGTCTTCTAGTAAATTAAATTTTGTCTGAAGAATACATATAGTCTTTAGAGGATAAGCAGAAATTGATAAGGTAACCTCATATAAGATATAATTTTACAGCATGAATAATTTCACAAAACTCTTACAATTTCGTTCCCTTTTTAACAAAGATATTGCCAAGGAAGAATCTATCAGGATATGGGGTAAGGAATACGAAGGTACTTTTAAAAGTAAGAAAAATATCTATGTTGATAAAAAGGTAAAAATTGCTAAAGAGAATATTCCCTTTTTGTTAATAGGAAATCTAGTTCAATTCATAGGTATATCTGGTTCTGTTGGAAGTGGTTTTGCTAAAGAAGAGGATGATATTGATATCTTTGTTGTAACTAGAAATGGAAGTATGTGGTTATATAGAGCATTGGTACAGATAAAGAATATTTTTCATAGAAAGATAAGGATTAAGGGTGAAAAAGATGTAAAAGATAAACTTTGTCTTAATTTAATCGCAGAGGAAAGAGGTCTTACATTTGATTCAGATATTTTTAATTTTAATGAATTAATGTACTTAATACCGATATACAATGAAAAATATCTTAACTATATATATTCTCAAAACAAGTGGTTGCTAACAGAATATGAAGTGAAAAAAGAAAATATGATTACAAAAGTTAAACCTCAAGGAGAGGTAAATATATTTATGCAAATATTGAACAAATTTTTTTACTTTCTTCAGTTAATATATATGAAATTAGCTAGACACAGACCTGATTTACAAAGGATTCAAAAGAATTCAAAAAAGGGTAGAATTGAGTTTTTTCCTAAGAAATTTAGAGAAAGAAAAATAGAGAACTACTTAAAAGAATTCAAATCTATTAGTTGAGCTTTTCCTAAAACTCCCTTTGGTAAGTTCTTGTAATCAATAATTGTAATAAATGTTTGTTGTTTGTTTAATATTTCAGGTTTAAATATCTCTGCTGTATTCTTTTTATCTAATTCGGAAGCAATATCATCCAAAAGGAGAACAGGGTAGTATCCGAGTTCTTTCTTCATAATCTTCTGAACCTCAAATATTAGCTTACCAATAGATAACCTCTTTTCACCTCTAGATCCATATTTTTTAATATTCATTCCGTTAATTAACTCCCAGTCATCTCTATGTGGTCCTACATTGGTATATCCAGTAGCAATATCTCTTTTCTTTGAATTCTCCAAAGCATCTTCTAGGGCTATATCACCATTTGATTTAATATATTCAATTTTTAGATCTTTAGTTTTCATTCTTTTAGATAACCTTTCTCTCATCTTTTGTATTTTTGTAGCTTCTTTTAGAAACTCATTTGTCCAGAAATTAAGTTGAGGATCATTTCTCGCAATAATACCTTTGTCATAGAATTGTTTAGATAGTTTCTTTAAGTATGCGTTTCTTTGTTTGAGTACTTTCCTAAATTGTTTTAGTATTTCTACATATTCATAATCTAAGGTAGATATTATCTCATCTAAGAATTCTCTTCTTTTACTTGGTGAGATCATTAGTATCTCAATCTTCTCAGGATTAAATATTGTAGATGCTGTTTCTTCAAAAAACTTTTTTATAGGCGTATTTTTATCATTAATTTTTAATACTCTTCTTAAATTTGTTTTGTAATATAAATATACTTTCTCCTCCGCTTCCTCTTTCATTGTAATTTCAATCCTACAAAATGGTGTTTCTTCTTCTTGATTGGTAGAGATATATTCATCTGTACTAGCCCAAGGAGATTTACCATTTGTAATTAGAGATATTGCTTCTAGTATTGTACTTTTACCTACAGCATTATCTCCGTGTAACACTACTATATCTTTATCAATATCTAATTCTAAGTTTTTGAATTTTCTGAAGTTTGTTAACTTGATTTTTGAGATCATAGATTTTAATTATATATGAATAGTGGATATTTATCTAAAAAACTTTTGCAAACTACGTTTTCAATATAGCCAAGAAAGCATCCTGTGGAATATGTACCTGTCCAATCTGTTTTAATCTTTTCTTACCTTTCTTCTGCTTTTCTAAAAGTTTCTTTTTTCTAGAATAGTCACCACCATACAACTTAGCAGTAACATCTTTTCTAAAAGCTTTTACATCTTCTCGTGCAATAATAGTAGAACCAATAGCTGCTTGAAGGGGAATAGAGAACTGTTGTCTAGGTATAACTGTCTTCATAACCTCTAGGAGTTTGACAGCCTTTGCTCTAGCATCATCTCTAACTTCAAGAAAATCTAATACAGAAACTTCCTCATGGTTTACTAGTATAGAGACCTTTACAATATCGGCAGGGAAATAATCAATAAATTCATATTCCATAGATGCATATCCACTAGAAATATTTTTCATCTGGTCAAAGAAATTAGAAATGAGAGAAACAAGAGGCATATCATATTCTAGAACAATATATTGGTCTTTAAGCTGAATATCACTACTGTTTGCATGTAGATACTTTGTATTAACATACTGGCCTCTCTTGAATTGGCACAAACTCATTAAATCACCTAAATATTTCTCTGGTGTCATAATCTCAGCTCTAACCCAAGGTTCCCTTATCTCTTTAATAGTAGCAGAATCTGGAAGTTCATGAGGTGCTTGTATTACTAATTCTTCACCATCTATCTTTGTAACTTGATATTCAACAGTAGGAGCGGTAACAATTAAATCAATGTCATATTCTCTCTCTAATCTCTCTTGGACAATCTCCATATGTAGTAATCCTAAGAATCCACATCTAAATCCAGAACCGAGTAAATTTGATCTTTGGTCTGTGAATACTAAAGAAGCATCATTTAACGAAAGTTTAATCAATGCTGTTTTAAGGTCTTCGTAATCCTCTGTATCTGTTGGGAAGAATGTAGCAAACATATTTGGTTTAGGTATTTGGTATCCATGGAGTGGAGTTGTATCTTCTTTGTCTGAGATAGTATCTCCAACTGTAAAGAAACTAATATCTTTCATACCTGTTGCAATATATCCAACTTCTCCAGCCTCTAATTTATCTATCTCTTCTAAATCTGGATTAAAAATACCAATCTCTGTTGGTTTGAAAGATTGTTGTCTTTGAATCATGTGTAGAGTCTTTGCTTTACCTGGTTCGTATTTGTATGACCCATCAAATATTCTAATTGCAATCACAACACCTCTGTGTTCATCATAGAAGGAATCAAAAACCAATGCTTTAAGTGGTGCATTCACATCACCTGTTGGAGCAGGGGACTTCTCAATTATCCTGTCTAACAACTCCTCTACACCCTGTCCGGTCTTCCCAGATACTTTAACAATCTCTTCTTTCTTAAAACCTAGTAATGCTTCGATCTCTTTTTCTCTTTCCTCAATATTTACATCAGGTAAATCAATTTTGTTTAATACAGGAATTAAGGTTAGTCCTAAATCTAAAGCCTTTCTAGTATTTGATATTGTTTGTGCTTGTATTCCTTGACTAGCATCTACAAGGAGTAGGGCAGACTCACAAGCAGCAAGTGATCTAGATACTTCGTAAGAGAAATCTACATGTCCTGGAGTGTCTATGAGATTTAATTCATACCCCTTCCATGTCATTTTACATGCTTGTAGTTTAATTGTAATACCTTTCTCCTGTTCTAAATCTAACTTATCTAAAACTCTGTTACTCTTCTTTCTAGCAATATGACTGTTTTGTGTTGCTTCTAACATTCTATCTGCTAGAGTAGACTTCCCATGATCTATATGAGCTATGATTGAGAAGTTCCTAATTTTTTCTAATGGTCTTGAGTTAGACATACAATGGATTATATCACAGACCTGGTTGGCTTATTTATCTTTAAGGGTTGGGTGTTTTCCTGGGAAAAAGACAGTTATTTAATCTTACTATAGGCTTGGTAAGAAAAAAGAGAATACTGCTTAATTATGTTTAAAGTAAGTTTATACTTGGTGAGAAATAAGCAAAAATTTGTCTTATAGAATGGTTGAAATTTTTGAAAAAGACTTCTTAAGAGCTTTCTGTGTAACACTAAATTCATCAACTAGGTCTGTTTGATGTTCTGTATCTTTTCTCCAGCTTCTTCTGTTTTTGTTGTAATACTCTTTCGCTTCCTCTTACTAAATTCTTTTTCTCTACTGAAACATATTGCATATATGTTTTAAACAAAAAAACCCATTCATTAATATTTAATTCAGAAGGTTTTTTATTCCTAATATGCAAATTCTTTTCAATAATCTTCTGTTGTTTATATGAAAATACTTTATCAAATGCTTGTAATATAGTTGGTTTCCATTGATTATATCCATATATTACAAAATCTCTGTATTCTTGTATAAGTTTTTCTTCCATTAAAGGCTTTTCTCTCTTCTTGAATTCTGTTAATACAGTATCAACATTAGGTATAGGCTTGTATTCTCTCCTATCTATGTATTTTAATATATCCATTTTATAAAAAGGTTGAAGAAGTATTGAAACTTGAGTGTTCTCACCTGTAGAAGAACCAATATATCGTTTAGCAGCCAAATCCTGCATGATTAGATATGTGTTTTGTGGAGGATTAGTGGATAGTAGTAATTTATCAATTATTCTACTTGTAAATTCAAAGGGTATGTTGGAGAAAACTTTGTATGGATATTTAGGGGTTTCAAACCTAAGAAAATCTTCCTCTATTATTTCAACATTTGAAGAGGTTGAAAATTTCTTTTTTAAATTTTGTGCAAGAGTATGATCTAGTTCTATTGCAATTACATTATCTGCTTTTTGAGAAAGTTCCTCAGTTATTATTCCTTTACCAGGTCCTATCTCTAAAACAGTATCATCTTTATTGATATCAGTTATTGAAACTAGGGACTCTACAAACTTAGAATCATGTAAGAAGTTTTGTGAATGCCAAAGATTTTCTATTTTGGAAAGGTTTATAAATATATTACTATGCTTAATTTCTCGTTAAAAAGGATATCGCTCTGACTCTCAGTGGATAGATAGATTGTTTTCCTTTCTCCTGGTTTTAGTTGTATCTTACTAGTATCTGTTAGGTTATAACTATCCTTATCAATTTTTAGAGATAGTGAAGACTTTGTAACACCATCAGTATATCCATAGAAAGAAACGGTACTAGTAGTAGTTCCGATATTCTTAATATTTATTATTGGTTTAGAATATATCTTTTTCCCATCTCTCTTCACGATATCTGTACTATACATGTATTCTGTCTCACTCTGTTTCTCTAATACCTCGTTCTGAAAGATATTATGTCTACCACCTACCTTTTCTATTACAATATTTTGTGTAGAATCTGTAACACCTAACACATCAGGTCTTTTTAATTCCTGTGTAATTGGAGAGAGATTAATGACAGTAAGGGTAGGTATTATGAAAAGTCCTAATAGTGCAACTATTGCTAATGGTTCAAATATTTGTGGTAGTAAATTTTGTTTTGCCATATTTAGTAGAGTTCTTTCTCTCTTGGATATATCTTATCAATTTCTATCTCATATGTCTTTATAGTACCCCAAATTGAAAAGATTGCCAATATTCCAGCTAAAATTCCAATCCATGGATAGTTAATACCTTGAATTGTTTGTGCGATAACGATAAGTGAGGCAACCAGTAGAAATGAACACCAAATGAAGATAAGTAAGAAGGAAGTATCATCTTTTGTAATCCAATTCATAATATTTAATTTAGTAATCTTTACAATAGTTCTTGGATTTTGAAATGTTGATTGATATATTGATGTCTTTATTATGAAATAGATAGTAGGAACTGCGAGAACAATAATCATGAATAGGTTAGAGATAGAGTTAACCAAAATGGTTGTGCTACTATCTGTATAGTAAAGTTGAATTGAAAAGATTCCTTGTATCTGATTGTCAATAAAGAAGTCCAGCTTATATACAATATTTGCAATGATTATTCCAAAAAGTTTTCCTGCAATCATTAAGACAGCAGGCCATACCGAAATTTTAAGAATTCTTCTTAGCAGTTTTGACATTATCTTGGGCAAGTTTGTTTAAATTTTTGGTAAGTTTTGATTTTAATCTATCAGCCTTACCTTTTTTGATAACATTCTTTTTAGCTGCTTTATCTAAGATCTTGTAAACATTTTTTATATTCTTTTTACTCTCTTCTAGATTTCCACTCTCTACTAGCTTAGCTTGTTTTTTTGTAGCTTTCTTTACTCTATTTCTAAGCCTATCGTTTATTTTCTCTTTTCTTTTATTTTTTCTTAGTTCTTTAATAGATGTTTTTAAATTTGGCATTTCTGTTATGTTATAGAATTATTGTTATTCAAGGTATTATATCTGTATTCTTTTGTTTTGTAAACATTTACTTTTGTGGTATTCTTTTAATATGGAGAAGAGTAGGAAATTTAAGATAGTTCTTAGTGTTTTAGTCGTTGTATTCCTCTTTGGTTTTGCAACTATGTATATGATTCTTAATGCTTCTTCAGAAGAAAGTGTTCTGGGAGTTCAGAGTAATCAGGAAAGTAGTAGTAACATTTCTATGGGTATTCCTTACATTTTGTCTAGAGCTCCGTTAACTATTACAGCTGGAGAGTTGTATGAGTATGTCCCAAGACTTGTTGATATTGATACTGATGTTTCTGATCTATCACTAGAACTTGTAGATGCTCCAGATTGGTTGTATTTAGAAGATGGTATTGTTCTTGGTGTCGCTCCTGAAGTACCTGACACTTTTTCATTTGTTTTAAGGGTTTCTGATGGGTATAATTCATCACAAGAGAAAATATATATTTTAGTAGAGGAGAAAGATGAATAAAAAGTTGTTTACGGTAATAGTCGTTTTGACAGTTGTGATGGTTTCTGTTTCTGTGTTTTTACTGCTTAAAAAGAATGTTGTTAGTTTTGATTCTTTATTTGTATCACAGAGCGATTGTACTCCGTATAATCTTTTTGTAACAAAGGGAGAGAACGAGTTTAGTGTAAAAATTGTTTGGGAAACAAAAGGCAAATGTTTAGGATTTGTTCAGTATGGTACAAACAGAAATAGTTTGGATAGGGTTGGTATAGATTTGATCTACGGATATAGGAGCCAAGAACATGAAGTTGTTTTAGAGAAACTGTTAACTAAAGAGAGATATTATTTCTTGATAAATTCTGATAGCACTGGTTTTGGAAATAATGGAAGACCTTTAGAGTTTACAATTGAGAATCTTTAACAGATTACTTCTTCATTTTTTTAATAATTATTTCCTCAAAATACTTTTTAGGATTAAAGATTTTCCATGAAGTCATCTCTGCTTCTTTATATGGGGTTGAAGTAACTATCTTCTGTATTACTATTTGTCCAAAAGGTTTTGTGTATATATACCAACCTAATGTTAGTATGAATATACCTGTTGCTATTTGTACGATTATATTGTCAAAGATTCCAGTCTCCGGTACTTTGACTGGTTGTTCAGTAGGATGACAGCTTTGTTCAACATTAATAATAGATTGAGTTCTGAGTGTTGATGGATTTGTAGGTACTTGTGCTGGTTCCATTACAACTTCATTTTGATTCTCTCCCGTAAGTGCATTTTCTCCTGCTTTCGCTTGGAATACTAATGTTAATGATTGTCCAGTACTAATAGACCAACCTTTGGTTGTAGACCATATCAATTCGGTGGTTTGTCCAATTATATTTGTTTTAAGATATGTATTACCAGCAATAGATACATTGTTAATCTTTGATGATCTTGGGACATATACAAAACCTAATGGTAGTTTATTTTTGATAGATAATATACTTTGTGAGTTTGTAGCATTATTTGTAATATTAACAGTAAATATGACAGTATTATTTGGTTCTACTCTCTCTACACATGTCAAATTTGTTGTTGTAGTTATTAAGAAGTTTGATTGTAGAGGTTCTTCCTGTGTTGGTTTTTGAGTTACTGGTGTTTCTTGTTTGGGAGTCTCAGTTTTCTTAGTTGTATCATCAAAGATAATGTCACTTGAGGCACTTCCTACTAATGTATCTGCCTTAAAAATTTCTGCTTTAATGTTTAAATTTCCGATATGTCCATCTAATTGTGTAAAGCTAACTCCTTGTGTAAAGTTTTCAGTATTGTACAACTCTTGTTCTATCATTGAAAATTCACCTTTATCTGTACTAAAAGTAAATCCTTTTTTCATGTCTATACTTGCAAATTTATCGTTATCAAATGAGAACTTGATACTTATATCATCAGTATTAGTAATGTTTGCTATTCTTAAAATAGCTTGAGATATTTTTGTAGTTGTTTCTGTGTTCCTTCTAGATAGTATTAGTCCAGTAACACTTGATTGTCCCTCCTGTTTTATTTCAAATAGACGTTTACAAAGAGGAGAGTTAATCTCGTCACCAGTTTCCCCATCAGCAGTAGCTACAATATCTATAGAAGTTGTAGTGAAAGTAGTTAGAACTTTCTTTATAGTTAAACCATCATCGGATATTGTGTCTGGTTCTACAATATTATTATTAATTTTAAATTTAGGGTTAGAGTATTTTTTATCAAACTTAGCTTCTATTGTTAGTTCTTCATCATTCTCTATATTTCCCGTAACTATCTTGCCATTTTTATCCTTTACAGTCATTTCTGAGCATCTAGTATCTTGAACGTTTTGTAGTGAACATGAGAGGAATAGTTCTTGTTTAGTAGTACTGTTTATTGTATTCATAGCTAAATCACTTACTAAACATGAACTTTGACACGGAGTACTTCCTTTTGTAGTGACCTCTTTAAAAAGGAAACCTTTTCTTGGATCTGCACACTCTGTTGTGTGTGCAGGATCTATATAGTAACAGATACAGGTTTTATCCTCACTTTCTACTGTCGGTGTGCTACTAGGTTTAATCATGTAAAAGTAGATAGCTATACCTATCAATATTAATCCTAAAATACCAGCAATTACTAGTAATATATTAACAATCTTGTTTGATTGTTTTTTTGTTGTAACTCTTTGTACCTCTTTCATATTTTTGAACAGGCAATAGTTATGAGTATTGCTTTAATAGAGTTTATGTTAATAAAGTTCTTGTGTCAATAATTTTTACAGTATTGAAGAGAGTAGGGTGATTCCTAAATTAGGTTCTATTAATCCTTTTTTTATTTGATAATCTAAATTAGACATTTTTGTATACAACATCTTTATTTTTTTATCAGAATATTTTTTTGAGGAGTTCATTAGAGATGGTACTGTAAAAGGAGGTATTTTGAGTGTTTTTGCAATATTACCAGTAGAATTACTTTCTTCTAGTAGATATTTTGTTAGAGTTATTAATCTTAAATTCCTAGTAAGCATGGAGATTATATAGTTTGCATCTATATTTTGGGATATAAGTTTTTCAAGTATTTTAGTACTTTCTTCTGTATTCTTTGTATTTATTGCATCTATTAAATTCCATATATCTTTTTCTAGTGTATCGGAGATTAGACTTTCTACATCAGTTCTGGTAATCTCATTATCTTTTGTAATTAGTTTTAATTTCTTTAGCTCGTTAGAACATCTTTCTGGATCATAGTTTGTTCTTTCAGCTAATAGTCTAGTAGCATTATTCTGTATTTTTAATCCCTGCTCTTTTAATTCCTCCTTTAGCCATGTAAAAAATGTTCTTTTATCTAATTTTTTGCTTTCTGTAATAGCATCATTTTCTTTGAAAAATTTATAATATTTTGTATTAGCTTTTATCTTTTGGTCTTCCCAGAAAATGATATAGTCGCTAGAAGAGCTAGTCTTGAGGATTGTTGTTATCTCAGTTAAGAAATCATCTTTGTTCTTGTTTCTATATACTCTTTTAAGAAGAATTATTCTTTCTGAGGAGAAAAGGTCTTGTGATGATACAGTATCTAGGATTTGTTGTGGGGTTAATGTATCTGCATTAAGAACTAAGACCTTTAAATTAGTGTCTGTTTTCTTCCTATCAATATCTTTGTGAGCGGATTGCAATGAAAGGTATTCTGATTGTCCATGATATAGCTTATACTCCACTTTGTTCTGTTTGTTCTAATTGAATTGGTTTACCCATGAGAATAATTACTCCTGCAGGTGCTAATTTTGATTTTATAAATTCAGGCTTTGTATTATTCTCTGTCTTTAAGTATTTTGAAAATACAGATATTGTTTCAGAGAATTTCTCTTCATTAGAATATACATATACATCTTCTTTATCTCTGAACAAGGTGTATGATTGTGTAATATTGATATATGGATATTTCTCCTTCATTTCAGAGATAGTTGTTTTAACTTCTGTTGCTCCTAAACCTATATCATACACAAATATTGTTGGATTTTCGGAGTATAATTTTGGATTTTTTATAGCTAATTCTATATATTCATGTATTTTTGTGTATTTACCTAATCCTTCAACTGGTCCTAATGCAAATGCTCCATTAGGTGTATTTTTTGTTTCTACTAATGTTCTATCTCCAGCATATGGTTCTAATACAAAAGAATATGAGTTAGCGTTTGTATCTTTGTATTCTTCTAGTAACAAAAGTGCAGCTTGAATATCGGTGATTGTGAACTCTGATATTTTTATATTATTAACAAGTGAGGAGAATATTCCCATTATTGCTTTTGGATCCTTTAGAGTTTCACTTTGCATTACTTTTTCTTGAATTGCAGCTATTACTTTCTGTTGTCTTCTTGCTCTTGCATAATCAGTTCCTTCATTATTTTGCATTGAGTGTCTAGATCTTGAATATTCTAGTGCAGTTTCACCATCCATAGTTTGTGGCCCAGCTGTGAATTTTACAGTTTTGTACTTTAATCCGCTTGGATATCTGTAATCTACAAAACTGTTTTCAACATTAACACTGATACCACCAAGAAGGTCAATAATTTCAACAAATGCCTTAAAATCTACCATTGCATAGTATTGTATCTGTAGGCCCGTTACTTCTTCTACTACCTCTGTTAATCTGTTAAATCCCTCTCCTTCTTTTTTAGATTCTGCAGATGCGTATACAGAATTTATTCTGTTATACCAATTTGTTTCAGGTTCTATCTCTACATGAAAGTCTCTCGGAACAGAAATCATTACGACATTTTTAGTCTCATGGTTGTATGAGGCAACAATTATAGTATCAGTATTAGAAATATAGTTGCTTTTTCTACTATCAACACCTATAAGTAGAACATTAGTAAGTTTTCCATCTATATCTTTTTTAAGCTCTGGTTTTTTTGTACTTATTATCTCTCCTGGGTTAAACTTGAAACCTATATCTTTAGATATTTTTCCTGTTTTCCATAGAAAATATCCACCACCAGCAATAGTTAGTAAAAGAAGAATAAAAATTATTATTTTCCACCAGACACTTTTCTTTTTAGGTTTTTTATCAATCACTTCCTGTTTAATGACTGTAGTTTTTGACTCTTGAGGAACACTTTTTTCTAAGTCACTATCATTTAAATCTAAGTCTAGAACCATATTGGGGGCATGTTTATCTTAAATATTTAGCTTTATTACTCTCATGCTGATCATTTGTTACTGCATATCTCGCAATACCTTCTTTGTCATGAATGTAGAAGTAGTAAGGTGATTCTTCTGGGGAAAGAGTTGCATTAATAGCTTGAAGACCTGGATTACATATTGGGGTTGGGGGAAGTCCTGCTTTCACATAAGTGTTGTATGGATTATCCTCCTTTAAATCCAGGTATGTTATTACATGTTTCCAATCTTTCTTAGGGTATAGCAAGGTGGCATCTGCCTGTACCAACCATCCTTCTTTGATTCTTTTAAGTAAAATACCAGCAATTATTGGTCTGTCTGTAGAGTTAAAACCTTCTCTTTCTACAATACTTGCCATTATTAAATCATCATATGTAATATCTTCTTTAACTTTCTCTTTAAATGTTTCTACTAGTTTTGTGATAACAGTTTCTGTAGTACTATTAGGAGAAAATGCATATTTATCAGGGAAAAGAAAACCTTCCAAATCTTTTGTTTCAATTGGTAATTGGAGTTGAGTTATAAATTCAGTGTCTTCTGTTAAGTTGAGGAAATCTTCTTTAGAAAATTTAACACTTGGATATTTTGTAAACTCTTTCTCTAAAATACTTGCAATTTCATCTTTCCTCATTCCTTCAGGTATTGTTACCCAAATATCTTGTTCTTTCCCGCTTTGTAAGGTTTGTACCAGTTCTACAATGTTTAAGTTTTGTGGTATATGGTACGTTCCTGCCTGTATTTTCCCACCTAGGTCATTAAATTTTAGATATGCTTTTATAAAATATAGATAATCTTTTTTCAAAAGATTTGCATTTATTAAATCATCCAAAATTGTATTAACAGGTGTTCCATCTTTGATTTCAAAAGAAACAGTTTCTGAACTGTCAGAATTAGGATTTTGTAAAGCTTTATTGTATCCGTTGTATACTAATACGCCAACTAATACGACTATAACTGCGAGGATTAGAATGTATTTACCAAAAGAAGACTTTTTATCTTTTTCCATTTTGTCTGTTATTTGAATTTAAAAATTCTTGTAGAAAGACTGTTGCTGCAATACTATCTATCTTCCTTCTACTTTTTTTAGTAGTTTGTCCTGAAGATATTAGCATATTCTGTGCCCAAGTTGTAGAGAAACTTTCATCGTAAGTAATGATGGGGATTTTTGTATGGTCTTTGAGTCTGTTAATAAAAATTTTAATTTTATCAGTGGTCTTTTTATATTGGTCTCTGAATTCTTGAGGCATACCAACTAATATTGTTTTTGCTTTTTGTTCTTCTGCTATATCTAAAATATCTTTTATTACATTATTAATACCTCTGTTTTGTGAAATTGAGATTGTATCAAGTGGTTGAGCTAGTATTCCTTTTGTATCAGAGATAGCTAACCCAAAATGTTTATCTCCGTAATCTATTGCTAGTATAGGGTAGGTTACTTTCATAATTATTCTAATATAGCTTTAATTCTTTTAACTCCAGCACCAACATTTTCTTGTTTGATAATTTTGAATTTCCCAAGTTCTTTAATATTATCTACATGTGGACCATTGCAGATCTCAACAGAGAAAGGATTATCAACAGGACCGATGTAGTAAACTTTAACTTTGTCTGCATATTTTTCGGAAAAAGCTGCAAAAGGGACTAATTTTAACGCCTCATCCTTGTCTTTTTCAACAAATGTTACCTCTAATCCTTTTTGAATTTGTTCATTTACGATATCTTCTACTTCTTTTACTTGTTCAGGTGTTAGTTTTGTTTCATTTGGGAAGTCCATTCTTAATCTTTCAGGAGTAATATTACTTCCTTTCTGATATACATGTTCTCCTAAAACTTTTCTTAAGGCTACAAGGAGTAAATGACTTGCTGTGTGGTATTTTATTGACATCTCGGATTTATCAGCAAGTCCTCCTTCAAAGAATCCTTTTGCTGCTGTTCTAGATTTCTCCTGATGTTCTTTCTCTGTTTCTTGGAAAAGTTCTCTGTTTTCAAGTTTAATATTTTTCTCTTGTAGTATTTCTTCTGTTACTTCAAGAGGTAATCCGTATGTTTCGTAGAGTAGGAATGCATCTTTACCATCTATTATATTTTTCTTTTGAACCATTTTATCTAATTCTCTTAAACCTCTTTCTAAAGTTCTGTTAAATTTTTCTTCTTCTGTATCAATTACTGTAAGAATGTTTTCTCTTTCTGTTTCTAATCCTTCCCATATATCTTTAAATTGTTCTATTGCAATATTTGCAACTTCTTTACAGAAAGAAGTTTCTATACCTAACTTTCTCCCATGCCTGACAGCTCTTCTGATTAATCTTCTTAGTATATATCCCTGTTGTGTTCTTGATGGTGCGACTCCATCCATGATTATCCATGTTGCTGCTTTGATATGATCAACTATTATCCTTTGAGATTTAATATCTTCTACTTGTGAGAGTTTCTTAACCTTATCCATTATCGGTTTGTATATATCTGTGTCGTATACACTATCTACATTTTGGAGTAGGGCGGTTAATCTTTCTAATCCTCCTCCGAAATCTACATTGTGTCTGCCAAGAGGAGTTGTCTTATCTCCATCCTTTTGATATTCCATGAAAACATTATTACCAATCTCAACATATTTTCCACAATTGCAACTAACATTACATTCCTCTCCACATTTTTCTTTACCTGTATCATAGAAAATTTCAGAATCAGGTCCACATGGTCCACCAGATTCTAATCCCCACCAGTTTTCTTTTTTACCAAGTGGTTGAATTCTTTCTCCATCTCCAACTTTTGCATCAATACCATATTTAGAAAATATCTCTTTCCATACTTCTATTGACTCTATGTCTTGAGGAGTATTTTCATCACCTTCAAAAACAGATGCGTATATATTGTTAATATCTAAACCTAATTCTTTAGTAAAGAACTCTACTGTCATATTAATAGCTTCTTTCTTGAAGTAGTCATTTAATGACCAGTTACCAAGCATTATGAAAGCTGTGCAATGATAGTTGTTTCCAACTTCATCTATATCTCCAGTTCTAATACATCTCTGTATATTTACTAATCTTTTACCTTTAAGATGTTCTTGTCCTTTGAGAAATGGTACTAAAGGGAACATTCCTGCATTTACAAAGAGTACAGAAGGATCATTTTCTGGAACTAGTGGGGCACTTGGTATTATTGCATGTCCATTTTTTTGAAAAAAATCTAGATATGCTTCATATATTTGTTTGTAAGAGAGATTCTTCATAATGGGTAATTATACCAAGTTCTAGTTTGTTTCACTATCAGAGGATGTTTGTTCTTTTATCTGATCTGCTATTGATTGGAATATGGATGGATCTGGAGCTTCTGGTTCTTCTATTACTGTTTGATCATGGTTTTGGGTTTCTGTGGTTCCAAATGCGACACCTTCTTCTGTTTTGACTTCTTCAATGACTGGTTGTTCTGTTCGTACTGTTGTTTCTTCTTTTACTTTAACTTCAGGCTTGGATGCTTCTGGTTCAAATTTAATATCTTCTTTTTCTTCTTCTTGTTTTATGATTGGTTCTTCAACTTTAATAACAGGTTCTTCTACTTTTACTTCTCTCTCAATTTTAATTTCTGGTTTTACCTCTACATCTTCTTTAATAACATCAATTGTTGGTGCTGCATATGTCTCAATTTCTTTTTCTTTACTTACTACTGGTGTTGTATCAACCTTATCTTTTATATTTATATCCACATTAGGTGGAATATATGTCTGATTCTCATACTCTGTTGAATATGGAATATTTCTATTAGTGTATGTAGAAACAACATCTTTACTTTTTCCTTTTCCCCATATGAGTGATATGAGTAGTGGAATACAGATTGCTAGTATTATTATGAAAAGCCCCATTCCAATTATTAGTAATGTCCTCTTACTTATCTCTTTACCAAAGATGGTATATACCTCTGAATAATCATCTGCACTTTCATTAATTGTAAATTCCCAAGATTTACTACTCTCTTTATTATTTGTATCAGAAAAAGTTATCTCTGCTTTATGAACTCCATCTTTTAAATCTTTTGTTGGTTGGTATATCAGGGTATATTCTCGGTCTGTTATCTTGTTTATCTTTACATCCTCAGTAACATTCTCATCATTAACTTTAAATACGATTGAAGTTTCATTTATTTTTGCACCCTCACTTGCAATAATGGTACCTTTGATAGTTACTCTCCTGTTTGAAATCTCTTCTGAAGAGGTAGGGGACATATTTGTAATTTGTGGTTCTGGAAGTATTATCTCATCATCTGTCACAGGATCTCTATCTGATAATCTTGATATAACTATTTCAGGGGAGATACCAACACCTGATTTTGGTTGATCTTGGTTATCTGTTGCTTTAACAACCAGTTTATATGTTCCAGAAGAGAGTCCTTCTGTTGGTACAGTTGTTTTTACGACATTATATGCTAAATCAGCACCAATTTTTTTCCATGTACTTTCATCTGATGGATTCTTTGCCATAAATAATTGGAATCTTTCAATATGATTTAAGTCTGAAACAGTCCAAGAAGCATCAAAATTTTTACCTGCATCTATCCTAATTGGTTGAAGAGGGTCTATTATTTTAACAATTGGAATATCATTCTCACTTGGACTAACACTTATCACCCAAGATTGAGTCCTCACATGCATACTATACCCATCATGTATTACTACATGTGCTAAGTAACTTGCTGCTTTATCAGTTGTACCCCTAAATACCACTGTTAATCTTCCACTAGAACCATCTTCTACAATAACTGCTTTTAGCCAATCTGCTCTTGGAGTGAATGAGTAGAAGTAGTTAATTCTATCTTTATCTTCATCCTCTGCAGTCAGAGTATATTCGTATTGTATTCCCGTTTTAATATCTTGTCCTGGTTTAGAAGATTTTGGTTGGGATGTGAATTCTGGAGAGGAGTTGTTAACAATTGCTCTAATTCCTCTAATATCGTAAGGACTACTAATTTTACAAGCAGCACTAGAATCTCCAGTTAAATCTATAGAACCGAGAATATCTATAGTTCCTGATTTCTCAGGAGTATAGATGAAGCTAGTTCCAATTTGTAATGGGGCATTAGGAAAATCTTCTTTATATATTTCTTTTCCACTAGGATCCATTATATTGAGTTTCCTAATTCCCGAACTTGTAAGTTTTGCGTCTACTTGTATCCTAATACTTTTTCCTACTTCCAGAGAGTAAGGGTTTACATTTGGCAAGGAAATGATACATGGATTTTGGTCACTGAGTTCTATCCTATCAAACGCTTTGCTCCTAGTATCAAGAGTCCTTTCTAGAAGAGTGTAAGCTACTAAAGGAAGAGCAAGAAAGAAAAGTAAACTTACGATGAGGAGAAGACTTTTTTTAGATTTTTTTGTACTGTATCTCTTAGGCATTATTTATATAATACTGTTTATTGGTTTGTTTGTGCAAGTCTATTATTTATTGTATTCTCAGTTTCTCTTAATACTGAATTTACATCTTTTCCACTTTCTACTATTCTAGTGATTGCTTCTTCTATTGAAGATCTAACAAAACTCTCATCACCTAATTGCCAAGACCGCATATATGGAGCCATTTTCGCTATTGCATCAACATATGCTTTTCCTTTCATCTCTTCATTCAATTCTACAAGAGAATATGGTTCTCCAAATGCTCTATCTCCAGTTGTTGAAGAACTAGAGTATAGTTTTAATTGTTGTTCTTTCTCTGCTAAGAATTTTACGAACCTCCATGCTAATTCTGTGTTTGGAGACTTCTTGTTTACAGCTTCTGCCCAATATGTTGAGTAATATATCTGATTCTTGTTTGCTTGAAGCTGTGGTAATGGGGAAGTACCAAATTCTATTGATGAAGATGATTGTATGATATCAAAAGCTTTCCAACTTGGTGCGATCATCATTGCCAATTTCCCAGAGTAGAACATATTAAGATCATTGTTAAGAGAAGGAGACCAGACAGCGTTATTTCCTGTGGCAAAATCAACATATGTTTGAAAAACTCCTGCAGTTTTAGAATTATTTAATGATATTTTTGTCCTAGTGCTATCCATTAAATCAACCCCCTCTTGTAGAAGTAAGAAGAGAATAATTTCAGATGAATGTTGAATATTTCTTGCACTTCCCAGGGCTAGTCCTGATTGAATAATCCTTCCACTTGAATCTTTCTTTGTTAGTTTTCTTGCTAAGGATATAAAGGAATCCCAATCCTCTGGAGGAGTCTGGACATTTTGTTCTGCCAACAATTGTTTGTTATAAAAGACCATAAGTCCATCTATTTCTATTGGAACTGCATATATAGATACTCCATCTTTACCTGTAAAATCAGAAAGTGCTGTTGGATAGAATTTTTGAGAATATTCATCTCTTGTCATTACACTTGTAGGCATAGTTGAAAGTAGTGATGCATATTTGGGTAACCATGTGTTATGTATTCTAAAAACGTCTGGTGCTGGTTCAGATGTTGTTGCCCCTTGTTGAAGTCTGGTATGTAGTCTGGATTCATATTGTGTAAACGGTTGTTTTGAATACTTGATTGTAGTTCCTGGGTTTTTTTGCTCAAATTCTTCTATCAATGGTCTCATTACTTCGGGAGCTTCCCATAGTCCCCAGTATACAATTTCTCCAGATACTCTGGTTTGGGTTGTTCCACCTCCACTTGGGGATACAGTAGTTTTTTTCTTACCAAAAAATAATATGAGGAAAGCAATCAGAATTACTAGAATGAGAACTACTGCTGCAATTATAAGGGGTAGTTTCTTTTTATCTTGAAGTGTGTTTTGTATATCCATATCTTTGATTAAGTATAAAATTAATTTCTTCTTTCAGCTGTAACAATTAGTCTTTGTGTACCAATACCTAGAGGCCAACATGTCATTAATGTAACATTTTCTTTATCCCTTATCGGTTGTAATACAGTAAAATCATCTGGATCTACAATTTTCTTACTTCTAACAACATATTTTAATATTGTTCCCTCTTTCTCTATCTCTACCTCTTGTCCAATATCTACACCATCTAATCTTGAAAATATTGTTTCTGGATAATCTTGATGTCTTCTGAAAAAGGATTCTACTGCACTGTGACCGTATATGAAAGAATTACCACCATCTCCAGGAACAGGTGTTCCTTTGAAATGTGCAACGCCATTTTTTAGGAATTTGTTGTATACATTCTCGTTAACACTTTCAACATTAGGAGTTATTTTTATCCTTTTTATCCCAATACTATTAATTGTGATATACATATCCCTGTTGTATGTAGTATCTACTTTGATAGGTTTTTGAGTTTTTGTTGTAGAATTGTAAGTTGTTGATGCTCCAAGAATCCCTAGTTTTTCAGAAAGATTTGCGAAGTAGCTAATCCCTGGATCGTAGTAGGCAAATTCATCTTCAATATATTTTTTGTATGATTCTGGTACTGGTTCTACCTTCATATCTACTCTTTTTTGAGCAATAACTCCATCAATGTATGAAGCTGTAAGTGGAATTACTTGGCTTGCAATAATTCCTACTCCAATAAAAGCTAGAACAACAGAGACTATCTTTCTAGTTCTCCTCACTTTATTCTCATCTTCTGTATTAATATTCCAACTACTTTGCATAGAAATATATTAGCAGATTTAGAGTAATTGAGAAACATTATAGTTTTAGAAAGACTAGCAATTGAAATATTAGTCTGCTAAAATATCCTGTTATGGAAAAAAGAGATTATTATGAAATTTTAGGAGTAGACAAGAAAGCTTCTTCTGCAGAAATTAAAAAGGCCTACAGAAAGTTGGTGAAAAAATATCATCCGGATGTAAACAAGGAATCAGGTGCTGAAGAGAAATTCAAAGAGATACAGGAGGCATACGAGACTCTTTCAGATGAATCTAAGAGATCAGCATATGACCAATACGGACATGCTGGTACAGCTGGTTTTAATCCTGGAGCAGGTGGTGGATATACTGATTTTGGAGGAGCTCCTTTTGATATGGGAGATATTTTCAGTACCTTTTTTGGTGGAGATAGTGGTTTTGGTTTTGATTTTGGTGGACAGAGAGGTCCTAGACAGGATATCGGTTCAGATATTAAGTATAGGATTAGATTAAGTTTCTTGGAGGCGATGAAAGGTGGTGAGTACAAAATTAAGGTTAAGAGAGAAGAAAGATGTGGTGAATGTAATGGTACTGGAAGTAAATTAGGTAAGAAGAAAGAATGTCCAGTATGTAAAGGGAGTGGTCAACAGCAACAGGTGAGAAATACAATATTTGGTCAGATGGCAATGATGAGTACATGTCAGAATTGTGGTGGTTCCGGAGAAGTGGTAGATGATCCTTGTGATAAGTGTAAGGGAAGTGGTATTGAGAATGTAGAAGAGAGTTTTAATATTAAGGTTCCAGCTGGTGCATATGATGGTATGGTCTTGAGGTTTAGAGGTGGTGGTAATGTTGGAAGAAATGGTGGTTCAGTTGGTGATTTGTATATTGAGATTGAAGTAGAAGCTTCAAATGAATTTGAAAGAAGAGGTAATGATATTTACTCTGAGATGTCTATATCCGTATATACTGCTGTTTTAGGAGATACTGTTCCTGTTAAAACAATTTTTGAAGATGTTAAATTAAAGATTCCAAAAGGTACACAACCAGGTACGATATTTAGATTAAGGGGTAAGGGTGCACATGTTCTTAATTCAGAAAAAGATAGAGGCGATCATTATGTAAGGATTAATATTGAGATTCCTACAAGGTTAAACAAGGAAGAAAAAGAGCTTTGGGAAGAACTAAAGAGTGGTGAATAATTTTCATTTGGCTTTCCTTTCTGAAATGTGCTATACTTCTCTTGGAAAGTTATACAAAGGAAAGGGTGAGGATAAGACTCACCTTTTTTTTAGAAACAATGTTTTAGAAAATATTCTAAAGTTGTATTTTCCCCGTTAAAACGGTAAAATATATACATAATATTTGTAATTATTACTAATCATGTCAATGACATCAGAGTTTATAGCAGCTATTAATCAAATTGCAGCTGAAAGAGGTATAGATAAAGAAGAAATTTTTGTTGCTTTAGAAGAGGCAATATTAGTTGCATACAAAAAGGAAAAATATGGTCTTGAAGTTCCAGAGGAAGACGAACTTTCTAACTGGTCTGTTGAGTTAAACAGAGAGAGTGGAGAATTTAAATTAATTGCATCTAAAGAGGTTGTTGAGAAAGTTAAGGATGCAGAGAAGGAAATCTCTCTTTCCGAAGCAGAGATGATTTCTCCTAACATTGAGGTTGGTGACTCTATACAAATAGAAATGCCTTCTGAAGATTTTGGAAGAATTGCAGCTCAAACAGCAAAACAGGTGATTTTACAGAAAATTAGAGAATCTGAGAAAGAAGCTGTTATTAGTGAGTATAGTGATAAAGTTGGAGAAATATTTACAGCTTTAATGCAAAGAATGCAAAAAGGTCAGGTTGTTTTTGAAGTAGGTAAGGCAACAGCATATATGCCACAAGAGGAGCAGATTTCTAATGAATTCTACAGATTAGGTGATAGGTATAAAGTTTTACTAAAAGATATTGTTGACTCACAGATGGTTGTTTCTAGATCAGATCCTAATTTCTTAATTGGCCTGTTTAAATTAGAAGTACCAGAGATAGAGTCAGGAGTACTTGAAGTTAAAGGAGTAGCAAGAGAAGCTGGATCTAGAAGTAAGATGGCAGTAGTTTCTCATCAGGATGGTGTTGATGCAATTGGATCATGTGTTGGTCAAAGAGGTGTTAGAATTGCAAATGTAATGAATGAGTTAGGAGAAGAGAAAATAGATATCATTGAATGGGATGAGGATATTGAAAAGTTCATTGCAAATTCATTAAGTCCTGCAAAGATAGATGATGTCAAAGTAGAAGGAGATACTGCAACCGTTACAGTACCAAATGATCAGCTTTCATTAGCAATTGGTAGAGAAGGTCAGAATGTAAGACTTGCATGGAAATTAACAGGATACAAGATTGATATCTTACCTGCAGATCCAGATGCACTTGAAAAGGAAGAGAAAGTAGAGAAAGTTGAGGAACAGACTGAAGAAGAAGTTAAAGAAGAGGTTGTTGATGAAAAGGAAGAGAAAGTTGAAGAACAAGCAGAGGAAAAGAAAGATGATGAAGTTGTTGAAGAAAAAGTAGAAGAAGTAAAACCAGAAGAAGATGAAAGTCCAAAGGAAGAGTAATTTATATAACAACATAGTTAAATGGCTAAGAGTACTAAAAGTACAATTAAAAAGGGAAAGTCAAGGACACCAGTTGTCACTATTCTTGGCCATGTTGATCATGGTAAAACAACTATTCTTGATAGGATAAGGGAAGCTGATGTTCAAAGCTCCGAAGCAGGTGGTATTACTCAAAAAGTATCCGTATTTACAGTTCAAATCCCAGGAAGGGATCAAGAAATTACATTTGTAGATACTCCAGGACACGAAGCTTTTGATTTAATGAGAACAAGAGGTGGTGCAATTGCAGACATTGTTTTGTTAATCGTTGCAGCAAATGACGGTGTTCAACCTCAAACAAAAGAATCCATTGAAATCATTAATGCATCAAATGTTAAACCTATTGTTGTAATTAACAAAGTTGATCTACCAAATATCAATATAGAGAAAGTAAAAAGAGATATTGTAAATAATGGTTTGCAGATTGAAGGTTTTGGTGGAACAGTACCAGTTGTTGAAGTTTCAGCTAAGACAGGAACAGGAATTAAAGAACTCTTAGATTTAATTCTTTTGGTCTCAGAGGTTGAAGGTTTAAGAGAAGAGATCAAATTGCCAGAAGGGATTTTAGGTAAAACATTTGTCTTAGAATCAGTAAAAGATAAATTTAAGGGAAATGTTTCCTCAGTAGTTCTCATTCAGGGTAATCTCTGTCAAGGTAATTGGTTTGGTTACAAGTTTAATGAAAAACTTTACATTGAGAAAATTAAGGGTTTAATTACAGAGGATGGAGGAAATCTTTGTACTCTTGAGTGTGGTTGTGGAGGAAAGATCATTGGTCTTTCAAATCTGCTTGAACTTGGTACTGAGGGATATGTTTTAGAAAAGAATGATAAAGGACTCTTAGAATCAGTATTAAAAACAGAAGAGGGTGAAGAAGAGGAAAAAGAAGAGTTTAGTTTTGAAGATTTCTTTGCTACCAATGAGGAGGAAAATGAAGAAGGTGGTTCGTTGAATGTGATTGTGAAAAGCTCTTCAGAAGGTTCTCTTGAAGCCATAAAAAACACATTGGGGAAGATAGTTGAAGATGATTTTTCAGTCAAGATTTTAGATTCAGGTGTTGGAAATATTACATTGAAAGATGTTGAGTTTGCGATGCTTTCCAAAGCTATTATTCTTGGTTTTGAAGTACAGATAGAAGCAGGTGTTGCTGATTATGCTAAGAAGAACAAGGTTTTGGTAAAAACCTATGACATTATCTATCGTATCTTTGAAGAAATTAAAGAAGCTCTTGTTGCAATGTCTTTACCCCAAGAGACAGAGGAGGAAATCGGTAATGCAACAGTAAAAACCATTTTTATCCTTTCAGATAGTTCAAAAGTTTTAGGAAGTAAGGTGGACAAGGGAATGTTGAAAAGGGACTGTAAGGTATATGTTGTAAGAAATGATGAGATTATAGGGGAGAGTAAGATAAAAAGTTTGAGAATTAACAAAGATCAGGTAAATGAAGTTAAAAATGGTTTTGAATGTGGTATACAACTCACAGACAACATAGAAGCAAAAGAAGGTGACTCGGTCTACTGCTACAAGAAAGTCTAGGGATCTGACCTAGGTCTGCCCCTTGTTCATAAGTTTTTCATAATGTCCTAACCGTCTCCTACTACTGAGTAATTTCAACATTCAAACCGACACCTAGACCAAAAGTTGTACAATGATACAGAGCGAAGGATTAGGAGACCTTTCTAGAAAAGAGAAACTTCACCATTAAATTTCTATTAACGCGGGGCAGACCTAGACCTGACCTGAAGAATGTTGTATTCTTGAAGAGATAAGTTAGTTTGCCCATATATGCAAAAACAATATATTCAAATAGGGAATCAGAATGTTTTCAATGGACAATATCTTCTTGCAGTTTTTAGGATAAAAGGAGAAGAAGGTATTACTGTTGAAGATATCGCTAGTGAAGTAGCTGCAGAGTCTTCTACTGGTTCAAATGTAAAAATCAAAATATCTACTCCTTTTTCTGAAAGTTTAAATGCGGTTGTATACAGAGTGGATGAAGAACAAAATCTTGCTTGGATTGCATATCCCTGGAGAATCTTTGATAGAGGTGGTAATGTTCAAAATATCATGACCTTTCTTGCTGGAAATGTATTTGGAATGAGTAGTGTAAAGGCTTGCAAACTACTAGACGTATATTTCCCTCCTCAGATGCTTGTTCAATACGATGGTCCAAATTACACAATTGATGATATGAGAAAGTATCTTGGTGTTGAGAAAAGACCAATATTTGGAACAATCATTAAACCTAAAATAGGATTAACATCTTCAGAATACGCAGAAGTTTGCTATGACTTCTGGTCAGGTGGTGGTGATTTTGTAAAAAATGATGAACCTCAAGCAGATCAAGATTTTGCTCCTTTTGAATTCATGGTTAGAGATGTAAGGCTGGCAATGGACAGAGTAGAGCAAGAAACAGGAAAAACAAAAGTACATTCCTTTAATATCTCTTCAGCTGATTTTGATACAATGATAAAGCGAGCTGACTTTGTCCAATCAGTAATGAAACCCGGTAGCTATGCATTTTTAGTAGATGGAATTACAGCAGGTTGGACAGCAGTACAAACAATTAGAAGACGATATCCTGATGTATTCTTACATTTCCATAGAGCTGGACATGGTGCATTTACAAGAGAAGAAGCACCATTTGGTTTTACAGTTCCTGTTTTAACAAAGTTTGCGAGATTGGCAGGAGCATCAGGCATTCATACAGGAACAGCTGGCGTAGGTAAAATGGCAGGATCTCCAAAAGAAGATATTATGGCTGCAAATCATGCCTTAAGACTCTTTTCAAAAGGTGATTTCTTTAATCAAATATGGTCAGAAATACCAGAAAAAGATACAGATTTGATAGATGCAATAAAGAAAGAACAAGAAGGACAAGACTATTCTGGTTTTGGATATTGGAGAATGGTTAAAAAGACTACTCCAATTATCTCAGGAGGTCTAAACCCAACATTAATAGGAAAATTCTTAGATGTAGTTGGAACACTGGATTTCATTACAACAATGGGTGGTGGAGTACATTCTCATCCAATGGGTACAAAAGCTGGGGCAACAGCAGTATTACAAGCATATGAGGCATGGGAGCAAAAAATTCCTTTAGAAGAATATGCCCAAGATAAAGAGGAATTGAAATCTGCAATTGAATTCTATGGAAAGAAAAAAGTAGAGAGTACCTCTGAGGCGGATGAAGACAAACCCATTATATAAGGAGTATTCTTGACATATAGCCTATAAGTATAGTACAATATTGTATATACGACAGGAAAATCCCTTGTAATTATTAATATATAATGATAACCTGTTAATATATATGGCATTAAATACAGAAGAAAAAGCACAAGTAGTAAAGAAATTTGCACTTCACGAAGGTGATACTGGTTCACCAGAAGTTCAGATTGCTTTGTTAACTAAACAGATAGATGATCTTAGTGAGCACTTAAAGGTTCATAAAAAAGACAATCACTCCAGAAGAGGTTTACTTCAAATTGTAGGTAAAAGGAGAAGATTGCTTCAATATCTTAAAGATAACGAAGAGGAAAGGTATAATGCTTTAGTAAAAAAGCTAAAGATATAGTCTTTTCTTTCCCTCTTCCTTTGTAAAAACTTTCCCATTAAAATACAGTAGTCTTTTTAAGGCTAAATATTTTTTGTATATAAATTAAATAATTAAAATAATGTTGTTTAACGAAATTAAACATGAATTTGAGATAGGTGGTAGAAAGTGTTCCTTTGAAACAGGAAAACTAGCATTAAAATCTCAGTCCTCTATTCTTGCAAGAATGGGAGATACAGCAATTACAGTTAATGTAAATACTAAACCATCAACAGGAGAGCTCGATTACTTTCCTCTTTCAGTAGAATATATTGAAAAATTCTATGCATCTGGCAAGATAAGTGGATCTAGATTTGTAAAGAGAGAGAGATTTCCAAGTGATGATGCGATTCTTAAGGCAAGAATGATTGATAGGTCAATTAGACCAAGATTTCCTGAAGATTACAAGGATGAGGTAAGTGTAATTGTTACTGTCATGTCATATGATGGTGAGAATGATCCTGCACTCTTAGCAATTAATGCAACATCTGTAGCTTTAATGAATTCATTTGCTCCTTTTGAGGGACCAATTGGTGCAGTTAGATTAGGTTTGAATGGTGATGAAGTTATTCCACTGTATAAAGCGATAGATCTTACGTCAGAGGATGAAAAGATGAACTATGTTGTAGCTGGTGATGGAAAGACATTTACTATGATTGATGCAGGTACACATATTGTTTCGGAAGAGAAGATTTTAGAGGCTATGGAGAAATCTCTAGATATGATGAAGGAGTGGATTAAACCCCAAGAAGAGTTTATTAAAAAGTTAGAAGCAAAGGATAAGGCATATGAGTCAGCAGGATTAGCAGATGAGGTTGTAGCAGCGGTGGAAGAGATTTTAGGAGGTGATACAATTAGAAAAAATCTTGAGACAGGTGATGCAAAGATGCATGAGGCAAGTAGGGAAGAATTATTTACTAAATTAGAAGGGAAGTACTCTAAGGCAGCTATAAGTGAGGCATATGAGAAACTTCAGAAGAAGATGTTAAGAAAGATTGTTTTGGATGAAGACAAAAGGGTTGATGGTAGAGGAATTACAGATATTAGAGAGATGGCAACTGAAGTTGATTTACTCCCTAGAGTTCATGGTTCTGCACTTTTCACTAGAGGTGTTACTCAGACATTAACAATTGCTACTTTAGGAAGTCTTAGGGATGTAAGACTTGTTGATGATATGGAGGGTGAGAGAGAACAGAGATATATGCATTTCTACAATGACTTACCATTTGCGTATGGTGATGTTGATAGGGTTAAGTTAATGCCAAGCAGAAGGGCTATAGGTCATGGTATGTTAGCAGAGAAAGGTTTGTGGCCAGTAATTCCATCAGAGGAAGATTTTCCATATACAATGTTAGTAATGAGTGAGATTCAAGGTGAGAATGGTTCTAGCTCTATGGCTTCAGCGTGTGGTTCTTCTATGGCTCTCATGGCTGCAGGAGTTCCAATTAAAGATATTGTTGGAGGTATTGCTTGTGGTTTAGTTACAGGTGAGGACGGAACATTCAAAGTACTTACAGATATGCAAGGAGTAGAGGACTTCTATGGTGATATGGATTTCAAGATTACAGGAACAGAGTCTGGTGTAACTGCTGTACAGATGGATACAAAAACAAAAGGTTTAGACATGGATGTTGTGAGACAGACATTTGCACAATCTAAAGAAGCTAGAAAGATTGTAATTGCAAAGATGAAGGAGGCAATTGCTGAGCCTAGGACAGAAATGTCTCAATATGCACCTAGAGTTGTACAGATAAAGGTGCCTACGGATAAGATTGGTGAAATTATTGGACCAGGAGGAAAGAATATTAGAGAACTTTCTGAAAAGACAGGAGCAGAGATTGAGATAGATGAGGATGGTACAGTTAATATATATAGCTCATCTCAAGAATCAATAGATGAAGCATCTAAAGCAATTAGTGTTTACAACTTTGTTCCTAAGGTTGGAGAAATCTATGAAGGTAAGGTTGCTTCAATTATGCCATATGGAGCATTTGTTGATTTAACTCCAAGTATCTCAGGTCTTCTTCATGTTTCTGAAATGGCAGATGAATTTGTAAAAGACCCTAAGAAATTTGTTAATGAAGGGGAGATAATAAAGGTAAAGATTGTTGATATTGATAGAGCAGGGAAGATAAAGTTGAGTATTAAGGGGGTAAAGTAGAAATGATGTTTGGACTGGTGATAATTTGTCACCAGTTCACTCTTTTCTGAAGTGTCCGATTTTTGCGGACGGTTTGTGTTTTCAGTTGTCCGATTTTAACGGACAGCTGTTTTTTTGTTAGAAGAGTGATTAATAAGGCATAAAGTTGTCTTTTTAAGTTGGTGATAATTTGTCACCAACTGCATTGTGTGAACTGTACGATATTTTCGTACGATTGATAGTGTAAGTTAATAAATATATGAAAAAAGACCTTAACTTTTTTAAAAGCTAGGTCTTCTTTCGATGGGCGAGATTACCTCTCGACCAATTAGTTATACACCAGTATACAACTAAAATGCAATACAAATTGTTCGGTTGTTGTAATAGGCTTTTGTAGATGTACGACAGGTGATGTGATTTTATAAATGTGTACAACAAGAAAAATATTGTTTGCATTAAGCTTGGCTTGTTTTCCTATAGTATTTCTGCTATAATCTTACTGTCAAAAGAGTGGCTCTTTACAAAATAAAAGAAGGTAGTAATATAACTTCTAGTGATAGCTATAGTTTCCACCATACTTCTTGGCAAAACTCTGGGGAAGATGGTGACAAAGGGACTAGGACTAGTTCTGATTGGCAAAACTCTAACACTGGTGGTTGGACAAAAACTTCAGAACATAGTACAAACCAAAACTATGGCAAAAAGAGCTCAAAGCGTCACTAACAACTAAAACAAGCTAATTAAGTACCAAAAAACAATGATTAACAATCCAAAGCTTCTCTTTTAGACAAAGAGAGAGAAATCTAATATCCTAATTGAGTGTTAGATTTCTCTCCATCTTTACTAATTATGTAGGGTGCAAGGGAAATAGGGTCCCTTTTAATGAGGTGCAAGTCCTCCACTCTAGACCGAGGTCCACCCTCTTGTCTGCCTTAAAAAAGCAGGGGAGGGTGCTTTTTTTATACTGAAATTTTAATACAGATATGTCTTTGTTTATCTCTAACTACTCCTTAGATATCTTTGCAATAAAGAAACCCATCATCATCTTGTTAGGAATAATTCTAATAGCATTCTTTACTTGGTTGTCATAAACATTACCACTCCATTTTCTAATACCAGGTTTAATAAATTCTTCTAATTCTGGCATTGATTTAACAATCTCATCCTTAAGTTCAATCTTTTCCACTTTTGCATTAGGAAATGTCTTCAAAAGATGAGTAACTACTCCTTCATTCTCCTCAGGTTCTAATGTACAAGTAGAGTAAACCATATAGCTACCATGCTTTAATGTCTTAAATGCAGAAACAATTAACTCCTTCTGAACAAACACACTCCTCTTCACTTTGTCCATACTCCAGAATCTTAGGGGTTTAGGGCCTTTGAAATATATCAAACCCTCACCACTACATGGAGCATCTAAAAGAACCTTATCAAAATATACAGGATATTTCTGTCCAAATTCTTTACCATCACTAAGTGTAACCTTTGCTTTAGCACCGAATTGATCTACTACACTCTGAAGATCAGATATCCTACTCATATCAATATCATTTGCAATGATATTGGCATTGTTGCTGACCATATCTGCAATATGTGTAGTCTTACTACCAGGAGCAGCACACATATCTAATATTTTCTCATTTCTCTTCGGATTCAGTATCAATGTAGCTAAAATACTAGAAAGATTCTGAATGTAATACTTACCATCGTCATACAATTCTGTTTGAGAAACCTCTGCCTTATCCTTATTCATTACAAAATATGTGTTCTCTGACCAAGGAATCTCTTCTAGCTCATATCCTCTTCTTAGTAATTCCTTCTTTGTTTCTTCAACATTACCCATTAATGAATTCAATCTAATTGTTGTAATTGGTCGCTGTGAGAATATCCAAGGAATTCTTCCTTTAGGTACCATTAATATACTAGCCATTCTTGAAACAAAGATGTCGTCCTTTGTGTAGAATTTATCTCTAACAGGTCTTTTTGTAAAAGCTTCTCTTCTTTTTTTGTAGCTAGATCTCTTTTTCTTCTTCATAGCTATATCTCTCCTTTAAGGTATTTAATAATACTACCAATTACTAATCCAGTTGTCTCTGTTCTTAATATATTTCCTTTTAGCTTAATAAATTTGAAATTTAATTCTTTGAAAATTTCTAAATCAGAAATATCCCATCCTTTCTCTGGACCAATTGCAACTATTACTGGCTTTTTAATATCAACATTCCTTAAAATATCTTCCAAATATTTGGCATCATGAACCTCTGTAGCTAGACATATTTTTACAGAATCATTTGGGAAGTTGTAATTAACTAATTCTTTAATATACAAAGGTCTCTCAATTATAGTAGGAAATATATTTCTAGATTGTTCTGTAGCATCCCTAACTAGCTTGTTCCAATATCCAGTATCCTTAATAGCTTTATTTTTCTTTTTTAATGAATATTTAGATTCAACAGGAATTATCTTCTCAATACCAATCTCTACACTCTTTTCAATAAAGAAGTTAAATTTTGGATCATTACTTAGTGATTGAATAATTGTAATATCAGGGATATGTTCAGATTCTCTTTCACCCAAGTCCTCTACAATCTGTACTTCAACAGAAGCAGGTAGAATATCTGATATCTGAGCTAGGAATCTTCTCTCATATGTCTCTATTTCAATATAGTCTTCTATTTTCAACTTCCCTTCTTCAATGATATTCCTACTGTCTGAATCGGAAAGATAGGTAATATCCTCAACAGAAAGTTTATGTTTAACAAAGAATTTTTGCATGTCTAATTATACCTTACTATTACTTGATTTGGGATATGTTTGTTACTATTTTAATCTTAGAAGGTATTGCCTTCTTTATCTTTTCAAAATCTTTTTTATCTCTTGTTAGGATGTAATCACAATTGTTTTCTATGGCTGTTAGATATTGCAATGAATCCTCGTAATCAGGTGATATATGTTTTGTGGCATCTATAATAATTTTACTTGTTAGTGGTAGTATATTCATTGTGGATATAATTTCTGAGAATCTTAAAAACTCTTCAGAATCCATCTTTATCTTGAAAACATATAGTACAACTGGAACGCTTAAAGCTGATATACAAATAATTGGAAAGTACTCAGCATCAATTAACTGTTCTACACCACTATCATATTGTGTCCTTTCTCCTACTAAATCCGCTAATATGTTTGTGTCTAAGAATATCTTTTTCATTTTCTATACTTTTCAATCATAATTTTCTTAAATTCTTCATTTGCATCAATATTCTTGTGTTTCTGTGTGGCAAGATGCCCTAGAGGGAGTTGCAAGGCTTTTCTCATCTGTTCTCTTCTAATTTCTTGTTTGCTCTCTATCTTGACCTCATATTGTTCTGGGATATAGTAGCCAATGGGAATACCTTTCTCATATATTCTCACCAATGAATCCTTTAACTGTGTTAGATTGTGTCTAAAATCTCTTAGATTGATTTTTGTATATTCTTTGTTCTTCATGTTTTCCTTCATACTTAAATTATTTCATATAGTTCTTACAAAATTCTTACTATTTAGAACTTTGTTTTTCACCATACTTTTTCTCTAATAGTTTTCTGTATTCTTTCTTGTAGTCAAAATTGTCTTTGTTTTTAACTTTGAGAATACCGATTATGCCTTGTAAGATTTCTCTGTCTTTTTTTCTTGTATTTCTCTTTCTCATGTTAAACATAAGTTTAACATCTTTGTATTTAAATTACAATATTGAAAAATTTTTCTTACTAACTTGACATCTTACAGTTATTTTTGTTTGATATAAGTATATAAAGTTAATATATTTTTATATGGATTTACAACGATTAAAGATTTTAAAAAGGATGAAGATTTTAAGAACCATATCTAAAATAGTTCTTGTTTTGGCAGGATTATTTCTCTTAGGATATATAGGATATGTAGTATTTATCGGGGTTAAGTATAGACCGTATAAGGTGAGGGTTACTAATGTAACAGATAGTGCATTTACAGTATCATGGGTAACGGATACTCCTATGACTGGTATTGTTTACTATGGAGAGAAAGATAATTTTCTTCCAGGACCTTTATCATGGATAGGTAAGAAGAAGGCAGTAGATGATAGGGATAGTTCTAATGCTATGAGTGAGTGTGTTAGTAAGTTTAATAAGAAGGCAGCTAAGAGTAAGGATGTTAATTTTACTGTAGATGTTGGTAATTTTAATTGTAATGATGTTAAGGTATTTAAATATGGTAAATACTATACCCATCATATTACAGTACAGAACTTAGATGCAGAGAAGGAATATTTCTTTAGAGTAGGTGATGGGGTTGTTAGTTATGGGAAGAATAGAGGGGTATATCAAGAAGGTGAAGTAGGTGGTGTGTCAGAGTTTAAAGCTAAAACGTTTGCACTTTTTAAAGATTTTTCTAAACCTATTCCTGCATATGGTACGGTAGATACTGTATATCGTCATAAAGATGGTTATTTTCTTCTTAAAAAAGATTTTGATTCTATTGTCTTCTTAACAGTAAAGGTACCCGATATGGATCCTATTCTTTTCTCTTCTGTGTCTAATTCAGATGGTGGTTGGAGTATAGATTTAAGTAACTCAAGAATGGAAGATGGAACAATAGTAGATATTTCAGATGCGATTATGAACTTTATTCCTCAGTCTCAGAATCATTGGTCAGCTAGATCAAAGGAATATAAATATAAGGATTTAATTTTTCCTTTAAATTTAGCTGCTAACCAAGAGGAGGATACAAGAGAAGAAGTTGCAGGAGTATTTAATAAGTTTATTAAGGTTAGTGAAGCTGCACCAAAAGTATTACAACACTTATCACCATTACCATCAACACCAACACCAAATGGTAATGCAGAAACAACATCAAGAGACAATAATAATGAAAGCACAGCATGTAAGGAGAATGGAGACAAAGGTCCTTATACATATTGTGGAGATTGTTATTATAGATACACTGTCGGAGGTAAAACAGGTGCTGATGCTACAACTTGTTACTGGAGGCATGTAGCAAATGACTATACTTGTTATTGTCCTGGAGATAGGTATTGTAATAATGTGCCTAATGACGCACAAACAGGGTGTCCTCCTCAAGAAAAACCAAGAGGCGAAAGAAGCTTTTCTACCAGATCTACGGAATCAGGAGAAAGTTCCTCAGAAACAGGTGAAGAAGAAAATAAAGACGAAGAATCTTCAGATAAAAAACGACAAGGAAAAAGGATCTCAAATGACAGTGATATGTGTTATGATTTTAATGTTATAAATTCATATACAGATTGTTATTCTACTAATTGTAATCTACTTTCTTCTTTTCTTAGTAAAACATATGATGATTGTGAGGAATTTAGAAATACTTTTAATAGAATAAAAAATCTTGGCAGTACAATTTTTATAAATATAAATACTGCTTGGGATACTGGTATAAATCTAAAGGAAATACTTAAGGCCGGTGGGAATGTGTGTTGTGGAAATAAAATACTTTCCGCGAATGAGTGTGTGAAACTCATATATTTAAGCAAAATAGATATCAATAAAGTAAATGGAAATATCTCAGGGTGTAGGGCACAATGGCCTGGACAGTCACCGTCTCCTGTCAAGAAAGCTAATAAACCTTTTTTTCATAGTATTGCTCAAACTAATATACAAGATAATGATATGGTTCTTTATCTTCCTAACTCGGGAGTATATTCTGTGAGTTCTACCACCTCTGGTGGGTCTAACTCCTTATATCTGCTTGGAGGGGAAAATAAACGATATGCCTTTTATGAGGATCGTGATGGGGTTGAAGGGTATCAGCAGCCAGCAGATCCCCAGAATCCAAAGGCTAATGAAGACCTTTTAATGACTCAAAGTGCTATTGGGATCTCAGTGTCTCGTGAGACGACAGCACAAGAGATATCTCTTAAGGAGGGTATTAATATAATTTCCTTCAATTTTATGCCTTCTTTGGGAGAGAAAAAGCCATTGTCATCGGAGGACTTTTTAAAGATTGCAAATGAAAGAGGGTATGAAGTTTCTAGGATTTCATATTTTACTGGAGGTTCCTGGAACGGTGGAAATGTCTATAACTTAGAGAAAGGAGAAGTTAGTGGAGTTCCTTTTGATTTGGTCTTTGGTAAAGGATATGTAGTAGTTGCTGAAAGAGATGTGACAATATCAGTACCTGGTTACGAGATTAAGGAATCTATCCCTATTGCCTTCTCCTTAGGTTGGAATCTAGTAGGTATACATGGATATAGTACTGCATATACAGCTAGATCTTTAATAGAGAGTATTAATACTATAGAAGGTCTTAAAGCTAACAATGTAACATGGTGGCCTACCTCTAAAAGTATGTATCAAGGATATCAATTAATAGATGGACAAGCATATGGACAAGACTACCCCATAAGTCCATTAAATGGATATTTTGTAAGAATAAGTGAATTTAATCCAAAAGATTCATCTTGTAAAACTCTTTGGTGGAATCCAGGTGGTACTAACAATGGAAAGTGTGATAAGTAATTAAATTTAAAATTAAACATATGGAAACAATACCTCCAATATATTGGATGATAGTCGTTGGTATCCTAGCATCCTTATTATCTTTCATACTATTTGAATTAGGTATGTTGATAAAAGACTCTAGAAGAACATTGAAGAATGTTGAAGATATCACTTCCGATGCTCACTCTGTAGTATCTACAGTAAAGGGTACTGTGGAAGAAGTAAATGAAAGTATAATAAAGCCGATTAAGGGTATAGGATCTGGAATATCTGCTGTAAGTGGCTTTGTATCAGGTCTAACAGGAGAAAAGAGTACAGAAGAGTAATAATATATCTTGTTGTATTGTAATAATTTCTTCTTCTAGGTATCATATTTCTTAATGAAGATAGCTCAATTACCTCAAAGAAAAAGAAGACAGAATATAATAGTGGCAATTCTGATTATAGGATTACCTCTTCTTCTATTTGCTGCATACCAAGTAGTACAGATAGTATCAAGAGCTTCTGGTGATACAGATCCAAAAAATGTTGTATTAAGCAATGTTACCCCTACAATGTCTGTAATCTCATGGACAACAGATACTAAAACTTACGGTAGTGTAATTCTAGTTGAGAATGATAGAGAAAAATCTGAAGTTAAAGATGCAAGAGGGTCTGATAGAAGAAATACACACTATGTAGAACTTGAAAGTCTAGAACCGAATACTAAGTATAATTTCAAGATAAAGTCTGGTAATACCAAATATACATCTAGTGAAGGTAAAGACTTAGTATTTACTACTGCTCCAATTACAGCAGATCTTCCCTCTATAAATCATGTTAGTGGGCGTATAGAGTCAGCATCAGATGATGATATCCTAATCTATGTTCTTTTAGAAGATAAAACATCTTTTCCTGCATCAGCTACTTTGATGAATGATAAAGCATGGATTACAGATCTCTCAGGATTACTAAAAATAGCTGATAGATCTAGAGTAGATGTAAATGAAAACTCTGTAATAGCAGTACTAGCTACAGATGGAAGAGGTAATGGTGCTGAACTAACAGGTATGTATTCTAGTCTCTTTGATAATGATAGTAGATTAAAGGAATCTAATCAATTAGTTCTAAGTGCGGGTACAGAAATATACTCCAAGATTCCAGCAGAAGCGAAACTAGCAGTATCTATACCTCCTGTAACATCAGAAGAACCCAAAGATCCAGTTGTAATTGATAAAAAGCCTCCAGTTAAACCAGTAACTCCAACAGAACCTCTTGAAGAAGATATTCCTGATGAAGAGTTTACTGATAGGAAATACAGGATTGTTCATCATTTACAATGGTTAGAATTAGCTGAAGTAAGTAGAGTATCTACCAATGTTGGACCAGAAAGTATAAGAGTAAGTAATCTAACAGATGTTGGTTTTACAGTACTATGGATCTCTGAGGAAAAAGAAAATGGTTTAGTAAAATATGGAGTATCTCAAAATGATTTAAGTAATACTGCATATGACCAAAGAGATGGAATATCCGCAAAAGGTAAATACTATGTTCATAGTGTAAAACTAGATCGTCTACAATCAGAAACAAAATATTATTACGAAATTATTTCAGGAGAGGATCTTTATGACAACAACGAAAGGAAATATTCAGTAACAACATTAGCTACAGTAGAAAGTGCTCCTCCTTTTACAACATTAAGTGGAAGCTTTACTAACATGCCAAGTCATGGAGAAGTTATTGTAATTGGTAGTGTAAAGGATATGGATAAAATTGGTTCTTTAGGAACCAGTTATGAAGTTTCTACTCTTGTAGATGAAAGAGGAAATTGGACAATGCCAATTGGTGATTTAAGATTTGATGATAGTACCAGTTATTTTGAATATACATCTGAAGATAGATTGATAATAGAACCATTTACTACATTTAAAACATCTAAAAAAGAAGAAAGTATGGATGGTATTGATAAACGTGATATTAAAATAGCTCTTGAATCACTATCATCAACAGAACCTACAACATCTATCTCACAACTAAGTAACTATGGAATCACAAATGACCCAAATGCTGTTACTATAACAGGAACAACTACAACACCAAATACAGGTATAATGGATAATTTTATTGGTATAGTCTTAATTTCTATTTCTTTAGTAATATTTGGAGTATTATTATATTTCTCCTCCAGGAAAAGAACCAAGGGAAATGGTAAAATGTCTAGAAACTTATGAGAAAAAAACCTATAAATACAAAAGCAATGTTCTTCCTTATTGGACTCTCCCTTTTCTCTTTATGGATGGTAAATATTTTTTCAAAAACAGATTTTAGTAAAACAGAATCACAGGTTCCTGTAGCTCAACCAGCAGAATGTACAAATTGTCAAACAGGTGAGGTTATAGAAGAGGTGATAGATGAGGATGCGTCTATAAACTATATTCTATTAGATAATTCACAAACTGTAACATTACTGGATTCTTCAGATTCATCAGTCTTAGGTATTTCTGGTTCCGACTGTCAAGGAATAGATCCTGCAAACTTCCTCTCCTCAAAAAGATATGTTTGCTCTACACAGGGTAGTGGTAAAATTGATTTCACAAGCGATGGTACTAAATCCAAACCAGGTGGAAAAGGTATTATTGTAAGTAAAGATTCTACGATTAGAATAACAAAGGTAACTTACCCATTAGCTTTATGGAAAGGACAATATACATTTATAGATAGTAACAAACAAATACGAAAGGATTCTCCAGAAACTAGATCTAATGGACAACAAATTGATCCAGAGATAATTTCAAGAACCTTATCGCCTCAAGAAGCTATAGGGTTTAATGAATCTATTTCTGGTACTGAGAAGAAGCCTTTTGTTGTTGAAGGAAAAATTAAGATGAATTTAGGAGATGTAGAAAATTTAAATGATGTTAAAGGTGAGTACCAAGTTGAAGATAGATCTCGTCAACCAGAGTGTACGGTTTATGGAAAGACTTGTGATCCAAAGCTAGCGATATCTGATTATAATGTTGGAAAATCAAACTATATCGCATCTGATGAAAAATATGGTGGATATCTTGGTGCTCAAGCTCCAGGTGGAGATGCAAAGATAATATCTGATAATTCTGAGTGTCTTGTAGAGGGTAAAGATTATAAGGAGATAGATGATAAAGATGGTGTTGTAACATCTTGTGTAAATGTATCAGCGATGATTAAAGGATGGTTTACGGCAACATTTGGGTTGTCTCAATGGGAAGAATGTAAAATAGGAGAAAGTGTAGAAAGAGTGGATCCTGAAACTGGAGAAACTATTATAACAACAGAGAAATCAGGAGAATGTGTAGATCCGAAATCTTTAGGAATTAAGATGACTCCGATATTTGGAGAACCAGATAACTGTGAAAAAGAGCTTTGTGCAAATGCATTTCTAACACAATCATATAGAGAGACTCTCTCTCCTGCAGAATCTGGTGGTTTAAAAACATCGGGTAATCCTAAAACTTCTGTAATGTTTTTTGTTGCAACAAAGTGTGCTCTGGAAATAGATGGTACAAATGTACCTGTATTGTGTTTATGGGATGCATCCCCTATACTATCAAATTTCAATCTACAAGAGAAAGATAAGGCACCAGGTCAAAAAGATTTTCCTAAGAATTTCAATGCTTATTGGAATTCTGTAGCTCGATCTATGAAATTATCTGCTGAGAAGTATGGAATTAATTAAATAAATTATTAATATTTTAAAATGAAAAAATTTAGATTGTTACCAGTTCCAGTCATTACTACATTCTTCTTTCTTCTGTTTTTGCCTTTTGGGGTAATGGCACAAGAAGATTTTGATTTTGATGAAGAGATGAAAAAAGGTGTAGATAATGTTACAGTTTATGAAAATGCTGCGACAATTTCAGATATTATTAATCAAAATGAGACCAAGGCACAGAATGTTGAGAAAGGATCTGCAAAATCAATAGTAGGGCATTCTATGAGTTTGTTACAAGGTATGTGTACAACATGTTTTGAAAACTCAGAAGAACTTCCAGAAGAATTGAAATATGGTTTAGTTGAAAAAGTTGATCAAGGATTAGTAGCTACATTTAACAGTCAACCGAAAGTAGATGTTGTTGCTCATCTTGCAGAAGAATGGGTTCCTGGGTATAAACAAGCTAATTCTGTATATGCTAGTGGTTTTGACGATTTAGAAAGAACTAATATTGCAGATATATGGTCTTATACAAGAAATATTGCATATGTTTTTTATGTAGTGATTATGATAGTTATTGGTTTTATGATTATGTTTAGGAACAAGATAGGTGGGCAAGTTATGGTAACATTAGGGAACTCTATTCCGAAATTAGTTTTATCACTTCTTCTTGTCACATTTAGTTTTGCAATTATAGGGATAATTATAGATATTGGTGGAATGATTAGAAATGTTATTGCTAACCTACTTTATCCAGATAATTCTCTTGCTGCAATAGAGGTTCATAATCCGTTTGCATTATTTAGTAATTTTGCTTTAAAGTCTATTGTAACTGGTGGAACTGGTCTTTTAGGAGTGGTAGCCTTTATAAAGGCTATCGTTGCGATGAACTTTGCTCCTGTTCTTATTGGTATTTTAGGAGTAATACTTTCTGCTATTATACTTATTGGTGCAATCAAACTCTGGATTGTATTATTAAAAGCATATTTTGGTATTTTGGTTAATCTAGTAACAGCACCTTTTACAATTCTCGCAGGTGCTCTTCCAGGTAATGAAGCTTCAATGCTTAATACTTTTAAATCAGCAGCTAGAAATGTTTTAGTTTTCCCAATAGCATTTGCAATAGTAAATATTCCATATGCTTTTGAAGGAAGAGGAATTAGATTAGCATTTCCAGAAACACTTGTTGGTGTTAGTACTAGTACTGGGAAATTTATTCCATGGTTGATAATTAATATTGGTAAGATTGTTGTTATTTATGTAGCTGCAACAGCACCTGAAATAGTAAAATCTATAATCCCAGCAACAGCACCTAAAACAGAAACAGGAAAAGTAATTAAAGAGAATTTGACCAAAATTCCTTTGTTAGGTGGAATGTTCAAGTAGTAATTAATTGTAATATTAAAGTCAGATGCCAAAACAGAAGCAATACGAAGATGCTCTCGGGTCGGTTTTTGACTTTATATTCACAGAATCTCAAAAACCTCCTGATAAAAGGAAACCTGTAAAAATTACAGGTTTTGATGGTACCAGTGAGTATATTGATGCATTAGCCGCAGTCCTTGAAAATCCTGGACAATTTGTAAACAAAACAGCTGTTGATGCTTTCAATGATGTAGTTAATACTGAGGTAGCGGTTGTTAACCTTGGTCCAGGAGAACAAATAAAGCTTAGGCTCTTAGATATTAAAGGTGTTCTTAATAACGACCTGTCTTTTGTTGATAATCAGTTTAAGAGGTTAGAAACTAATAGGAAATTAGGGAAGTTGGCTTGGGCTGGACAACAACTATCTGGGATTGTAGCTGCTACTTGGGCAAAGAAATATGGCTTAGATTTGGAAACCCAAAATGCACTATTTAATGTGGGAGGTAAGGAATCTTTTCTTGATAAAAGACCTAATAAACCAGAAGAAAGGTTAGGAGCATGGGCAAAGAATAGGGATTATTTAGAAAAGATTGTAAAGGGAAGGTTTGGAGATTATAGGAATATTTCGGAAGATACTCTTAAAATATCTTTTGGAGATAAAGAAGGGGCTGAAATATATAAACAATTACAGGGAGTATTTAAGATATATGATGATGGGGTAAGAAAGGGACTAAATAATAATGAACTCTCTTCAATATTAGATAAGGTATCTGATAATAACTATCAAACCCTTTATCCGGTATTTGAAGGTCATAATATGGCTTTAAAAGCAGCTAAAGCAAGAGCATCTGGTGAAACAGAACTTGCAGATAAATATGAACGTGCAGAAATGGGTGTTCGTCTTTTTACAGAGAGAGCTTTAAGAAATAAACATATTTCCGAGATAGAAGATAACTTGAAACAATATAAGATATCTTTGTCCACATTACTGAAATCTGACAATCCTGACAGAAATCTTATTAAGGATCTTCGAGCAAAGATAACAGATACAAATAAAGAATTAAGGATGTTTAGAACTCAGAAAGTAGCTCAAAGACTTGGAGAATGGGATGGTCTTTTATCATCAGTATCTTCTACTTGGGAATACACTATGGGGGGACAATTCATTCCTGCAATATTATCAGGAGATTTCTTTGATAAGAGAAAAAATGTCATGTTTAAAGGAAAATACATGCCTGTTGAAGAAAGAGAGGTATTAGGTATAAGTAGATTTATTCAAGGAGGTAAAAAAGATATGCCGAAGTTCAAACTACCTAAGATAGCAACTGGTAAGGGGAGTAAGTTTTTGAATGCATATTATGAAATGATGACTGAGGTGTATTACAATACACCAGCCGTTTGGATTAAAACATTGTCTACTGGAGAGGGTTTTGCATACAGAGCATTTAAACAACAGGAGAAATTCTTAAAATTAATGGAGAGAGAGGGTTGGTTTGATAAGGTAAATCTAAATCAGTTATTTGGTGAAAATGGTGAAGCATATCTACATTCTTTTACAGATATTCTAGATCAAGAAAAATTTAACAAATTACTCAAGTTTGTAAAGAAAAACGAGAGATTACAGAAGTTAGCATATGAATTTGGCACACTTAGTAGAGCTAAAGAGAAATTTAGTAAGTTTCTTATTGCAAAGGTAGGAGCTCCTATAAAAGGGCTTAGAGTCCAAATTGCTAAAGGTTTACTTAAAATCGTGAAAGATGGTCCAGCTAGAAGACTTATTGCTAAATGGGCAAGAGAAGGTGGTTTTAAAGTTTTACTACAAGGAATTAAGACAGCTATTATATCTGCCTTGGGTGTAACTTCAGCAGGAGTGGGAGCGGTAATTGGTTTCGCTGTAGATCTTCTATTCAGTGTAGCTATAGAGATAGGAATGAAAATTGCGAAACCAATTATGAAAGTATCTTTTACACTCCTTATTCTTACAATTGTTGGAATTGTTGCTGTTATTGTGATAATACCTTCTATGTTTTTTGTTACTTTAAGAAATCAGTATGCACATGTAGCACCTGGTGAAGTTATTTTGGGAGAAAAAGATTTTAAAGTACTCTATACCGATGGTGGTGGTAGTGATAGCTATTATGGAGATATACCACCTTTACCAGATGGTGTTGAGTGTCCTTTAGGATCAGAAGGTTCATACAGATGTACTCAAGGGCCACTTACAAGTGGTACTCATAGTAGTTTGGATAATGCCATTGATGTCGGATATAACTCTTTCTTCTATGCACCTTCATTTTGTGGAAATAAAAATTGTTATGTAACAGATCATGGAGTATATCCTTACTGTAACCAAAAGGCGGGTAATTATGTAAAATTTGAAGCTGAATATGAAGGAACAGTATACGAGTTTTACCTTGTACATACGGTAATTGTTGGAGGTCTTGATATAGGTTCAGAGTTAGGTTCTCAACAGGCAGTTGGTAAAATACAGATAGCTGGTTATGACTATTATATTTGGCCTGGTTATAAACCAGATGCTCCATTAATAGCAGGAGATACTTGTTCTTCTGGTGATCACTTACATCTTGAAATGACTGTTAATGGGAAGCATGTAGATCCTGGCTATATTCTAAGAGACAGGTTTGGATGTCCTTTGACTCCTTGTCCTTAGACAGTTACTTTTAAATTAGTAAAAAACTATGAAAAATAAAAAGACAATAATTATTATAGGAATAATCCTCATTATATTAGTAATAGGTGTTGTTATCTTCCTATTTCTAAATAACAAGAGAAAAGAAAATTATGTAATTACTCCTATACATCAAACTTCTCTCTCTTCAACAGATAAAGAAATCTCTTTAAAGGATTATAAAATAGTAGAGGATGAACGTAAATTTTCCCTTTGGGAAGTTCGTAATGATTTGGAATTAACAAAGATAAAAGAGATAGCAAATGATAGTGGTTTAGAATTAAATTTTGAAAGTGATGGTTATTTCTATCAATGGATTAAAGGTGAGAAATTCATGACATATAATCTTGAAACAAATACTTTAATAATATCAGGAGAGGATATTATTAAAGTAGAATCTTCTGATTTATCAAATTCCATATTTTCTCAATTAATTAATCAATATTTTGGTTTTGATTGGAAATATGAGGTCTTTGAGACAATAAAAGTGGGGGATAATGTAACTAAATATTATGCCAAAAGATATATAGGAGAGAATCTTATGGAAAAAGATTATTGGGATAATCAGACAGATAATATTGTAGTTAAAGATGGTAAAATCATCTCTGCTAATCTTCTCTTAACACAATTTACGAATACAAATAAAATAATACCTTTAATATCTCAAAAAGAACTATCTAAAGTTATCAACCAATCAGAATATCCTAAAACTAACTATTTTGATTTTGGTGTTCTTTGGAAAGAACCTAACCATGAAGAAATGTTATATGTTTCAGAGGAGTGGGAGAAAATTAAAAAAAGTGTTAGAGATTGTAAAGCAGATAAAATATCAATAGTATATCTTTACAAAGATATGTCTCAAAAGTATTTAACACCAGTGTATAAGATAGAGGCGCAATGTAATATGACTTACAAGGGAAACGATTACTTCATACCTTCTACATGGTATGCTAATGCGGTGAATCCTGAGTTAATACTTACAAATGATAAAAAGTAGAAAAATTTTCTAATATAATGATAGAATGGAATATGAAAAGAATAGGTGTTTTACTTGTAATAATTTTGCTTTCTGTAATATCAACTGGTAGTATTTTTGCTTTTTCATCATACTCTGTTTCAACTCAGAAATTTGATACATCTCTCACAGATCAGAGTACAACTGTATATACAACACCTCAGAAGATATATGTAACATCAGTATCAGCTCAATCCAAAGAAATATCTAGGAATCCTTCCTTGTGGGTCAAAACTCTTTACTACTACTATATAACTCGCCTTCATCTTCCAGATCTTCCATATACATATCTTTTAGATGAAAATGGAGCAATATATGAGGGTAAAACGGGTGGTATAGGTGCTAACCTACAATTCAATGATTTAGATAATGCAATTATAATAGGGTATTTATCAAACTCTTCAACATTTACACCAAGGGCCGAGACATCTTTGAAAGAGTTAGTAGAAGCTCTTTCCTCTTCGTGGGGGATTGATACTGTAAAGGGGGTCCAACTTCAAATTGTTCAAGAAGAGAACAAATTCTCTTCTATTAGTATTGTTGATGCTAAACCAGAATTTGTTACTGCACTTAATACCTCTTTAGCTAGTGTAAAACTAAGTGCAGAAGAAAATCATAAATACAAAGTTAAAATAGACAGTGTTGAATTTCCAAAAGAATCAGTCATAGGAAGTAGAACAAAAGTAAAAGTTAAAGCTACAAATATTAATGATTTTGCTTGGTTTACAGATAAAGATCCAATATATATTTCTACAAAGAGTGGAGAGGAGAGTAAATTTGCAATAAATAAAGTTTGGTCTAGTTTCAGCAAACCATTAGAAATCTCAGATAAAGTTATCAAACCAAACGAATCAATTGAACTAGAATTTGAGATGGAGGCAAAAGTTTTAATGGGAGAAGTAAGTGAGAGTTTCGTGTTACAAAAATTTGATAAAAAACCATTTGAGGATTCTGAGTTTGAAGTAAAGTTTAATGTTGTAAAAGGAGATAATACTTTGGTTCAGGTTAGTTCCCCCCAGTTTGGATTTGTTAATATTCGTACATGTAGATGGTCAAGTTGTGAAATTATAGATAGTCCAAAAGATGGGACAGTATTTATTCTCCTCGGTGAAGAAGAAGGATGGTACAAAATTCAGTATGCACCTGGGGTAGAAGGCTGGGCTATGTTGAGATATTTCAAGAAAATATAACTAATCAGTAGAAATGAGTTCAAATAATATTCTGGAGGGTTTAAATCCTCAACAAAAGAAAGCTGTAATGTGTACTGAAGGTCCTCTTTTAGTTTTTGCTGGGGCAGGATCAGGAAAAACAAAAGTAATTACAAATAGAATTGCATACTTAGTTACTGAGAAACAAGTAAAACCAAACAATATACTTGCAGTTACATTTACTAAAAAAGCTGCTGGAGAGATGCAGGAGAGAGTTGCAGCAATTTTAGAAAGTTTGGGAATAAAAGATGGTAGAGTGCCTACAATAGGGACATTTCATTCAATAGGGGCAATGATGCTTAGACAGAATGCCAGTAGTATAGGGTTAGATAATAACTTTTCAATATATGACTCTGATGACTCAGATAATGTGATTAAAGAGATCATGGTAGAAAGAGATATAGATATTAAGCAGATAAAACCATCTTCAGTATCATATTTCATAAGTACAGCTAAGAACGATATGATTTCTCCAGAACAATTTCCTTACCATTTTTCTGGATTTGTTGAAGATATCGTTTCAGAAATATATCCTGCATATCAAAAACAATTACAATCTCAAAATGCAGTTGATTTTGGAGATTTACTTTACCTTACAGTAAAGCTTTTGGAAGAGAATGAAGGTGTAAAGGAAAAATATCAAAACAAATATAAATATCTATTAATTGATGAATACCAAGATACAAACACAGTACAATATAAATTTGCAAGACTCCTTTCAGAAAAACATCACAATATCTGTGTTGTTGGGGATGATGACCAAGGAATTTATGCATGGAGAGGAGCTAATATTAAAAATATTCAATCATTTGAAAAAGATTTTGATAATGTAACAGTTGTTAAGTTAGAACAAAACTACAGATCTACAAAAAATGTGATTAAAGCAGCAGTTCATGTAATTCAACAGAACAATAGTAGAGTGGATAAAGTGCTTTGGACAGACAATGATGAAGGAGAGAAGATTTCAATTTATCAAGCCCTGGATCAAGAAGATGAAGCTGAGTATGTAGTAAATAATATTAGATTAATTCAACAAAAAAATATCCCATTAAGGAATATCGCAATTCTTTACAGAACTAACTATCAATCTAGAGCAATTGAAGAAGTATTACTTAAATCTGGTTTACCTTACAAATTGGTAGGAGCTTTTAGATTCTATGAAAGGAAAGAAATTAAAGATATTATCAGTTACTTGCGATTTTGTTTTAATCCAAAGGATGAATTAAGTCTTGATAGAATAATTAATACTCCTCCAAGAAAGAATGGACCTAAAGCTGTTGCTGAGTTACACTCTCTTGCAAAAGAAAATCATTTAACAATAGGAGAATTCCTCATAGCAGCATATGTATCAGATAATATGGAATTCCTAGATGATTCTAAATTAAGTAAGGAAGTAATTGAAACGATTTCCTCTTCTAAAGATAAATGGAAGAAATATATTACTACAATCTCGCTCTTTGGTAGTTTTTACTTTTTTGCAAAGGAGAGAGAACTGATAGATATAGTTGATACGATTCTTGAAAGAACCAAGTATATTGAGTGGTTTGATGATGGTTCAGAAGATGCATTGATGAAGAAAGATAATATTACAGAATTAAAAAATGTAGCATCTTCTTATTCGTGTAAACATGGTAAACAGAGTTTAGAAGTATTCTTAAATGAAATTAATATTATTGAACAGGAACAAACAAAGAATCAGGATGGTACAGGGAACTATCTTAACCTTATGACATTACATTCATCTAAAGGTTTGGAATTTGACTATGTGTTTATGATAGGAGCAGAAGAGGGCTTGCTTCCACATTCTAGATCTTTCTTAGAAGAGGATGATTTGGAAGAAGAAAGAAGACTTTGTTATGTTGGAATTACTAGAGCAAAGAAAAAGCTTTTTATCACTTTCGCAGAACAAAGATTAACAAGAGAAGGATATTCATCACAACTACCTTCTAGATTCTTAGGAGAGATACCTCAAGATATTTGTGAATATTATAGTTATAGATAATCTATTCTGGTAACCAACTAAGAGGGGGGTATTGTTGTAGGTACTTTCTGTAAACAGCTGGCCACATATTTTTAGGGTGTGCTCCTGCTCTGACTTTATTTAATGTATTCCTTATCTGTGCATATCCATCAAAAATATTATCATTGGGATATGAACTATACCATAGACATGGACTCCATTGGAAAAGTCCTTTGTAGAAACCTTTGTTGTGTTCTGCGTTGCATCCAGATTCCCATTTCATTGTAAATCTTAACCACTGTTTCTCTTCATCTGTAGCATTTAAAGAACTTACAACACTGTTCCAATAATCACAGTTATGTCCTAGTTGTGTCACTGAATTTGGGTCATGATTTGCTCCTGTATACGATATTATTTTATTCATTGGTTCTCTGTCTATACTCTCACTAATAACTCTTTCTGAAATGAATTTATCCTCAAGATAATATCTTTCAATAACCTGTGTTTTTACTCCTAAAACTCCTTGCTGTTCAACAACAGGCTTTGCTAATTTAGCACAGAGTGCAGTCCCCTTCGTTTCTGTTTCAAAAGGAATTTCTGTAATAACAGTACTAAGCTCTGTTCTGTATGTTTGAACTAAAATATGAGAATCTGTATACAATCTATCTACTGGAGAAGTAGAAAAAATCCTATTATTACTACTTACGGGATATCCAAGAGAAAGTAACGCTTGGTTTGGAGTAGTACTTCTTGTTAAGTACACGGAAGAATTTTTGTTGTAGGTTACTGTGATAACCTTAATTTTTTCATCTAAAACGGCCTTTTTATTCCTAAAAACCTCTTCTAGCACAGAAGGACTTCCTTCTGAATAACTACTGGTGGGAAACATTGAATCAATATGGTAAATCTCCAAGAAAAGGATTGAGATTAAAAGAGTAAAAAATATTTTTTTTCTAGACATAGTAGCTAATTCTATCATAACTATCTATATTTGACATAAGTGTGCCACTAAACTATATTTTAATATATGAAAGAAAAATTAAAAAAGATTCTTCCTTGGTTAGTACTTCTCTTAGTGATATCTAGCTTAACCACATGGTATCTTTTAAGTCGGAAGGTATCTGATGCAGAGAGGAGTAGTTATAATGATAAAATAAAAAATGCAGAATTAAGTTTTAATGCTAGAGAATATTCCGAAGCTATAAATCAATATTATGAAGCTACTGCAGTTATTCCCCAAGAATTAACAGCGTATCAAGGCATAGTAAAAATACTTCTTTTGAAAAACAGAGTAGATCAAGCTGTAGCAATAACTAGAGAGTCAACAAGAGCACTATCATCTGTTGATAGATCTCAGTTGTACAAGATGATAGGAGATTACTACTATGAGAATTACGATTACCAGGAGGCAAAAGATATGTATCAAGAGGGTCTAAGTTTAGGAGTTGTAAATCCAGATGCAGAATTAGCATTAGGAAAAGCTTTAATGAATATTGGTAGGATTGAAGAAGGTAGAAAGCAGATAGAGGGTAATAGTTATGATGGAGATAGTGTAGTAGAAGCTAATTTAGTCCTCTCATATATCTATGCTCTTAAAGACATTGAGAAAGCTAAATCACAGATAGGTAGCATAACTGCCTCTGGTAAGTGGAATCCTTACTATGATGAATTTGATTTAGTATTAAAGACTTTGGATGATGATAAAAAGTTTAATGCTACCAAATTAGCCAGAATTTACCTTAACAACAATTACCCATATCTTGCGTTAAATATTCTGAAGACTATAGAAGGGGAAATTACAGAATATGTGGAAGGAATGTACTACACAGGTTTGGCATATCTACAAACTAATCAACATGACAAAGCTATTGAATATTTTGATAAGGCATCAATTTTGGGAGGGATGGAGATAGAGATATTCTGGGGTAAAGCTAGGGCAAATTATTCTAAGAATGATTTAGAAGGTGCAATTAACAATTATACAAAAGCAATAGAATTTGGAGGTAAGGATGCTCCAGAAGAATTAGTTAGAGAATATATAGATATTCTTCTTGCAAATAAGCAGAATCTTAAAGCTGCAGATACAATAAAATATCTACTAGTTAATCAAGAGAAAGCTTACATATACCTTCTTGGGATTGAAGTTAATGATCAGATAGGTGAAAGAGCTGTAGTTGATTTCTACAATCAACAGTTAGGAAAATTAGAATTAACGGAAGAGGAACAAAAAGAGTACTTGTATTGGAGAGTTAGATTAGCAATTGATGATAATAATATTTCAGAAGCAAATGTTTTACTAGAACAACTTTTATCTTACGATAAATATAATCCGAAATATTACCTTCTTTTAGGTATGGTTAAGATGAAAGAAAATGATATTGCAGAAGCAAAATCAGCTTTTGAGAAGGGAGTTGAGTATGATAATTCAAATCTGATTTCAGAGGAGGCTTTGAAACTGTTGTCTAATCTTAAATAGTTGTGTATAATCGCAATCGCGAAGGTAGTAATTCCCTTTCAATTAATCGTTAATTTATTTTAAAAACATATGGATAAGAATACATACAATGTTAAGATGCCGTTAGATAAGATTAGAAATATCGGTATCATTGCACATATTGATGCAGGTAAGACAACAACAACAGAGAGATTGTTGTATTTTACAGGGCAGGTTCACAAGATTGGTGAGACTCATGAGGGAGAGGCAACTACCGACTTTATGGAACAGGAGCAAGAAAGAGGAATAACAATTATGTCTGCAGCTGTTACATGTTTCTGGATACATAATGATGAAAATTACAGAATTAACATTATTGACACACCAGGACATGTAGATTTCACAGCAGAAGTTGAGAGATCTCTTAGAGTTCTAGACGGTGCAGTAGTTATCTTTGATGGAAGAAAAGGTGTTGAACCACAGTCCGAAACCGTTTGGAGACAAGCAAACAAATATCATGTTCCAAGAATCTGTTTTATGAACAAAATCAATCTCATTGGAGGTAGTTTTGATCATAGCTTCCAGACAATTAAGGATAGATTAAGTAATAAAGCAGTTGCAGTTACATATCCAATCGGAAAAGAACAAGATTTGCATGGATATGTGGATTTAGTAAAGATGAAAGCATATAAATATGAAGGAGATGATACTCCAGATTTGATAGAGTGTCCAATTCCAGATGATATTAAAGATACAGTTGATAAGTTAAGAGAAACTTTAGTAGAAGCATTGGTAGAGCAAGATGATGCTTTAATGGAGAAATATTTTGCAGGGGAAGAATTAAAAGAAGAAGAGCTTTTTGCAGCATTAAGAAAAGGAACGCTTTCTGAAAGTATTTTCCCAGTGTTAGGTGGAGACTCAAGAACAGCTATGGCAAAAACACTTCTTGACTATATAACTATCTGTCTTCCATCTCCTTTAGATATTCCACCAGTTACAGGTGTTGATCCAAAGACAAACGAAGAGATTATTAGAAAACAGGAAGAATCAGAACCATTCTCTGCATTAGTCTTTAAGATTGTTAATGATCCTCATGTAGGAAACCTTTCTTACTTTAGAATTTATTCTGGAAAAATTGACTCAGGTTCATATGTTCTAAACTCAACAAAGAATATTAAAGAGAGAGCAAGTAGGCTTATCCTTATGCATGCAGATGATAGGGAAGAGGTTGAATCATTAAGAGTAGGAGATATTGGAGCGATCGTTGGTCTTAAAGATTCTGTAACAGGAGATACTCTTTGTGATGAAAAGAATCCAATTATTCTTGAGCAAATTGATTTTGCTGAACCAGTTGTTTCTCAAGCTATTGAACCTGCAACTAAATCAGATGAAGAAAAAATGTCTGAAGCTTTAGCTAGATTTGTTAAAGAGGATCCTACATTTATGGTGAGTTCTAATCAGGAAACAGGTCAGACAATTATCTCTGGTATGGGTGAACTTCATTTGGACATTATCGTTGACAGAATGAAAAGAGAATTCAATGTTGCTGCAAATGTTGGTAAACCACAGGTTGCATACAAAGAGACAATCAAGAGTACTGTTGAACAGGTTGAAGGAAGATATGTTAAACAGTCTGGTGGTAAGGGTCAGTATGGTCATTGTTGGTTGAAATTAGAACCAAATGAGAAAGGTAAAGGCTTTGAATTTATTAATGCAATTAAAGGAGGAGCAATTCCAAGAGAATTTATCCCAGCAATTCAGAAGGGTGTTGAAGATACTATGAAAGCAGGTGTTGTTGCTGGGTATCCAGTAGTTGACATTAAGGTTACAGTATATGATGGTTCTTACCATGATGTTGACTCTTCTGAGGCAGCATTTAAGATTGCAGGATCTATGGCATTTAAGGAAGGAATGAGACAAGGAGATCCAATCCTACTTGAGCCTATTATGAAAGTAGATGTTGATACTCCAGATGGTCATATGGGAGATGTTACAGGTTCACTTAGCAGTAAGAGAGGACAGATTCAAGGTACAGAGAGTTTAGGTGGAGGAATTAGTAGGATTACAGCAATGGTTCCACTTTCAGAATTATTTGGTTATACAAGTGAACTTAGATCCCTTACAAGTGGTAGAGGTAGTGCAACAATGGAGCCATCTCACTATGCAGAAGTTCCAAAGAATGTAGCAGAAGAGATTGCAGGTAAGAAGGTGTAACTTTAAATTAGTTTTTTAAGAGGGAGGGTGGTAATCATCCCCCCTTTTTTAATTATATTCCCTTTTTTGGTATAATCTTTCACTTATTTTATATACAAGCAAATGAAAAAGAAAAGAAAGGATATAAAGAATTTAGAACTCTTATCCCTTCTACAAGAAGGTAAGGTGCAAGAGTTCTTTGATGAATTAGGAAAGATAATTGAGACATTTGGAGAAGATCTAAGGAACTTTAATCTTGATGATTGGGCTGTTAAATATTCTAGAGGGAAAGAACAACAAGCCATTAATACAGCAATTACAGGAAAAGCAGAAGAGAAAGCTAAGGAATGGATCTGTCCTAGAATACCTCAGTGGATAAATCCTGACCATTTAACAGTACTTGGATATATTGGAATGATAATAACTGGGTTAGGTTTTGTATTTGGATTTGTAAATAGGTGGTATATACTGTTAATTCCTTTTGGTCTTTTAGTTAACTGGTTTGGAGATTCATTTGATGGAAGTATTGCGAGATATAGAAAAAAGGGTAGACCTAAGTACGGTTACTATATTGATAAAATTGTTGATGCTGTTGCGGTTATAACTTTGTCACTAGGTATGGGTCTTTCAGGATTTTTTAAGATAGAGATTGCTCTTCTTTTTGCATCTATCTATTTAGCACTAATGTCTCATGTTGATTTGGTTACTCATGTACAGGGACAGAACAGGAATGCCTTTGGATTATTTGGTCCTACAGAGATTAGGATAGTAGGAGCATTATTTTCTATATATATGTTCTTTTCCAAAGTTTATTACTTTGATGTCTACGAATATATGATAACTCAGTATGATATTGCGCTTTTTGTTCTCTCTGTAGTTATGGCAGTCATACTTCTTGTATCTATTTTTAAAAAAGGTATTGAATTACACAAGATTGATATAAAAGATTGGTAATCTCAACAGGCCTGACCTAGGCCTGCCCTGCGTTCATATCTTGTACTAGTTCCATATTTTCTTGTTGCAAAAGTGTTCTTGAAAATGGTTGCTTTTGCTATGCTGAGTTTTTTAAGGTGTTCATAGGGAAATTCGTGAGCAAATAGTGCTGTATCGTTAGGGTTTTCTAAGTATTATTAAAATTTTATTAACTGGGGGCAGGCCTAGGTCAGGCCTGATGTTGGCTTATATAACATAGGACTTGCATTAATCTTCACTTTTTGATAATATTCATCGCAGGTTCTTTAAGGGGGACCTAAGTATATCAAATTGTTATTAATATAATTAAATTTTTAAAAATATATTTATGGCAGGCGAATTTACAAGAACAAAGCCACACATGAATATCGGAACTTTGGGTCACGTTGATCACGGTAAGACCACATTAGTTAGAGGTATTCTAAGAACATTCTCCCCTGAGGCGGATGCAATGATTGATAAGCTGGACAAAGATCCAGAGGCAAAGGCAAAAGCAATTACAATTGCAGTTGCACATGTAGAGTTTGAGACTGACAACAGACACTACGCATTAGTAGACTGTCCAGGTCACAAAGACTACATTAAGAATATGATCACAGGTGCTGCACAGATGGATGGTGCAATATTAGTCATTTCATCTGGAGATGGAGCTATGCCTCAGACAAAGGAACATATCCTTCTTGCAAAGCAGGTAGGTGTTCCTAAGATGGTTGTATTTATCAACGACTTTGGTGATGCAGACCCAGAAATTTTAGAATTGATTAAAGCAGATGTACAAGAGCAATTAGGAAAGAATGGATATGATGCAGATTGTCCTATCATTATTGGAAGTGCACTTAAGGCATTTAAAGGAGAAGAAGAAGGTGCAAATGCTATTAAAGAATTGATGAAAGCTGTTGATGAATATATCCCAGTACCTGAAAGAGATACAGAGAAACCATTCCTTATGCCAGTAGAGGACATCTTCTCTATTGAAGGAAGAGGAACAGTAGCAACAGGAAGAATTGAGAGAGGTATTGTTAAAGTTGGTGATGAAGTAGAAGTCTTAGGTTTAGGTAAGAAGGCTCAGAAGACAGCAGTTACAGGAGTTGAGATGTTTAACAAGACATTAAGTGAAGGACAAGCAGGAGATAATGTAGGTATTTTACTAAGAGGATTAAAGAGAGAAGATATCCAAAGAGGACAGATTCTTGCAATTCCAGGAAGTGTAAATACTCATACAGATTTCAAAGCTGAGGTCTATGTCTTAAGTAAAGAAGAAGGTGGAAGACATACACCATTTGTTACAGGATACAAACCACAGTTCTACATTAGAACTGCAGATGTAACAGGTGAAGTTATTTTACCTGAAGGAGTAGAAATGGTCGCACCAGGAGATAATACTGAGTTTACAGTAAAGCTTGTATCACCAGTAGCAATTGAAAAGGGAGTTTCCTTTGCAATCAGAGAAGGTGGACAGACTGTTGGACAAGGTATTATTACTGAGATCTTAAAGTAAGATGTTAAATGTGGAGGGCAGGAAACTGCCCTCTGCAAGTAAATTAATTTAGCTCTTTTAAATAGAATGGCAAACCCAACTGCAAAAATTAGAGTAAAGTTAAGAGGATACGATTCTTTAGTTGTTGATAAGGCAGCAAAAAGTATAATTGAAACAGCTGTTAGCACAGGTGCTAAAGTTGCTGGTCCAATCCCTCTCCCTACAAAAAGGAGAAAGGTTGCAGTAAACAGGTCACCATTTATTTACAAGAGCTCAATTGAGCACTTTGAGATAAACACTCATAAAAGAGTAATAGATATAATTGATCCAACACCTAAGACTATAGATGCCCTACAGCATTTACAAATGCCTGCGGGTGTTGATATTGGAATACAGTAGTTAATTAAAAAATATGAAAGCATTAATAGGAACAAAAAAAGGTATGACAAGAGTTTTCAAGGATGACAAGGTCGTTCCTGTTACTGTCGTAGATATTTCAGGATGTATTCTTTCATACTTGGAACCAGAAGGTTTTGAGTTAGGTCTAGGAGAGAAAAAGAATCCTACAAAAGCAATGAAGGGGAGGTATTCTGTTGCAAAGAGAGTACCAGCAAAGACCTCTTACTTTAAAGGAAGTTTAGCTGGAGATGTGAAGATCGGAGATGAAATAAAGTCAGATATATTTGTAGTTGGAGATAAAGTAGTTGTAAGTGGGGTTTCAAAAGGTAAGGGTTTCGCAGGGGTTGTTAAAAGACACGGTTTTGCAGGTGGACCTAAAACACACGGACAATCAGATAGACATAGAGCTCCAGGTTCTATAGGTGCAGGAACAACACCAGGTAGAGTTTGGAAAGGAAAGAAAATGGCAGGAAGGATGGGACAAGAAAGAATAACATTAGATGCAAGAGAAATTATTGATATTAAAGGTAATCTCTTACTATTAAAAGGACCAATACCAGGTTCTAAAGGAGATTTAATTGCAATATATACAAAGTAAAATGGCAGAAACAAAGAAAAAAACAACAACTAAGAAAGGTATCAAAGTTGAAAAGAAGGAAGTTAAAGTAAAAAGAAACCCTAAGGTTTGGGGTGTTCCTTTTAATGCAGATTTAGTAGCTCAAGTCTTGTATGTTTACAGTAGCAATGAAAGAAAATCTACTGCAAATGTAAAAGATAGAAGTAAAGTATCTGGAGGTGGCAAAAAACCTTGGAGGCAAAAAGGAACAGGAAGAGCAAGAGTTGGTTCCTCAAGATCTCCAATATGGGTTGGTGGTGGTGTAGCTTTTGGTAATGTGGGAGATAGGAATTGGAATAGAAAGATTAATAAAAAGATGGCAAGGAAAGCAACCTGTATTTTACTCTCAGAAAGCTTAAGAAAAAAGATATTAGAATTTATTGATATTGCAAAAGAGGATATTGAAAAGATAAAGAAGGATATGAAAAATACAAAATCGTTAACGGCTCTTGTAATTACAAATAATGTTGATTTTGCTAAGAAAGTAAGAAATGTAGATGGTGTAGAAATAGTAAATCCATTAAAGGTAAATGCAAAACATATTGCAAGAAACAGATTTACATATGTAGATAATGAAATAGTAGATGAATTAGAAAAAAGATTAACAAATGAAAAATAAAACAATTAACCTACAACCTATGATTTCTGAGAAGAGCTATGCTATGGCAAATGCTCATAACAAATATACTTTTTTGGTTGATAGAGGGTATAGCAAAATTGAAATAACTGATGCAGTTGAAACTAAATACAAAGTAAAGGTTGTTGAAGTTAATACTGTTGTAAAACCTGGAAAGATGAAAAGAGATTTAAGAACATACAAACCTAGAAGACAGGCAGATAAAATTAAAGTAATAGTAACCCTTAAAAAGGGAGATAAAATAGATGAATTTTTGAAGAATTAAAATGGCTATAAGAAAGTTTAAACCTACAACTTCGACAAGAAGAACAACAAAACTAGCAGACAGGAGTATGCTTGAAAAGGATGGAGGACCAAAGAATCTTACTATTCCTAAAAAGAAGAAAGCTGGGAGGAATGATCAGGGTAAGATTACTGTTAGACATAGAGGAGGTGGTTTTAAGAGAAGAATTAGAATAGTTGATTTTAAGAGAGATAAGTTTGGTATCCCTGCAAAAGTAACTGGATTGTACTTTGATCCAAACAGAAGTGCACATTTAGCACTACTTCTTTATGCGGATGGAGAGAGGAGATATATAATTGCACCTAAAGGTTTGAAAGTTGGAGATAGTATAATATCAGGAGAAAAAGTTGATATCCTACCTGGTAATGCAATGATGGTTAAGAATATCCCATCAGGAACAGCAGTAAATTGTGTTGAAAATGTTCCTGGACATGGAGCAGTATTTGGAAGATCTGCAGGACAGGAAATTATCGTACAAGGTATTGATCCAACAGGAAAATATGTACAGTTAAAAATGCCATCCGGAGAAATTAGACTAGTGTTTGCAGATTGTATGGCAACAATTGGACAAGTTGGTAACGAAGAAAATATGAATGTTAAGTTAGGAAAAGCAGGAAGAAAGAGAAATCTAGGATGGAGGCCAGAAGTAAGAGGTATGGCAATGCATCCAGCAGAGCACCCACACGGTGGTGGTGAAGGTAAAGGTGTTATCGGAGGACCTGCTAAAGATAAGTGGGGTAACCTTGTTGGTACCAGAACAAGAAAGAACAGAAGAACTGAGAAGTTTATTATTAAAACTAGAAGAACTAAAACAAGACCGTTTGCTAAGAAATAATTTATATATAACAAAATATGTCTAGATCGCTTAAAAAAGGACCATACACAGATGAAAAATTAATGAAGAAAGTAGCCAAAGCTAAGGAGACAGGAAGCATGGCACCTATTAAAACATGGGCAAGATCTTCTACTATTACTCCAGAAATGGTTGGTATGAAATTCTTAGTGCATAATGGTAAAAAACATGAAGAAGTATTGGTAGTTGAATCAATGATAGGTCATAGATTAGGAGAATTTGTAATGACAAGGAAGTTTAGAGGTCATGCAAAGAAAGGTAAATTATCTAAAGTCTACGGAAGTAGCGGTAGATTTGAAGAATCTAAATCAGAATAAAAACTATGGAAGACAAAATTGTAACAGTAAAAGTTAAAGATATAGCAGAATCACCACTCAAATTAAGATTGGTTGTGGATGTAGTAAGAGGAAAAAGTGCTGCAGAAGCATTAGAAATGCTTGAGTTGGTAAATAAAAAGGGTGCAGCTATAGTTAAAAAAGCCATAATGTCAGGAGTTGCAAATGCAAGAGAGAAATATGGTGTAGATAAAGATGCATTAGTAATTAGTAAAATATCTGTAGATGAAGCAAAAATACTAAAAAGAACAAGATTTGAATCAAGAGGTAGGGTCTCAAGGATAGATAAAAGGAGATCACATATTAATTTAGAATTAACAGTCAAGTAAGATGGGAAGAAAAGTACATCCAAAAGCTATAAGAATTGGAATAAACAAAGAATGGGATTCAAGATGGTATGCACATAAGACAGATTTTCCTAAAACTCTGTCACAGGATTTAAAGATAAAAGAGAAGATCAACGAATCTATGAAAGATGCTGGTATAGATAGAATAAGAATTAAGAGGTCTGTTGGTAAATTGGAGATTCTCGTATATGTAGCAAGACCAGGTGTTGCAATAGGAAGAGGTGGAGAAGGAATTGATCTTTTACAGAAAGAATTAAAGAGGATGACTAAAACAGAAGTAGATCTTAAGATTAGAGAGGTTAGAAAAGCTGATCTTTCAGCAAGAGTTGTAGCAAAAACAATAGCTGATGGAATTGAAAGAAGACAACCTTCTAAATTACTAGTAGCAAGTGCAATAGAAAAGATTATGGCGGCAGGAGCAAAAGGTACAAAGATTTGGGTGTCTGGGAGAATTAATAATGCAAGTCAGGCAAGAACAGTTAAAGCAGGAGCAGGTTCTGTACCAGCACAAACTTTTAGGGCAAATGTAGACTATGCAAGTATTGCTGCAGAAACACAAGATGCTGGATTAATGGGTATTAAAGTTTGGATTTACAAAGACGAACAAGATAATATTGATGAAACTGAAGAATAATATTTTAAAATAAAGATATGTTACAGCCAAGGAAAAGAAAACATGCAAAAGAATTTAGAGGAAAGATGAAAGGAGTTGCTACTGTTAACAACGAAGTAACCTTTGGTGAATACGGATTAAAGGCAATGGAACAGGGTTGGATTAATGCAAGAGAAATAGAGGCAGCAAGAAGAGCTGTTGCAGGATATACGAAGAGGAAGGGAAAAGTATGGATAAAAGTCTTTCCTCATAAACCATATACGCAAAGGTCTATAAATAGTAAAATGCAGGGGGGAAAAGGTACTGTAGAGGGATATGTAGCAGTAGTATTACCTGGAACAATTCTATTAGAAATTGGTGGTGTTGATGAACAGACAGCAAAAGAAGCGATGAGATTAGCAGGACACAAGTTTTCTGTAAAATCTAAATTTGTGGCTAAAAGAGAGATATAACTTGAGAATAGCGTGAATAATTGATAAAATACAAACCGGAATTTAAAAATGAAGAAAAATAAAGAAGAAAAAACAAAAATTGAAAGTAAAAAGAGAGAAATAGAGGGAGTTGTTGTTAGTAACAGCATGGAGAAGACTGTAAAAGTTAGAGTAGATACCCTTGAAAGTCACCCTATTTACAAGAAAAGAGTTAAGAGGAAAAAGGTTTACTTTGCTCATACAGAAGAAGAACTTGAAGTAGGAGATAAAGTAGTAATTAGAGAGAGCAGACCATACTCTAAGAAAATAAGATGGGTTGTTCTTAAGAAAGTATAGTTATGATACAGAAAGAATCAATAGTAAAAGTAGCAGATAATAGTGGTGCAAGAGAAGCAAAAGTGGTTTCTATACCAGGTGCTTCTAAAGTAAGATACGCAAAAATAGGGGATATTGTTGTTGTTTCTATTCAGAAAACAATACCAAATACAGGAGTAAAAGATCATGAACTATACAAAGCTGTTGTAGTAAGAACAAAGAAAGAATTAAGAAGAAAAGATGGAACATATGTAAGATTTGATGACAATGCAGTTGTTTTAGTAGATCCAAAGAACAAGACACCAAAAGGAACAAGAATCTTTGGGCCTGTAGCAAGAGAATTAAGAGAAGGTGGTTTTGATAAAATATTATCTTTAGCACCAGAAGTACTTTAAAGAAATATAACTATGAAGATTAAAAAAGGAGACACAGTAAAAATATTATACGGAAAAGAGACAGGAAAACAGGGTACTGTAGTTGCTGTAAGTCCTAAGAAAAACAGTGTAATTGTTGAAGGCTTAAACCTTTACAAAAGACATTTAAAAGGAGATGGTCAAACAAGGCAATCTGAAATTTTGACAATTGAAAAACCATTTGAGTTGTCAAAAGTTATGTTAGTTTGTCCTAACTGTAATAAACCAACAAGAGTAGGTATTAAAAGAGTTGATGGAAAGCCTGTTAGAGTATGTAAGAAATGTAATAAGGATATTGTTGAAAAAGAAAAGACAACAGTTACAAAGAAGAAAGTAGAAAAGAAAGAAGTTAAGAAAACAACTAAAACAAAAACAGTTAAGAAAGAAAGTAAAAAGTAAATATGAACAGATTACAAGAAGAATACAATAAAAGAATAAGTAAGGAATTAATGAAAGAACAAAACTATGGTAATGTCATGGAAGTTCCTACTTTGAAAAAGATTGTTGTAAATATTGGAGCTGGAGAAACAGTAGAGAACAAAGGAGCAATGGATGAAATAGTAGAAATGCTTACGAAGATAACAGGACAAAAACCGGTTATTAACAAAGCAAAGAAAGCAGTATCAGCATTTAAGATAAGGCAAGGAATGGATATTGGAGCATCAGTCACATTAAGAGGAGATAGAATGTGGCAGTTTTTTGACAAATTGGTAAATATTGTTTTACCAAGAACAAAAGACTTCAGAGGATTAAGTCCAAAATCTTTTGATGGAGCAGGGAACTATTCTTTAGGGATAGAAGATCACACTGTATTTGTTGAGATAGATCCTAACAATGTCACAAAGATAAGAAGTCTTGAAGTTACAATTGTAACTACAGCAAAAGATGACGAGGGTGGTAAAGCTCTTTTAGATAAATTTGGATTCCCATTCACTAAGAATGTCAACCGCAGCTAAAGAATACAAAGCAAAAAAACTAAAGAAAAGCTCAAAGTATAGTACCAGAGTGTATAACAGATGTGCACAATGTGGAAGGGCAAGAGGTTACATTAGACATTATGGATTATGTAGAATCTGTTTTAAACAATTAGCGAGTCAGGGGAAAATCCCTGGTGTTAAAAAATCTATTTGGTAATTTAATAAATAAAAAAATGAACGACTTAATAGCAGATATGCTAACAAGAATACAAAATGGAATAATGAGGAAGAAAGAGAGTGTCTCTGTTATAAACACTAATATTAATAGAGAAATACTTTCTGTTCTCAAAAAAGAGGAAATGATAGATGATTTTGAAGTTAGTGAAGACAACAGAACAGTAGAAGTTAAGATTGCTTACAATGATAAAGAACCAGTTATTACAAAACTACAAAAAGTAAGCAAACCAGGACAGAGAATCTATGTTTCTAAGAAAGAAATAAAACCGGTAATGAACGGAAGAGGTATCTCTATAATCAGTACCTCAAAAGGAGTTATGTCAGGTGCGGTTGCCAAGAGCCAAGATCTTGGAGGTGAATTTATATGTAAAATTTGGTAGTTATGTCTAGAATAGGACAAGAAACAATCAAAATTGAAGAAGGGGTTGAAGTATCATTGAATGGATCAGAGGTACATATTAAAGGTCCTCTTGGAGAAATGACAATCAATTTACCAGGAGACCTTGAGATAAAAATGGAGGGAGGAGAGATAACATTGAAAAGAAAAAATGAGACAAAACAAGCAAAATCAAATCATGGTACTTACAGAATGCTAATTAACAATGCAGTTTATGGTGTTAAGAATGGATACTCTAAAAATTTAGAGTTGGTAGGAGTAGGTTACAGAGCAAGAATGGAGGGTGGAGATTTAGTTATGAGTCTTGGTTGGAATCATCCAATTAAGATGGTAGCTCCAGAAGGAGTTCAAGTTGAAGTACCTGAAGAAACAAAGATAACTGTAAAAGGATATGATAAACAGAAAGTTGGAGAATTTGCAGCAAAGATTAGAGAAGTTAGAAAACCAGAACCTTACAAAGGAAAAGGTGTAAGATATGAAGGTGAGTATGTAAGAAGAAAGAGTTCTAAAGCAAGTGTAGCAGCTTAAAATATATAGATAATTATTAAAGAAATGGCAATTAAAACTAAAAACGAAAGAAGAATAAGAAGAAAAAAGCATATAAGGAAGACTCTTCATGGGACTTCTGAAAAGCCAAGAGTATTTGTATTTAAGAGCAACAGATACTTCTATGCTGGTATTGCTAATGATGATAAAAACATCGTTATTAAATCTATGATGTCAAAAGGAAATGAAAAAGATATATTAGTAATGGCAAAGAAGTTTGCAACATTAGCTAAGAAGTACGAATCATTAGTTTTTGATAGAAGTGGATATAAATATCATGGATTAATAAAATCTTTTGTTGAAGAATTAAGAAAAGAAGGAGTTAATATTTAGAAAGTAAAAAATGGACGAAAAGAAATTTAGAAAATCTAGAGGAGAAAAGAAAGTATTTGAGAAGAAAACTCTTCCAGTAAGAAGGGTTGCTAAGGTTACCAAAGGAGGGAAGAAGTTAAGATTTAGTACAGTAGTTGTTGTAGGTGATAGAAATGGAACAGTTGGAGTTGCTCTTGGAAGGGGAGCAGATGTAAGGACAGCAGTAGCACAAGGAGAGAGGTTAGCAACAAAGGTAGCAACAAGGATAGAATTAGCTGGAGACACTATTCCTCATGAAGTTATTCACAAATTTGGTGCTTCTAAAGTACTTTTAAGGCCGGCAAGACCAGGTACTGGAGTAATTGCAGGATCTTCTGTAAGAACAGTATTAGAATTAGCAGGTGTAGATAATGTATACGGAAAGATTTTAGGTAGTTCTGATGCAAATGGTAATGCATATTGTACATTTGAAGCGCTAAAAATATTGAGAAATGCAAGAGTATTGTCAAGAATGACAAAAATGCAAGAAAGAATTGCTTTAAAGGCAGAAACAGAAAAGGAAAGAAGAGCTAAAGAAGAAAAAAGAAGGAAGAAAGAGATGGCGAAAAAGAAAGCTGATAAAAAGAGTAAATTTGCAAAGAAAGATAGAAAGAAACCTGTTAAAAAAGAGGTTAAGAAAGAGGAAACTAAAAAAGCAGAAGATAAAGTAAGTAAAGAAAAGTAATGAAACTAGAGAATATACCAAAAAGAAAAAATAGAATAATGGCAGGAAAGAGAAAAGGAAGAGGGTATGGATCTGGTGTTGGTGGTCATACAATTGGAAGAGGTACAAAAGGTCAAACATCTAGAGCTGGACATAAATCTATGCAGTTCTTTGAAGGTGGTAATGTACCATTCTTTAGAAGAATGCCTAAATACAAAGGTTTTAATCAGAAATTTAAAGTAGAAGCTCAGGCTATTAATTTAGAGACTCTAGAGAAAGAATTCAAAGATGATGATGTTGTAAATATGGAAACTCTGCTTAAAAAAGGAATTGCTAAAAAGAATTCAAAAGCAGTAAAGATCCTAGGTAAGGGTGATATTAAAAAGAAACTTACAATAGAAGGTATTGAAACATCACAATCTGCACTTGCAAAAATAGAAAAAGCTGGTGGTTCTATAAAATAACCTCCTAAATACAATGAAAAAATTGATTGAGAGACTCAAGCAAATTTTTAAAACAAAAGAAATTAGAGATAAAATAATCTTCTCTTTATTAATCTTAGTCATTTTTAGACTACTTTCCTCAGTTCCGGTAGCAGGTATCCCTGCAGATGCTATTAAAAGTCTTTTTGAGGGAACAAGTATGGGAGATGTTCTTTCTGCAGTATCAGGTGGTGTTTTAGAAACAGCATCTATTGTTGCGATTGGTCTAACTCCGTATATTAATGCCTCTATTATCTTCCAACTATTAGGTACAGTTATCCCAGCACTAGATGAAACAAGAAAAGAAGGTGCTGATGGAAGAAGGAAAATATCTATGTATACAAGACTTCTTACTGTACCACTAGCTGTATTACAATCTTTTGTTATTTACTCAACTTTGTTAGGTTTTGGATTAATTACTAAATTAGGACCGTTAGAATTAGCAACAATGGTAGCAACATTTACTGCAGGTTCCGTAATGATGATGTGGTTTGGTGAATTAATATCCGAAAGTGGTCTTGGTGGTGGTACATCTTATCTAATTATGTTGGGTATTTTAGCTGGTATTCCTGGAACTGTAAGATCTAACTTTGTAATGATGGATGGATTACAGAAAGCCTTGTTCATCGCTATCTCGCTAATAATGATTATTGCCGTAGTTGTTGTTACAACAGCAGAAAGAAGGGTCAAAGTACAATACTCAAGAAGAGTTAGGACAGGAGGAGCATTAGAAAGTTATGTTCCTATTAAACTAACTCAATCAGGAGTTATGCCAGTAATTTTTGCAATGGCATTTCTTTCTTTTCCACAATTAGTAGGAAAATTCCTTGTTAGTAAGAATTTTAACCCAACTGTTACAGATATCGCTCAAAAAGTAATGGATTTTCTAAATAATCCATATGCTAAAGATATACTAACCTTTGTTTTAGTTATTGCGTTCTCATTCTTCTATCTATCTGTTGTATTCAAAACAGATGAATTAGCAGAGAATTTACAAAAACAAGGAGCTTTCATTCAAGGTATTAGACCTGGAGAACAGACATCTCGATATTTGCAAAAGATTAGTCTTAGACTTGCTGGTGTTGGTGCAATCTTTTTAGCATTACTCTCAATCCTTCCTGATATATTTGTAAGAATAGGATTAGTAAGTGGTGCAGTATTCTCTGGTACGGGACTCTTAATTGTAATAGGTGTGATTCTTGAGATTAAAAGGCAGGTGGAATCTATGATTACAACAAGGAGTTATGATAAATACCTTTAATAGAAGGTGCTAATATAATCTTTGTTTAATAACATATATGAAAAACATCTTAAATAAACCAGCAACAATCCTTTTTCATGGACCATCTGGTTGTGGAAAGGATACCCAGGTAGATCTTCTTGTTCAAAAATATGGTTTTGAGAATATAGGTACAGGTGAGATGATTAGGAAAATGTATGATGCAAAGGATGAAGATGCTGTAATTGCCACCGAAGAATATACATCTAAAGGACTATTTGTTCCTAACGATATCATATATAACAGAATGTTTCCCAAGTGGCTTAATAGATTTGATTCTAAAAAGAATTGGGCTTTTGTTTCCGTAGTAAGGGATGTGGGACAAGTTGAACTTTTTGATGAATTACTTAAATCTAAAGGAAGAGAACTAGATCTTTTCATACATTTTACCCTTTCTGCTGAAACAGCGATAGAAAGAATGTCTGTTCGTACATATTGTCCTAGTTGTGGCATGACATTCCACCCCAAGTTTAAGAAAGAGAAGGTACAAGGAATTTGTGATAAGTGTAATACGAAATTGATTCAAAGAGATGATGACAAACCAGAGAAAATTAGAAAGAGAATAGAAGAATACAATAGAACTATTAGTCCGATATTGGAAAAATATAGAGAAAGAGAGATCTTAGTTGAAGTAGATGCAGCACCAAGTATTGAAGATATTCACAAGGAAATACTTAGGATATTAGATTTGTAGAGAGATATGAAAACTAATTTTGTTTTTGAACACTCTACTCCAGAAGAGTCAGCGAAGAAAAAACCTGCAATCTTTTTATTCCACGGATATGGAAGTGATGAGAGAGATTTATTATCACTTGTAGAAGATTTTAAAGAGACACATCATATTTTTAGTTTAAGAGGTCCAATTACCGTTTTTCCAGGATATGCATTTTGGAATTTTGAAGAAAATGGTCAGCCTGTAAGTGCCGAATTTGATGAGGTGTTGAAATCTGCACAGGTTTTCATCAATGAGGCAATTCAAGAATATAACTTAGACACTAAAAACATTGTATTGTTCGGCTTTAGTCAGGGAGCAATGTTAGCACAAAGTTTAGCATTGATTATGGGGGAGAGTATAAGTAAGGTTGTTGCACTTAGTGGTTATGTACCAGATTTTGTAAAAGAAGATAGATATACTAAAAAGTCTGTTAAACATCTTAAGATTTTTATATCTCATGGTATTGATGATATGGTTGTGCCTTATCAGTGGGGAGAAGAGAGTAGTGAATATCTTAAATCACTTCGAGCAAAAGTTACTTTTAAATCATATGTTAGTGGACATTTTGTAACACCTGAGAATGGAAAAGATTTAGTAGAGTTTATAAAAGAAGAATGATGAAAGTGCTTGTAAAAATGTCTTTTTTTTGCTATCCTTACCTTGTCTATTTCAAAGGCATCTAACATAGTAATATTTATATTATTTATGTTGATTTACTAGTCTTCCTTTGGTATAATTCCAAAGATTCCACTAGTGTGGATTATTGACTAACTATGAATGATAGTAAAAAAGTTTTTGAATTTGATGGAGTAGTGAAAGAGAGTTTACCAAATACTCAATTCATTGTTGAGATTGAGGTAAATGGATCTAAACACGAAGTTATTGGATATCTCTCTGGCAAGATGAGAATGCATTACATTCGTATTCTTGAAGGAGATAAGGTAAAGATAGAGATGACTCCATATGATAAAGAGAGGGGTCGAATAATTTATAGATATATGGATTAAAATGAAAGTAAGAGCTTCTGTAAAAAAGAGATGTTCAGAATGTTACACTGTTAAAAGAAAAAACAGGGTATATGTCTATTGTAGAAAGAATCCTAAACATAAACAGAGGCAGGGTTAATTATTAATTTATTTAATTAAAAAATGGCAAGAGTCGCAGGAATTGAAATACCAAATGATAAGAGATTATGGGTCTCTTTGATGAGTATATATGGAATTGGAGAAGTAAGTGCAAAGAAGATTTGTGAAGGAGCTAATATAGATCCAGTAGTATTTGTAAAAGATCTTTCAGAAACAGAGTTGGACAGGGTTAGAAAATATATTGAAGAAAACTTTAGTGTTGAAGGTGAATTAAGACAAGAGAGATTTAGAGATATCAAAAGGTTAAAAGATATCAGAACATACAGAGGAATTAGACATAAATTAGGTCTTCCAGTAAGAGGTCAAAGGACTAGACACAATGCTAGAACTAGAAAAGGTAGAAGTAGACCTGTTGGAGGATTAAAGAGAACATTAGATAAAACTTAGTACAAAATGGCAGAAGTTAAGAAAACTAAAAAATCTACAAAAGGGAATGTTCAGAGTGGAGTTGCCACTATTTTAGCAACATTTAATAATACGATTATTACGTTATCAGATGAGAATGGAGAAACTTTAGGACAAGGAAGTCCATCAATGGTTGGTTTTAAGGGAGCAAAAAGAAGCACAGCTTATGCAGCTACAAAAGCAGCTATGGATGTAGCAGAAAGGGTTATCAAAAAATATGGATTAAAAGAAGTTAAGGTTATAGTTAAAGGACCAGGAGCAGGAAGAAATGCAGCTGTTAAGGGTTTAGATTCTGCAGGACTTAGGATAACAATGTTAATGGATAAGACACCTATTCCACATAATGGATGTAGACCAAAGAAAACACCTAGAAAATAATTTGTATTTATATATAAATGGGTAGATATACAGGACCAAAAGAAAAACTAAGTAGAAGAGAAGGAGTAGAACTCAATCTTAAAGGATCAAGATCTTTTTCAGATAAAGCAGGATTAAAAAGAAAACCTTTTCCTCCTGGACAGCATGGAGGTAAAAGAAGAGCAAGACTTTCTAACTACGGTTTTCAGTTAAGAGAGAAGCAGAAAGTTAAAAGAACCTATGGACTAAGGGAGAAAAATATGGTTGCTGCATACAAAGAGTCAGACAGAAGATCAAAAAACAGAAATACAGATAAAGGATTAGAATTCTTAAGAATTTTAGAATTAAGACTTGATAATATTGTATATCTTGCAGGCCTAGCTCCTTCTAGAGCAGCAGCAAGACAATATATAACCCATGGACATGTAAAACTTAATGGGGAAAAGAAAACCATACCATCCTTTGAAGTTAGAGAGGGTGATTCTGTTGAGTTAAAGCAAGCAAAATTAGCTCCTTCAGAGAAATTATTCAAGACACCAGATTGGATTGAAACAAAAGGTTCATCTTGTAAGGTTGTAAGATTACCAATTAGAGATGATATTGATGAAGGAATTAAAGAGAATTTAATTATTGAATTCTACTCTAGATAATTTTATTTTATTATCAAATGGAAGTTTTTAAAGATATTAAAGTTACAATTAAAGAAGAAGCAGAGAATTACGGACTTTTTGAAATTTCTCCATTACCAAGAGGATATGGACATACATTAGGAAATGCTTTGAGAAGAATTCTGTACTCAAGCTTAAGAGGTTCTGGAATTACAAGTGTAACTATAAAAGGGGTTGATCATGAGTACTCAACATTGGAAGGTATTCAAGAAAATATGCTTGATATCATTATGAATCTAAAACAGGTTAAGTTTAGTACAAAATCAGATGATCCAGCATTTTGTAAAATTAGTGTAAAAGGAAAGAAAGTTGTAACTGCAAAAGATATTCAAACAACAGGAGATGTTGAAGTTGTAACTAAGGATTTACATATTGCAACCCTAACAGATGCATCTTCATCTCTAGATATGGAAGTTATGATTGAATCTGGAGTTGGATATAAAGCAGCACCAGCAGGTGGAAGAAAAGAGGTTGGTGTAATTCCTTTAGATTGTGATTTTACCCCAATTGAGAGAGTTAGTTTAATAGTAGAGCAAGCAAGAAAAGGTCAAGAAACAGACTTAGATGCAGTTTTAATTGGTGTCTTAACAGATGGAAGTATTACACCAAAAGATGCATTACTAGAATCTGCAAAAATACTTCAGGAGTTTGCAGGTAAAGTCATGATTGCAATGGGAATGGCAGCAAAAGAAGTAGAAGCAATCCAAGAAGAAGTAAATACTCCTGACACACAGGAAGAAGCAGAAGATGCCCAAAATGATGAAATTGGTGCATGGAAGATTGAAGAGTTACCAATATCTAAGAGATCTAAAACAGGTCTTCTTTCAGGTGGATTTAAAACAGTTGCAGATTTAAGAGGTACAACAGCAACAGAATTATTAAATCTTCCAGGTTTTGGAAATAAATCATTAAATGAGATATTAGAACTTTTAAATGAATACGGAATTAATATTAACGGTTAATTTTAATGTATAAAGGTGTTAAAACAGTAAAATTAGGAAGAAAAGCGTCACATAGAAGTGCTTTAAAGCAGAACCTCTTAAGGTCACTTTTAGAGAGAGGTCATGTTGTAACTACAACGCCTAGAGCCAAAGTTCTTAAAAGGGATATGGAATCATTAATAGAGAAAGGGAAGAAGAACAGTGAAGATATTAGTTTTGTAAGAAAGTTACAGTTGGTTTTGGGAAATGAAAAACTTACAAAGAAATTCGTTGAATATGTAAAGGGAGAAAAGACAGGAGTGACATTAGTAAAGATTGGTTTTAGAGCAGGAGATAATGCAGAAAAGACAAAAGTATCTCTTGTAGGAATAGAGAAGAAAAAGAAAACAACTAAAAAAGAGAGAGAAGTAGAAGGAAAAGAAGAGAAAAAAGAGACAAAAGAAATTAGGAGGGAAGGAAATAGAATAGGATTATTTAGTAGAGATAAGAAGGTTGATACAACTTCTGTTGTCAAACATACAGAGAGAGCTAGAACAAGATCTGGACTTTAATTATTAGTTATAACAAATGAAATATAAAACAGTTTGGACAAAAAAAGAAGACATTGAAAGAAAATGGTATATAGTTGATGTTAAGGACCAGGTTCTTGGAAGAGTTGTTACTAAAATAGCTTCTCTTTTGATTGGAAAAGAAAAACCTGAAATAGTACCAGATGTTGATTGTGGAGATTATGTAATTGTAATAAATAGTGATAATGTTAAGTTAACAAGAGGCAAGGAATCAAAGAAAACATATTTCAGACACTCAGGATATCCTGGTGGAGCTAAAGAAACTACTTTTGAGAGACAGATGGAGAAAGATTCTACTAAAGTAATAGAAGACGCTGTTAAGAATATGATTCCAAACAATAAGTCAAGAGAGAGAAGATTAGCAAGACTGTATGTATATAAAAATTCTGTACACAAACATGCTGGACAGAATCCAACAGAGATTAAATTTAATTAATAAACAGAAGTGAAGTATTTTGAAGGAATAGGAAGAAGAAAAAGATCAACTGCTAGAGTGAGAATCTATGCAGGAGATAAAACATCTACCATCAATGGAAAAGCAATAAGTGAGTTTTTTGGTAGTAGAGAAAATGCTGAATCAATAGTACAAAGACCTTTAATAGTTGTTGGATTAGAGAAGAAATATTATTTTACAGCTAAGGTAAACGGAGGAGGAGTTACAGGTCAATTAGAAGCAATTAGACTTGGACTTGCAAGGGCATTATATAAGATGGATGAGTCATTAAAAGCAACACTTAGAAAAGAAGGTCTTATTACAAGAGATTCAAGAGAGGTTGAAAGAAAGAAGTACGATCATGTAAAAGCAAGAAAGAAACCTCAGTTCTCCAAGAGATAGTTTCTATCAGCAAGTTTTCAACATTGACGAGTGTATCTTGTTATTATACAATTTCTGTATTAAGTTAATTACTTATTCTATGTCAAATATTGAAGATGAGGGGCAAGAAGTTCCTAATTATGTAGATTTGGGTGATGGTCGTGTAACTATTGAGTATGATGATATAGGACAGAAGCTAGATTTGGCAAATATGTTTCCTGAGAACTCAGCTGAGCTAGAAGGAGATAAGGTTGAAGAGCTGTATTTTGTTACTAGTAGTGGAAATATATACAATTTAAACTCAGAAGGAATTTTAATAAGTGCAAATAGAGGTGGAAAACAATACTGCTTAAAACCTGAAAACCTCAAACACTTGGGTTTAGAGGTTGGTTCTCGTTTTTATCATCCATTTGAACCAAGGGTTATAAAAACATCTCCTGTTACAAAAATTGTTGCAATAACAGGAAAAAAATATTCAGATGAAATGAAGGGAAATGTAAGAAAGTCTGATATTAAAGAAAAGTTTGAAGAGATAATGGGTAAAGGGAATGTTCATACTTCTTAGTTTACCTATAGGGAGACTTCTTCATTGGTTGAAAATTTTTTTTGTATCTCATATCATTTATTTGTATAAGTTTTCATATACAGATATTTATGGATAAGAAAAAGTTTTTCAGAATAGGTGGGATAGTCCTTCTTGTTATCGTAGGACTTGTTCTAACAGCTGTGATTGGAATAGCTGTTCTAAAAAATTTTGTTGTAGAACGAAGTCTGAGTTTGCCATATGATTCAGGAGAATATTTTAGTAGTGATCTTGCTGTTCCAAGTACTTCTCTTAGTATGGATAGTTTTGCTTCTAAATCAGTAGGTGTTGGTAGCAATGAAATGAAAGCCGAGTCAGCATCTCAAGAAGAAACTACTAATACTTCTCAAAAAGATAAAAATATAATCAAAAGAGGAGACCTTAAAGTAGATGCAGATGATATTGATGCTACTATTAAAGAAATAGATACTATTGCAAAAAAATATCAAGCAGAATCTCAAAATACATATGATAGTGGTAAAGGGATAAGTAGAAGAGTTAATGTTGAGTACAAAGTAAAGGTTGTCGATTTTGAAAACTTTTTCAATGAGTTAAAGAATATGGGTGTGGAAATAGTGTCTGCATCTTCAGGTATAACTGATGTAACTAATGAGGTTATTGATTTACAGGCAAGGTTGAAGACATATAGAAATACAGAAGCACAATTACTTGAAATTCAAAAGACTGCTAAAAATGTGAATGACACAATGGCTGTATATAGAGAGTTGAATAATATTCGCTATGAAATAGAAAGGATTGAATCTCAACTTAAACATTATGCAAATCAAACAGAATACTCTACGGTTACAATATCAGTCTTTCAGAGTCATGTAGGTGCAGTGATAGAAGATGATAAGTGGAGACCATTAGGAACACTAAAGAATGCATTAAGAGCTTTTGTAACTGTTCTTAAAGGTTTAGGTTCAGTACTGATATGGTTAGTAGTATTTGGGACTCCAGTTGTAATAATAGTTCTTGTTATCAGATACATTGTTAGAAAGAGGAAAAAATAGTATAATGTAGGTGTATAAGTACTATTAGATGGTTGCATCTACCCTTCGGGAGTAGATGAGGAAAGTCCGGACTTCGTGTCAGTCTCGAACATATCGAGATAAGTGCCAACGAGAGTTGGGAGGGAGTGATCTTTCGGAGAAAAGGGCAACAGAAAGATACCGCCTAGTTTACTAGGTAAGGGTGAAATGGTGGTGTAAGAGACCACCGGGTAGGCAGTAATGTTCTATCGCTGGTAACCCCCACTTGAAGCAAGGTAAAACCGCTTAGATAGATAACCATCGTTATACAGAATCCGGCTTATTATGTACTTATACATTTTTATTTTAATGAAAGAGTAATGGAAAAAGAGGTTTCTAGTCTTCCTGAATGGCTTCAGAGAGAAGTAGAGAAAAAGAATACAATTACAACAATTTATAATAATCTTATTTCTGGTAGGATAAGTACTAGGAATTTTTCTCCAATCAATGGAATGGACTCATATCAACAATTAACAGAGTTCTATGCATTATTAATACCCGGTTGTTCATCAGAAGAGTTATTCGTTGCATTAAATAAAAAGCTTAATAAATTAGCTTGGCAAGAGGTTATTATTGATAAGGATTATTTAAGAAACAAGCGAAGAAAAAACGCTCCTGATATTGATCAATTTGATGAATATCAACTAGGAGTTCTCTCTATGGCATACAGATTAAATATAGTTACTGATGATAATATTAGTTTTCTTAGCAGATTAACTAGTTTAGAAGAAATAATTAAGATATCTTTTGATGTTGATAGTACCTCGGAAATAGAGGAGATAAAAGAAAAAGTTCTAACATGTCCAATACCTGATAGAGGAGGTAGTTATATTCCAAGCAATCTCCTTTCTTACTTTACAGACTTAGACGATGAAGATTCCGACCTAGACCTTTTAGAAAATTTTGAGTATTAGTAATATTTCTTCCCTCAATCTGAAACTCTACCAATCTCAAACACTTACTATTATCTTTTGTTGTAAAAAGCAAATCTTCTCCTTTAACAAAAAGCTTACCAATTTCATTACACACATTCTTACAGTTAATTAACTCTGCTTTGTAAATTTTCATTACCTTTTCTGACAAATTCTTATCCTCACCTTTAGGTAACCTAACCCATGCAACAGGCCATGGAAGAAAAGCTCTAACCATTCTCTCAATATATACAGGCTTGTACATATCCCATTTGATTTCTGCTTTCTCTTTGGAAATATCCTTCTGCCAACAATATGTAGCTTTAGAACGATCTTGCTTTTGAGGAACAATCTTGCCGTCTATCCAATTTCTTAAAACAGGAAGAAGAATCTCTGCACTCTTCTTAACCAACCTCTCTCTTAGTAAAATATTCGTATCATCGGGTCTAATATCTTCTTTGTAAACGTCAAGAACATCACCCTCATCTAAACCTTCACTCATTAGCATAATTGAAATACCTGTCTCTTTCTCTCCATCTAAAATAGCTTTCTGTATTGGTACAGCTCCTCTGTATTTAGGTAAAATTGAGAAATGAATGTTAATACAACTATACTTTGGATAGTCTAAAAATTCCTTTGGAACAATCTCTCCAAATGCCTTACAAACGACAATATCTGGCTTGTATTGATTGGCAATTTCAATATATCTCTCTTTCTTACTCTCTGTATGTTCAACAGGAATATTATTCTCTAAAGCATATCTCTTAACATCAGAAGGAGTCATTATCTGCTTTCTTCCAACAGGTCTATCAACTGTTGTTATCACACAAACAACTTCAAAATCTTCACTCTCATGAAGAACTCTTAGAGTCTCTACAGACTCCCAACCACTACCTAAAAATATTGTTTTTACTTTATCCATAGTCGATATTTTACTATAATACAGCAGAATATGAAAATGTCAGAATTTACATACAACCTATCAGAAGAAAGAATAGCTAAATTTCCACCTGAAGAAAGAGGTACTACTAAACTACTTGTTTTAGATAGAAAAGAAAAAAGTATTACACATAGGAAATATTCAGATTGTGTTAAATATATGAAAGAAGGAGATGTCGTTGTCCTTAATGAAACTAAAGTTGAAAAAAGAAGAACATATTTTGTTGATGGTAAAGAAAGAATACATGAGGTTCTTTTTCTTAATCAACAACAAGATGGAAGTTGGTTATGTTTAATAAAAAAGAGTAAGCAACTTAATGAAAACGATATTCTTAGTAACCTGGTTTGTAAAGGAATCCAGTTGCAGATTGTAAAAAAGAGTGAAAAAGGGGTTGTTGTTAAATTACTATCGGACCTAAATCCAGAGGAAGTTTTTGAGAAGGTAGGACATACACCAATTCCTCCGTATATGAAGAGGGAAGATACAGAAGAAGACTTTGAGAGATACAACACAGTATTTGGAAAACATTTTGGTTCTGTTGCCTCTCCAACTGCTAGTTTGAATTTAACAGAAGATCTTTTAGAAAAAATTAAAAAGAAAGGTGTGAAAATAGCCAAAGTTGATTTAAAAGTAGGTTGGGGTACATTTGCTCCTGTTAGGGAAGAGAATATTGAAGATCATGAAATTCATGAAGAAGAAATTTCATTACCATTAACTTCTGCAAATGTTATTAATGAAGCTATTGAAAACGGTGGAGATGTTTGGGCTTTTGGAACAACAGTTGCAAGACTACTTGAGAGTTGTGCAACAAAAGATGGTTTTGTAAAAGCATATGATGGTATTACAAATCTTTACATCTATCCGGGATATGAATGGAAAGTTGTTGATCATTTAATCACAAACTTTCATATGCCTGATTCTTCTTTGATTCTTCTAGTTTCATCATTTGCAGGAAAAGAGTTAATTAAAAAAGCATATGATGAGGCTTTGAAAAATGAATATATGTTCCTAAGTTATGGAGACAGTATGTTAATCCTTTAAAAATTTTTCTTTGCAGAAAATACAATTTTAGTATTCCATCTCCTATCACCAACTTCAATAATCTTGTTTAGATATGTGAAATACTCTTCCTGTTTCACTAATTTTATATCTTCAATTACATATCCTGCTTTAGAAAAAAGATTTCTATACGTCTCTAATGAAGCAAAATTTACAATCTCTTTTGCTTCTCTGTAAAGGCTGTCAAAACCCCATGTATATTTATTAAGGAACTCTCTAACCTCATACCATGCTCCAGTAATATTCCCATTTTGTATAGTTAAATGATTAGGGAAAGGACTCAGGTATGTGTATTTATTAAGAAATGTCTTTGCTTCTTCTACATTCCTTAACTTGAATGACTCTACTTCATGAATATTTGAACAAGATGCAGTATCTAAGACACCGTCTCTCACAATTATCCTTCCACTGTTTGTTAAATATTTTGAAAGTGTTTTAAGCAGTTCAACTACAGAAACAAACCCATCTTCATATGAATATATTTCATGAAGCAAGGAATTTAGAATTATGTAATTAAACAATCCATTCTCCAGAATAAAAGCGTCTAATTCATCAAACTTAGATAGAAAAATATTGTTTGGATAGTTTTCCTTTGCTCTCTCAATCATGAAATCCGATTTATCAAAACCCACAGAGATAGAAGAGGGATGTATAGTATTTAGATATTTGAATATACTACCTGATCCACAGCCAAAATCTAGAATATTGCTTTTCTCCGGCTCTTTGTATTGAATGAAATCAAAGATGATAAGCTTGTCGTCTACATTTTTTTCCATTCTTTGTGCATATATCTGTTCGTTTCCCATTCCTTATCCGTTATATCCTTCCATAACCGTTTTTGTCAAATCTAGGGTGTAATTGCAGAATTGTGGTGTTTAGTATGGTATAACTAGATATGTTAGATTTCTTTAGACAATTGTTTTCACCAAATAGTATAAGGACAACTTCTTTTTTTACTCTGTATCAAAACATTGTTCGCTGGAGAAATGCTAAGGTGTATCCATATTCTTTCAATTTACCAGAAGCCATATCTATGCCAGAATCATTTTGGAAAGATGTAATTAAAATATATAGACTAACAGATGCAGACGGTAAGGAGAGAGCAATGTCTATTTGGTATGCAGATGGAGAGTTAATAGCAACACCTCCTACAAGAGGTGACGAGAAATCTGTTACAACAAGAGATTTTGTTTCTGTAAAGTATTCTCCACACCCAACAAGGAAAGGATATTACAGAAAAGAGGTTTTTGTTAATCAAAAATCCGTAAAACGGGAAGATGTATTTCATGAAAAAGCACCAAAGAAAGTAGATATTAGCTACCTGTTTAATATGCATACTCATCCAAAGCATTCGATGGATGATGGTACAACTCTGTATAGTTTTTTTTCAGCTCAAGATATCAGAAGCTTAATATCTTCTCAGTCAATAATGGCAGGTCTTGTGACAGATAAGTTGTGGCTTTTAATGAGAACTTCTGAAACTTCTAATTCTGTCCCATTTAATGATGGAGATATTCTAACTGTTGATATGCTCAAAAATGATATGAAATTAGGAGTATATTGTGCTGACTTTAACAGTAAAGTAATTAAGCAATAGTTTTAATGAATTATGGAATTAAAAGATTTTGGTAAAAATTTTGTCTTTATGCCAGATGCAACAAGAGGTGCTGTGAGGTCTTTGACAACAGAGCAACTTAAAGAAACAGGAACCGAAGCTATTGTTACAAACACACTACACTTGATGATGAATCCTGGAGAAGAGAATATTAAAAAACTTGGAGGAATTAAAAAATTCATGAATTGGGGTGGAATAGTATTAACAGATTCTGGAGGTTTTCAAGTATTTTCATTAATTCATTCTCAAAAATGGAAAGGTACAGTTCATGAAAACGGTGCTACTTTTAAATCACCAACAACAGGTGATTTGTATGAATTAACTCCTGAGAAATCCATAGACATGCAAATGGCTATTAATTCAGATGTTTTGGTTACGCTAGATGATTGTAGGCAGGCAATATTAGAAAGAGATGAAGCAGAAATGTCTGTTAGAAGGACAATTGACTGGGCAAAAAGGTGTAGGAAGCATTTTGATGAGGTGTATGGTGGAACAAAAGAGACAGGGAAATTGTTAAGCTGTGTTGTGCAAGGTGCAAATTATTTAGATTTGAGAAAAAAATGTGCAGAAGAGTTAAGTGAGATAGGTTTTGATGGATATAATTTCGGGGGTTTTGTTGTGACTGAAGGTGGTGAGTTGGTTTTAGAGGAGATGCGAGCAGTTGTTGAAAACACTTCGCAGGATAAGTTTAAATATGCAATGGGTGTAGGGAAGCCAGAAGATATCAGAATTGTAGCTGAATTAGGTTACAAGGTGTTTGATACTGTTTTGGTGACAAGGAATGCGAGACATGGAACTTTGTATTCAGATGATATGGAAGATGGAATATTAAGAATCAAAAATGCTGAATATGCTTTGGATGAAAAACCAATTGATTCTGGTTGTGATTGTTATACTTGCCAGCGTCACAGCAGAGCATATGTTCATCATCTGATAAGGGTTAATGAGATAACAGGTTTGGTTTTAGCAACAATCCATAATTTACGGTATTACCAAAGAATAATCGAAGACTTAAACCGATAGCACGTTAGGGTCTGTCCTAGATCTGTCCCTAGTATTTGCTCCATGGATAATCTTTTGGGTGTTTAACTAACCCTTCTACAACTGGGTTCTTTCGTATATATGTTGTTGCTTGTTCTAAATCTTTTTTGTATCTTAAAATATTAGCATTATAACGGCCTTGAAATACATGTCCGACTCTTTTGTATTTTTTATTTATCTGCATAGCATAGCTAATAGTTACACTTTGCATAAACTTTGAAATTATCCTAGGATTTTTTCCTGTTTTAATAATAAGGTGAAAATGATTATCCATAATGCAAAAAGCAATCAATCGAAGATCTGTTTTATAGATATTTTTATAGAGAAGATTGATAAAAAGTTGTTTGTCTTCTGCGTGTTTTAAGACAGCGTCTCTGTTGTTTCCACGGTTGTATATGTGATAGTAAGAATGAGGTTTGTATGTTCTTGATGTTCTTGGCATGTTTCAAGGATATCTCATATTTATTAAATCCAGATGAACGAAATAGTTAGGGACGGATCTGGGACAGATCTAGCAAGGTGGTATGTTGAGGTAGAGGTAAAAAAATGGTATTATTACGTAATCCTTATGGTAAAAGGATTTTGGGAAAACAGATTTTTGATAAAAGTAAAACATTTTTGAAATTTTATGATTTTTGAAATTTTTGAAAATTCGTTGTTTTATACTGGAAGGCTTTTTGGGGTCTTTGTTTCCTAAAATCTACCTTTGAGGGGTATGATTAAATTTTTAAAATATGTACTTATATGAATATTGGTGTTATTTTACCTATAATGCTAGGGATAGTAATCCTCGCGGTTGTAGTAACTGTATTAGTTTTGAAATATGGTCTTAAGTGGGTGAATATTAAGGATATTCCAGTAGGTGAGCTTGAGAAAGCTGCAAAGAAAGTGATGGGAGATAAGATGAGCAAAGCTGAGCAAGAGATAGAAGAGATGAAAAATAGAGAGGAGAAAAGGATTAGGGAGATGAGAAAAGAGAGTACGGAACATGAAGAGATTTTAATTGAAAGAGAAAAGAAGCTGAATAAAAGGTCAAGAATTTTAGATGAGAAGAGTGAAGATTTAAATGCCAGAGAGATAAAGTTAAAAAATGGTGTTGAGAGATTGGAGATAGATAGAACTGATCTTAAAAAGGAACTAGAAAAAATTTCAGGATTGTCAAAAGAGGAAGCTAGAGAAAAATTAATTGCAGAAGTTGATCAAGACATGAAAGAGTATGAAGCTAAGAAAATTAGACAGGCGGAGAAGAATATAGAAATGGTTGCAGATGAGAAGGCGCAAAAGGTTTTGGTTGAAGCTATGCAACAAGTAGCTACAGATTATGTGGGAGAGACTACAACAAAGACAATTAAAGTTGATGATGAGAAAGTAAAAGGTAGAGTAATTGGAAAAGAAGGTAGAAATATTAGAGCTTTTGAACAGTTAACAGGAGTAGATGTAATTGTAGATGAGTCTCCAAATGCTATAGCTCTTTCTTCTTTTGATCCTTTAAGAAGAGAAATTGCATATGTTGCTATGACAAAATTAATCGCTGACGGAAGAATCCATCCTGGATCGATAGAAGAGGCTGTTAGAAAAGCAAAGAATGAGATTTCTGTAGAGATTAAGAAGAATGGACAGGTACTTGCAGATGAAGCAGGTTGGCCTGATATGGATTTAGGGTTAATGAAGTTAGTAGGTAAGATGAAATACAGAAGTAGTTATGGGCAATCTTTAATGTCCCATACTATTGAGGTGATAAGACTAGCAGAAGTTTTGGCAAGTGAAATAGGTGCTGATGTAGATTTGGTGAAAAAAGCTGCCCTTTTACATGATGTTGGTAAGGTTTTAACTCACAAAGTAGATAGTCCACATCATCAGATCTCTGGGCAGATAGCTAGGAAATATATGTTAGATGAAAAATTAGTTAATGCAATTGAAGCTCATCACTTAGATATTGAAGCTCAAAGTCCAGAAGCCGTTATTATTTATCTAGCGGATGCTATTTCTGGTTCAAGACCTGGTGCTAGAAAAGATAGCTATGAGCAATATATTCAGAGAATAGAAGGAATTGAAACTGCAGCAAAGGAAATAGGTGGAGATAGAATTCAAGATGTGTTTGCAATTAAGGCTGGAAGAGAGATTCGAATTATTGTAAATCCAAAATTGGTTTCAGATGATGAGGCAGTTGTTATGGCAAGAGATATTGCAAAGGAGATAGAGTCAAAGCAAAGTTATCCAGGTAATGTAGAAGTGACAGTTATTAGGGAAACAAGAGCAACAGATGTAGCAAAATAGGGTATAAAACGACTGTCTTCTAGTAGGATATGCTATAGGGGAGAAGAAAATTATATAATCTCCCCTATTTTTAATGAAATCGCGATTTAACAAAATAATTTAAAGGTAAATTGATGTAAATAATACAAAAGTATTGATATAAAAGCACTTCACGGTGGTTCTTAATGAGTAAAAATTTTGCTTCTAATAAAAATAGAGAATAGGAACCTAAGAATTTACTTGTTAATAAACGGTTTCTTAAAGTCTACGTGTATGGTCCTATAGTTCTTTATCACTTGACCAAACCTTCACAATTTCATATTTTAGAAGTGGATATACATAAATATCCTTTGCAAGGGCAATTTGTGTATATATCAAAAAAAGAAAGGAGGTTACAACAATGTTAAAGAAAGATTTGATTGACAAAATTGCAGCAACAGGCCTCACAAAGAAACAGGCTGGTGCAGCATTAGAGGCAGTATTGGATGCAATCTCTGATTCTCTTAAGAAAGGAGAGCCAGTACTCTTGACAGGTTTCGGTAAATTTGAAGTCAGAACAAGAGCAGCAAGAACAGGAATCAATCCTAAGACTCTTGAAAAGATTAAACTTCCAGCAACAAAAGTTCCTGCATTTAAAGCAGGAAAAGCTCTAAGAGCTGTTGTCAAGTAAGACTGCCGGTATTTCTTTGTAGATAAAGAAATGGGAAAAGGATCCGTACGGGTCCTTTTCTGTTTACTATTGATTGAAAATGCTCTAAACTATATAAGCCCATGTTAAAAGATTTTTTTGTTCCAACAAATAAGAATAAAAAGAAACCTTATCTATTAAGAAAAATCGCAATTGTTGTATATACAGTTCTTTTGCTTGTTGTAAACTATGCTGGTGGAATTTTAGGTATAGACCAAGCATACGCTAGTACCATAAGTCCTGCTAATGTAATTGCTTTAACTAATCAAGAAAGGCAAGCAGCAGGATTATCTGCTCTGTCTAATAATGCACAATTAGCATCAGCGGCACTTGCCAAAGCCAATGATATGTTTGCTAAACAGTATTGGGATCACTTTGGCCCAAATGGAGAAACACCGTGGCAATTTATCAAAGCAGCAGGATACAATTATGTATATGCAGGGGAAAATCTAGGAAAAGGTTTTAGAACAACGGAAGGTTTGGTTGAAGCATGGATGGCAAGTCCAACACATAGAGATAATATATTAAGCGCAAATTACAAAGATATAGGTGTTGCCGTTGTAGAAGGTGTACTCTTAGAAAAACAGACTATTTTAGTGGTACAAATGTTTGGTAATTTAACAACATCAGTACAAGGGAGTGTAGCACCTGCACCGGCACCAACACCAAAAACAACTCCACCTCCAAAGGTAGTGACAGGAACACAGAAAGTTGTAACACCAAAAGAACAAGGTGAAATAAGAAGTATTAGAATAACTTCTCCAGGAATGGGAGAGACTATTACCGACCCATCAACCAATATCAAAGGAGAAACGACAAATACATCTGGAGAATATACTGTAGGAATATTGGAAAATAATGAACTAGTTGGTTCTACTACAACTTCTGGTAATAATTGGGAGTTTAGCAAGAATAGTGATTGGAGTGAAGGAGAACATAAAATCATTGCAAACATACAAGGGAGTGACGTTAAGTCAGAGGAAAGCTCTTTTATCGTAGATTCTAAACCACCACTTATTGTTAAAGAAAGTGTGAATGTTCATAGGTTAACTGATGAATATAAACTTTCTTTTGATATTGACGGAGATTGGTCAAAAGCAGATGTGGTTGTTGGATCGGATATATTACCAATTACAGGATTCGGTGGTAAGGAATCTGTAAGTATAAATATTCCTAAAGATAAAGATACAACCATGGTAGAGATTATCGTATCAGACAGTGTAGGAAATTCATCAACTCTGGATGTCTCAGAACATTTCAAGGAAGAAGAAAAAGCGACTCTTAAGATAATTCCAACAATGGGATTGAGTGTTAAAGATGGTATCAATATTGGGTTGGTATTGTTTGTATTTATACTTCTCTTTGTACAGATAGTTTGGTATCTAAAGAGAGGTAAAATAAAAGAAGCTACAGGAGATATCTTTACAGTAGGTGTATGGTGGCTTGTTATAGCTGTAGCAATATTTAATGGATTCTCTGGAGTAATTACATAAACATGAGTAACTGCCTATGAGACAAGAGAGAATAGAAATTAAAAATGAATTACTTTATCTATTTCTAGTACTTCTTGTTACTGAAATCTTTAATGATTCTGTCCTTAGTGCTAAATTTTCTACAACAGTAATAATTGGCATTGTAGGAATAGTTCTTCTTTTAATATGGTTTACTAGAACATTCAACCTCTATTCTAAAAAGAAAGTTTCAAAGTACAGTAATGTCTTAATGAAAATATCTTTGCGACAAAGACTATTCTCTTACTTCATACTACCAACAATATTTTACTCTTCCCTTTTAGTTTTTCTCTTTTTTAATAGAAACGATCTGTTAGGTCATTTCGTAATAGCTATGTGTATGCTCCTCTTACTTATCCTTTTCTTGAATGTAAAAAGTTCTATGAATAAACACTATACATTACATATTGCAACTAAGGCAGTATTTGATTTTATGTGTATAACGACTCTTTATCTCCTATTAAATGCCTTCTTAAGGATAGGGTTTTCTATGACAGAATATATGTTACTAGGATTTTTCTCTTCCTTAGTTTTGTATATATTTGTACTAAAGCTACATGACAGGCTTGGTTTAGTTGAAATACTTACAGCTTTTGCAAGTTCAATATTTGTATCAGTATCTATGATTCCTTTTTGGAATAGAAATATCTTCATAATTCCTGCAGTAGGTGCACTTACTTTTTACTTAATCATTTCACTCTGGAATATTAGGTTTTCTGGTAAAGTTAAATTCACAGATTACCTAGCACCAGTTCTTTATGTCATATTTGCAATGGCTTTAATATTTACAATGTAAAGAGATGCACAACAGAGATATTGTGTTGAAAATAGGTGGGTCAATTCTGTATCAAGATAATCAAGATATTAATTTTGATTTGATGGGAAAGATTAAGAGTTGGTATGTAGGAAATAGGGAACAATATGTTAAAGTTGTAATGGTTACAGGAGGTGGTGCTATGTCAAGAAATCTTCAACAAAGAATGAAGGGGAATATTGCTAATGAAAAGGCTCTTCATACAATTGCAATGTCTGTTACTCAAACAAGTGCTGAGCTTCTAGCAGGGTTTTTAGGAGATCATAATATCTATATACCTAAGAAGATAGGGGATGCATACCAATATATGCTAGAGGATGGCTCTAGGACCATTGTAAGTGGTGGTTTGAAAGTAGGCTGGAGTACAGATATGGATGCAGCTGTGTTTGCAGATATTCTTCATGAGAAAAGAATCTACAAGGTTTCAGATATTGATTACATATATGATAAAGATATTAAGATTTATCCTGATGCTAGACCAATTAAAGATATGTCGTGGGAAGATTACTTCCAACTATTTTCTATTACAGATGATGATACTCATCAAGCGAACAGTAATATCCCGATAGATAAAGAATGCGCAAGGTTTTGTAGAGTAAAAGGAATGTCGTTTTTTATCTGTGGTGGTAAAAATCTATATGAAAAAGAAAGCTTGGGAGATGTGTTTGCTGATGGCACTTTAGTACATCCCTAATCAATTTTCGTTATCTTGTAACTATCTACTCCAACAGGTGTAGTTATCTCCACTTTATCTCCTACCTTTTTACCTACAACAGATTTTCCAATAGGGGATAGGTGAGAGACTTTCCCTTCTAATGGATTTGCTTCATCTTCACTAACAATCTGATATTCAAGTGTCTTTTCTCCTTCTAATGTTACTACATCTCCAATATCTACACTATTTTTTTTCGTTTCTTTTACTATCTTTGCATATTTTATTTTCTCCTTGATTTCTGCAATTCTCTGTTCATTTATATGTTGTTCTTCAACTGCCATCGTATATCCATCATTTTCACTTAAATCTCCTTGATTTCTCATTTCATTTAAAGTGTTTGCAATTTCCTTCCTTAAATGAGTTTCTCTTTCTTTCAATTCTTCTTTGAGTTTGTCTAAACCTTCTTTAGTTGTTAGATATTGATTATTTTCATCCATAATTTCATATTTTTATATAACCGGGTCTGATGATATACATTAGTATTTTGTATGTCAAGGGTAGCAAATAATGGGGTTAATATGATAAAATTAATACCTAATGAGATGCCGCTATCGTCTAACGGTTAGGACATAGGATTCTCAATCCTACAATCGGGGTTCGATTCCCCGTAGCGGTACCAGTTTAGTTTACTCAACTATATCCATGAAGAATCTCTCTCTTCCCAATTATGATAATTGTATAACCAACTTAGCTTGCAGTATACAAAAATATTTCAACCTTAATCCAAAACACAAAACAATCCCTGTTCTTGATAAAGTTCTTAAAGAAACCAAACCTAAGAATGTAGTTGTTCTTCTCTTTGATGGAATGGGTACTAATTTGTTAAAAAGGAAATTAGAGAAGGAGGATTTTTTAATGCAACATATGGTAGAAGAATTAACTTCTGTAGTTCCAGCCACAACAACAGCTGCTACTACATCCATGATGACTGGATTAAATCCAGTAGAACATGGTTGGCTTGGTTGGGATTTATACATTAAACCTGTTGATAAAGTAGTCACTATGTTTATGAATAAAGTTAAAGATACAGGAGAGATAGCAGCAGACTATGATGTTTCAAGAACATACTATCCATACAAAACAATTATTCAACAGATAAATGAAGCAGGGGAGTATACAGCTAAAGATTTCTTCCCATTTGGTGAAGATCCATATACAGATAATGATGATTTAACTAAGAAGATAGTAGAAGAATGTTCTAAAGAGGGAAAGAAATATCTCTATGCATATCTAATACATCCTGATTCTATGATGCATGATTTAGGTACAGAAGCTAAAGAAGTTAATGAATACTTTAAAGAAATTGGAGAAATAGTAAAAGGTATTGCAGATCAGTTAGAAGATACTTTAATAATTGTTACAGCAGATCATGGTCACTTAGAGTGTGAAAATATTCTTCTTACAGACTACCCAGATTTTTTTGAAACTCTTGCTAGGACAACATGGGTAGAGAGCAGATGTTGTGCATTTAAGGTCAAAGAAGGTAAAGAAAAAGAATTTGAGGATCTATTTGAGAAGTATTTTGGTAAAGACTTTGTTTTGAAGACAAAAGAAGAGGTAATTGAAAAGAAACTATTTGGTGATGGAGAGGAAAACAAGTTATTTAGAGATTCTTTAGGTGATTATTTAGCTTTAGCTGTTGCAAATAAAGACTTTAGATATGATGAAAGAACTAGTGTTCTGAAATCTATTCATGCAGGATTTACAGAAGATGAGATGAATATACCCCTTATATTGATATCTAAGTAAAACAAACAATAATAACTGTTTGCCCAAAACCCTCTTTTATGTTAACCTTAATAGGTTCTTACATTATTTTATCCTTAAATTAATATGAAAAAAGGATTACCAACATGGGCAATAATTGTCGGTATCATTGTAGTTGTAGGAGGATTTCTCCTTTCTACTCACAATAGACTTGTACAAGCCAATGAAGAAGTAGATAACCAGTGGGCACAGGTTGAGAGTCAATATCAAAGAAGATTTGACTTAATTCCTAACTTGGTTGAATCTGTTAAGGGAGCTATGGCTCAAGAAGAGGAAGTTTTCTCTAAGATTGCAGAAGCTAGAACAAGATACTCATCAGCAGAAACGAGTAGTGAGAAAGCAGAAGCAGCTACAGAAGTTGAGGGTGCACTTGCTAGATTACTTGTTGTTATAGAAAACTATCCAGAACTTAAATCTCTAGAAACAGTTGACACATTAATGTCTCAGTTAGAGGGTACAGAGAATAGAATTGCTGTTGAAAGACAGAGATACAATGATCAGGTAAAAGAATTTAACTCAGATGTTAAAACAATTCCAACTAAATGGATTGCATCTATGTTTGGATTTGAAGAGAAAGCATATTTTGAATCAGTAGAAGGTTCAGAAGTTGCTCCTAAGGTTGATTTAACTAATTAAACAATCTTAAATGAAAATTAAAAATATTGTAATATCTTTTGTACTTCTTTTGTTGTTTGCAACACCTGTTGTAGCCTACTACGATTTGGGCTCTCCAGAAGGATATGTTAATGACTATACTAATACTCTTACATATGAACAGAAGGATGCATTAGAGAGTAAGATTTTCACATTTGAGCAGGAGAGTACAAATGAGATTGCTGTTGTAATCATTGATAGTATGAAAGGTGATTACATTGAGAATTTTGCAGTAAAACTTTTTGAAAGCTGGGGGATTGGGAAAGAGAAAGAAGATAATGGGGTATTAATACTTGTTTCAATGAGTGAAAGACAGATGAGGATTGAAGTAGGATATGGTTTAGAAGGTTCTCTTACAGATGCTCAGGCTAGTTGGATTATTAAGAATGTAATGGTTCCTAATTTTAAGGAGAATGGATATTATGAAGGTATTGATGGTAGTGTAGATAAAATTATTGCAATAACTAAAGGGGAATTTGAAGTACCAGAAGAAAAGAATGTTAGGCCATTTATAACTCCCATTGTTATAGCCATCATTATTTTAGGAGTAATCATAGCTCTCACAATTCAAAAAAAGAAGTATCCTAATTTGGGGAGGTGGAATACAGATAGCAATTCTTCCTTTTCATCTAGTAGTTGGAGTAGTAGTTCTAGTTCTAGTAGTAGCTCCGGCAGTAGTTCTAGTAGCTTTGGAGATGGAAGCTCTGGAGGAGGTGGTGCTAGTGGAAGTTGGTAGTTTTAGAAAAGGTATTCTTAAACGAGATTTCTTTCTTCAAGATATATTTGTTGTACTTAGAGAATTGTTGGGAAAAGTATTAATTCATCAAGAAGGGGATATTGTTACAGGAGGAAGAATAATTGAGGTAGAGGCATATCCAGGAGGAGAAGATAAAGGATCGCATACATACCTCAACAAGAGAACACCTAGAACAGAAGTTCAATTTGGAGTAGGTGGACATGCATATATCTATACTGTTCATACTCATCATCTTCTGAATATTGTTGTAGGTGAGGAAGGTAAACCAGGAGCTGTTTTAATACGGGCAATAGAACCAATGTATGGTATTGATAATATGAAAGAGAGAAGAGGTATGGAAGATTTAAAGTCTCTTACAAATGGTCCTGGTAAGTTTACACAAGCTATGAATATTACAAAATTATTGAATGGTATAGATCTTTGTAATAATAATTCTGAATTATTTTTAATAGATGATGGTTTTAAGGTTAGAGAAAAAGATATTGTTAAAACTAAAAGAGTAGGTATTGATTATGCAGAAGAGTTTAGAGATGTACCTTGGAGATGGTATTTGAAAGATAATATGTTTGTTAGTAGGGTGTAGTAGAATTTAAAGAAGTAAGTACAAAATATACTAAGTTCAATTAGGTCTTTACCTCATACACAAAGCTCCCTCTCTAACCCAAGAATATGCAACAGTACCATCTTGAAATACTACTAACTGTCTAACAAAATCTTTCTTAGGGTCATGTTTGGTTACATAATCAGTATATCTCAAAATATTTCCTTTGTAATCAAAAACACCCCCTCCCCATACATGTCCATGACACATTTTTGCATTTCTCCTTAACCATATACGTATTCCCAGTAAGTTCAATATGGATGGTGTAAATTCACTTCTACTACCATCGGGATGTCCAATTGGCCATGAAGTAATATTATTTATTCCCATTCTAATTAGAGCATGTACAGCCTCTTCATATTTTTTTGCACTATTGACACCATCTTTTCTCAAGAGTAAGGTACCTCTTACTCCTAATCCATGTTTCTCCACATTATGAACAATCTTTTCAAACTTAGGATAGCTTTTAATGTTGTATGTCTCAGCTTGTTTCTTCTCATCTACATCATGTATTGATATTGCAACATTGTTTAACCCTAATTCTCTCCATGTATCTAAATATCTATCACAGAACTCTTCATTTCCAAGTAAAATACCATTAGAAAAAAGATTTACATTTGGAAAATATGCTCCTTGATCTGCACATTTCTTGTATATTTTCAAAGCATTAGTAAGAGCATCTGGATCTGTTGTTGGTTCTCCACTTGAAGTTAGTGATAGAGACCAACCACCATATCTTGCTGATAATTTTATTGCTGATTCCAAATTTTTATCATATAGCTTATTTATCTTTGCCTGTGGTCTTAAATATTTACCAGCACAAAAGTCACAGTTCGCATTACATGAACCACACCCAACTAGTGCAGAGACACTGTATATTTTTTCAATACATGCCATATTTATTGATTAATTAATTTATTTATTTATTTATTTATTTATTTATTAACCAATGATAACCATGTCTTCCAATGAATGATATATAGATGGGTGGATGGGTTTTGAAAGTAGTAAAGGTTAGAAAATGAGTTTTGAAAACAAAACTTTACTTATTCTCTTCTGTTATATGACTACATCTTGCTATATAGTTCTGAAGAATTTCCTGAAGTTCTTTCTTCTCTTTGTCATTTTTTAAGAAGTAAGAGATATAGTTCATAGCAGCACCCATATTTTTTTGTACAAGTATACATACTGTAATATCAAACAACTCTTGGGTACTGATTTCTTTAAGATTTTTTGCAATAATGATTTTTTCTACTTCTTCAGTACAAATTTTAGCATTAGTAGCACAATCTCCTGTGTCTGCATTTTTTTGTTTTAGAAAAGAACTTAAGATACTACTGAAAAGTTTTTCGTGTGAGTATTTCTGTTTTGAAGAATTTCTTTTCTTAACTATTATATAGTCTAGATTAACACTTTCATATGTAGTGAATGTATTAAGACAGTGTATACATTTCCTTCTTCTCCATGTAGCATATCCAGAAAATGTTTCTCTTGAATTTGTTACAACCATTTCCTGACTATTACAAAATGGACATTTCATTAGCCTATGGATATATCTTAATACCTAATTATACCTAAAAATAGTATAATATACTATGACAAAGTTTGACATAATAACAATATTTCCTAAAACAATAGAGGAATATATAAATACAGGAATAATAAGAATAGCAAGAGAAAAAGGTCTTGTTAAAATTAATGTTCATGATCTAAGAAAATGGGCTACTGATAGACACAAAACAGTAGATGATACACCATACGGAGGTGGTCCAGGTATGATAATGAAGGTAGAGCCAATATACAAAGCTATCCAAGAATTAAAGAAGGAAAACACTTTAGTTGCAATTACAACACCAAAAGGAGAACAACTTAAACAAAAAAAGTTAGTAGAATTTTCCAAAGAAAAAGACTTACATATGATAATTCTTTGTGGAAGATATGAAGGTTTTGATCAGAGGATACATGATCACTTAGTAGACTATGAATTTTCAGTAGGGGAGTATGTTCTCTCTGGAGGAGAGTTACCTGCTTTAGTCTTGGTAGATGGCATAACAAGACTAATTTCAGGAGTATTAGGTAATGAATCTTCATTAGAAAATGAATCATTCAATAATGATATGTTAGAATATCCTCAATATACAAAACCAGAAGTATTCAACAAATGGTCTGTTCCAAAAGTACTTTTATCAGGTAATCATAAAGAGATTGAAAATTTCAGAAAAAAAGGGCAGAAAATGGTATAATGCTCCATACCTAAAAAGTAGGTATTTCCAGAAAGTATCTTAATTGTATTTTTATGAATATGAAGAATAATAATAACAAGGTCATAATATCTAAAGATAAGTTTAATGAACTAAAAGAAAAACTTAGGGTTCTAATTAAGAGAAAGAAAGAGTTAGGTAAGAACCTAGAACAAGCTAGGTTAAGTGATGTAAGTGAGGATACTGATGCAATCAATGCAGTAGTTAATGAGATGCAGCATATAGAGCAGGAAATGCTTGAAACAGAAAATACTATATCAAATTCTGAGATATTAAAGAAATCATCTTCTAAGAGTAAGATACAGATAGGATCAGAGGTGAAAGTGAAAGTAAATGGTAAGACAGTTACATATATAATTGTTTCTGATGTAGAAGCAGATCCACTACAAAACAAAATTTCTGACAGTTCTCCAGTGGGTGAAGCTTTGATGAAAGCTAAGAAGGGTAGTAAAGTTAAAGTGGAAGTAGGAGATAAAATAGTTGAATATGAGATTTTAGATATCTCCTAAACAATTATCTCATCTAAGTCTTCAATCTTTACTCTTTGTTGTTGCATGGTATCTCTATCTCGTACTGTAACAGTTCCATTTTCTAATGTTTCGTAATCAATTGTAATACAGTAAGGTGTTCCGATTTCATCCTGATATCTGTACCTCTTTCCAATATTACCTCTTCCATCCCATACAACTTTGTAAGAATCAGAAAGTAAATCAAAGACCTCTCTAGCTTTCTTTACAATATCTTCTTTATTTCCAACAAGTGGGAATATTGCAGCTTTGTATGCAGCAATATCTTTGTGTATTTTTAGTACAGTTCTCATATTTCCTTCTCCTAGATCTTCTTCCTCATACGCATCAAGAAGTAGATAGAGGAATGTTCTAGTAACACCTCCAGAAGTTTCTACAATATTAGGAATATATTTTTCGTTTGTAATAGGATCTGTATATGTCAAATCTGTTCCAGAGAACTTCATATGTTGAGTTAAATCATAATCACCTCTCCAGTGTATGCCTTCATTCTCAGCCCATCCCCATGGAGTTAAATATTCAATATCGTATGCATCTTTAGCATAAAATACTAATTTATCTTTTGGATGTTGATAGAATCTTAGATTGTCGTGTTTTCTGTAAAGCTCTTTATAGAATTTCATCCTTTCTTCTTTCCAATATTCAAAATATTTTCCCATATCATCAGGGTGTACAAAGAACTGTAAATCCCACTGTTCAAACTCTCTAGATCTAAAGGTGAATCTTCCAGGAGTCACCTCATTCCTAAAAGCTTTACCAATCTGTGCTATACCAAAAGGAATCTGTTGTCTTGTACTATCTACAACATTCTTAAAGTTTAGATATATATTCTGACATGCCTCACCTCTTAGGTATGCTTTTACTTTAGATCCTTCAATTACACCAACCTCAGTTTGAAAAAGAAGATTATATGATCTTGGTTCAGTAAAATCTTTCTTACCACAATTTGGACATTTCTCTTCAATATCTTCTGGCCTAAATCTTTGGTGACAACCCTTACATTCAACAACCTCATCACCGAAATGATCTACATGTCCTGATGCTTCCCATACCTTAGGATGTGTAATGATAGTTCCATCAATTCCAACAACATTCTCTCTCTTATCAACCATATTCTTCCACCAATACCTCTTAAGATTGTTTAACATCTCAACACCTACAGGACCATAGTCATAGAAACCTCCTATACCACCATATATTTCAGAGTTTGGATAAATTATTCCTCTTCTTTTACAAAGGGCAACTATATTGTCAAGTGTATTTTTATCTTCCATGGATTTATTATATATCAAATATTTAACTAAACCAACAAAGGAGTTTAATCTTACTGTAAAGATTAGTATGTTTCTGTAAGTTTTTCATAATCATAGTAGTTAGGAAAGGAAAAGCCTCTCCTGTCAGTTTTACAGTCATATGAAAGGTAGTGGAGAACCTCGTGTATATATGTTAGTTTATCATATATTTCTTCTTTGTTTAAGAAATGTTTATTTATTCCTAAAGCTAGAGTGGACAGAGCAGTTATTGCTAAAAGATATGGAAGCGTCTCTTTGTTTGCTTTTGCATATGTTAATGCTCCAGTTACTACCGCAGAGCATGTGTATACATTATTCATATATTGCCAAAATTTCGTTCTTTGAGTATTAATGTATATATAGCGGTCAGGGTAATTCATTTTACCTGCAACATATATTGGCTGTATTAAATCTTTGAGTTTTTTCTTAGGGGGCTTGTTCTCGTATTTTTTCTGTACACGATTTAAGGAAAAGGAGATAGTTGTAAGTAACTCAAACATTGAAGGAATATTGAACTTTTCTTGTAGAATGGCATTCACATCCCTAAAGTTTCCGCTTAGTCCAGCAACCTGCAATTTTTCTAACAACTCTATTGCATTATTATACCCGTTTTTTTCACCATAACCGTTTAAGAATGGTTGTATATTACATTCCCAGTAATGTGTGTTTTTGTTGAAAGCCCTTTCATTCTTTTGAAGGATTGTTAATGCTAGAGATTCTGTGGTTAATTCATCGAAAAACCATGTACCCATATTTAATATCCTTAAGGCTTCTTTTTCTGCTCCAGATTTCTCTCCTCCCTCTTCTTTGTTTGGGTTATATTCTCTCTTAATATTGGTAACAGGTATATCAGGATGTTCTCTTTTTAATCTTTCTTTCAGATAATTAGGAAAGTAGTATGGTAGTGCATCTACAACTCTCTCAACATATCCAGGTTCAAAAAATTCTGGAATACCTTCCTCTCTTTCATATACATATTCATTTTCTGGTGTAATTTCTGTTTCCATATTTAGTATATTTCTTTTAATTTTTGAAAATCTTTTAAAGTTTCAAATGTAAAACCACTTCTTGGTATATCTTCCTCTCCCTCTATGCTTAAATAGTGTAATATCTCATGTATGTATATCTCCTTTTTGTAACAATCATCTATTCCTTCCATATCTTGACTAATATACATTTGAATACGATCTTTATTTTTAATTAAACAACCCCAGATAACTCTTGTCTCATATTCATTAGAGTCAATCTCTTTATTATTCTTACTTAAATTTTTCCCATACGAATACACGATATCGTATAAGTTAGGTTGATTTAATCTCTCTAACTTCTCATTTGCATATTTAAAATCTCCGCTCAAAAAAGCAATCTCTAGAATTTCTATCGTCCTCTGGTCATAAATTTTTTGTAAAGCTTCTAAGTCTTTTTGATATCCAATACTATTCTGTATGTTTTCACCGTTCATTCGTAAAGATGTTAATGCAAGGTGTGTAATTAATATTTCTGCTAAGTGTCGAGAACCTGCAGATAGGTAGAAGAAATCGTCCTTTTTACTTTCTCTCCTATTATCATAGCGATTCTTTTGTTCTTCGTTAATCTGTTTAAAAATATTAGGATCAGTTAAAATCTCTATATCAGGATTTTCTATTTTAAGATAAATTTTAAGTTCTTCTGGAATATATGGGGGAAGCATATTTATAACTCTTTCAACATATCCAGGTTCAAAAAATTCTGGGACACTTTCGTCTCTTTCATACACATATTCATTTTCTAATGGTATGTTTTCCATTTCAAAATATTTAAGGGCAGGAAATTAAAACTTTTATCATTATATCAATCTTTTATATTAATATCTATCTTTTCTTTAATCTTTCTAACTATTTTGATATATTAATATATGCCTAATGAAAATAATAAATCTGAAATAATTATCCCATCATGGTTGCTTTTTACTGTCTTTGGTATTTGGATATTAGCAATTCCATTATTAATATTTGTATTTACCAATAATGAGGTTTCTTCAGCCAAGCCTGAAGTTTTAGGAATAGAGCAAGGACTAGTACGAGAACCAATAATTGTAGGGACTCAGCAAGAAGAAAAGAAACCGGAATCAACTCCAACAGTAGAAGAAGATATTATAGGAGAGTTAATTGTTGGAGTACCTTTGTATACACTATCAATATGTTACGAAGAGTATTGTCAATATTTTAATAATGATGATTTTAGAACTTTTTCAACAGGTAGAAGTTTAAATATAGAGAAGTTTAATGATTTCCTAAATACTCGTATTATTCCATTTTTTGAAAAGAAATATGGAGAGAAAACAATAGTGAAGAATAGTAAGGGAGAGTTTCTTGCAAAGTTAGAAGATGTGGAAATAGTATATTCAACAATCTACGATAAAATTAACAGTTCATTTATCAGTGGTGTTAAGAATATTAAGATAGATTTGGATTACAAAATATCTCCAGGAACAGATGGAAAATACGCTGAGAAATATATTGAGGTAGATAACTCACAACAAAGATTATATGTTTGGAATAAAGGAAAGGTAGAAAAGGTCATTCTGCTTTCTGGTCCTGTGTATGGATGGCAGGTATATGGGGTGTTTCCAATAGTAGATAAAGGAAGGGAACCAATCGCCCCTGGGGGTAAATATATGCCGTATTGGATGGCATTTTACTATAGTAAGAAACAAGATTCATGGTATGGTTTGCACGGCTTAATATGGAAGTATAGAGATGATGGTAGTAAATGGTTTGAACCAGTATCTAATATTGGTACTAGACAGAGTGCAGGGTGTATTAGAATGGTTCTTGAAGATGCTAAGTATCTCTATGAAAGATTTGAAAAAGGTGACCTCATTCTAATTCACGAATAGGGGCCCAATAATCTTTTTGTGATATAATCAAGAGATTTTAATTCTCATCATATTTGTATGGAAGAAAAGGTAACAAGTGATTTAATTGGTCAAAGAGAAGTTAGACTTCAGAAATTAGCAAAATTAAAAGAGATAGGAATTAATCCATATCCAAGTAAGTCGTATAAAAAAGATAGTATTGGTGATATTCTTAACGAGTTTGAAAAGTATGATGGAGATGAAACGATATTAGTTGGTAGAATAACGGCTTGGAGAGAACATGGGAAATTAGTTTTTGGGGATCTAATGGAACAGTCAGGTACTATCCAATTTATGATACGAAAAGACGATTTAGTTGAGGATTTGAAAAAAGGATATCTTGGTTGGGATAAGTTAGAACTTTTAGATCTAGCAGATTTCATAGAAGTATATGGAACTATTGGTAAAACTAAGACAGGACAGATTACCATTATGGTTAAAAATATCCGATTACTCTCAAAAGCACTAAGACCAATCCCCAGAGAGTTAGAAAACAAAGATCAGAGATTTAGAAGAAGATACTTAGACTTAGTTATTCATCCAGAAAAGATGAGAATGTTTGAAAGAAAAGCTAAATTCTGGCAGGTACAGAGAGATTTCCTAAGAAAAGAAGGCTTTATGGAAGTTGAAGTCCCAATTATGGAACCAGTTACAGGTGGGGCAGATGCTAAACCATTCATTACACATCATAATGCGTTAGATCAAGATTTCTACCTTAGAATTTCAACAGAGTTGTATCAGAAGAGATTAATAGGTGCAGGTTTTGAGAAGATATATACTTTTGGTCCTCATTTTAGAAATGAAGGTATGGATGATGAACATCTTCAAGAATTTTATGATATTGAATGGTATTGGGCATATGCTGATTACAGAGATAATATGAAGCTAGTAAGAGAACTATTCTTAGAGATTGCTAAGAAGGTGTATGGTAAAACAGATTTTGAAACAAGGGGGCATAAATTTGATTTAGCAGATGAGTGGAAGGAGATAGATTATGCAACTTCAATCAAAGATAATTTTGATATTGATATTTTCAAGGATAGTGATGAAAAGATATTGGATGTGATAAAGAAGAATAATATTGAAATGGGTGGTGAGGTGAATAGGAATAGGATGATTGATACACTTTGGAAAGATATTAGGACTAAGATATCAGGACCAGCATTTCTAGTTAATCAACCCAAATTCATTTCTCCTTTAGCTAAATCACATGAGGATAATGAAGAATTAACACAGAGATTCCAGGTAATAATAGCAGGAAGTGAATTAGGTAATGGATATTCTGAGATTAATGATCCACAGGATCAATTAGAAAGATTCTTAGAACAACAAGAGTTAAGAGAGAGTGGGGATGACGAGGCACATATGTTAGATATAGATTTTGTAGAGATGTTGGAGTATGGTATGCCACCTGTTAGTGGATATGGTCATAGTGAGAGAATATTCTGGTTTATGGAAGATGTAACTGCAAGAGAGGGTACTTTCTTCCCACAGATGAGAATTGAGACAGAGAATATAACAAAAGAGATATATAAAGATAAGGTAAAGTTTGAAGATACAAAGAAGAAAAAGAAGTAGTTCTTTGCTTCTTAAAAACAGCTCTGTATCAATACCTTCCAAACTTTTAAACTTTGACTAATTATCCACTTTTTGATAAAATAAGCGTATGGGATGTAAGTAATCCCTATATAAGTTTTTATCAAACTTTTTATGAGAAAAAAACTTTTAAAAAGATTATCTGCCTTTTTAAATATTTCCTTAGTAGTTCTCCTTTTAATTCCGAATTTTGTAATTCCAGCAAGTGTTTTTGCTGTAGATTCAGTGTTTCCTAGTACTAATGAGATAAATAAAACAAATGGATGGGCATATGTTAATGAACAGAGTAAAGTACCAGGTAGTACTACTTTTGAATTTAAAAGTACTAGAGACTTCTTCTCTTGTTTTGAGTACAGAACAGATGGAGATACATCTCAAATATTAGCTGAGAATGGGGGGAAAAATTATAACGCAGAAATAACAGATGGTCTTTATCCATATGTATGTGTTAAGAATAATATGAAGAGTAAAGTAATTAATGCGAACCAATATATAGAAATTAGATTATCATTTGAAGCAGAAAAAGATGAAAGATTTGCATGGACAAGATTTAATGTTCTTCCTGTTGTTCCTCCTCCTACAGTACCTGTTTTAGAGTATCCGATAAATGGTGTAATAATAAATGATAATACCCCGTTAATGCAGTGGGCAGATTCAAATGGTGATATTTCCCACTATATGTACAGAATCTTTTACAATTGTAAAGATTCTTCAAATATTCCAGGTTCTTGTTCTGTGTTTCCTAATCTAAATGGTTTAAGACGAAACACATCAGAATATCAAGCAGGTGTTACTGCAGACAGAGTATATCACTGGCAAGTTAAAGCTGTTAATAATCAGGGATTGGAAAGTGAATGGAGTGAATTAGAAACATTTACTATTGATAGTACTCCACCTTCTGTTCCAACAGGCTTGTATTGGAGAACAGTGGATGATAATAAAATTGTAGAGTGTGGAGGATATAGTAGTTCACGCCATTTAGCAGCACATTGGGATGCAATTGTAGGAGATCCTACCTTTAGTCATTATGAGTACTCATCATTTAATGCACCAAATGGAAGTGCAGGATTGGTTGAGAGAGTGTTTTATGAAAATTTCTTTGATAGTTCCTCTTTTTGGACTGTTCCAAAACAGGGAACATATGGATACCAATTGAGAAGTGTGGATAAAGTAGGAAATAAATCAGCATGGGCTTTAGAAAACATTGTAGGTATTGAAAATGCTTGTAAAATAACAATAGACTGGACTGCTCCAGTTGTTGAAATTACATCTCCTTTAGCAGATACATATGTTAAAGGGAGTGTTGATTTCAGAGGTACTATTAATGAACCTAATCTTCTTCGATATTGGTATAGAATATTGAAATCAGAGACTGATAAATCAGTTTTCTCAGATACGATATATGCAGACACAGGTTTTGAGAACAAATTAATATATACATGGGATACTACAAAAAACAGTGATGGTGTATATGAAATGAGATTAGATGCAAGAGATAAAGCACTTAACAAAACAAATGATTCTATTGACACTATTTATGTAACTGTAGACAACACAGCACCAACAGGAGACATTTTAGGTATTAGATACGACAATACTAGAAATGGAAATATCGTAGATGTTACTAACTTCGTTACAAACGATAATTCACCTCTAATATACGGAACATATGGAGATAATTATGAAGTTGATACAGTAGAAGTAAAAATAGGTGAGATTTCTGGAGCAGTACTTTTAGATGATAGTGGTAATTGGACTGCACAGTTCCCTGACTTAGCAGATGGAACATATAATATTTCATTAAAAATAACAGATAAGGCTGGAAACGAAACAGAGTTAACACAGGAAATAGTAATTGATTCTGTAGCGCCTAGAGCAACATATACTCACTACATAGATGGAGAAGTATTTGAAGGGGATATTGCAGAAGTAAAAAGTTTAAGCCAATTATCATTTACAGCATCATATACAGATGCAGATCCTTCTTCAGGATTAAAATATGATTCATTTGCAATATTCCAAGCTCAAGATGATGGTTCCTTTAGATTTTCTGCAAATGGTAAAAAGGCATACTGCTCATGGAGAAGAGCTCCAAATCTAGTAGATTTAAGTGGTGGTACAACAACATACGAGCTTACAGAACAGATACCATTTACGAACTGTATTGCAACTTTACCAGACGGAGAATATTACATGGCTCATCATGTGTATGATAATGCAGTAAGAAAAGATATTCCAACAATCATGCAATTTAGAGATGTACTAGGTTTACACTTTAAAATTAAAAATACTCCAGTTGTAACAATTTCTTCACCATATACAGAGGTAGTACAAGGTGCTCTTTCATTTACAGTAGAGGCACTAGCTACAGATGGTAATGCTCCTCTTACATATGAATGGACAGGGTCAAACGGAGTATTTAGTACCAATCCATCTTTTGTCTTTAGTCCTGCTACAGTAGGTGCACATACATTCACAGTAAGAGTAACAGATACTGATGGAGACTATGATGAAGATACGATAACAATTACAGTTAATGAACCACCTCAGATTCCTCCTGTAGAGAATCCTGATAACCCTGGAGTACTAGGTACTACAACCACAACAAAAACAGTAAAAGCTACTCCTAGAAACAGAACTCTGTATGCAGTTAATGTCTTAGATACATCTTCAGAAGTTACAGAAAAAGAAGAAAGTTCTGATGAAATAAAAGAAGATACTCCAGAAGTGTTAGGGGAGGAAGAAGCATCTTGTAAAGTTAAAAAGCCTCTATCAGGATATGTGTATGTAGATAAGAATAAAAATGATATTAAGGATAAGAATGAAAAAACTTTTGAGAATATAAAAATAAAAGTAACAACTAAAGAAAATGGAAAAGATGAAATAGTAGAAGAACTTCTAACTGATGTGAAGGGAGAGTGGAAGATCAACCTATGTCCAGGAAAATATAGTATAACCATAGATACAACAACAATCCCTAAAGGTTACAAACTCAACGGAGATTCCACTGTAGAAGTAAATGTTTTAGATAATGATGTTGATGGAGTAGAACAATCATTCAATCTTTCTGAAACAAAGTCATTTATTCAGAAGTATTGGTGGATTCTGCTATTAATCATATTACTACTTACAGGATTAGTTGTATCAAAATCTAACAAAGAGGAAGAGTAGAACTTCAAAACTAATTAAAAGATAGAGTGTACCATCCCATAGATGGTATACTCTATATATGGACTCAGTAAAAGATATTCTCTCTCAACTAAAGACACAAACACCCCAAGTTAAAAAGAAAAAAAGTTCCCAACAGGAACTTTTTGATGTTGATCAGTTAGCTACGAATCCTAAGAAAATATTTGGTGATAGAGGAAAATATATATCAACAGAATATCAAAGATATGGATTAAGGCTAGCAGGTAAGTTAGATGATAAAAAAAGATTAACAATGTATATCAAATGGGCAAAAACAAAACCAAGAGCTATACTAGAATCAGCTCTCAGTTTTGTATCAGACTATCCTAATGCAGAGAGCAAATCCAAATTATTTATGTGGAAAGTAAAACAATTAGAAAATGAAAGAAAAGGGCAAAAACAAAAAAATACTAAGTAAACAAATACAAATGTATTTCAAAAGAGAGTTTCAATACAAAGGTCAGATGATTGCTTGGATAATTGCTGATATTATTAAAATTTTTGGACTCTGCTTCATCTGGTTAGCAGCATCAAAAGTAAGTAATGTAGTAGATCAAGAATATATAGTTTCCTATTATATCCTAGTAATGTTTGTTAGTAAGTTTACATCAGATTACACAGTAGAATTTGGAGTAAGAAATATTTTAGATGGAAGATTCTCAAACTTTTTAGTTAAACCATACAACTATCTTTTGGAATATCTTGGAACTAATATTGGTAGTAACATCCTTAGGATAATTCTGTTTCTTCCTGCATTTATAATTGCAATATATTTTGCTTGGGTAAATAACTTTTGGACAGTGGAATTTAACCCATACCTTATCTTTCTTTCTGCAGTAGCAATTCTTTTAGGTTTTGGGATTAGCTTCCTATTGGGAAATATTATCTCTCTTGCAGCTGTGAAGATAAAAGAGATGGATGGTATTAGAATATTTTACTACAATGTTGCATCCTTACTTTCTGGAGAATTCATACCAATTGTTTTCTTACCTCAAGGTGGTAGGTTTGTACTTGAAGTTCTCCCTTTTAGATATACTCTCTCTTTTCCTGTTGAAATATTACTTGGGAGATTAAATGATTACCAAAAAGAAATTGGTTTTTTAATTGCAACTGTTTGGTTAGTTATTCTTTTTATCATATACAAAATTGTTTTTAAGAAAGCTATTAAGAAATATGAAGCAGAAGGAATTTAAAAAAACAAAAAAGAAAAGAAGAGGAATATTTTACTACTTAAGAGTATGGAGTAGGGTTTTTAAAGGAGGAATGAAAAGAAGCTATCTTTACAAAACAGATATATTTGTAAGGATATTAAGAACAATGTTAGTTGTTGGTATTCAAGTACTTCTTCTTAATGTTCTTTTTGGTAAGAATGAACTGTATGTAGGTTGGAGTAAGTCCGAGGCATACTTGGTGATAGGGATATGGAATCTTCTTAACTATTTAGGTTGGTCTGTTTTTTCAACGAATCTTCTTTATTTAGAATCAAAAGTAATTGAAGGTAAGTTTGATTACATACTTCTTAAACCAATTTCATCTGATTGGTATGCATCATTTTCTGATTTTTTCATTACAAATTTTGTCACAGCTATATCAGGTGTGATCTTAATTTTTTACTACATAATTGTAGAGTGGGGGAAGATATCCTTAGTAAATGTTTTAGTTGGTCTTGCTGCAATACTTGTAGCATTTTTAATTTGGTATTCAATCTATCTCTTCTTTGCTGCTTTTACAATCTCTAATCCTAGAAATGGAATACTTTCAATTGCAAAAGAATTACTTGGTCTTACTAAATATCCAATTGATGTATTTGGAGAGTCAATGAAAGTAGTTTTCTATACTGTTATACCAATAGCCTTCTTAACAACACTTCCTGCTAATATTATTATCGGAAGAGGAAAGTATGAATTTATATTAATAGGGTTAGGTGTTGGGTTAATACTTCTTTTAATTGCAAAGTTAGTATGGAAGATGAATGTTAAGAGATATTCTAGTGCGAGTAGTTAAAAAAGCACCCTCCCCTGCTTTTTAAAGGCAGACAAGAGGGTGGACCTTGGTCTAGAGTGGAGGACTTGCACCTCATTAAAAGGGATCCTATTTCCCTTGCACTCTACATAATTGTTAAAGATACTTTCTAGCTATATTTAGTACTTTTCCTAAAAGTTCATCTAATGAATCTGCTTTCATTAACACTCCTGATGCATATGTATGACCTCCACCTCCTAGCTCTTCTGCTATTACTCTTACATCTTGATAACCCTTTGTACTTCTAAATGATACAAACCAATCATTCTCTGTATTCATATCAGGCTTAATGATAAAGCCCCAATGAACTCCTTGTATATATCTTAAATATTTATCTCTCAAAAATGCTTGTGCTTCACTAGCACCCTGTTTCAGTTCCAGATCATTCTCCAAATCACTTCTATCTATAGACATGTATGCCATATCTTTTTCAATAATTAGTGATTGAAGATATTTAACAATTGCATGAGTTGCCTCTCTTGGGAACTTAGAATTTCGGTATGCAAAATCTTCTAAATCTACATCTATTACACTCTTTGCCTCAGCAAATACCCTATGAGTATTTGGTGTTGTAATATCGTAAAGAAACCTACCTGTATCTGCAACAATTCCATACTGTATTAATGATGCACTATCTTCATTAAGTTTAAATCTTCTACCATATATCTTCTTAAGGGTCATATATACCTGTTCAGTAGCAGAACTCATATTCTCATTAATTATTGTTACATTCTCTCTCTTCTCAAAAAATGTATCATGATGATCAATTACAACGGTTGGAAGTAATTCATTTACACTATCATCATCCTCAATACACAAACTCAGATCTCCAGCATCAGTAATTAATATACAATCGTACCCAATACTATCCAATCTCTTTACAATCTCAATCTCCTTCATTTTAGGTAACCTCATAGATGGATTCTGTTTAGCTTGTATTGTAAAAACCTTCTTAGGATAGATCTCCATTAAAACATGTCTTAACAGAAGGGAACTACAGAATGCATCAACATCTGGTCCTTTATGCGTAAGGATTAATATCCTCTTAGAACTCTCCACAACTTTCTTTAATTGTTTGTATTCGTTTCTCATATTCTTGATAATACCAAAAGAGCAGAATATAATACAGAGATAGTATAAAATTAATAAAAATACCATGTTAGATATCAAGAGAATTGTAGAACAGAAAGAAGAAGTTCAAAAAGGTCTTCTCAAAAGAATGAATCCTGAAGATTTCAATCTAGATGAAATAGTATCTTTGTATGAAGAGAGAAAGAAGTTACAAACAGAATTTGACAGTGCTAGAGCAGAACAGAACAGTTTTAATGAAAAAATGTCAAAGATTGATAAAAAGGGAGATGAATTTAAAAAACTTCTTGAAGAATTAAAAAAGAAATCAGAAGAAGTAAAAGGGATTGAAGAAAAATTAAGAAATACAGAAACAGAATTAAAATCTAAAGTAGAAGTCTTACCAAATGTACCTGATGAAGATGTAGTAGCAGGTGGAAAAGAGAAAAATGAAGTAGTAAAAGAAGTTGGTAAAAAACCAGAGTTCTCCTTTGCAATTAGAGATCATGTACAACTTGGAACAGATTTAGATATATTTGATTTTGAAAGAGCATCAAAGATATCGGGAAATAACTTTACAATGTATAAAGGATTAGGAGCACAGCTAGAATGGGCATTAATTAACTATTTCATATCAGAACATCTTAAAGCAGGATACGAGATGATAATCCCACCGAATCTTGTATCTAGAGAATCTGCATATGCTGCGGGACAATTACCCAAATTTGAAGATGATGTTTACTGGGTACAAGATGGTCTCTGTTTAATACCGACAGCTGAAACAGTTTTAACAAATATGTATAGAGATGAGGTTTTAAGTGAAGAAGATTTACCTAAGAAGTTCTTTGCATATACACCTTGTTACAGAAGAGAAGCAGGTAGCTATCGAGCAAACGAAAAAGGACTAATTAGAATGCATCAGTTTGACAAGGTTGAGATGTATCTGTTTGTAAAACCAGAAGATGCTAGTCAAGCTATAGACGAATTAGTGAACAGAGCAGAGGAATTAGTTGCTGGACTTGGTTTACATTACAGAGTTGTAAAACTTGCAGCAGGAGATTGTTCTGCAGGTATGGCTAAAACGTATGATGTAGAGGTATATATCCCATCAATAGATAAGTACTATGAAGTAAGCTCAATATCTAATGCAAGAGATTATCAAGCAAGAAGAGGGAATATGAGATACAAGAGGGAGGATGGAAAACTAGAATTCTTAAACACATTAAATGCCTCAGGACTTGCAACAAGTAGATTGATGGTAGCTTTGGTAGAAACATATCAGAATGAAGATGGAAGTATAGATATACCAGAAGTACTAAGACCTTACATGGGTGGAGTAGATAAAATTACAAAGTAAAAAGATGAGTATATTCCTGGGATTCTTTCCAGATAGTAAGTCTAAAGATGAAATAGTTACTGTAACAGAGAGTGTAAAAGAAATCTTCAAAGACTTCGGTATTGATGTAAGATGGAGTAATCCTAAGACATACCACTGTACACTTCTTTTTGTAGGAAACAAAGTATCTCCAATCCTTCTCGCAATTTACAAAATATATCTAAAGAAATTTCAATTCAAAAAATTTATAGTTAGATTTAATGCAGTAAAATTAGGAATATCTAGAAAATACAGAGAATTAATATACCTTGACTTACTTGAAGGAGGAGAACAGATGAGAGAGATATATCTTCAACTTAAACACCTCCTTAAGAACAAAACAGATGTTCACTTTCTTCCACACTTAACACTAGGTAGAGTAAACAAAGACTTAACACAACAAGAGAGTATTAATATTGCAAAAGATTTGGTAAATGTTTCAAAGAGGACCAATGTAAACAAGATATCTTTTGAGGTAAACAGCATTGATTTAGTAAAGTCAGAAGATGGTGTATATACCGTACAGATGAGTATTACCGGTTCTTAGACATGAAAGCTAATGTCTTCTCCTCTAACTCTTTGTAATCTTTTATGTAATTTACTTTCATATTTCTTCTAAACCAAGTTCTCTGTCTTTTTGCATATTGATTAGTATGAGTAATAATATCTCCTTTAACTTCTTCTAAACTTTTTTCTTTTTCAAAATATTTATCAAACTCCTGATATCCAATGGTTTGTAGTGCAGGATATCTCTCTAAATTATTTTCTCTAACCATAATATTCTCTTCAAGTAAGCCACTCTCAAACATTTTATTTACTCTCTTACTAATTCTTTCTTTTAGTATCTCTCTATCAATATCTAAAAAGAAATACAGATGATTTAGTTCTTCATCTTTTTCTATACTTGGAAGACCTGATTTAATAATCTTTTGTAATCTTCTTGGATTATTCCTATCACTTTCATTTAACTTTTCTAAAATTTCTTTACCTATCTCTTTCTGTAATTCCTTAATATCTTCTGTAATTAATTCTGTATCTCTATATTTACCATCCTTTTCTTCCTTCTCTAATTTGTAGTTGAATACAACCGAATCTATATACAATCCTGTTCCACCAACAAGTATTGCTACTTTATCCTTAGGTAAATTCTTTAGTAATGCAAATACATCTTTTTGATATCTATATAGATTGTATTTCTCTTTTACAGAGACATATGAAAAAAGATAGTGTGGAATATTATCAATATACCAAACATCATTCTCTGTTCTATCAGGTACAGGCTTTGCTGTTCCAATAGAGATCTCTTTGTATACCTGTCTTGAATCTGCATTGATAATTACACCATTGATTCTTTTTGCAAGTTTAAGAGCAATGTCTGATTTACCTGATGCAGTACAACCTGAGATTACAATAATTGGAGAATTAATCATTTCTGAAAAATAATTTTACTAATCCAAAATTCACCCATGTCATTACAATTGTAACTATTCCTGTTAGTAGTAGGAATGTAAATGCTTCACCACTTAGAAAGATTAGGAATGAAGCAAAGAGTAAAACAATGAATATGGATATTTGAAGTGAATCTTTTAGAAATTCTTTTCTAAGAGCTTGCATATCTGGATTCTTTTGCATTCTGTGTGCATTGTAGAAACCGACAGACATTCCAATATGTATAAGATTAACTGTAAGAACAATTATTGGTGTTAGTAGATATATATAACTAATTACAATTTTAAGTAGTAAGTTTGCAACGAGAAAAGCTAAAAGTGTGAGTAGGGCGGATAGTAAGAAAGAAGTTGTTGTAAGACCTATGAACTTTTTACTTCTTGTTAAATACCAAACAGCAAGTAATATTACTGCTAGGATAAGGAGGAACATAATCGAAAGAGCTACTATCTGATATATACTCCAATTATTTATTACATGTTTAAACATTTCCATAATTATATCTTCTTAACATTATCTATATACCAATTAGAAAAGAGTAGAGATACTTTTGCTAAAGCTATCAAAGCAATCATTCCCTTTGCAAATATCATCATTAGACTGGTACCTAACAATGAAACAATTCCTAGAACTATAATAGTGGTAACAATTAAAAATATTTCGGAATCTCTGTTCTCTGCTATCGCTCTTACAAATATCATGGTTAAGATAAATTGAATTGCTAGCAAGAATGTATCAACAGGGATATGTGTAAGCTTTAAGTATGCAAGATATATTACTATTGTTAATCCTGTTGCGAAGAAAGATCTTAGTAAACTTTCCTTTGTAGAATGTTTGAAAAGTAAAAGGTAAACATATGAGGTTACCAATGCAATTACTAAACCGATACTTACTTTTATGTAATCTGGAGAAATGATATCTGGTTCTCTATCTGTTTCACTTTCATGATTAAAATTTGGTTCAATATGACCTGAGTTGTAAAGTAAGCTAGTTACTTTTGCCTCTTCCTCTGTTTCTGCATAGACCCCAAGTGTAATGGTTTGTTGAGCTGTTGTTCCTTCTGGTATCTCTTGTACTTCAAATGGAGTAACAAAGAAATCTATTTCAACTCCCATATATTCAGATTCATGTTCTTTTAAGAATTTTGTAAATTCTCTCTGTTTGTTTGGCCATGGTTTAAATACAGCGAAGTATCTATAACTACCGTCAGTTGTTCTAAATTTGTTTTTTGGTATATATACTGTTCTAAAATCACTGTAATCCCAATCTGTAGGATCATAGTTACTCCCAAAAATAACTACATATGGATCATCTTCTTTATCAAAATCTACATCCTCTTTTCTAGTTACAATTTTGTATGAATGTCTACTGGTTGCTAACTGAGAAATTAATTTCGGATCTTTTGTAGTATTTACAATTATTCTTATTCGTGAAGATTCGTCATTTTCACTTTCTGTGTATATCGCAACTCTTTCTACCCCGAAGTTTCTTAATCTCCTGTAAATAATTTCTTTTACTTTTTGCAATTCTTTTTTATCTGTAGTACCAACAGATGCTACATATTCTTTAGACCAGTATTGTGAATCTTTAGTATTAAGGTTAAATGTAACCTTTTCAGAGACTTTTTCTGTTAAGGGAAGTGCTATTAGTGTTAAGGTAATTATTATCGCTGTTACTAATATGAGTAGTAAATACTTAAGGATTGGTTTGAAATTTAATTTGTTTTTAAATTTGATTTTTTTGAATCTAATTTTCATGGTTATAGTAGGTCGGATATCTGGCCGAATATGACAAGTTTATCGTGTTCTAAAATATTCATCAAGAAGGGTTCTTTCTTTTTTCTTGCAAAGTCAAAATCTTCTTTTGTTATTGCACTAATTCTAATCTGTCTGCCTAATATTTTTTCCAACTCTGTTATTGCAGTTGCTAAGTCGTTAACTCTCATGGTTCCGATGAAAAGAAAGTCTACATCTGTTTGGTGTTCATATTTCTTTTTAATGAAACTATTTGTTAGCACAACAACACTAACACCTTCAACTTTTTTAGCTACATCTATAATTGCTTTTCCAACTTCAGATTCCTTATAAAAGATAGCTCTTAAATCCCAGAGAATAGAATTATCTTTATTTACTCTATAAACAACTTTGTTTCCTTCCTTTTTTGATTTTAAAATACCAGCACTTTCTAAATTCATTAACTCTCTTCTTACCGCATTAATCTCTTCATTAAGGATTCTAACTAATTCTCTAACATGATGTGCTGCATCTAAATTAGAAAGGAATACCTCTAATACACTAATCCTAACTTTAGATATGAAAAGTTTTTTTAGCATTACTGCCCAATCTGCTTAATATTATTGCTCAATTATATCAAATTTTCCGTCAGAAGTGGGGATGGCAGCAATCCATATTCTTCCTCGGTTAAATTTAATAGGTTTCCCAGTAGAATCATAGAACATTGTTCGTTCTGTTCTTGATGTCTTTTTCCATTTACCATTAATAATCTTCCCATCTTGTAGTATGGTTGCTTCTCCTTCTCCCTCTGTTGGAATTACAACTCTTGCAGTTCCATCTGAAGATGCATACATTTTTACTTTTTGTATTACAACATTTTTTGCACTAACTTGGGTTCCTGTTTCTTGGTCAACATCAATAGCTCCTCCAATTTTTCTAAAGTATGAATTAGTCTGTGGATCATATGTCCATATGGCATCATACGCTCCTCTATTATTTAATCTCATATGAAAGACTGTCTTTACAACTGTCTTTGTTCCTCTCTCTTTTACATCTGTATCATTTTTGAATTCAAATGATTTAATGGTACTGGGGAATGCATCCCAACCTTTCTTCTTTGCATAATCCCATGCATTAGTTATTGAATTATATTCGTTATGTGGGGAGAACCTTCTTCCATCATTCCATCTCCAAGCACCAATTGTACTAAGGTCTTTGATTCCATACGCATATACATTACCACAAGCGTTTGCCTTTGGATCAGTACTCTCTGCACATCCATCTCTAATTAGTAATGGATCATATTCACTAGCCCACTCAAGATAGTATTGTCTAAGACTTCTAACAGGTCCAACTTTAGCAGGTGCACTGCTCCAAAAGATTCCCAAGTATCTTGTAATTCCACCCTCTGCATTTGTTTCGTAAACTATATCAGCACTGGTTAGTCCAGATTGAGGTCTAGCTGCAGAGTGATTATTAATCATTACAGCTACAGGTCTTCTTCTTTTCATTACATCCATTTCTTTTTTAGTAAAAAGTAAACCATTTAATGGACTTACTTCTGTTTTTGGTTCTTTTGGTTCTGAAAGAAGAGGAAATTTAAATTTAAAAGGTGAAATACTATCTTCTGATGATATATAGTTCTCTTTAAATAGTGCTACCTCCGAAGGATGTACAGGTCTTAATCTATATATTGCAAAGTAGTAGAAAAGAGCAATTCCTATTAGGGTTAATATTGCAATAGTAGGGAAGATTAATTTTTTAAGTAATTCTTTTTTCTTATTAACAACAGTTTCTTCTTTCTTAACTTCTGGTTTTGCTATTATTTCTTTTTCTTTTGGTGTTTCTTCTGCATTTGTAACAGGAGTGTTTTCCTTGTTCTCTACAGGTACTTCTTTTCCATTTGATATTTCTACTACCTTTGCCATTGTAGATATATAGTAGCATAAAATACATCTATTTCAATATCTTCAATACTATGTTACTATTTACTATTAAAATATCAGGGGTAAAGATATGAAAAAATCGTTAGTTTACTTTCTAATCCTTTTACTTTTAGTAGGTGGGTTAGTTACATATATTGTTTTAAGGAACAAGAATAAAGAAGGAGGGGATATAGAAAAGCAAGATTCAAAGAAAGAATCAGTTGTTGAAACTGTTGGAAAGGATAATGAAAAGGATAAGGAAGAGGATGATAAAGAGATTATTAAAAAGACGACATCTAAAAAAGAGAGTGATACAGATTTCTCAACATATTCTTCTAAGAAACAGGAGGTTGGTGTGGTTGTAGAGGATGATATGTTTACATTAGAAAAGATTGTAGATACAGAGAGGGATGGATATCATGAATTTGTGTTTTCATTAAAAGGTCCGAGTAAACCACATGCTGTTGCATATTACAGTGCCAGTTCAGGTGTGATTAAAGTTGAATTGTCTAATGTTGAGGAGGATAAAAGCGGGATTAAATATCAAGGAGAAAGAACAATTAACAAAGAAGGTGTAATTAGGTTGTATCATAATGTGTCTGGTTCTCAGAAGAAGAGTTTCTATGATATTGGATTATCACAGAGTACTGTATTTAAGCTTGATGTAGAAGAGTCTAGTGATGAGAAGTGGGATATTACATTGAATGTGAAATATCCAGGAGAAAAAGAAAGCTTAGGGAATCTTGGTAGTACAGAGTTTTCATCCAAAGAACAGACAATCACAGGAGTTGGAGCTGAGAAGAAAGCATCTATTAATTCCTTTGAATACGGTGCATCTGGTGGTGTATTGAAGTTTGTATTAGGTGTGTCTGCAGAAGGAGACAATCCAATACCATCAGCAACAGCTAAGTACAATGATGATGGAGATTTAGTAGTTACATTTGATAGCTTAAGTTTGGATAGGGTTGGTGGTTCATCTAAGACATATGATCTTCCTCTAGGTATTACTCTAAATACATCTAGGAGTGGTTCTACTTCTGTGTTTACATTTGTAGATGCAGGGTCTGAGTATAGATTGAGTGCAAGCTTAAGTCCTAATCAGGTGATAATAGAGATTAAGTAAGAGTTATTTTTTGTTTCTCTTTCTTACAAAAGATATCTGTAGATCTCTATCTACACTGTTGGCAATTTGTACTAGTTTGTAAATAGAGATGTTTCTTTGTCCATTCTCTACTTTACTAATTGTTGTTCTAGGTATTCCACTTTTCACAGCTAGTTCTTCCTGTGTTAAACCTAGTTCATTGCGTAGGTCTCTTAAGGCTTCTATAGCTAGTTTGTCCTCAACCCTTTTGTCCATTTCTTCAATCTCTCTTTCTGTCATATATTTTTTTTGTACTTCTCTCCAAGGGATAAGTTTTGTTTTTCTCATATTTTTATAATCTAATATTATTTTTTCTTTTAAGTGCTTTTTGTATTTCTTTCAAAGGTGTTCTTTGTGTCTTCTTTCTAAATGCAGAAAGAATTATTACAAAATTGTTGTAATAGCAGTAAATAATTCTATATATTCCATCTACAATTATTCTAATTTCAAAAAGATCATATCCTTCTAGTTTCTTAGAATCAGGGTATTCAAGATATCCTTTCTGCTCAAACTCTGTTATTAATTCCCAATATCTTTTTCTAACAAGATTTGGTAATAAGTCTATCTCTTCCTCGGCTTGTTCTAGAATATATATTTCTTTCTTTAAAGATTGTGTCATATATGCAACAATATGTCAAATTATTTATATTCTAATATTCAAAAATTAAATGTAGATTAAATATGTTTTGGTATATAATTGGGGAATAATTTTTCTATACAACAAAGATGATTAGTAGAGATAGGGTAGTAGAATTAATGGATAAATATATTTCAACACCTTGGCTTAAAATGCATATGAGGGAGAGTGAACAGATTATGAGAGCCTTAGCTAAGCATTTTAATGAGGATGAAGATTTATGGGGATTAACAGGTCTTCTACATGATATTGATTATGATTATGTTGATAAGGATCCAGAGAGACATGTTGTTGAGTTTGATAAAATATTGGAGATGGAAGGATTAGTTAGAGGTGAAGACATTCTAGAAGATATGTATCATGCTATTAAAGCACATTATGATGATCATCCTAAAATTGAACAAAAAAGAGAGAGTAGATTAGATTATGCACTTTCTGCATCTGAAAATTTATCTGGATTTCTAGTAGCATGTGCCTTGGTACAACCTAACAAGAAAATATCAGAGGTTACTACTGAGAGTGTTTTGAAAAAATTAAAGAAGAAAGATTTTGCAAAGGCTGTTAGAAGAGATCTAATATATGATATTGAAAAGGCAGGTATATCTTTGGAAGAGTTTATACAGATAGCTTTAGAGTCTCTTAATGAAATTAGTGATGAGATTGGGTTATAATACTTCTATCGGGGTGTAGTTCAGATGGCTAGAACGCTTGTATGGGGTACAAGAGGTCGCTCGTTCAAGTCGAGTCACCCCGATTTGACAAGATAGAAAATCTATGTAGAATGTTATCTGTTTACCTAATACTTTAGAAAATGAATAATACTGAAAAGAAGAATAATAAATATATATTAGCTTATTCCCTGTTATTCTTAATTCCTTTGTTAGTACTTTTTATTAAAGGGTAATAGTTTTTCAAAAAGGGTTTGTTTTTTTCCTCAATCTATGCGATATTGTATGGATATTAGTTAACTGTCCGTATAATAGAGTTTTTTGTTTAGATTAATAAATTAATTGTTATTCTTTAATAATGGAAACAGAATCATTTCATCAAGATGAGGCAACAGAACCTACTCAGATTGATAGCTCAAGATTAGATATGCAAAACTCTTATGAAGTACCTGTTAATGACTCTAGAGAATTGCATGAACCTCAACTAAACCCTAGAAATCTTCAATATGAATATGTGGGGGATGTTGCTGGAGAACCTGTTTTTACTTCATATGCTGTCCAATTTCCTTTGAATCCAAATCCTAAATATCTGGAAGGATTGGGAAAGATCAAAGAGAGTGATTCTTCATTTACTCGTTATACAAAGCTCATATTGATGGCAGGGACGGACAGAGCATTGATTGATTTGATAATAAACGGTATTTCCACAGGCTTATCCCATGGAACAATGGATGTGATTTATAGAGTAGGTGTAGGAGAAAAAGTTGATACTGTATTAGATAATTTTGATATTGCAATAGGTTCTTTACAAAGGAGGGTTATAGTCTCAGATATTATAGCAAAAAAGATTATGGAGACAGATTCGGATAGTATAATATCCATAGCTGGTGGAAGTTGTTTATTACCAATTGAAGGGATTTATCAGTCAGGTAAAGAAGGTATGGTCATCACTAATATTGATAGATCAGATAAGGCAAATGAAAAAGCAGAGAAAACACTAAAAGATATTAATAACAAGAGGAATCTTGGGTTATCTCTTAAGTCTGTTCAGAGGGATATACTAAAAAACGGTCTTCAGGTTCTTACCAGTGAAGAAGAACCAGAGATAATTGAATGTACAGGATTTTGGGAGTACCTGAATAATGAACAACGAGAATCTTTATTAAGAAATATATCAGAAGGTGTTCAATCAAAAGATTCTTTCATATTGACTGTATTAACAGATAATCCCCAACAGCACATTTTCGATGCTGTTAGATTTAAGAAATTATCATCTACAAAATTGGAAGATTTAATTCCGTTAGTAAAGAAATATCTTGGTAATATTGAAAGAGTTATAATAACACCAAATAATACATATGCGACTTTAGTTATTAAAAAATAGGAATGAGTAATTATGCTTATGCTCTCGTTGTTGTAGGTTTTGTCAATGTCCTTTTTGGTATATATATATTAACAACGGCAAAAAAAGCTCAATCTGTTCGATTCTTAGCACTTAGTTTTATTTTTGTAGGGCTTTGGGGAATAGGTTTGGCTGGATTCTTAAGTGCTAAAGTTGAATTAAGTGCTCTAGTATGGGCAAAATTTCATTATGTTGCTTCTATATATGTTATTTATTTTGTACTTCTCTTTGTACTTTCATTAACAAGGGATGATAGGGTGAGATTATCTACTATGCTTCTTTTACATATACCTATTTTCATTTTATCCTGTGCTGTAATCTTCTCTGATAAGCTTATTATTACAGGTATTAGTATTGAAAGTACAGGAAATGTTGCACTACTAAATAAAATAGGACACAGAACTTATGGTGTGGTTTTTATTATTTATTATGTTGCTGCTTTAGTTATAAACTTGATTAGTACTATCAAGTCGCATGGTATTAGAAAAAATCAATTGCTATTAATTTTCATTGGATTGCTTTTAACAGGTGTCTTGTCTGGAACATTTAATCTTCTTCTCCCAATTGTAGGAAACTATAAACTAATTTGGATAGGCCCTTTGTTTACAATTGTTTTTCTGGGATTAATGTTTTTGGCTATTGTTAAGTATCAACTATTTAATATTCGTCTTTTAGCTGGGAAAATAATATATATTTTTTGTAGTGCCGCATTAATCTATATTTCTTTCTTATTTTTTTTCAATGTTCACAATACAGTATTTCTAAGTAGTACCACATGGGAAGCGATCATTTTTGGTATTATTGTCTCAATCCTTTTTACATTGATATATGATAGGTTCCGAAATGTTTTGCAGAAGAACATCTCTTCTGGAATTATAAACTTAGGTTTTGAATCTAGTAAGTATATTGATAAATTTACTGATAGCTTGGGAAATATAATTACAGAGAATGATGTATTAGAGGCGTTACATAGTATTATTAAGGAGACTATTAATCCGATATACTTTTCCGTTATAGTTAAGAGAGAATCAGAGATTATAAATAAACAATATACTGGTAACAAAGTTTTTGATGCTACTAAGATTTTTAAGATTGTAGATTCTTCCCTTTTTCGTGGTAAAACGAGTATTTCATTAGGAGAGATAATTGGTATTTTTCAAATGGATGATTCGGAGTATAAATCTAAATATTACGAATTTATCAATCTGCTTGAAGTGAATGATTTGTATCTATTAATACCTGTGTATTATGCTGGTGAATTAATTTCCATTTTGGTTCTGGGTAAAAGGGATTTGAATAGTACAATGTATATCCAAGAGGAGATAACTTTTCTTCAGTCGTTAGCATCATTGACAGGGGCATCTTTAGTAAGGGCTAGTTTGTATGAACAAGTACTGGAATTTAATAAAACATTAGAACAAAAAGTAAACGAACAAACCCAAGAACTTCAACAAAAGGTATTAGAATTAGAAGAAGCTAGAAGAAAAGAAAGAGATATGATAGATATCATGGGTCATGAATTAAGAACACCAGCTACAATAGTAAAACTAAATGCAGAACTATTAGAAAAATATATAGAGAGTAATCCTAAAGATTTCAAAAAATATTTAGATAGGATAAAGAATAGTATTGAGAATGAAATAAGGTTGATAGATACATTACTTTCTAGTGCTAAATTAGAAGGTCAAAAAGTAGAAATGAACAAGGAGAGAGTTTCTGTTCCTGAACAGATAGAGGTAGTATTACATGGTTATGAATATGAAGCAGAAGCAAAAGGACTAAAAATAATCTCTGATATAGATGAAGATACTAAAGATGTATATGCAGATGAAGTAAGAGTAGGGGAAATATTAGATAATCTAGTTAGTAATGCGATTAAATATACAGATGAAGGATCTATAATTGTAAAAACAGAAAGTACAGATGACCATGTAAAAGTAAGTGTTATTGACACAGGAAAAGGTATTCCTGAAGAAGAGATACCGAAATTAGGAACAAAGTTCCATAGGATTGAGCACTATATATCAGGTGAAGATGGTTTTAATATTGTAAGACCAGGAGGTACAGGTTTAGGCTTGTATGTAGTCTATGCTTTAGTTGAAATGATGGGAGGTAAGATATGGGTAGATACCGAGGTGGACAAAGGTACCACATTTTCATTTACACTACCTGTATACAAAGGTCAGAGAGAAGATATTGTTTCTACTAACAGTAAAAATATGTTTGATAAATTTGGTTTGAAAAAGTAATTACTAGGTAGTATCCTTATCTATATAACTTTATAAATTACTCAAATGAAAGTAAAAATAGATCATGAGAAATGCATAATGTGTGGATCATGTGTAGCCGTATGTCCAGAGGTTTTTGAAATGAAAGATGATGGCACTGTAGAAGTAAAAAATGAATATAAGGATAAAGATATTCAGGATTCTGCACTAATTGAAAAAATTAAACAAGCTCAAGCAGCATGTCCTGCAACAGCTATTGTTACTGAAGAGTAATTACTGTTTAAAATATTCTAAAATTTCAGGGATTAACTCTGTATCTACATCCCAATGTCCCTTACCATCAATTGTTACCAAGGTAACTTCTTTTCCATGGGCTTTAAGCCTTGCTATAAAGCTGGTAGTTAGAGAGTAGGGGACATTAACATCCTTATTTCCGTGCCAGATATGTATAGGGATATTCCTAATATTCTCTACTCTTGTGGAATTCCAAGTTGTAGCGTATGTAGTTGGTGCTAACAGAGCAATTTTAACAATACCACCAGGATATTTCTCTGCAAAATTCATAGTAGGTAATCCTCCCATACTAAATCCAATTAAATATACCTTATCAGATGTCGTAAAATTAGACTTAATATATTCAACTAATTTTCTTGTATCCTCTATAGCTGCAACATTCCCCCAGTTATCTCCATGTTGATTAGAAGCTGCAAGAATATATCCTTCCTTTACAAATGTATCAGCATATACCCTTAGATCTTTTAATAATTGATTATTAGGATCTTGTGTTACAGAATATGTTGAACCGTGACTGTATATTACTATTGGGAAGTCTTTTTTCTTTTCAAACTTAGAATCAATTGCAATATATGCTAGCTGTCCATCAATAGTTTCAAATATCTCATGAACTTCAATAGGTTCTTCAGGTTCTACAACAACCTCCTCCTTTACTTCTTCCTTTTGCTCATTATTAATAGTATCTACAACCTCTTCTTTTTGAGTGAGTTTTTTGTAAAGAAAAATACCGATTAAAATCAGTAGAATCAAAAAAAGAGGAAGAAGAAAAAGTCTTTTTGGAGATGATTTTCTCACATCTTTTTGTTTTAGAGAGTATTCCATTTTACTGTTATTTATTGTATAATATAAGGTATAGTAACAAATTGTTCGCACAATATTGTATTTAATATTTTACATGTAAAGTTATGGCAAAAGCAAAAAAAGCTTTAGAAAAGAATGAAGTGATAGAAATTAATCTTGATTCTTTTGCAGTTCCAATAGCAATAGTTGTTGCAGGTATTATAATTGCACTTGCAATATTTTTCGTTAATAAGGGTTCTAATGCAGAGGTTGAAGGTACACAATCGGCACCATCTGTACAAGGACAGCAAGAACAAACCCAAAATGAAGATGCAGAAGTTACTGTATCAATAGGAGATTCTCTAACAATTGGAGATAGAAATAAGGCTAAGATTGCTATCGTAGAGTATAGTAATTTCGGTTGTGGTTACTGTCAAAGACATGCAATTGAGACATATCCAGAGATTAAGAGTAAATATATAGATAGTGGAGAAGTATTGTATGTGTTTAAGAATCTTCCTTTTAGTGAAGAAGGTACTGCATATAATTCAGCTTTAGCATTGCACTGTGTTGGAAAACTAGCAGATGCAGATAAAGCTGTAGAATTTCATAGCAAAGCTTTTGATTTCGCAACAGATGAGGATATAAAGAATGCTGTAGTTGCACTTGGAGTTAATGCTGGAAAATATGATGCTTGTATGGCCAATCCTGATACTAAATCAGCTATTGCAGCAGAAAGAGATGAGGGTAGTGGTGTAGGTATTACAGGAACACCAGGATTTGTAGTAGGAAAGATAGATAAGGATGGTAAAGTTACAGGTCCAATCATTAGAGGTGCATATCCACTCTCTACATTTGAAGCTACAATTAAAAAGTTATCAAAATAGATATATATTCTTAGTTAATGAAAAGGGAGGTATTTCTACCTCCCTTTTTTGTATCAACCCTTAGATCTCTTCTAACTATTTCTTTTTGTCCTTCTTAATTATAGCTAAGTTTTGTTTATCAAAGAAATCCTTTTTCATTCTTACAAATGCACCTAGTGCAACGGATGTTACAACGAAGCTATATAGTCCTCCAATAAAAGGTATTAACTTAACAATGGTAGTAACAACTCTACCAATTAAGAAAGACTTAAATGGTCTATAATCTTTAATCTTAAAAAGTCTTAATATTTCTCTACCGATTGCTAGCTCAACCCATACACCTCCAAATATTATTGTGAAGATTAAAAATGCTGTAAGTATCCCTGCTAATGGAATACCGACTACAGAGATTAAAAGGAAGATAATTGGAATCCATGCAAAGAATAGAACAGCTAGACCAATTCCAAAGCTCTTTAGTAATTCCTCTGTAGATGTATTTATCTTCTTTAGTACTAAGCCTGTCTTAACAGGAGCCATAAAGATTAGGAATGCTCCTGCAATTAACATACTTGTAAATCCTATTATTACATTATTTATTTTTACTCCCCATGTTACTTCCTTTGGTATCCATTCCTTCTCTTCTTTATCAATCTCAACTCCTTGGCTTTTTGCAATCTTTTCTATTTCCTTTGCATCATAAATCTTACTACCTACTTTTGTTTCATCAATATTGTATTGTTGTGCAAGCATAATAACATCTCCCCTTACATTGCCTTTTACATTGGAAGTAGATGCAAAGACTCTTAAATCATCTCCCACATCTCCTGATAGATTATTATCTGCAGTAAATACAATTAAATCCTTACCTGTAAAACCAGAGTGTATTATTGAAGATGCAAAGAGTGTTGCATTGTCTGAAACAACTCCTTCTATTTGTGCTTTGTATGCAAAGAGAGTTAAGTTTCCTTGTATTTGAGTGTTTTCTCCTATGAGTATGTTCTCAGCAAAGACATATACATTACCTGCAACATATCCATTGAGTTGGAAATTCTTACCAAAGGAAACCAGATCTCCATTTATAGTACCATTAATCTTGGCAGTATCACCAAAGAGGTAGAGATCATCATTTACATTCTTTCCTGTTTGCAATGTATATTGCTCTTTGAAAGAAAATTCTGCAGCTTGACTTCTATTTGGGACTAAAACACCAAGCATCAATACTATTAGTATTGGCAGAGCTATTAAAGAAAATATTTTCTTCATATATTAAATTATTTAAATTATATCTTCACATTTAATTGTAACAGAAATTACTGTCATCGTAAAACATTTTGTGTATAATTGTGAAATGAAAGTTGGAATAATAATTGTAAATTTTAATGGTAGGCATCTCTTAGAGAAGAACTTACTCTCTGTTGTAAATAATGGATACGAGGATTTTGAGATTGTAATTGTAGATAATGCATCTATAGATGGTAGTGTTGAGTATCTTAAGAAAGAATTCCCCTCTGTGAAGGTAGTAAAAAGTAAAGAGAATTTAGGTTTTGGTAAGGGAAATAATCTAGGTGTTAAAGAGTATCCTGACTATGATGCATATCTCTTTCTGAATAATGATGTATCTGTTCCTAAGGGATTTTTGGATGACTTGGTGAAAGAGCTACGAAAGGAAAATGTAGGGGCAGTTGGTCCAAAGATTTTGTATTCTAAAGAAAAAGTAGGTAGCGAAAAGAGAATCATTAATTCTGCAGGGATATATGTAGATAGACACTACATGGCATATGATAGATACGATAAGGAGGAAGATAATCCTAAATACAGTGTAGTAGAGGAGATAGATGCTCTCATGGGAGGAGCATTTTTAGTTAAAAGAGAGGTTTTTGAAAAAGTAGGAGGCTTTAATCCAAATATGTTCTTGTACTATGAAGATATTGACCTTTCTCTTAGAATTAGGGATTTAGGATACAAACTACACTATGTTGGAACATCTGAGGTATATCATGACCATATGGCATCTTCTAAGAGTTTAGGTATGAGGAAAAGAAACATTATGAATATGCAGAATAGATTTAGAAGTATACAGAGTAGAAAAGGGATATGGGTGGCAATAAAAGAGACAATCTGGTATCTTTTTAATTGGTTAATGTGGAAAATGATATACTCTAAGAGAGTTACGCTAAAAGAATTTTTAAAGGAGAAATAATGAACAAGAATGATTTAGATCTCTACAAACAATTTGTAAAAACAACTTTCAAGATGAGATACAAAGGTTCGCTCTTAGGTTTTTTCTGGGTTCTTCTTAAACCTTTCTTCATGTTTTTAATCCTCTTTATCATCTTCTCACACACATCATCATCTATTGGGGGTCTTACACAACAACAATACGCTGTGTATCTTCTCTCTGGATTAATAGTCTATACATTTTTTAATGAAGGTATGATCTGGGGTATGGGCTCAATTATGGAGAGGGCTGAATTAATTGTAAAAATCAATTTTAAAAGAGATGTTGTAGTTGCTAGTTCTTTAAGTATGGCTCTCATTAACTTCTCAATTAATCTTTTGATTGTACTTGTGGTAGCATTATTATTAAAGATTAGTATCAGTCTAGTTGGCCTTGCATATATTTTTTTCATAGGTTTTGTCATGTTCCTCTCTCTTTATGGTGTCTCTTTCTTTACTAGTATCTGGCTTGTTCATGTTAGAGATCTTCAGCATATTATGGAACTTGTCTTACAACTTCTCTTCTATGCTAGTGCAGTATTCTTTCCAGTTGAAATGATTCCAGAAAATTACAGATTTATTGTTTACTACAACCCTGTTGCAAGATTTGTAAAAGCCGTAAGAGAAGCTTTAATATTTGGAGAAATCACAGATTTGAAATTTGTTCTCTTGGCTTTAACGGTATCGATTGTTTTAGTAGTTCTAGGAAGATTGTATTTTAGCAAACATATTAAAAAAGTAGCTGAGCATTTTTAAAAATATGGAAGAGAATATAGCGATTAAAGTAACAAATTTAACAAAGAAGTTTAGAATACCTGAGCATGGTTCTCCTACAACCCTGCAAGAGAGGTTTGTAAATCCTTTTGCAAAGAAAAAGATGGTAGACTTTGTAGCTCTTAAAGATCTCTCTTTTGATGTTAAAAAGGGAGAATTCTTTAGTGTAATTGGTCCTAATGGTGCAGGTAAGTCCACACTACTAAAACTGATATCAGGTATTTACATTCCTGATGGAGGTACAATTGATGTTAATGGTAAGCTTGTTCCTTTCTTGGAGTTAGGTGTTGGTTTTAATCCAGATCTTAGTGCAAGAGAGAATATATATCTTAATGGTACGATTCTTGGTCTTACTGAGAAGGAAATTAATGAGAGTGTTGATGATATTTTTGATTTTGCTGAACTTAAGGAGTTTGAAGACCTTTCTATCAAAAAGTTTTCATCTGGTATGCAGGTTAGGTTAGCATTTTCAATTGCAATTAGAGTTAAGTCAGATATTTTAGTACTTGATGAGGTATTAGCTGTAGGAGATGGGGAGTTCCAGAAGAAGTGTTTTGCATATTTTGATGATATTGTTGGTAAGAAGACAATACTGTTTGTATCTCATGGATTGGATAGTGTAAGAAAGTATTCTGATAGGGTACTTTGGTTGAAAGAAGACAAGACATATGAGATAGGGGAGCCTAATGATATTGTTGATAGATATAGTGCTACCTTTTAAGAATTTTAATTACCATATATGAAGATAACAGAACTGTTTCAAAGAATAGTTAGTAGAATACCAATATATTTCAAACAACTACTTACCTCTTTTAAAAAGAATGGTATTTTAAATACCCTCAAAAGAGTTTTTAAGAAAATTTGGAGGTTTGTAATAACTGGTGGAGATGGTTCTAAGTTGATGAGAATATCATATGGGGAGTGGATGGAGAATGTAGAAGGTAAGTATCTCAATCAAGAATCAATGAAAAGTGATTTAAAAAGGCTTAAAGTTAATCCTAAGTTTTCAATAATATTCCCAGTGTGGAATAAGTCTGAGGAGATGTTACAAGCTGCTTTGGATTCAATAACTTCACAGGTATATGATAATTGGGAGATATGTATATCCGATGGTTCTAGTAAGAATGTTAAAGAGACTAGAGATTTCCTTAAGAACTTTGCTAAGGAGTATGGTAAGAAGGTTAAGTTTTCTACAATTGATATAGAGGGAATTAATATAATTGAGAATAGTAATAATGCATTGAGTATGGCAACTGGAGAATATGTTGTGTTCATGGATTGTGATGATGAGATATCTAGGAATTGTTTGTTAGAGTTAGCTAAAGGTATTGATAGACATCCTGAGGTTGAATTCATGTATAGTGATTTTGATAAGATTGATGAGAATGGTAAGAGATTTAATCCTTCTTTCTGGCCTGATTGGTCTCCTCATACGCTGACTTCACAGATGTATACTACTCATGTTACTTGTTATCGTAGGGATGTAGTAGAGGAGTTAGGCGGGCTTATTAAGGGTACTGAGGGTGCACAGGATTGGGATTTAGTAATGAGGTATGTTACGAGGGGTAATTGGAAGGTATTACATATACCTAAGATACTCTACCATTGGAGGGTATATCCAGGTTCTACTGCACTAGCTGGTAGTGGTGCTAAGAGTTGGGCGTATGAGAATCAGAAAGCAGTACTGGAGAGATATCTTGAGAGGAGAAAATTAAAGGGAGAGGTATTGGAAGGTCCTTTTGAAGGTGCTTGGAGGGTTAAATTTGATATTATCGGCAATCCTAAAGTTAGTATTGTAATACCAACTAAGGACAAGGTGGATTACTTAGAAAGAGCAATTGATAGTATTTTGGAACATACTAAGTATGATAATTATGAGATAGTAATAGTGGATAACAGAAGTGAGGAGGAAGAAACAAAGGAGTATTTTGAAGAAATAAAAAAGAAAGGTGTTAAGGTTTTAGAATATGACAAACCATTCCATTTTGGTAAGCTGTATAACTGGGCAGCTACTAAGGTTGATGGGGAATATATGTTGGTACTTAATAATGATATTAAGGTTCTTAATGATGGCTGGTTGGAGAGTATGTTGGAGTGGGCTCAGCTACCAGAGGTTGGTAGTGTAGGAGCTAAACTCTACTATCCTGATGGTAAGATTCAGCATGCAGGAGTAATTGTAGGTGCTGGAGGAGCAGCTGCACACTCTCATAGATTGCTCTGGGGAGGTACTCTCGGCTATGAAGGGTGTGTTGTGAACATCAGAAACTATCTAGCAGTTACAGGAGCTTGTATGATGGTAAGACGAAAACTCTTCTTAGATATGGGAGGTTTTGATGAACAGTTTGATCCTGCTTATCAGGATGTAGATTTTGGTATTAGGCTATATGATGAGAAAGGTTTGTTTAATGTGTATACTCCATATGCACAATTAACACACTATGAATCTGTTACTAGGTTTGATAGTAAGAACAAGGAAAAGTTAGAGAAGGATACTGTTAATGCTGAGAAATTAAGAAAGAAATGGCCACAGTATATTGAATATATGGGAGGGAGAGATCCTTTCTACAATGACAACCTATCTTATGCACATGAAGATTTTAGGATAAGGAGAGAGTAATATTATTGATTTACTTCATATATTATTATACGTTCGAATCTTTTTTGGTTTTTTAGGCAAGATGTATTGTGAAGTGGCTTTGTGGTTAGTATATATTTCGTACCCAATTCTTTTAGTTTTGGGTCACAAGGGTTGATGTTTACAACTAAAGCATCAGGTAGCAATAGCTGTATTGATGAGTTATTACCGATATTCTCTTCAAATCCTATATGTGCATATCTATTGTATATATCTATATACTGACCCTGAGGATCTAATACTTTCCATATATCAAATTGTGGATATATATGTACACCATTAATAATGCTTGCATTATTAGCTAGAGCGTATTGAGCTATTCTATTATCTCCAAAAGCAACCCACTTTGAATCATCTTTTTCACTGGTTTCTCTGATGTATTTTGCAATTTCAGTGTTAGTTAATACATCTAATCCTCTTCTTATTGGATTAATATATACAGTAGAGAGGAAAGCAAAAGATAGTAAGATGATTAAAAACAGTTTTTTGTAGTTCTTAAGTAGTAGAAAAACAAGTAATGTTACGAGAGAAGATGCTCCTATTATCTTTATCTCAGGTGATACTATCCTTGGGGATTTGAAAAAATTTGGAGAAGTTGTGTATAGCTTTATCCCTACTGAACATATGTGCATTCCAAAAGATAGTGATAGTAGATAAAGTAGTATTGTGTCTACTATTGATTTATTTGTCTTGTAGATATCTTTTTGGGAAAGTATGTATAACATTAATATGTAGCTACCAAATCCAAAACCTATTAGTAGTCTTTGATGAGGAATTAGAAACATAAGGGAAATTTTTGAGACTATACTTGGTAAAGGAAGAAAGTAGTGTGCAGTAAAGAATATAAGGACTAAAGATATACAGATAGCAATCCAATCAAGTTTCTTTTTCTTTCTAAACAGATCTATATTTTTGTATATTACCCATACTAATAAAGGAGGGAATAGTAAAAAGAAGTTAGATGATTCACTTTGATTCCCAAATGGAGCGATATTTGAATCTCTTTGTAGAAGGATATTGTAAAATCCATTAAATAGTAAATTCTTATCTCCTTCTCCTGCAGTTATAAATCTTGTTCCAGGGTAAACAGTATTAGAGATGATTGATATTACATCTTTATACTCTTTGATAAAAAGAAGGACAAAAGAACCTCCTAGGATAACAGATACGACCAGGATTGGTATTGATAGCTTTACATTACCTTTTATCTCCTTCCATTCAGATATTACGTATCCTATGGTTATCCCAAGTGCTATATAGGTTACTGATACTTGGAATGCAGGATAAAGAAGAAGTGCAAATGTCACGATTGAATAGGAGAGTCCTAATCCGTATAGGATATTTATCCTCCAATCTTTTTCTTTAAGTATTTTGAGGAAGAATAGTACACCAAATGATATCCATGTAATCATATTCGTTTGATTCCACCATTGAGTAAATGGTGTCATGACAAATAGAAGTGAGCCTCCAATAGATATCCAAAGATTCTTCTTAGTTAATTGTAATAATAGAAGGTATGTAGATATTAATAACAAACCTATTTCTGCCCACCAATGAAAAGAGTATGAGAAACCTGTGTCATCAGTAAAGTAGAAAGTAAAAAATGTTGGTCTGAATAGTGCAAAGATATTTCTAGATGGTATGTTTTGAGTTATTAAATTAGTTCCCTCTCCCATATCTGTATTTATAGTAGCTTCATTGTTTATATCTTGAGAAACAATCATTGGTATGGTTACCATGTATTGATCACTCCTTATTGCTCGTGAACTACCAAATAAAGAATCCGTATCTATCTCATCTGTATTAGATTCTTCTGTAAATATAACTTCTCTGAACATATCTACTGAAGAACCATTTATTTTAAAAATAGATAACAAAAGGACTAGTAGAATGACTAGTAAGGGGTAGATAATGAATTTATAATTTTTCTTCATAATTTAGGAACGTTTTAAAGCAGAGAAATTATTTGCTATAAATCTTTGAACTGAAGGTGGTAGAATAACTGTTGCGATTAATCTTAGTATTAAGAAAACTCCATCTGTAAAAGTAAAGTTAAAACCATATTCAAATACTGCTTTCATTTGTATGTAGAAAGAATACATTTGTGTCTGTCTAATTCTTTTGCCTGTTTCTGACTGTTTTCTTACTCTGTACTTAATTAATGATTTTGGTATGTTTTCATATTTTCCAAACTTGGATATTCTTACAATTAAGTCATAATCTCTACAGATAGGGAAGTTTTTGCTGTATAAACCTGTTTTGAGTAAAGTATCTCTTCTCCACATAGAACTTGGATGTGATATGGGATCATATTTAACCATTGCTCTTCTAATATCTTTATCTTTTAATGGATATGTTCTGGTTGTTTGTATATTTAAATCTTCATCACAGATATCCATATATCCTGAGCAGAGTACAATTTTTTCATCTCTTTCCATAACTTTTATCTGTTCTTTTATTCTATATGGGTATGCCCAATCATCTCCATCAAGGATAGCTATGTATTTACCAGTACATTTGAGAATTCCATTATTCATATTATTAGTAATACCTAGGTTCTTTTTGTTTTGTAATAACTGTATCCTTTTATCTTCCTTAGATAGTTTTTCTAATATCTTCATAGTACCATCGGTTGAAGCATCATCAACAATTACAATCTCAATATTGGTATATGTTTGATTCATGATACTTCTAACAGTATCTTCTACAAAATCAACAGAATTATATGTGGGAATGAGAATTGAAACTAATGGATTACTTTTCATCTTTCTTCTTTTTTTTATTAATATCTTTTAAAGCTATTTCCCGAGATAACATGGTAATTTGTTTCTCTATCTCATTTGTTCTAATTCTTTGCCTAAGAGTTAGGTAGAGTAGAAGAACAATAGATGTATATACTAAACCATCAATACTTCTCTCAACTCCCAGAGCATTACCAATCAATCCTATTAAATTAGGAAACCATATTATTATTAACCCTGCGAGCCAAAAGAATGCCCATACTGCAGTACCTAATGGAGTAAGGTTGTTCTTCTTGTACGAGCTAAGAAGACTAGGAAAGACAATTAAAACAATTAAAGCTGTAACTAAGATTTGTATTACCATATCTGTTTGTTATTTAAATAATGTTTGTTCTATTAATCTAATTACCATTTTTATTCCATTTAAGAAGTTTTGTGCAGGAACAGTATCTCCTTTGTATTTATTTAATGAATGTTCTGTATATATTACCTTGATAGGGACTTCCTTTATCTTAAGTTTTGCTGCTTTTATATGTCCTAACATCTCTGATTCAAACTCATATCTATCCATATATGAATATACGGAATTAGCTGCTTTATTAGAGTATGCTCTGAATCCAGATTGACTATCCGAGGACATTGCACCGAAGAAAAGCAGGGTAATTAAGTTACCAACCTTGTTCATTAGTATTCTAGTTTTAGGAATATCATTAGATTTTTCAAGAAATCTACTTCCTATAACTACATCGGTAGTTCCTTTTTGAATAGGTTCAATGAGCTTCTGTATATCCTTAGGATTATGTTGTCCGTCAGAATCCATTGTTACAATGATATCTGCATTTAGAAGTTTAGCAGCATCTATACCTGTTTGAGTTGCAGCTCCCTTTCCTCTGTTAATTGGGTGTTTTACAACAATGACACCTGTAGATAATGCTTCTTTTGAGGTATTATCCTTACATCCATCATCTACTACTATAATGTTATCAAAACCTTCCTTTTTTATACCTTCTATCGTTTTCTTGATAACTTTTCCCTCGTTGTATGCAGGAAGAACTATGTATGTACTCATATCTTTATTATATTAAATTTATAGTTTACTGTATACCCATAGGAAAGTATTTTCTAAATGAAGTTTTTGTAGAAAAATGTATATCCATACTATCATTCTTATAGAGAAAACCTCTCCTTTAGGTCTAAAAGGTGATATATTTTTGTTTTTGGAATACTTAGGATAGTTTTCTCTAACCCAGTTAAAAATTTGTTTTGCCTCTGACTTTAATATTGTATACTCTGTTTTTCTTCCTGAGTGTAGAATGTAATAAATAGCTGTTTTAACAATGAAGTATTCTAGGAGGCTCTCTTCAATCTTAGACATCTTTGTTGATTTTGAATACTCTTTTATCTTTTCTAAAAGAGGTATGAAGTCTACATTCTTTTTCATTCCTTTGTGTAGAGTATTGGATGTTGAGGTCTTTTTATCTACCCAGTTATAACCAGTATAGGGGATTGTTTCTACTTTTAATTTGAGGTTAGTATTAATATTTAGTCCGATATCTTCTCCAATATTTAGATTTAGGAAGGAGATATTATTTTTGACTAAAGCATCTTTTCTGTATACTCTTCCCCAAGGTGTAATAAACATATATTTGGACCAGGGAGAATCAATTGGTTGTTTCTGATAAAGAACTTCTCCTTCCTCTGTGACTCTCCTATACCCACCAATAACAACATCACACTTTCTTTCTTCTATTTCATTTACAAAAGTTTCTACATAGTCAGGATCTATATAATCATCATTGTCTATAAAGAATAGATATTTTCCAGATGAATACTTTATGCCATTGTTTCTAGTAGTAGCAATACCTGAGTTTTTCTGTGTGTATGCTTTTATTTTATTAGGATATTTCTTTTTATACCTCTCTATTATCTCTTGAGATTTATCAACAGATCCATCATTTACCAATATAATTTCAAAATCTTGATCTGTTTGATTTAGAATACTATCTAGGCAGTAAGATAGAGTTTTCTCTGCATTGTAAACAGGAATAATAAAAGAAGTTTTCATATTATTATATTAATATTATTTGTGACTTCATTATATCAGAAGTCTATTACCAGTTTTAATAATCTCTTTGTTAATTGATTAAGAAGAGGTTGGAATTAGAGAGAATTTCCAATATAATAACTTAGTTATCTTACCAAAACATATATGAAAAAAGTATCAATAATAGGTCTTGGTTATGTTGGATTACCATTAGCTCTTGCAATAGAAAGAAGTGAGAAGTATGAAGTTGTAGGTTTTGATATTAGTAAAGAACAAGTAAAGAAAATATTGTCAAAGAAATGTCCCATTACGGATAAACTAGCAGAGAGAGATCTTAAAGAGTTAGACCTTCATGCTACAACAGATAGTGATGAGTTAGAGGATACAGACATTTTCATTATCTGCGTGCCTACACCAGTTCTTGATGATCATACTCCAGACTATACTCCAGTTATTAATGCAGGAGAGACAATATCTAAATATCTTAAGAAAGGTGCAACAGTAGTTTTAGAATCAACTGTTAATCCTGGTACATGTGAGGAGATTTTAGTTCCTGTTTTGGAGAAGGGAAGTAAATTAATAGCAGGTAAAGACTTTAATGTTGCTATGTGTCCAGAGAGGATTAATCCTGGTGACCCTAAGTGGAATGTTTACAATATTCCTAGAAATATTGGTAGTTTAATAAAAGAGAAAACGAAAGAGATTGCTGATTTTTACAGGAGTTTCTTGGATGCAGAGATTAATGAAGTATCTACAATTAAGATAGCTGAGTCTACAAAGATAGTTGAGAATGCATTTAGGGATATTAATATTGCATATGTTAATGAGCTTGCTAAATCTTTTGATGCTATGGATATTGATTTAATTGAGACTCTAAAGGGTGCTTCTAATAAACCTTTTTCTTTTATGGTACATTGGCCAAGTAGAGGAGTTGGAGGACATTGTATTGCAGTTGATCCATATTACTTAATTAAGAGGGCACAAGAGGCTGGTTTTGATCATAGGTTTTTGAAGATAGCTAGAGATATTAACAACAGTATGCCAGAGTATACTGTTTCTAGATTGCAAGAAGGACTTAATGAGATAGAGAAGTCAGTAAAGGGTACTAAGGTTGGTTTGTTAGGTTTGAGTTATAAATCTAATGTCGCAGACCTTAGAGAGAGTCCTAGCTTAGAGATATTGGATATATTAAAGAAGATGGGTGCAGATGTCATATCATATGATCCATATACCTTAGATATCTCTGATGTAAAAGAATTAGATGATTTGTTAGAGGAAGTTGATGCTATTATACTAGGTACATATCATGATACTTTTGGTGATTTAACAGAAGAGATACTTAAGAGGAAGAATATCAAGGTGGTAGTAGATGGGGTGAATAAGTTGGATAAGGAGAGGGTAGTAAAGGGTAAAGTTATATACAAGGGTATTGGGAGATAATATTAAAAAAGACAGATATGAACATAGAAGAATACGCTAAAAAACATCCAAAGTTTAAGGGAGCAACCCTTTCTCCACTGATTCTTGAGAAGATAGAAAAACTTCCAAAAGGTTCAAAGATATTAGACATAGGTTGTGCTGAGGGTTTTACAATTAAAGAGCTCTTTGACATATTCGGTAAGAAATATGAATATACAGGTGTTGATCTCTCTGAGACAAGAATTGAAAAAGCAAAAGAATTAAAGTTACCAAATACCGAGTTTATAGTTTCTACTGGAGAGGATATGCCTCTAAAGAATAACACTTTTGACTGTGTTTTAAGTTCACAGGTTTTAGAACATGTAGAAGATGAGAATGCTTTTCTTTCTGAAATTAATAGAGTTTTGAAACTAGGAGGTATATTTGAGATAGATACTGTGTTCAAGAAGAAATGGGCTTGGTATTTTTACAGATCGCCAATGGGTTGGGCATTAGATCCTACACATTTAAGAGAATATGCAGATATTAGTGTTCTTGAGGAGTTGTTTAAAAAAACAAATCTTAAGATAGAAGAAATACATTTAGTTCAGGCAAAAAGAGATTTAGGGAAAATATTACCTGTCAAGATAACCTTACCTATACTTGGTTATTACACAATTTATATTTTAGGAAAGAAGTAATCAACTATGAAACTACTAATATACATGCCTGCCCTTAATGAAGAGAAAGGATTAGGTGGAGTAATCAAAGACCTACCTAAGAAGATAGAAGGTATTGATGAGATAAAGACATTGGTTGTAGATGATGGTAGTACAGATAGGACAGCTGACATTGCAAGAAAGAATGGTGCAGATGTAATTAGTCATGGTACAAATAAGGGAGTAGGTAGTGCATTTCATAGTGCAGTAGATTATGCATTGGATAATAGGGTGGATATCTTAGTGAGTATAGATGCTGATAGACAATTTAATAGTAAACAGATACCAGACATAATACAACCGATACTAAAAAATGAAGCTGATATGGTTACAGGTGATAGATTTCATAGTGGTATGCCAGAGAATATGTCTAAGACAAAGTATTGGGGTAACAAACAGATGTCTAGGTTAATATCATTGATAAGTGGTAAGAAGTTTAGAGATGTATCATGTGGTTTTAGAGCATACAGTAGAGAGGCATTACTGAAGTTAAATCTTTTTGGTCAGTTTACGTATACTCAAGAGACTATCATGGATATGGTTTTTAAGGGTATGAGGGTTATAGAGTTTCCAATAGATATTAAATATTTTAAGGAGAGAAAATCTAGAGTAGCTAGTAGTATTCTGAACTATATGTTTAGAACATTAAAAATAATCATTCGTACAGTAAGAGATTACAAACCTATGATTTTCTTTGGAGGTATGGGAGGAGTTATGTTGATTATTGGACTTGGTTTTGAGATATTCCTCTTCTATCACTATTTCACACAAGGTAGCTTCTCTCCATACAAATCAGTTGGGTTCATAGGTTTAGGTTTTCTAATATTTGGTTTGTTATTGGTGATAGTAGCATTGTTAGCAGATATGTTTAATAGAGTAAGAATTAATCAAGAGAAGATACTTTATGAATTAAAGAAAGGGAAGTATGAAAGAAAATAAAAAAATATACATAATTCTTGGAACTAGAGCACAATTTATCAAAATGGCTCCTATTATGGCAGAGATGAAGAAGAGGAATTTGCCTTACACTTTGATATACACAGCTCAACACAGAGAAAATGTACAAGAAATTTTAGATGTATATGGATTGAGAAAGCCAGATATGAATATATATGATGGAGAAGAGTCTAATACTATGTCTAAAGGTTTTAGATGGATGTTTGATATGCTCTTTAAAGCTCTTTTTAAAGCTAAGAAATATTTACCAGAGAAGGGGATTGTTCTAACACATGGTGATACCTTTACAGCTTGGCTAGCTGCCTTAATGGGTAAAAGAGCAGGGTGTAAAGTAGGTCATGTAGAGTCAGGTCTTAGATCTTTTAATATCTTTAGTCCTTTCCCAGAAGAGATTTCTAGATTAATAACTTTTAGATTGTCTGATATATATTTCTGTGCAGATGAGTGGTCTATGAACAATCTTAAGAAGTACAAAGGAGAAAAATTTAATATTGGTGCTAATACAATGCTTGATGGTGTGAAGTTTGCAGTTGAAAGTGGTAAGAAGAGTAGTTTTGATTTTCAAAAAGAACCTTATGTAATGGTATCTATACATAGATATGAGAATATATTTAAAGATAGGTTTACAGAAATAATAATTCCATATCTTAAGGATATCTCTAAGAAACATAAGTTGGTTGTTACTCTTCATCCAACTACAAGAGAAAGGTTAAAGGAGTTAAATCTTTATGATGAGTTAGATAAAGATAAGAATATTACATTGCATAAGAGGTTTGATTTTGTAGATTGGATAAATGTTTGTAATGATGCGGAGTTTGTAATATCTGATGGTGGCAGTAATCAGGAAGAGCTTAGTTATTTGAGAGTTCCAACGTTACTATTTAGAGATCATACAGAGAGGAAGGAAGGATTGGGGGAGAATGTTGTATTATCAATGTTTGACAAGGAGCTTATAGATAATTTTGTAGATAATTACAATGATTACAGAAGAGAACCTCTTTTTAGCAAGATACATCCTAGTAGTAATATAGTGAATTATTTAATAAAAGAGAGGTATGGAAAGTAGAATAGTTATGTAATCTAGGTGTTGTCTAATTTTATTAATCAAATACTATGAAAGTCTCAATAGTTCTTCCAGTTTATAATGGTGAGGAGACATTAAAAAATTGCCTTCAAGCAATTTTAGATATTGATTATCCCGCAAAAGACTACCAGCTAACTGTGGTAAATGATGGTTCAAAAGACAAATCTTTGAATATTATGAAATCTTTTGTATCTAAGTTTAAGAAGAAGGGAGTAGATATTAATATTGTGGATTTAAAAAAGAATCAGGGAAGAGTGAAAGCAAGGATGGCAGGTGCTGAGAAAGCTAAATATGACAACCTTCTATTCATTGATCATAGGTGTATAGCAGATAAAGATATTCTTAAAAATATTAAGAAAAAAGATTATGAGCCAATAATAGGGAATCTATATCAGGAAAGAGAAGGTACGTTAATAAATAGGTTCTTCTATACCTTTAGGTATCTGCTTTATAAACCATATTTCGGTTTAGAATATCCAGAAGTTTATATAAACAAAAGGAATTTTGATAATATTTCAAAAGGAACCAGTCCATTTTTTTGTGATAAGCAGAGATTTTTCGAATCTTTGCCAGAGAATAAAAATGATTGGGCAAGTGATGATACTCTTGTCTTTAGGATTATTGTAAAGAAGAAGGAGATATTGAAAACTTCGGAAGTAAGATGTTTGTACCTTGAGAGGCATGCTCCAAAGGAATTCTTTAAACACCTCTACGAGAGAGGTCCAAAGTTTGTCGACTATTATTCTAATCCCAAAACGAAATACTTTTTCATTATACCTGCTTTATTATTATTTCCTTTTGTATTTTTAGGGTTGGTTTTTTTATTAAAGTGGGGTTTTCTATATCTTATTGGGATTCTAGCTCTTCTAGTGTTGTTTTATTTGTTATTTAATGGTTTTGTATTTGTGGATTTTATCGCAATGATATTTGTGGGTTTCCCTGTCTTATTATCGTTTACAGCAGGGGTATACAAAGGTGTTTTAATAAAATTGTTTAAGAAAAGATAATGAAAAACATCTTTGATTCTCTTAAAAAGCATAAACGAGTTATTAAATATGCTTTTACCCTTATTGTTCTAGTATTAATGGTGTATTACCTATGTAAAAACAGAGATATTCTTTCTTTGTTAGAGAAACTAGATTTTAAATATGTTATTGTTATTTTTTTTGTACAAATTGTTGGGGTTTTTCTAATAGCTTTTACTAATAGGGAGGTTATTAGTATTCTTCGTAAAGAGATTCCTCTAATGGAAGCTTTTATGCTTCAATATGTAAATAGTTTTCTTAACAGGATTATCTCTGAGGCAGGTGCTGTTTACAGAGGGGTTTTTCTTAAAGAGGTCTATAAACTTCCCTATACAAAATATATCTCTACCATAGCTAGTCTCTATTTGATTAACTTTCTTTCTTACTCAGTTATAGGACTTCTTTCTTTGTTATATATCTATTTACACCATCATAGAATCAGTTATATTGTTCTTGTTTTATTTTTTGTTGTGCTAATAACCTCAATTGTCATTATTGTAATAAATCCCTATTTGAAAAATAAGAAAAGGAATAAATTGTTAACATGGATAATCAGTATTCTAGAAGGATGGAAAGATATAAAGAGAGAGAAGGGAAAATTAGTTATACTGACTTTGTTATCAATTGGAACTCTAATTTTAGCTACTGTGCAATCAGTTCTCGTTTATAAAGGTTTAGGATTCAAAATAGGTTTTATGGAGACTCTGTATATGTCATCACTTGCTGCAATTACAACTTTTGTTAATATAACACCAGACAACCTTGGTCTTAGGGAAGGTGTGTATATGTTTACCTCTGATGTAATAGGATTAGATTCAGATGTAATTCTTTTAGGTTCATTGATTATAAGAGCAATATCATTAGTAAATACATTCTTAATAGGGGGAATATCATACTTAATACTTGTTCCTCGTTATAGAAGTGCAAAAGGAGGTAGATAATGTTCCTTTCACCTAGTTGTTTTGTAACAATCTCTTGAATTTCTCTTTGTAAAAATAGAAATTTGTTTTGTGTCTGGTCGTTATAATATCATTCTCTGTTAATTTTTCTATCTCAGCAAATAAACCTTCTTTTTCATTTTCAAAGACCTCTTTGAAGATTTCTACTAACTCATTTTCTAAGAGTTTTTGCTTTTTTCTGTTAAATCTATTGTGTCTTTTATTTCGAATTAAAAAGTAGGTGTAAAAATAAAAATGATCGGATAGCAAGGATTCTCCTTTTCTCTCTTTACTGTCTATGAAAGAAACCTTCCTGTTGGCATCTACCAAAATATTGTAAATAGTAAAGTCTCCATGAAGATTAGTTCTGTCTGTTTTTACAAATTTTAGATGCTCTTTTAAAATAGAGACAATCAAATCCTTGTTTTCAATTTCAGTGGAATGAAAATCATAATGTATTGGATAACCTTTAAAATTTTCTTTTGTAAAATTACCTAATTTATCCTCTCCAATAATATATTTACCGTTTCTATTTTTACAGAAGTAAAGGGTAGAGTCAGAACCCTTGTAAATTAAATAACAATCTTTATGTGGTACAGGTGTGTCTTTTTTAAGGAATAATTGGAAGATGGAAGAAAAGAATTGGTTAGTTCTAATTCTTACTACGAATTGTGGATACTTTTTATTTACTAATACCTGAAAGTCTTTATTATTAAAGACCTTTGTAGTTTTATAATAAATATCAGTTCCAATCTTAATAGGGGAGAATTTGTAAAAGGTTTCTATCGTAGTAGATTTATTTTTCATGCTTTCTATTTTACAAGTTTATGTGTAGAATACTGTAGTTAATTTTACCATATTGTTGATTAAATGAAGTTATTTCAATATGTATATGAGTTTATAGATAGAGTTAAAGCTAGATTTGTTAATAAGTACCAATTTAAGAAAGGTTATATCACAAAGATAGAGTATGAGTTAAGGAAGGAGTTTTTAAAGTCAGCAGAACAATTTGGAGCAAATAATTTCTATCAAAACTATCCACCACTTAGGATTAGTGGCGGACGATCTTCACTCTGTCGATTTAAGGTGTATGAAATGGAAAAGTGGTTGAATAAGGATGTGGAAATATTGGATGTTGGAGGGAATATTGGTTTCTTTTCTCTGTATTTATCACGTTTTGTTAAATCTATTACTATTGTAGAGCAGAATCATAGGTTACTTAATGTTGGTAGGAAGTTGGCAGATTATGAGAAGATAGGGAATGTAAAGTTTATTGAGAAAGATTTTAAGAAGTTTACTACAGATAAAAAATTTGATGTTGTTATGAGTTTGGCAATACATAAGTGGGTAGGTATGGAGTTTGAAGATTATCTAAAGAAGATACACGGTTTGTTAAAGAAGGGTGGTTTAGTGTTAATGGAGAGTCATTTGATATATGGGAAGACAGGGGATTTGATTAAAGACAAGTTGAGTAAATCTAAGTTATTTGAAATTGTTGAAAAAGGAGCAATAGATGATCATGAGGGTAATTATAGGGAGTTTTATTGGATTAGGGTGAGGTAGATTTTACAGGTAAGATAATCTATGTTTAATGCCTCTTGATAAATGTTCTCAGCTTTTTCCTAATACTTAGTGGAATAATCCTTCTTCTTATTTTCTCCCAACGAGTTTCATTTTTAATACTTTCAATCTTTCTACCCTCACCATCTTTAATAATATCGTAATTGATTTCTTTTCCTTCAATGAGAGTTGTTATTATATTGTAATACTTCTCATCACTTATCATATTGTAGATATCATAATCTTTGGGTGTTATTTGTTTTAAAATCTGCAACCCAATATAGGCATAATACAAACCATTTTCTTGGAAAGTTAGTAAGAATCCTGTAATGTACTTTTTAATTTTAGAATAATTTCCTTTAAGAGTTTTTTCTAGAGAGTCTATATATTTGTCATACATAAGAAGTATTTCTGCTTTCATTCTAATGGTGTTTGTAGTAGTTTCATTAAGACCATGCCATCTGTAATAAGTTAGGATATCACCACACCTTCCTATTTTAATATGTGGTAACATCTTTATCCAAAGTTCAAGATCATAGGCTGTAATAAGTTTAGTACTGAACATTCCATATTGCTCAAACAAAATCTTTTTTAACATTACAGCAGATTTACAAAGATAGTTACCATTAAAAAACTTGAACTCTATATCTGGTCCGAATATTTTTTCAGGATCAAATGTATTCCACCAGAGATTAAAAAACTTGTCATTAGAATTTTTACCCTCAGCATCTACAGCAGATACTTTTGTAGTGACTAAGTCATACCCTTTTTCTAACATTTGTACCTGTTTTTCCAGTTTTTTGGGGTGATAGAAGTCATCTGCATCTAGAAAACAAATATAGTCGCCTTTAGCCAGTTTAAATGCCTTATTAAGTGTTTTTGTCACTCCTTGATTAGTTTGTGTATATAGACGAATTCTTTTATTTTTAGTATATGGCTTTATTATATTAACCGAGTTATCTGACGAGCCATCATCAATAATTATTAACTCCCAATTTGCATAGGTTTGTTTTAACACTGAGTTGATTGCAACTTCAATGTATCTCTCATAATTATATGATGGTAATAAAATACTTACTTTTTTGGTCATAGTATCTTTTTATTAATTGTTAGGGTAAAATTATATCCATATGTAAAAAACAAATCAATTTTTAAAATGGTCAATCATGATTAATCGTGAAAAGAACAAACAATTTGTTTATAAAACAATCAACAGGGTTTTGGTAAACAAGTATTGTAAAAGGGAGAATAAGACAACTTTGGAACATAATTGCAATCTTGTCTCCATAATAATGTTGAGTTTCAACAGAGTAGAAGAAACAATGTTTTCTATTAAAAATATATATAAGCATACAAAGATTTCTTTTGAATTAATACTTTTTGATAATAATTCTGATAGTGAACAATTAGAACAATTGAGAAATTTTGTTAAAAAGTACCAGGGTATTACTCTTATAGAATCAAAAGAGAACTTGGGTTGTGCTGGTGGAAGAGTAAAAGCAGCTGAATCTGCTAAGGGTGATTATTATCTTTTCTTGGACAATGATATTGTTGTCACACCTTACTATTTGGAGAATCTTTTGAATACTATTAATCTTGATGACAAGACCATAGCAACTTGTGCAAAAGTTATATTTCCCGACTTAACAATTCAGTTTAATGGAGGGACCTTAGTTAAAGATGATGATTTTTATAGATTTAATTTAGTTGATAGCTTTAAACTTTTTTGGGATCTGAGTACAACGGATAATTATATGCTTTGTCCCTGGATTCCAGGAGGTGCAACTCTTTGGAAGGCAAAGTATTATAAACAGTTTCCTATTGAACCCAAAATGAAAGGTAGTTTTGAGGACAATGAAGTGTCTTTACGAATAAATAAGGCTGGGTATCATCTTAGGAATTGTCCTAAGGCTATAATGATTCACTACCATATAAACTTTAGAGATTTAATATATAAAGAAGAGGAGAAAAGATATATGTCTGGGAGGTATAATAATGAAAGGACTATTAGTGCACTAAGATATTTTTGGAAGAAACATGGGAAGGCTTTTATATTTGACAATGAAGAAGCAACATATGGATTTCTTGGTGATTACAGTAAAGAGAATATTATGAAATTTTTATCAAAGAAGAGTTAGTTCTATAACGACTATGTTCATTCTGAATAGATTAAAAAACTTACACAACAGATATAATGAACTAGGTTTCCCTAAGATTTTGTATTTCTATTTAAATAATATGTTTTTTGGGGAACAGACAAATTTTAATACTGGTTTATTAGTAAAATATCTGTTAACAGTGAATTGTTTTAAAAGAAAAAAGAAACAAGTTTAATGTGGTAAATAAAATGTCAGTAATAAAACAATGAAAAAAGAAATTATAAGAGGAAGGAAATACTCATGGAAATTCGTTTTATTGATAGTAACTCCTGTGTTGTTATTTCTTCTTTCCTTATTACTTTCTAAGTATTTTCTACTTATTCGTATAATCTCTCTGATTCTTGTTTTCTTAGTTATAGGTATGAGTTTTGCAAAGTTTTTTAAGGAAACATTTAAGTATGAGAACCAACTTGATTTTATAATAAACTCCTTAGTCCTTGGAAGTTTCCTTAGTGTTTTCCTTCTTCTGATGTTGGGAATGATAGGAGTTGTCTATACCGATACTTTGTTAATTATCTTCTTCTCTGTTTTATCTGTAACTAGCCTCTTGTATACTATTTTGAGTAAAAAAGATAGTGACTTAGAGAAATTTTTTGATAAAAGAATTCAATTATTAGACATCTTATGGGCTCTTCTTTTTCTTCTCTTGTTTTATCTTCTTATCCAAATATGCTTAGAACAATTTTTCCCTCATTGGGATAGCTTTACTTTCTGGGCAGTAGATTCAAAGTACTTGTTTGAAAATATGCGACTTAGGGATGCGACATTTGATTTACTGGGTAATTTCTCTTACTCCTCTTTTTATCCTCTTTATTCTTTTCTAATTTACAAGGTTTTGGGAGGGATATACGAACAATTTGCAAGTATTATTACTGTTTATTTTGCTTTCCTTTCTTGTCTCCTTGTTTTCAAAAGAATCTATAAACAACCTTCTAAGAGACTTAAGTCTTTTCAATATCTTTTCTTACTACTTGTTCCTATTATTTTTCTTTCAATACAAAATATAATAGTAACTCTGTATGTAGATATCTTCTGTTCATTTTTAGTTCTTCTTTTTACAGCTGTTTTGTTGCAGTCGAGGGTAACTGTAGATGAATATTATAAGAGGCTTTTTCTTCTTTCAGTTATTGCGATAGGTTTGTATCTTGCTAAGAGTCCGTATATGGTTGTCACCATATTTTTGTTATTAGTTTTTATTCTGTACGATATTAAATATTGGATTAAGAATTTTCAGCAACTAAAGAAAAAATATAGAGTAGTTCTTGTGATTATTGTTCTCTCTCTTTTCTTTATTATTCAACAAAAATATATTTCACAGTTCTGGGATGCAGGTGTTGCAGAAGTTACGAGTAAAATTACACGTATAGCATCATTGAAAGAGTATGTTTTACATATAGATAGCATACTAAAACTTATAATAGAAATTGCACCTTACATATCTTTTTTGTATATAGCTTTCTTTTGTTTTCTAACTTTTGGTTCTTTTAAAGCATCAAGAAAGACTAAGTACTTTTTAATTATATTAGTTCTTGGTACTCTTTTTTTACCAATTTTCTTTTATGTAATAAGATTGCGTAGTCTTACAAGTAAGAGTCTATTAAGATATATGGGAATAAGTTTTTTTGCTTGTTCTTACGCTTTCACTTATATGCGAATTAGAAGTTCTAAGAATAAAGAGATATTATACAATATCTTATTTGTATTATTTACTATACTTGCAGGACTATTTCTTCTTTCTCAAATTTATTTAAAATACAATCTTAACTTTAAGCTTGAACCTCACAGTGGTAGATATAAGGATTCTAGTGGTCACAAAAGTCTTTATGAGATTGTTGAAGGAGTTGAAGGATATTTATCTGAAGATTCTAAGGTGTTGATTATTGATCAGGAAAAGAAGGGACTTGGGAATATGGCGGTACCAGCAATCTGTGTACGCTACTATCTTTCCAATTTTTCTACTGGAGGACAATATTCAGCATCACACAACAGAATAGGTAGTGTGATAAAGAAATCTGATGCCGATTATATATTACTTCTAATATATGATGGTTATTGGTCACACTGTCCTGATCTTTTACTTGGAGAGACTTATTTGATTAAGAAAGAGGATTTAAACTTCTCTAATACTTGTCCTGTTGAAAACATTACTCATATTATTACTCCTTAGGGGATGTCTCCTATCACTTTTGATATACTTGGTTTAATAAAGAAAGATTTGTTACATAATATTAAAAAAATAAAAGAGAATGTTTAGTAAAGGAAATAACAAAGGTAGAGAAATTAGTTGGGAAAGAGTATTGTTAATTTTAATATTTCTTAGTTTCTTACTTCAAACGCTTTTCTTTATTTTCTATCTTTCACAGTATTTTGGTCCAGATGAGGCATATCATTATAATGTCTCTATTGCATATTCAAAAGTGTTTGGAATCCCCAAAAATTCTTCAGAGACTTTCTTGTATGGTGATATAACAAGGATTCCTTTTCTTTTCTATTGGTTGAGTGGAAGATTTATAAACATTGCTAATATTCTTAAGATAGACTCTTTCATATTACTTAGATTTTTGAGTTTGTTGTATTCTCTTGTTACTATGTTTTTTGTGTGGTTAATTAGTAAAGATGTTATTAAGGAGAAATATTATAGAGTTCTTCCCGTCTTTATGCTTGCAAATACAATGATGTTTAGTTTTTTAGGTGGAGTGGTGACTTATGATACTTTGGTGAATTTGTTTCTTGTAATATCCTTTTGGTCGTTATTGCTTTATCTAAAACAAGATAGTAAATGTACAAAGTATTTACTAATTTGGATTGCTACTTCTTTGTTAGCATGTGCAACTAAATTTCCTGCATTACCATTTGTGTTTTTAGGATTTGTAGTGATTCTTTTTTTTGTGTGTAAAAACAAGATTAAATTTTGGAAAGAATTATCAAACCCAAAGATTATTTTTCCTATAATTTTTATATGCTTTTTCATCTTAATTAACTTTTACATATATGGAATCAATATTTTAAGGTATAAAAGGGTAACACCTGTTTGTAATCAGGTTATGCAACATGAAGAATGTTTGAACAACGCTATTTACAGAAGATCCTTTGTGTATGAGGAAACAGGTATTCAGTCAAGGGAAGGAAAGAGGATAAGAGATCTACTATTAACTGATGAGCGAATGAATCCATTTGATTTTTTCTTTGATTGGGAGGCTAGTATATCTCCTCGTTTATATGGGATTTTTTCCCATAGTTCAATTACTTTTCCTCGTAATTTCTCTTTTGTTTATACATTAGTGTTTCTTCTGCTTATGATACCGTTTATTAGATATATAAAGAAATCAGATAAACAGATAGTTGTTGCATTCTTTTTAGTGCTAGGTTATGTATTAGTTTTAGCCTTTTTCCAACATTATTATTGGTATTTGAAGATGAACAGATTAAATATCGCGATGCAGGGTAGGTATCTTCTTCCTGTAATACCAGCAGCTTATTTGATTGAAGTGTGGTCTTTGACAAAGATAAGAAATGATAGGTTTAAGAAATTAATCTTAATAGTGATTTTATTAATCTTCTTATGTGGTAATGTTTTTATATTTACCAAATCTATTATCTATGGAGGGGCTGAGTGGTATCCTAATTTATTTAATTCTATCTAGCGATTTTCCACTCTTCCTTTTGTGTATCTATCAATAAAATGTCTTAGTTTCCTTTTGAGTTTTCTATAAATCGTTAACATCTTCCATATTTTCCCTTTTTTAAACCCTTTGAATTCGTTGGATATTGCAATATGAGTAAGGAGATGCCGATTATTGGTTAAAAGATGTTGATATGTATTTTTATCTAATACACCTTTGTTAATAATCTCAGAAAGAAAAGTGACATAACTATAATTCCAATGTGTTCTATCTTCTTTCAGTACGGTATTACCTCCGTGATATGATATCCCAGCGAAACTAATCTTTGTACTTATATTATCGTAATGAGGTATTGTTAAAAGTGATATGGCATAATCTTCATAATAATCTCCTTGAAGTTTGGAACTTTCAAAAACATCTTTCAAGATTTCTGTTTTGTATATTACAGAACATATAGGAAGGAAATTGTTTCCAGTAATGATTTCCTCAGCCAAATTCGAAGAGTATGTTTCCTGTACTTTTGATTTCATAGGAATCTCTGATAGGTTGTCCCATTTTTCATTAAATACTACAGAGTTCCCAATAATAATTTCATTTTTATAAAGTAGGTATGGTAAGTGTTTTGCTATGTCTGGAAATACAAAGTCATCATAATCTACAATCCAAGAGTATGAATTTGGATTTATAGAATAACAATGATTTACTGCATTGACTAGTGCAGCAACGCGTGGGTATCTCCCATTAGTATTGTCTAAATAAATATCAGTAATGCTAATTGTTGAAAATTCTTTCTTGATTCTTTGCACAAAAGGAGTAATTTCTTTCTTTGAGATGTTATTTATCGATAGTACTACATTGATTTGAATGTTTTTAGGTAAATCTGATTGAAGAGTATTTATTGAACGAAGTAACCTAATAATTTTAGAAGATTCTCTATGCATTCTTACAATAATATTTAGCCTCCCACTTTTTTCTTTGAAAATATCTTTTATTAGGTTGTCAACAATAGTTTCAAAACTCTTTTTTGTTCTTTTTCTGGAAGAAAGGTCTTCATAATCCTGGAATATAGGGATATTATCGTTAATGGAAGTAATTGTGTGGTTGGAAAAACTTTCTCTAAAGTAATTTTGAATATCTTTTTCTTTGATAGCCTTTTTAAATGCTTTGTAGTTACCACTGCTAGAATGTATTACATATAGCCAAGGAGAAATAAGACATGCTAATCCCTTTTTGTATGATTCCGAGCAAAGGATTAAATCGTAAAGATGATAACCTTTTATTTCTTTAGGAAGAGATATTTCTTTTTCTCGTAAGCTTTTAATATTTAGAAGAAGGGTGTTTCCATCAAGACTTTCTGCTATTACAGGATTCTTGTATTTAGGTGGTAAGTATGTCGTATGTGGATCAGATAAAAGGGTATGTATATTCTTAGATAGATACTCTACACCTGCATTTCCTATTACGCCCCAATTTTCTTCTCCAATGTAACTATTGACACTGTTAATACAGTTTGCAACATTAGTATCAATAGTTTCTGGTAATATCACATCATCGTGGCAGATTAAAGCGTAGTCACTCTTGCACTCTTTTATGATTTGATTAATAAAAGTAAAAAGATCTATTCCCGTTGTTAAAACTGAATGAGGTAGGGAATATTGCTTTTCCTCGTCCCTAATTCTTCTTATAGTTTCCTTATCTCTGCATAGTCTGTAAGTTTGGTAGGTCATTTTTATTTTGGATGTTCTGAAAATTTATTATATCCATAAATTTTTATTCTTTCATTACAATATGTGGGAACCATAATTCTTTCTGGCTCGTTTTTATTCATCAATTCTTCAAAATTCTCAATTGCTTTATTTCTAAATTCTTTAGGATAAGAGGTTTTACTTATCCATTCCTTTGCTTTTTTAACACCTTTCGCTCCAAAGTATATGTAAGATATGTATAAGAAATTCCTCATACTCCAGAAATCTTCTATTTCGTACGAGTTTTGATTATATCTAAAGTATATACCTGTGTAGTGGTATACTACTGCTCTTGGATTTTGTACAACCTTGTACTCATTAATCCAAGCTTTCCAACTTAAATCTACATCTTCTAAGTACATCCAGTAATTTGGATCAAAACCATTTACTTTTTCAAAGAAAAGACTATTAATTAGTAAACAACATCCTGAAGCCCAATTTGTTTCAAAAGTTTCTTCTTTTGGGGTGTCTTTAGGATGTGTAAAAGGTAATTGTCGTGCCTCCACTAACGCTACATCCTTTTTAAAAGAACTTACTAATTCTTTCAAACAATTCTTATCCATATAAATATCAGGGTTGATTATTAGAAAGAATTTATGTGGCTTTGTTTTGTAAAATGCAAAGTTATGAGATTCTCCAAATCCTAATGCTTTGTTAGGATATAAAATATTTATATCGAGTTTATTACTTTTGATATCCTCTTTAGAGAAAGTTTTCTTTCCAGTGTAATCAACAAGAGTTAAGAGTATTTTGTTTCTAATAGTTTGTTTTTCTAAAGAAGGAATTAACAAATTGTTTACCTCTTTGAGTCTTGACTTTGAGGCAGAACAGAATATATGTATAGTATTATTATCAGCCCTTTTCATTTACCTTGTACTTTTTTATAAAATGAAATCAATATAAATTCTCTGTTTTTATTTTAGCACATTATTCTTTTGAATATGGTTCTTTCTTTGTATTTGTAAATAAGTTTTTAAACTTCCTCCAAATATCTAGAAGTCTCCAAATAACACCTTTCTTAAAGGATCTAAACTCTTCTACTTCACTTTTGTATTCTTCAATCAGTATATCTTTTTTTTGTATAGCCTTATCTTTTCTTTCTATTATCTTATCTTTTTCTTCAATCATTTTTTCTTTCCCTCTTAGTGTTTTATGTGTTTTAACAAGTTCTTTTTGTAGTTCCTTGTTCGAATACTCTAAATCCTGATTCTTTGAAAGAGTTGTATAGTAAAGAAAGAGGTTTTTCTTAATATCTTTAATATTGTTATTTAAAAATATAACTCCTAAACCATGATAATGTTCGAATGTTATTGTATTTTTATATTTCTTTTTTAACTCATCCCACAACTTATACACACCAAAATCATCTTTAGTCTCACACACATCATGGAACATTATAATACCTGTATTTTTATTTACTTTAGGTAACCATGTTTCAAAATCATGTTTAACAGCCTCATATGTATGTAAACCATCAATATGTAATATATCTATACTATTATCTTTAAACTTCTTTACAGCATCATTAAAAAGCATCTTATGTGGGATTACCTGTACGTTTTTGTAATACTCTTGTGATATCCTTAAAAACTCTTCATATACATCTTTACCATAATATCCTGCCTGGGAATCTCCTTCCCATGTATCTACCCCATGTAATTCTGTTTTAAGTTTTCCGTCTTTTATAGCTTGTGCCATTGAGAAGAGGGAGTTTCCTTTGTGAGTTCCTAGTTCTACTACAACTTTAGGTTTGGCATTTCTAACAAGGTCGTATGCAAAGAAATAGTGTCCACTCCATGCAGAAGATATTAGTGGTAAATCTTTTGTAAATTCGAAAGTAGGGGAGTAGTATGTCCATTTGTTTTTTTCTAAATTCATTCCTAATTCTATTGTTTTATATCTTTTATTACAAGTTCTTTTCTGTTATTATTTTTATATTAGGTTTGAAATAACTTTTTAAAAGAAGAAAATAATAGATATCGATACTTATAGACAATAATGGATAAAAAAACAATATACACAATATCTTCTGTGAAAGATGAAGCAGATATTATTGAGAGTCTTGTTCGTTATACTCTTAATTTTGCAGATGGGATGGTAATAAATGAGAATGGAAGTACAGATAATACATTGGCTATATTAAAACAGTTAAAATCAGAAGGTTTAAATATAGATATAATAGAAGATACAAAATCAGAGTATGTTGAACTTGAAAAGAAAAAAGAACTCCTAAACTATGTTATGAAGAAATACTCTCCAGATTGGGTACTATGTTTAGATGCAGACGAGTTTCTCTTTGAGATTGATTATAAAAATCCTAGAAATGCTATTTTATCCTTAAATCCTCTAGAAGAAAATCAAATTCTATGGAGAACATTTGTTTTGAATGGGGATGAAAAAAAAGAGGAACAATTTATTCCTAAGAGAGTATTGTATAGAAGAGATGAGAGTTGTGAAGAGTTTGCTAAAGCAGTAATTTCCAAAGAGTTGTATAAAAAGGGCTGTTTATTTAGCTTAGGAGCTCATACTCTTTACGGTTCTGAATTTGCTTCTAAAGTAAACTATCCTAAAGATTTATTCTTGGGACACTATCCTGTCAGATCTATCAATCAATTAACGGCAAGAATAATATCTGGGGCACTGAATGTACTTGCACAAGATTCGCGAGAGTCAGGAAGGAATTTCCATCATTTTGAGATGCTAGATAAAATCATTCAGAATGGTTGTATTGATAAGGAGACCTTATGCAAGGAATCTCTTTATTATGCTATTAGTGATAAAAGCATCGACATAAAAAAGGAGTTGAAACCATTGGATGTCTCTTTTTGTAAGGGGTTAGATATGAAGTATTCGCCAAAGGAACCACAGAGTTCGCTTAGTATAGCATTATCTATTGGAACAACCTTGATAGAAAAACTAAGGGTGGAAAAGGAAATTTTACATAATGAAAAAGTGTTTTTGGAGAATGAGCTGTCAAAGAAAGAAAAAGAACTAGAAGAGATAAAAGCTTTGTTTCATAAAACTATTTCTAGTAGAGGATGGATTTTTCTTGAGAAGTTAAGAAAGATTAAAAGGTGGGTTAAGAAATCTTAATGTCTGTTGTTATATTTCTTCTCCTATAAAGCATATCCAATCTCCCCTTCACATCCTCTCATTTATTTAGTACCCTATAATGGTTAGGATATCTAAATTTATTTACTCTTAAATAATATGAAAATCCTAGTAACAGGTGGAGCCGGTTTCATAGGCTCAAACTTCATAAAATACTGGATGAACAAATATCCAGAAGATAAAATAGTAAACCTAGATTTACTAACATACGCAGGTAATCTAGAAAACCTAAAGGAGGTAGAGAATAATCCAAATTATGAATTCGTAAAAGGAGACATATGTGACAAAGACCTAGTAATGGATCTAACCAAAGGTATCGATCTCATTGTACACTTCGCTGCAGAATCACATGTAGATAGAAGTATAGAAGGACCAGAAGTATTTGTTAAAACAAATGTAATGGGTACACAGAACCTTCTAGAGGCAGCAGTACAAAATGGTGGTATTAGATTCCATCATGTATCAACAGATGAGGTGTTTGGTGAATTACCGATAGATAAACCAGAATTAAAATTTACAGAAGATATGCCATATGCACCTAGAAGTCCATACTCTGCATCTAAAGCAGCATCAGACCACTTAGTCAGAGCATACTTCCATACCTTTAAGTTACCAATTACAATCTCTAACACATCAAACAACTATGGACCAAATCAATACCCAGAGAAACTAATACCTTTGATTGTAACTAGAGCTATGATGGACCAAGAGATACCAGTATATGGAGATGGTAAACAGATTAGAGACTGGGTACATGTATTAGATCATGTACGAGGTATTGAGTTATCAATAAAAGATGGAAAGTTAGGAGAAACATATCTCTTTGGTGGTGATGGTGAAAGAGAGAACATATGGATTGTAAAAACAGTATTGGAATATCTTGATAAACCAGAATCACTAATAGTTCATGTAGGAGATAGGAAAGGTCATGATGTAAGGTATGCAATTGATAACTCCAAATCAGAGAAAGAATTAGGTTACAAACCAGAAAAGAGTGTAGAAGAGTGGTTAAAGGATACAGTACAGTGGTATGTGGATAACAAGGATTGGTGGGAACCACTAAAACCAGTAGCAGACAAACAAGCAGAAAGATATTTAGAAAAAAGATTAGATTAATTTAACACTCATATATATTATGAAAGCACTCATATTAGCAGGTGGTAGAGGTACAAGACTTAGACCTCTTACACATACTAAAAACAAACATATGTTACCAATTGGTAACAGACCAATGATAGAAAGAATTATCAAGGATGCAGTAGATTTAGGAATTAAAGATATCATCATCAATATCAATAAAGGTGATAAAGAAATGCCTGAACTCTTAGGAGATGGTAAAAGATTTGGTAAGGGTGTAAAGCTACAATATATTGAACAACCAGAACCAAATGGAATGATGTATCCAATTAAACTAGCTGAGAAGTTAATAGGGGATGACGAATTTCTCTTCTCTGCTGGTGATAATATTCTAACAGGTGGTCTTAAGAAACATTACGATGATTTCAAAAAGAAGAAATCAGATGCACATGTCTTAGTTGTAAGAAGACCAGACTATCAAAACTTTGGTGTTGCTGTTATGAAGGATGATAAGATTGTACATACAGTAGAGAAACCTAAAGAGTTTGTTAGTGATCTAGTTCTCTCTGCAATCTACTTCTTTACACCTGCTGTATTTAAAGCATTCGATCATGCTAAACCTATAGATCCAAAGGGTACAGGTAAACCAGAATACTATCCTCCAGTAATTAACAACTGGTTGATTGAAAATGGATATACCTTTACAGCATCAGAAGTAACAGGTTGGTGGAAGGATACAGGAGCACCAGAAGACCTCATCTTAGCAAACAGATTAATTCTTGAAAGAGAGTGTTTAGATGAGTGTAAGGGTAAGGTAAAGGATAGTCAGGTAGAAGGTAATGTTGAGATAGGGAAGGGTTCTATTGTTAAAAACTCAGTCTTAAGAGGACCAATATCTATTGCAGAGAATGTTACAGTTGAGAATGCATATATTGGACCGTTCACATCTATTGGAGAAGGTAGTGTAGTTAAAGATGCTGAAATAGAGAACAGTATATTGATGGGTAATTGTAATGTGCATAACCTTCATGAGAGATTAGACAGTTCTTTGATTGGTTGGAATGCAGAGGTAACAACAAAGGAATCACTTCCTAAGGCAGATACTCTACTTATCGGAGATGATTCTAAAGTGGTATTGGCTAAGTAGGATTAATAGTTAATTACAACTTTTGAAAAAGAAAAAAAGTGGGAGGCGTCGCTCAGCACCTCGTAAGTGCAGGGTCGTATTCTCCCTCATGATTAGTGTAATTATACCTTCTTTACTAGTCTCCTTCAACCTTTTCTTTAATAAATATATTAACTAATAATTAGATAAAATAGTTCATTATCTTGTAGTTAAGAAAGATTGCTAATACACAGTTATTCTGTTATATTCTACTAAGATGAGAAGGAATAAAAATAAGCTAAAAAATCTAATAGTTTATATCATTTCCGAATACAATAACTCCAACCTAACAGAGACCAAACTACAAAAACTACTCTACTTCTGTGATTTTGAATGCTATGAGATTAGTGGTAAATCAATAACAGGGTTTAAGTACAAGAAAAATCACTATGGTCCAACAATAATAGATTTAGGAGATTATCTCAAGGAGTTAAAAGAAGAAGGATATATTGAGATTATAGAAGGAGAAACAAGTTATGGTTCTCCTAAAAAAACATTTGCTCTTAAGAAAAGTATTGGAGATTTTAGAAAGGTGTTCTCAGATCTAGAACTTAAAACAATTGATGATGTAAACAATGCATATGTTGGTCTTAAGCCTACAGAGATAAGTAAGTTATCTCATTCAGATTTTCCATATCTAGCAACCAATGATAGGAAATATATAGACTATAATTTAGTTAAATATCGTGATACTGAGGAGGCAAATCAGTCCAAAGAAGACTATTCTGTTTTCTCATCTGGGGAGTTTTCCAACATTGTAGGTAAATTTGCTAAAACTCTTCAGGATAGTGGAAATTAAAGACTATGGAAACAGTTTAATATCTTCTGATTTAAAGAGGCTTAAAAAACTTAGGTCTTTAGAGAAGGATTTAGAAACTTACTTCATCGCTCACAAGAATACTCTTTTAGAAAATGGTCTTCTTAGTTGTAAGATTGCAGATGGTAAAACACCAGATGGCTTAATATATTGGGTGTGTAAAGAAAGAGTTATTGTTACCAACCCTAAAACTGGTGCAAGTGATGGTTGTAGGCTGTGGTTTTTAATCATATTTGAAAGTCCTATGAAAGCTCATTATGTAAAAAGTCTCTTGTATTCTGCTAAGGAGGAAAAGAAATATCCAAAAGATAAATGTTATCAAATTATAAAGAAGGCTTTGGAGAGCATATTATAGCTACCTTGTTTCTGCCTATGACTCATTTTGATATAATGTAAAATAAATTCAAACTAATCATACATATGGAATTTGAAAAAGTAGAACATCTACCGGAATTGGTAGTAGTAACTCTCAAAGCTTTTCATGATGATAGAGGATATTTTGAAGAAACATATGATGAAGATAAATTTAGAGAAGCAGGTCTTCCTACAAATTGGGTAAAAGATAATCACTCAAACTCTAAGGAAGGTGTTTTAAGAGGTATGCATTGGCAGATAGGACCAAATGCACAGGATAAGTTTGTAAGAGTGATTAGAGGTAAAGCAATTGATGTAGCTGTGGATATTAGAAAAGGATCTCCTACATTTGGACAATTCCATATGGTTGAATTAACAGAAGATAATCATACAGGATTCTTCATACCTAAAGGTTTTGCTCATGGATTTTTAGCATTAACTGACAATGTAGATTTTGAATACAAAGTAAGTGGTAAATATGATAAAGAGAGTGAAAGATCTTTTAGATGGAATGACCCAGATGTAAATATACCATGGGGTACAGATACACCAATTCTTTCAGATAAGGATGCTAATGCTCCTTTGCTTGGAGAATTAAGTGATGAAGATATATTTAAACTTAGTGAAATGCTAAATGAATAAAAAAATATTAATATTTGGTGCAAACGGTATGTTAGGTTCATACCTATCAAACTATTTTGAAAAGAAAGGATATGAAGTAATCAAAAGTGATATGTTTAATGATGAAGAGAAAAATATTTATGGTAAAGATATAACTAATGAAAAAGAATTAAAAGATTTTGTTCATGAACAAAACCCAGAATATATAATCAATTGTGCAGCATATACCAATGTTAATCAAGCAGAATCAGAACCTGAAGTAGCCAATGCTGTAAATGCTGATGCTCCTAAATATATGGCAGAGGCTGCCAAAGATTTAAATATTCCATTTATACATGTTTCTACAAATGAGGTATTTGGTGATGGGGAGTATGATGAAGAAAGTAAAGAGTTTAATCCTCTTAATGAATATGCAAAAAGTAAAAGAAGAGGAGAAGAGAATATTGAGAATGTAGGTGGTATATACTACATATTTAGAACCTCATGGTTGTATGGACCAGGTGCAAAAAATTTCATTAGATTTGTGACAGAGACAGAGGCAACTGAAGAGAAACCTCTAACAATTGTTACAGATGAAAAGGGATGTCCAACATATGTTGGATATTTAACAAGAAGAATGGAGGAAGCTGTTGAGTCCAATATAGAACCTAGTATATATCATGTATGTAGCTCAGATGTACTTTCTAGATATGAATTTGCACTACAAATACTTGAAACTCAGGGTATAGAGAAACCAGTTATTCCAGTAGAGAAAAAAGATCTCCCACCTAGACCTGTTATATCACCTTCTAATCAGTTAATTAATACAAAGTTTGAGGAACAACCAACATCATACGAGATGTTAGCTGAGTATGTTGCAGAGATTAAACAGGAAAAAGATGACTATTCTGAGAAAAAAGGGTAATATATATCACATGCATGTCATAATTGATGCAACTACAACACAAGACCAGTTTGCATATGCAGGTGTTGGGCAGTATACAAAGAATATTATTCTCTCACTTCTTAAAAATAATGCAGACATACCATTTAGTATATTAAGATTTGAAGGTAAGATCTCTACATTAGATAAGGATATATCAAAATACAAAAATGCAGATCTTGTAGATATCGGTGAATACAAGGTAAATGATTACAAAAATGATATATGGTATTACACACGAGTGTTACCTACGATAAAGAAAATAAGGAGAAAGGATAGTATATATTTCTGTCCATACTTCTGGAGAAACTTCCCTTCAGATATTATGCCAACAGTTCTCTTTGTCCATGATATGAATCTACCTCTCTTTAATATGTATTCTCAACAATCACCGATACACAACTTCATTAGAAAGATACAGTATTGGAAGACATTAAATAAATCAAAAGATTGTAAGTATATAATATGTAATTCTGATACTACTAGAAAAGACTTTCTCAAATTCTATCCAGATTATCCAGAAGAACAAACAGCTGTTACATATTTAGGTATTGATGTAGAAGAGAAGCAGATATCATTAGATAAAATACTACCTCATGACTACAAAGAGAAAAAATATTTCATCTATCTAGGTGGTGGTATTAACAGAAGTAAGAACTCAATAGGGGTGATAAAAGGGTATAAAGTATTTCTTGATAAGCTTAAACAAGATGGTATGGATATAGAGAAAGCACCTTATCTAATAATTGCAGGTGGTAAGTTTCAGGATACAACTAAACCAGAAGTAAAAGAATTGTATGATTACATAGAAGAACACGGTATTGAGAAACAAGTTGTGTTTACAGGTTTCTATGAAGATAAACATGCATACTCATTATTAAACAACTCTCTTGGTTTCTTACATCTTGCACTTTACGAAGGTTTCGGTATTTCGTCTGCTGAAGCCCTAAGAGCTAAAACACCTACCATATTACATAAAAGTCCTGTATATGAAGAGGTATTTAAAGATGTATCAATGTTAGTTGATGGATTAAATGAAGTAGAGGTAGGAGATACAATATATGATATCTACAAGAATAGAGAGAAATATCAAACAATGATACAGAAAGGATATGATCTTTCTCTTACATTCTCATGGGATAGATGTGCAGAGAAAACCTTTAAGATTTTTGAGAAGGTTAAAGTATAGACAGCACAATATTAACCACAATCTTCTATATATTAGCTGGAATACTATCTCTAGCAGGTTTAGTCCTCACAATACTATCTCTACCAGGTGTTTGGTTAATATTCCTATCAGCAATTATTGTTGCAATAGTTAGTAAATTTCAATTGATTACTTGGGGAACTTTAGCAATTCTCCTTGTTATCACTATACTGTCAACTTTTGTAGATAATCTTTTAGGTGTTTTTGTTTCAAAAAAATCAGGAGGAAGTAACTATGGAGCTGTTGGAGCAGTAGTAGGAACTATTGTTGGTCTTGCAGTTGCCAATATTGTAGGTATGTTAATTGGTCCGTTTATAGGGGCTGTTCTTTTTGAATATCTGTTTGCTAAAAAGAATTTCAATGATAGTCTTAAATCAGGTTGGGCATCATTTATAGGCTTCCTACTTGGTACAGGATTAAAGGTTTTAATAAATATTGGTTTAATCATATTTATTATATCTAAAGTCCTATAAACATATACATTCCCAAATATATCCTCTATCACATATATCTTCTTTTTAAACTCATAAATCTTTTTAACTTTCATTTCTCTTTTCAATTTTGGCTTTAATATCTGTTTCCTTGGTAAAAATATCTCTCTTTTCTCTCCACTTTCCATATCTATCTTGTAAGAATGTTGTTCTAAAAAATCCATAGCTGTAACAGCAACTATCTTTTCTTCATTCATATATATTGGTCTAATTGTTTCAAAAAATCTCATCTCTTTAACTAAATTCCCATCCCTATCCTTTACTCTAAACAGTGTAGAAAACTCATCCTCACTCTGTATAATGTAATGTTCAAACTCACAAGTAATAATCTCCCCATTACTTTGTACTCCTACAAACTCATTAGGTTTTCTCTCTAGTATCTTGTCATATGACCTACTATTGGTATTGTACTTTAATACTTTTTCATCTTGTACAAAGAGAATATTTTCTTTATCTAAAAATATGACCTGTTGTGGTGACACGATATTTTCTACTAGATAGAATTCATTTGCGATGGGGGTAGTAAGTAAAATACTAAGTAGTAGTTTTAATATATTAAAATTCATTTTTTCTTTACTAAAATTATCTCCCTGGATGTGGATTATCTCCACTCAATCTTCCAGGATACTGTTTGTAACCAACAGTTAGAATCTTGTCCCAATCTTGTTCAATATATTCAACTGGATTAACATGAGAACTCTGTTGAGCATTCTCTCTTAATTCAAAATGTAAGTGATATGCTAATGGTTGACAATTCCAATATCCACTATTTCCTGTCTTTGCTACAATATCTCCTTCCTTAACTCTTTTACCTACATCTGTAAAACTGTCTTCTAGATGGAAATATACAGAATGCATTCCGTTATCATGTTTAACAGTAAGATAGTTGCCTCCAGAGAGGCATTTGCCATAGAAACTATCCCAACCTTTTCCAACAACTAAACCATCTCCTACAGCTAAGGTGTCTTTTTTTACTACACTAAAATCTATACCTGTATGAGGTTTTTGATAATCAGTATATCCATGCCACTGTGATACTCCAACAATCTGATTAAATGGGAAAATGAAAGGTTTTGTTCTCTCCTGTACTTCTTCCACCGATATTGTATACTTCTCTTTCTTGCTTTCTAAAATATTAAACTGTGAGATTCTAAATGCAGTAATATATTCTAAATCAATACTTTCTACATTCTCAGTCTTAGAAATCTGAGTTGTTAAAAAGAAGTTGTTTTGTGATATCCCAAAGGAAAGTGGAGAGTATTTCTTACCATTTAGTAGTATGCTCATATGGATATTGGGATATATATGTAAGTTTTCTGTTGTAAGGTATTTTTCTTTACACTCTTTCCCTAGTAGTAATTGAAGAATATTGTTTTTACATGTGTATATATCAATATCTACAAATATATCTCTGTATATATCACCTCTAACAAGAATCTCTTTGTATGCTCCTCTATCTATAACCTGTGCTGTGAGATTTTCTAAACTAGGAATATCACATTGAATCTTTCTCACACTTCCATATGTTTGTATATATTTGTATCTACACTCTGTTTTTTTAACTTGAGATCCTTTTACCTCTCTCTGTTCTGTAAGATTCCATGCAAAAGTTTCTTCTTGATTCTGTATTACTTTTTTAACAAATTTTTTACTTCTTTGTTCTACTGATGGACTTACAATCTCTTGTATCTTCTGTTTCTTCTCTTTTGCTTTTTCTTGTGGAATAGTTGTTGGTTCTGTAATTGGATTTTCAATAGGTAGAGGTTTCTCTTTGTAAAATCTCTTGTACCAAAATTCTGGAATATCCATTCCAATACCAAGAACAAGAATATCTGTGGCATACATATGTTCTTTCTTCTGTTCAGTATAGAAGAATTCTTTGTCGTAGTAATATACCTGTAAAGCTATAACACTTTCTTGAAATGGTTGTATGAGAAAGTTTGTTTCTTCTGTACTTCTTCCTGAGTATCCCATATGGAATTGTCCTTCTAGATAGTAGTAATATACAACATATATATAATCATTCTGTGGATTTTTGTTTCTCCAAGATATTAATATCTCTTCTCCAAGTGGAAATATATCTCCATAGTTTGGAGAGAGTAGTTCTACATCTTTGTTCTTCTCTATCAACCCTTCATTGATTCCGGGTACTTGAACTTGCTCTTCTTGAGCAATGGATGGAATGTGATTGTAGAGGAGAAAACCTAAAAAGAAAGCGATTAATATAGTTGTAGATATATGAAGATTTTTCTTTTGCATACATAGAATCTACACTACAAAAATTAAATCTAGATTAACTCGGAAAAGTTCTGTTTGGGTGGTATAATCAGAATTGTATGTTCAAGTTTCTAACAAAAATATTTGATTCAAATGAAAAACAATTGGCTAAGATACAGCCAATTATTGATGATATTAATGATAGGGAGAAGAGTATCTCTAAACTTTCTGATGAAGAGCTAAAAGCAAAGACAGAGCAGTTAAGGAAAGAGATAGGGGTTGATTTGGAAACAGCAAGAACTGATTTTACAACCCTTAATGATGAGGAACTCAAAAAGAATTTAGATGAAGAGAAGAAAAAGTTGTATGAGTTACTTCCTGAGGCATTTGCTGTTGTAAGAGAAGCTTCAAAAAGAGTTGCTAATCATAGGCATTTTGATGTTCAGTTAATGGCTGGATATGTTTTGTTTGATAACAAGATTGCTGAGTTGTTTACAGGTGAGGGTAAGACTTTAGCTGCGAATCTTCCTCTGTATCTTTACGCTTTAACTGGAAGAGGAGCACACTTAGTTACAGTAAATGATTACTTAGCAAGAAGAGATGCGGAGTGGACAGGACATATTCTTCATTCTTTAGGTATGACTGTAGGAGCAATTAACTCTGGAAAGCAGTACAGATTTATAGACGATGAGGAAGCTATTAAGATTAAAGGAGATGAAGCGAAGAAGTTGATTAAGGAGAGGGATGCGAAGCTTAAGGAGGCAGGAAGATTGAAGTATGATCATATGAGTGGTGTAAATCTTGTTGAGTGTACAAAACAGGAGACATATGCTTGTGATGTTGTATATGGTACTAACAGTGAGTTTGGTTTTGACTATCTTAGGGATAATATGGCTAGAAGTTTAGAAGAGAGAGTACAAGGTCCTAGATATTTTGTAATTGTTGATGAGGCTGACTCCATTTTAATTGATGAGGCGAGAACTCCTTTGATTATCTCTACTAGTGCAGATACAGCTAATGACTTGTACAGACAATTTGCAAGTATTGTTAATTCATTGCAAAAAGAAGTTCACTATACAGTGGATGAAAAAGCACATGCAGTATCACTTAATCAGGAAGGTATGGATACGGTTGAGAAGATGCTTAAGGTAAAAAATGTATATGAGAATGCACAGTTGGCATATCATCTGGATAATGCACTTAAAGCAAAAGAACTCTATCACTTGGATGATGAATATATGATTAGGAATGGTGAGATACTCATTGTTGATGAATTTACAGGTAGAGCGATGGAGGGAAGAAGATACAGTGAAGGTCTTCATCAGGCAATTGAAGCAAAGGAGGGTGTAGAGGTAAAGAAGGAATCTAAGACAATGGCAACAATTACATTGCAGAACTTCTTTAGACTTTATACATATCTTTCAGGTATGACAGGTACAGCTATAACTGAGGCAGAGGAATTTTCACAAATCTATCATCTTGATACCATTGTTGTTCCTACTAATAGAGAGGTTGTAAGACAGGACTACACAGATGTTGTTTACAGAACTCAGGAAGGGAAGTTTAAGGCAATAGTTAGAGAGATAGTTGAGAGACATGCAAAAGGACAACCAATATTAGTTGGTACTACATCAGTAGAGAAGTCTGAAATTCTTTCAGATATGTTAAGAAAGGAAGGAATTAAGCACAATGTTCTTAATGCAAAGCAGCATGAACTTGAGGCTAAGATTGTAGCAGAGGCAGGACAGTTAGGGGCTGTAACAATTGCAACTAATATGGCTGGTAGAGGTACAGATATTGCTCTAGGTGAAGGTGTAAAGGAAGTAGGAGGGTTGTATGTAATTGGTTCTGAAAGACATGAGTCAAGAAGAATTGATAATCAGTTAAGAGGTAGGTCTGGTAGACAGGGAGATCCAGGAGAATCTAAATTCTTTGTTTCTTTTGAAGATGATCTGATGAGAATATTTGGTGGGGATAGGATGAAGATGATAATGGGGCAGGTTGGTTTAGATGATGATATAGAAGTATCTGTAGGTGTGATTGGTAAGTCAATTGAGAATGCACAGAAGAAAGTTGAGGCATCAAACTATGATATTCGTAAAAGACTAGTTGAGTATGATGATGTCTTAAATCAACAAAGAGAAATAATATATACCTTAAGAAGAAAGATTTTGGAGATAGATCTAAAGAGTGATGTAAAGCTTACAGAGAAGGATTTGGAGAAGGATATGAAGATTGTTAAGGAGGTAGATATTGAGAGTGTACAGGATAGTTTTGATGGTTTTGCTCTTAACAGGCCAGATAGTTGGGATACATACGGACTTAGAGATGTGAAGTATCCATTCTCACCACTGGATAAGTGGATTCTTAAGAAGACCTTAGAATATATTGATTTCCTCATTGCATCTTCGTTGGAAGATGATATGAAGATTGATAATATTGAGGAGAGAGGAATATATACCAATGTTATTAATCTTCTTACTGAGGATTTAGTTGATGTTGCTTCTGTATCTCTTGGTTACAAAGATACAACAGAGATGTTTAGAAAATTCTATACTCTTTCTAGAGTAGAGAGTACAAGTGAACTTAAAAGATTAATTCTTTGTGCATTTACAATACATACTTACTCTATTGGTGTTGAAGCTATGAATTCTCTTTCTAGATACTTAATTCTTCAGTCATTTGATAGATTCTGGATGGAACATTTAGATACTATGACAGATTTAAGAGAGGGTATATCTTTAAGAAACTTAGCACAGAAAGATCCTCTTGTTGAATACAAGAATGAAGGATTTGAGATGTTTGATGAGATGTTAAGAAAGATAGATGATTTTGTTGTAACAAGATTCTTTAAGGTTAGATTAGTTTCTAATGAGCCAGAGAGAAGGCAACAGGTATCACGAAGTGAGGATAACAGACCAGGTAAGGTTGGTAAGCAGAAGACTGTTAAGAAAGGAAACAAGGTAGGAAGAAATGATCCTTGTCCATGTGGTAGTGGCAAGAAATACAAAAAATGTTGTGGGAGATAAAAGTATTATAAAAAATTTTTACTTATACTTCTTATAGTAGAGAGAATAGTTTTATTTTGAAGGAGGAGATTAGTAGTGAATAGTACAAAAGAACGTAATTATAATGTTGATTTTTTGAGAGGAATTGCTGCTCTTTGTATAATTTTAATACATACAGCTTGGTGGTTGGGTGAGAGCTATACTCCATTAGCATTTAGAAATTTATGTCTTTTTATTGATGTTCCAGTATTTATATATTTAGCTGGGTATTCATTTAATTATAGTGGATCGATAATAAAAAATATAAAAGGGTTTTTAATGCAGTGGTTCAAATGGATTGTATTTCTAGTATTTTATTTCTTGATAATGTTTTTGTTTTTCAGAAACGATTTACATATTAACGAAATACTTTATTGGCTGGCTTTTAAATTCCCAACTCCACAACCATTTCCTATTGTAAATGGTTCTATGTGGTTTATGTATATGTATTTAAAAGTAAGTTTTGTAGGATCCATAATAATAGTTTTATTGAAAAAATATGCATCTGCAAGTTATATAGAAAGTTACTTAACTTGTGTGTTCTTTTGTTTAATCCTATTTATAATTTCTTCTACAGTTGGTAATATACTTTTCTTTGATTCCCAATTAGCTTTTTATTTATTAATTTACCTGATTGGTTATTTATCAAATGATTATAAAGTAAAGAATTTTAAGCAATTCCTTTTATATGAAATAATATTATTGTTAATAACTATTGTGGTGTTTAAGGTATATGGAATAAATATAACTAATATTCAAAATATTAAGTGGTCACTTCAGATACCATATTTGTTCTTTGCATTACATTCAATAATATTATTCTGGTATTTAAAAGATGTTCTAAAAATAAAAGGAGGGAATATAATTAATTATGTTGGTAAAAATGCGATTTACTTTTATTTTTCACAGGGAGTAGCTTGTTCGTTAAGTTATTTTATCATTAAATATTACTCAGATTATTGTTTCCCACTTAAATTTTTAACAACTTTAATTTTTAATATTGTTGTTACCGTAATTGTTGCAATTATATTAGTTAATTCGTATAACTTATTATCGAAATTATTAAGGAAAATAAATCTTTCGTTTTTAGTTCCTTCTAAACAATAGAAGGATGTGTTGTATGATTTAATTTGTAGATATTAATAGTGTCATCTTAAATAATTCTTGACAGACTTAAGAGAGGGTATATCTTTAAGAAACTTAGCATAGAAAGATAAAATTTTTCAAATAATCCTAAATTATAGTTTTCAATCACTTTTCTAAAATATTCCTTTTTGCTTAAAATCCTTGTAATAGTAGGAAAAAGTAGAAAATATTTTTTCTTTGGAATATTGGTAAAAACCTTACGCTATGGGTTTCTTGACACACTATACGCCCTATACTATTCTAGATATACAATATGGCAACACCTAAGAAAACAAAAAAAGATGAATTAATACCAACAAGAAGAAGTATACATGTAATATATCTCTCTTGTCCTCACTGTAGTCATGAAATGGATTATATAAAACTATGTCCTCAATGTAATGAACCAATGAAAGTTATTGATGTTGTTGAGAAGTTTGGAGAGGATGCAGATAGATTTCTTAAGAGGCTAGAAAAGAGAAAAGAGGAAGGTTCTAATGGAGATAGTGTTGTTGGATTAGCAGCAGAAGATGAAATGGTAGGAATAGATAAAGAAGAACCTAACATTATCTTAATGGGTGCTGATGACTCATTAGATGATGGTATTGATCCAGTAGCAACAGATGATAGCTCTCTTGATGTAATCTTTCCTGATGATGGTGAATCTGTTTCTACAGAACCTGTATCAGTAGATGATGATTTAGCTAAAGCTTTAGAGCAATTAGATTCAGAGGAAGAGGAGAATATAACTGCAGAGGACTTTGGATTTGATGATGGTGAGATTCCTGAGTTATAATATCCCATGTTAGATTTCAAAAAGGGAAACGAATAAATTAACCATCTTTTTCAGTATGAAAAACATAATAGTAGCTGTAGTAGGTCTTTGTGGTGCTGGTAAATCAGAAGTAACCAATATCTTTGTTGAAAATAACTTTGAAAAGGTATATTTCGGAGATGTTACCTTTGATGAGATGAAAAAAAGAAGTATAGAGGTTACTCCTGAAAATGAAAGATTAATGAGAGAGGAACTTAGAGCAACAAATGATATGGCAATATATGCTAAAAAGAGTGAACCTAAGATAAAGAAAGCATATGAAGAAGGTAAAAATGTTGTAGTAGAGAGTCTCTATTCATGGAGTGAGTATAAATATCTTAAAGAGATATACAAAGATAATTTTAAATTACTAGCAGTTGTAACAGATAGAGATCTAAGAGCTGAGAGGTTAAAGAACAGACCAAATAGACCTCTTACAGATGAGGAAGTTACTCAAAGAGATTATTCTGAGATAGAGAATATTGAAAAAGCAGGACCAATTGCTATTGCAGATCACTTTGTTTTAAATAATGGAAGTTTTGAAGAATTAAAAGAACAGGTACAAGGATATATTGATACTATAACATCATAGATTGTTTAAGAAGTTCTGATATTATTTCAAAATTATCATCTGGTGAGTTTTTTACCTTATGTGTGTATCCACATTTTTTACACCTATACCCTATTTTATACCCCTCCCTTTTCATCTCTGCTGAGATTGGTTCCATAAGTCCTTCACATTTACAATTCCTATCACCAGGATTAATATCAACATGTTTAGAGTAAAGACATTTAGGACAGTGGTCAGTATATCCATCTCCTTGAACAAAGGTACCACAATTTTCACATATGAAGTCTTCTATCCTACGTATAAACTTTCTACCCTCATAATCTGTATTTTTATCCTCTGTTTTGTTGTTCATAGTACAATTATACAACAGATGATATTAGTATAATTGTAATGTATAATGTCCCATGTCTAATCTTCACAACATATATCCCAAAGTAGCAATAGTTGCTGATCAAATGACAGCTTTTGGTGGTGCAGATAGAGAAATGATATCAATGTTAAAAGTATTTCCAAAAGCAGACATATTCACAGTACTCTTCTACAAAGAGAAATACCCAATGATAAAGAATAAGGTATATACAAGCTTTGTACAAAAACTAACAAAAATATTTGGTAAAAACTTCAGTAGGCATCTCAAAGTACTTAATCCTTTTGCTTATGAAAAATTTTCTTTAGATGGATATGACCTAGTAATATCAATATCAGCTGGATCTGGTAAATCTGTAATTACAGGTATAGACCAACCTCATTTAGCAATGGTAATGACCCCTCCCAGAAGTCTTTGGGATAATGAACTCAATGTAAGAGGATCAAAACTTAAATGGTTCTACAAACCTCTTTCTCATATTCTTAACACATACCTAAGAGTATGGGATATTAGTATTGCAAAAAGGGTAGATTACTGGAGTGCAAATTCTAAATTTGTAGCAAGAAAAATTAAAAAGACATATGGAGTAGATGCCAAAGTACTCTATCCAGGTGTAGAAGAGAAGTATTTTAAACAAGTAAAAAATAGTAAAGAAGGTAAAAAGATTTTAGCTAGCCTCAAAGATAAATATGACATACCAGATGATTTTGTTTTAGTAGTATCTAGGCTTTACGACTACAAGAGAGTTGATTGGGCAATACGATCATGTATTCAGAGTGGTGATAATTTAGTGATTGTAGGAGAAGGACCGGATAGGAGATATTTAGAGAAGATAGCAAAAGGACACAAGAATATCCAATTTATTGGTTTTGTTAAAGATGAAGAAGTAAAAGTGCTATATGAAATTGCAAAAGTATTACTCTTCTGTGGAATTGAAGATTTTGGATTAGTACCCCTTGAAGCGATGGCATCAGGTACGCCTGTATTAGCATATGGATATGGAGGTGTTTTGGAAACAGTAAAAGAGGGTGTAACAGGTGAGTTTTTCCTTAGTCAAGATGAACTAACTGATTTACTTAAGAATTACAAAAGAAACAGGTATAATGAGGAAGATATTGTAAAGCATGCCCAAGAGTTCTCAGAAGAAAAATTTTTAATTAACTTTTCTAATTACATAAAAGAAATTTATGAAAAAGAAAAAGTATCCAGCATGGCTTAATGATATTAAAGTAGCAGTAGTCTATGAACCTCTGTATAAAATGGGTGGAGGAGAATTACATTTGAAATATATTCTTGATGCTTTTCCTAACTCAGAACTATTTACAGCATACTATGATCAAGAAATTGTTGAAGAGCATTTCAAAGGTGTAAAAGTTCACTCTTCTTTTATGCAGAAATTGCCCTGGAAAGATAAATTAAGATATATATATCTCCTTCTTAATCCTTTGGCTTACAAAAGTTTCAACTTTAAAAATTATGATGTAATAATTTCACTCTCTTCTCATTTTGCTAAGTTTGCACATACAAATGGTGTACCACATATAGATGATTGCATGACTCCTCCGAAATTTCTTTGGCAAAAAGATGATAGAACATTGAAAGATAAAAAGCAGTTGAGTGGTATAAATAGATTTTTCTTTGGGATATATTCCTTTTTTATGGATACATTTTTTGAAAGGTTATGGCAAAAATGGGATAGGAATGCAGCAAGGAGATGTACAAGGATAATTGCTAATTCTGAGGTTGTAAAAAAGAGAATTAAGAAATTCTATGATTTAGACTCTGATGTAATATATCCTCCTGTAGAAGTAAGTAAAATACTTGAATATCCTAAAGTTAATCGTAAAGAAAATTGGTATCTCTATCTTGGCAGGGTAGAAAGATACAAAGGAGTACACCTTGCAATTAAAGCTTGTGATAGATTAGACCTACCACTTAAAATTGCAGGAGCAGGACAAGATCTAGAAGCTATGAAAGAACTAGTTGATAAACTTGGTGCAAAGGGGATAGTAAAGTTCTTAGGCTTTGTTTCAGAAGAAGAAAAATACGACCTAATGAGTAAAGCCAGAGCTTTGATTCTTCCAATTAGAGGAGAAGATTTTGGTATAGTACCAGTAGAAGCAAATGCTTTCGGTACACCTGTAATCGCATATAGGGATGGTGGTGTGCTGGAGACAATATCAGAAGAAAATCCTGCTACAGGTGTTTTCTTTGATAAATATACAGTAGATTCTCTTGTTGAGGTTCTAAAAAACTTCAAACCAGAGAAATATACACATGATAACTGTGTAAAACAGGCACAAAACTTTGCTTCTGAAATATTCATTTACAAACTTCAGAACTATGTTAAAGACACTTTACAAGATAAGTAAGAGATTACTAGATATTATCTTTTCTCTCTTTCTGTTAATTCTTTTTCTACCACTACTTCTTTTAGTGTCTTTCTTGATTTGGATCTCTGATAGAGGAGAGATATTTGTAAAAGAACCGCTAAGAAGAGGTTTAGATGGAAAGGAGTTTAGAATGTTTAAATTCCGAACAATGATTCCTAATGCACATAAGGAATTGATAGAGAATCCTAACTATGCAACCTTGAAAAAGGAATGGGAGAAGAATGGAAATAAACTTTCTACAAAAGAGGATAGTAGAGTGACTTGGATAGGTAGAATTCTTAGGAAAACAGATGTGGATGAATTACCTCAACTAATTAATGTCCTCTGGGGGGAGATGTCTCTTGTGGGTCCAAGACCAACATATACATATGAGATGAAGGAACATCTGAGGAAGTATCCAGAAGATATTAAGTATTTAGAAAACATTTTTACTGTTAGACCTGGTATGACAGGAATATGGCAAGTATCAGGTAGAAACAAAATTCCTTTTCACAAAAGATTAATTATGGATTCTAAGTATGTAGATCAAATGAACTTGTTTACTGATATTATAATTTTACTTAAAACACCATATATTGTATTAACTAGGAAAGGAGCATATGAGTAGAGATATTGTTACTGTTATAAAATCGGTGAACTATTCAGAGGCAGATAAGGTGCTTACTGTGTTTGGAAAAGAGAGAGGGAAATTTGTTCTTTTTGCTAAGGGTATAAGGAAGATAAATAGTAAGAATAGGGGGAATATGCAGACTTTTTCTACAAGTAAAATATCTTTCTATGAGGGAAAAGGTATGCCTCTTCTTACAGAATCTGAATTGGTAGACAGTTTGGATTTAGACAATCTACATGTTACCAATGTGAAAAGAGTCCTGTTTATGCTGAATAAATTTCTTCAGGAAGGAGAGAGCTATCCAGAACTTTTTAATTCTTTACAAAGAGGTCTTAGGAAAGGGTTTGATACAGAGTCCACAAACAAGCTTAGGATGATATTTTTGAAAGAGATGGGTTTTTTAGATGATTTTACTCATTGTAAATGTTGTGGAAGTAGTGAAGATATTGTATATTTAGATGTAGAAAACTTTGCACTTGTGTGTAAAAATTGTTACAGTATACAAAAGGCAAAACCATTGGGAGATAAGCCTTATGAATCCAAAGTTTTAACTAATGCTTTGGATAAATATATTAAAAAAGTAGTTGAAGAAATATAATGAAGATAAAGACTGCCATTAAAATATTTTTACTTGTATTTCTTTCTTTTTTTATTCTTGATAGGGTTTCTTTAGCACAATATACACCAGATGTGGAGAATGTTATTACCTATGTCAATGTTGGTGCTGATATATATTCACAGATTACTTTAAGTCCTCAGAATGTAGAAATAACTCAACAATCTGAGGTGTTAATTAGAGCATATAATGGAGATACTACGCCGAAAGTTGGAAGAACAATTGAAATATATGTTGATGGTTCTTCTGCAAATGTAACTATAGTTCAGCCACAACCTACTGATTCTACTGGTAGTGCTACTGGGTATATTAGCGCAACTGCTCCTGGGTCATATAGGATATGTGGGAGGGATATTACAGGTGGAGGTTCTGTAGAAATACAGCAGTGTGAAATGCTGTTTGTTACTCCTGTTGCAGTTCCTGTAATGAATGCTGAACCACAGTATACAGCTGGAACAAGTAATACTGTTTCTTGGAGTATTACAGGAACAAATCCATATCAATACTATGTAGAAGCCAGTACTGATTCTAATTTTGCTACTATTGCAGGTAGTAGTGGATGGATATCTTCTACATCTGCGATTTTTAGTGGTCTTTCTAGTGGTGAGATTTATTACTATCGTGTTAAAGCAAGAAACCAGGGAGGGGGAGAGAGTAGTTGGTCTAATTCAGTGTATTCTGTGCAAGAGGCAAGTGCTCCACAAATTTCATTGATTAGTGTTACAAAACCAACGGGTGCAACAACAACTGACTTTGATCCTGAGTCAACAATAACTCTTACCTATCGGATAGAGGATAATATTGCTGTTGCTACAAGGGATTTATGGGTTGTTTTACCATCAGGGGATAGAATAAAAGTTCTGTATACTCAGGTAATTAATGGTAATATTTGGAATGTAAGTATAAAGCTTGGAGATTTACCAAAAGACTCTTTAGGTAACCTTTACTCTACATACAGTTTCTATATAGAAGCAACAGACAATGTTGGAAATAAAAGTTGGGATAATAGTGCAAGTGTGAATTTTGCAAAACCTTCAGTACCACCAGTAGAGCCAATAGTACCATCAACTCCAGGTATTCCTGTATTGTTATCTCCTGAGGATAATCTTACACCGAGTTGGACATGGGTTCCTTCATATGGTAGTGATGGTAGTATTGTAACTAAATATATAGTGGAATGGTGTCAGAATGAAGATTTTTCAGACTGTGAATCCAACTCTGTAGTTATTGATACCAACTCATTTACTCATACTTCAGAGCTTTCTGTCGGAAAATGGTACTTTAGAACAAGAGCTGTAAGTAAGGATGGTACATTAAGTGATTGGTCTGTTAAAGAGTTCATGATAAAGGGGGTAACGACTACTGACGAGAAGCCAGAACCTCCTACTCCCCCAGAACCTACAAAACCAAATATAGGGGGTTGGATTACGGATAATGTTGTAACTCCAATTAAAGATTTTGGAGAATCTATTCTAGAGAACACGATAGGAAAACTTGATGATGAAACAGTTCAAACAGTTACGGTTAGTAGTGTTGTCGCTAATGTTGCGGTAGGTATGGGATTGGTTATTAATATTTTAGGAACAATTCCATATATTATTGTTCAAGGAGTTTTAGCTATGTTGAGTTTATTAGGGTTTAGGGTAAAAGGTAATATCACTGGTTATGTCTATAACTCTATCACAAAAGATCCTCTTAAACAGGTTATTGTTAGAATCTATAACGAGAAAAATGAACTTGTCTGGACAGATGTTTCTGATTCTAATGGGCGATTTAGAACACCTGAGGTTGAGAATGGTAAATATTATATTCAACTAACAGCAAGAGAGCATAAATTTCCATCTTCTATTATCACTGGTCATTCAGACTTTCCACTGGAGGATGTGTATTTAGGACATATGTTTGAGGTTAAGGATGGTAAGATTCCTAGATTTTCAATTCCAGTGGATCCTTTAGAGGTTAATAAGGTAAAGATGATAATGGAGAGATTTCTTTCCAGAACCAAATGGTTATGGAAACCACTTCACATTCTTTTGTTTGTCTTAGGTCTTTCATTTAGTGTATACGCAGTAAAGATTAATCCTGTTTGGTGGAACTATATGATTCTGTTCTTCTATATCCCATCTTTAGTAATGCTTTTACTTAGTTTATTTAGAAAATCTGAAAAGTATGGTGTTGTAAAGGATTCTTCAGGAAATATTCTTAAGAATGTAGTTATATCTTTAATTGATAGCGAATTTGGTAAGGTTGAAGCTACAAGGGTTAGTGATGATGCAGGTAGGTATAGATTCTTAATTGAGGGTAAAGGAGAGTATACTATTTCTGTTTCAGATACAAACTATGTTTTAGTAGAACCTGAGAAGTATGAGAAGATAAAGGTGCATAGAGAAAGTACTACTATTCTTTCTCCAAATCTTATTGTTAAAAGTAGAACTCAGAATTAAGTAAGTATTGAAAAATATCCATTATATTACTATAATTACAGCTGTTTAATGGGTGCATAGCTCAATCGGTAGAGCAAACGACTCTTAATCGTTTGGTTCAGGGTTCGAGTCCCTGTGCACCCATGTTTCCACGAGTTTATCTTTCTAACTTAGCGATTTAGATATTCTTTAATTAATTCAATATCTGGAATATCTTTCTCTCTTCTTAGGTGTTCTTTTACTTTTAATAATACATCTAATTCTATATATCTAACTCCATCTATAATAGTTGTTTGTTTGATAAGGTCTTCGTATGTTAAATCTTTCATAAAGTCATCCATATACCATCTATCACTAAACTCTACTATTCCATTTGTATAGAGTATAGCTCCATATTCATTAGTTGTTTCAATAACATTATAGTTTCTAAGAAGTTCTAAAAGAGTTTCCTTATCAACTACTACATCTACATCATGACTTTCTTTTAAACCTAAAGCATTGAGAATTCCAGACCCTATTACAACAGAATTCTCTTTATTTAATGATAGTTTTGCTAACTCTTCTTTAAAATCTAACATATGTTGATTATAACAGATATAATCTCATAATAATGGTATGAGGTTAAAACTGTTATCTGGTTATTACAAACCTCTCACATTATAATTAGGAATAATGTTAGATATACTAAAAGGAAACAAACCATTATTCATAAAAGAGCTACATACAGTTCACAAAATGATTTCAACAAGAAAGACTTTTACAGGTAGGCATGTCAACTATATCTCAGAATGGTTGAAACTACTAAAATCTATTTCTTGGAAAATTTTTCATATTCGTAATATAGATCAAATAGAGTGGAGAAGGGTAATAGATGAAATAGATAAGGATATGATTAAGACAGATAAAAACAAAAAAGGATATCTAAGGATTATGAAAGAGAATAGGAGAGATGTTTTAGAAAGAGATATTAATGCGTTGGAGGGGAGGATAAATAGTAATTACAATTAAGTACTTCAGTCTTTATTTAATATATAATCACCTGCGTATCCTATAGCTAAACAGCCTTGGATGTTGTATAATCCTACTTGTACATTAACAAATTACATCTTGTTTACTAATTTACTAATTAGAAAAGGAGAAATAATGACTAAAAAGTCACTTGTTATTTTAAATAACCATGGAAGGTTCTTAATTTCCTGTAAAGAAAACCCCATTAAGTTTATTTTACGGAATGTAGAAAAAAACATGGTTGTAAAGTTGAAATCTAAGGATTCAGTTGGTTGGGAAGTGATGGATGATATTGGAAAAGGGATGAAACATCCAAGTGGATTTCTCCTTACTCCGTCAGTTGTTTACTTCCCGTTTTCTGTTGAACCAGACCCGAATAAGGGTGTGCAGATAGTACTAGATATCTCTAGAACTGAGAAGGGGCCTAAAGTCCTATCTCTTGAATGTTCCTCACCTTTTAAGGTGAGAAGGTTATAATTAAACATTAAGGTAGATAAGATGTAATAATGGTATGAGGTTATATATATGTGAACATATTCACTATACTTTTGAAAGTATGTATAACCTCATATTAAATCTTCTTACTCATATATAACTCGCCTCTCTTGTATCCTAACTTCTTGTAATATTCTCTAGTACCAATAGCAGATATAACAGAGATTTTCTGATAACCTTTCTTTTTAGAAATATCTTCTGCTATCTTTATCAACTCCTTACCTAATCCTAAGTGTTGAGATTCTCCCTGTTTACTCTCTCTATCTATTCCTACAACCTTACCATAAACATGTACCTCTCTAATGATAGAGGTATTTTGTAACTCCTCTAATCTATGTTTTCTGCTTAATATCTTCTTAGGTAAAAACAATCTCAAAAATCCACATATCTTATCACTCTTCTTTGTTTTGTATGAAATGAAAATATCTGCACCTACAGTACTCTTGTATGTAATCTTCTCTAACTTAATATCATTCTTAGAAATTTCTTCTCCCTTAATCTCCCTACTTCTAATATCTTCTGATTCAATACCTTTCTTTCTTAAATACTCCTCAACAACCTCTCTAAGATTAGTCTTCTTGTTTCCTGCAGCAATCTCTGTAGAAGGTATATCCCTAATTACTCTAGACAACCTACAGTATCTAGGAGTAGAAGCAATACACTCACCAACAACCCTTATCAATGTCTTCTCATCATATGGCTTGTGTTTACCTTCTTTGTATAAATCATACAACTCAGTACCCTCAATCACAGAAGTGGGATAGATTTTCATCTCATCAGGGTGATATGGTTCTATAAACAATTCTTTGTATCCAGTAATATCTAACTTAGGTGTAGAGAGATAGAGGTTGGGCATCCAATGACCATGTATCTTAAAACCAAACATTCTTAACAATTCAAAAGCTCTCTTCGTATCCTCATTATCTCTTCCTGTCTCATTCTCTCTCAGTACCTTGTCCGACAGAGATTGAATACCAATCTGTATCTTTGTAGCACCAAGTCTTCTGAGGTACATTAACTCTCCAGCTGTGATAAAGTCAGGTCTTGTTTCAAGAACTAAACCAACATTTCTACAATATGCTGTTTCATTCTTTATTTGCTCCTTCTCTAAATCTTTCCAATCAGTTTGTTCCATTGTAAACTCTCTTGGTTGTATATATTCCTTTGTACTCTTCTTAACTCTGTTTAATGCTCTAAAACATTCTTTCACAAACCATATCTTGTAATTACCATCATATGCAGAGAATGTACCACCTAAGATAATTAACTCAACCTTCTCAATATTATGACCAACATTCTTTAATGCAACCAACCTGTTATACACCTGTGCATACGGATCAAACTTCAACTTTAATGCTCTTTGTGCACCGGGTTCTGAAGCAATATAGCTCTTGGGCATACTTCTATCATTAGGACAGAATATACAGTTACCTGGACAGTAGTAGGGCATAGTCATAACAGTAACAACAGCTACACCAGAATTTGTTCTAGTAGGTTTCAATCTAATTCTTTTTTCAATTAGAGATATATCTATTTTAGAAAAATCTTTCTTTACTGAATCAAACATTTTTACAAGTTCATCATTACGATATATCCCACCATTATCTTTTTTGTAGTTTCTAAGAATCTTGTTTAGAGAATTCTCATTCCATTTTTTCTGAGAAACTATTTCTGAAAAAATATCTTTTATTTTATCTATATTTTTCTTCATATTTTTGATATCCTATATTATCTAATATTTTAAACATTCTTTCCAGATGAAAAAACCAAAAATTGCACAAGAGAGAACATTAGTGTTAATCAAACCTGATGTATTACAAAGACAGTTAGTAGGTGAGATACTGTCTAGATTTGAGAGGAAGGGTATTAAGATGACTGCAATCAAGATGCTTAATGCTACTAAAGAACAGGTAGGTGAACACTATATTGATGAAGAATCATATTTAATTGAAACTGGTGAGAAAGCAAAAAAAGGTGCTATTGCAAGAGGTGAAGATATTACTAACTGGAATTCATTAGAACAAGGGAAGAAGATTAGGCAGAGGAATATTAATTATCTTACATGTGGTCCGATTGTGGCTATGGTTTTTGAAGGTTTTGGAGTAATATCTCAGGTTAGGAAGATTCTAGGTAGTGCTAGTCCAGCAGAAGGAGATATTGGAACTATTAGAGATGACTATTCTATTGATACATATGCTCTTGCAGATTTCTTAGATAGGTCAACTATGACTATGTTACATGCTTCTGATTCAGTAGAGAATGCAGAGAGAGAATTGAAGATATGGTTTAAGGAGAGTGAGATATGTAACAACTACGAGACTGGTGTAGAGAAGATTTTCTATGATGCAGAGTGGAGTAAGGGGAAGTAGGTTGTATAAATCCAATCTTTATTATTACATCTTTAATATCTCATTAATAACTTCTTTTTTCTTTAATATATCTGCTGTTTTCTTTGGAAGAGTAGATAAAAATTTCTTTAAAGCTTTAAAATCTTTCCTCATATCTTCTTTAAGATTAGGATTGTAAAGTGCAGCTGCAGGATGATACATAGCAAATATTGGAATACCTGTTGGATGTTCAAATGCTTGTCCATGAGAAGCTGTAATACTTGCACCTGGTACAAACCTACCTAATGAATGTCTTCCTAGAGTTACAATTACTTTAGGTTTTACAAATAATAATTCTGCATTTAACCATACTCTACATGCATCCTTTTCTTCTTCTTGTGGTTCTCTGTTAGAAGGTGGTCTATATTTAACAACATTACTTACATATACCTCTTCTCTTGTATATCCAATACTCTGTAACAATTCATCTAAGAATTTTCCAGCAGAACCTACAAATGGTCTTCCTTGTAGATCTTCATGTCTGCCAGGAGCTTCTCCTATAAAGAGTATTCCAGATGATGGAGGAGTTATTTCATATACTGGTTGGGTAGCTACTTCCTTTAATCCACAACTATTATGTACAGCATAGTATTCATGTAGATCTTTGAGCGTTTTGAAATCAGTTTTCATTTGTTGATTATATCATTTTATAATGTAGTTATTTTAATATTGTGATATATTTAGATAATAGTGAAGGTCATGTATATAACTTTTTACATAAACAATTATGAAAGAAGAAAGTAATAATACAAAGAAACTTTCTTTAACTAAAAAGCAGAAAATTCTGCTTGTAATCTCAATACTTCTTTTTCTTGTAATATGCTTAGAGATAGTATTATTTATCCATGCAAGAAAGAACAAGGATACTGGTATAAATCAGGATAGAAGGAGTAAGAAGATAGTTGCAGAATTACAGGAAGAAGAGGAATTAGTAATAAGGGAAGAGGAAATGGTAGAGGATGTAGAAAAGCCATCATCAACACCATCCAAACCCTCCGAAGAAACATCATCTAGTACTCCTTCCTCAGAATCTAAGACACCTGTGTTTGAGGCCTTGCCACCTCCAAAGATAGTACCTCCGAGAGAACAAGTTGAAAGTTTATGGACTCCTGATGCTACAAGTGTGATTATAGATTCAAAGGAAACAATAACAATTAATGGTACAAAATACTTAACAGTAACAGTAAGAAGGGGAACACTTAAAGTTGGAGATACTCTTAAACAAACAGGTATTTGTGAGATAGTACCTAATGTCTCGACAAGGATAACTAAAATGATTAAGGCAGGAAAGTTAGTAAATTCTGCAACTGTATCGGAGTCAGTTGGTATTGCTATGGATAATGATTATTTCTACAAACGAGCAACCTTTGGTACAGATATGCAATTAGCTACTAAAGTAAAACTTAAAGTATATGTATTTACTAAGGAAGAAGGAAACACGAAAGAACAATCTGTTGTAAACAATCAAGGTTATCTTCTTTCTTTCGTACCTGAAGACCCTTCGGGTAGAACTTTCATAACAGGAAACGGTACACCTGTAATATCAAAACCCATTAAGCCTGGAGAAGCTGCGGAGATAGAGATGAGAAAGTTTATAATGCTTGGAGGTCCTGCTTTGTATGAACCTGGAACAAGAATAAAAGTAAAAGACCAGAATACTAATGAGCAAATAGGTATTGCAGTTATTACTGGATATCCACCATGTCCACATAAATAAGGCTTAAAGAGTTAGTGTTGTAGAATATATACAGGGTTTTTACTTGGTAACCCAAAAAGTTACCTGCCCTATCTTTGTATTGGGATATATCTTAACAGGTTTAACAACATGAATAGTTAGAGTAGGTTTCTGTATAGAACCCAGGTCTATTAAATCAGCAGTAATATTTACAAAGATACCAAGTCTGCCTGTAGATGATCTTCCTTTAATAATAGGTACGAAATATTTACTACCAATTGTTTCAATAGTTCTACCAATATATATTTTCTTAGGACTAAGTGTTAAACCTTGAGTAGGTATAACTAACTCTTCTAATTCATTATCCTTTGTAGGATCTAATAGATCATCTTTGTATGTATAGAGTACATTATCAATATGAAAATCATATGAATTAGTTTCAACATCCTTAATATTAAAAGGATCTATTACTATTCTCCCTTTTTTTACTTCTTTTTTTATCTCACTTCCTGTTAATATCATTTTGTTTTCTCATTGTATAATTTACTAGGATATGGTTCATTTTTTGTTGCATAGAACTCTATATCCTCAATCTCTTTCTTTCCTTTTGGAACCCAGAATGTAACCTGTCCTATCTCCATATTAGGATATATTCTTAAATTTTGCACTACAGTAATCTCTAAAGTCCATCTATGAGCTTTACCTAATTGTCCTAGATCTGCTGTGATTTGAAGAAACATACCTAACTTAGCAATCCTATTCCTTCCAATTAATGATGTAACGTACTCCTTACTACCAATTGTTTCAACTGTTGTGCCAAGATATAGTCTTCTTGGTTCAAGTACATATCCTTTAGCTGGAATTTTAACCTTTCTTGTTTTAGGTTTCTTCTTTTTATCTCCAACTTGTAATACTTCTACAAGTGTATCTCCTAGGTGATAGATATAGCTGTTGGGTTTTAAGCATTTCTCATCAAATGGATCTATGATAATATTTCCTTTTTTAACTTCTTTCTCTATCTCTTTGGCAGTTAGTATCATGTACCCATTATATACATAAAATATATTGTATGAAAGAGATTATAGTGTAAAAACTCTATTCTAGTTTAACACCTTTTTCTAAATCTAGTAATTTTTTCTTTATCTCAACACCTCCTCTATATCCTATCATTGCTCCACTTGTAGAGATTACTCTGTGACAAGGTATTAGTATGGGTAGGGGATTCCTATTACACACCATACCTACCGATCTATATGCTCTAGAATTGTGTACTTCTCTAGCTATATCTTTGTATGTAATAGTTTCTCCATATGGAATCTTTTTTAATATTTTCATTACATCTAAAAAGAATGTAGAGGCTGAGGTGTAGTATATATTAATATCAAAAGTTTTTCTTTTTCCATCTAGATATTCATTAATCTGTTTGATTGTTTTTCTTTTAAGAGGGGTATCTTTCTCTATCCATGATGGATCATATCTTTCACCATCATATACAACTGCTATCACCTTATTATCTTTTTCACCTATTCCAATTCTTCCAATCTTAGTATCATAGAAAAATACTGTTACCATACTATATTATAGCATGGATAGAATTTAAAAGCATATGCAAGCTATATATGCAATATATCTTTTCTTTAATTTGATGTAGCAGTAGTGATTTTATATAATTACACCAATGGACAGGGTAGACCCTCTGCCGTATTGAAATAATATACACAATGCGGAGGTAATCGCCCTGTTTATCTTTCTGACATTATTTTGTATAATAAAAGCAATAAGTAGGGGAGTACCCTCTGTTGTATTGAAATAATATACGGAAAACGGAGGCCAAAACTCTACTTTTTACTTCATAGTAACTTTAGAGATACTTCTCAATCATTGCTTTATCCTTTCCTTTCAATTAGAATTAATCATTAATTAATCAAACCTAGTATGGAAGAGAAAAAGATAACAAGTAGAGAAGAAGATTTCTCACAATGGTATTTAGATGTAATTAGAGTAGCAGAACTTGTTGAACACGGTCCTGTTAGAGGTACTATGATTATCAGACCATACGGATATGCAATCTGGGAAAATATTCAAAAAGAATTTGATAAAAGAATTAAAGCAACAGGTGTAGAAAATGCATACTTTCCTCTTTTCATACCTAATGAATTTTTACACAGAGAAGCTAAACATGTAGAGGGTTTCTCTCCTGAAGTTGTTGTTGTAACTCATGCAGGAGGTGAAGAATTAAAAGAACCTTTTGTAGTTAGACCAACATCTGAAACAATTATGTATGATGCATATTCAAGATGGGTAGAATCATACAAAGATCTTCCAATATTAATTAACCAATGGGCAAATGTAGTTAGATGGGAAGTTAGACCAAGATTGTTTTTAAGAAGTACAGAGTTCCTTTGGCAGGAAGGACACACAGCACATGCTACACCAGAGGAGGCAGATGAAAGAGCACAGCAGATGTTGTTTGAATACAAAAAATTTGCAGAAGAGTTTTTAGCAATACCTGTTTTTGTTGGTAAGAAGACAGATTCAGAAAGATTTGCAGGTGCAGATATTACATATACAACTGAAGCTATGATGCAGGATGGTAAGGCTCTCCAATTTGCAACATCACATAATTTAGGTGATAAATTTGCAAAGGCATTTGGTATTAAGTTTGTAGATGAGGATGGTGATATTAAGTATTGTTACCAAACAAGCTGGGGAATGAGTACAAGAACTTTAGGAGGATTAATTATGGTTCATAGTGATGATAATGGTTTTGTTGTTCCTCCAAAAGTAGCACCATATGAGGTTGTCATAATTCCTGTTTGGCCAAAACCTGAAGATAGGGAGATGGTAGATAAAGAGGTTGAGAAATTAAAAGAAACTCTTGAGAAAGATTTTAGAGTTAAGGTTGATAATACTGATTTAAGAGTAGGTGAAAAATTCTACAAGTGGGAGAAGAAAGGTGCACCTTTGAGATTAGAGATTGGTCCTAGAGATATCAATGAAGGTCATGTTGTTCTTGCAAGAAGAGATACAGGTGAGAAGGTTACTGTAAAGATGAATGACTTAACAAAGGAGATTAAAAGGTTGTTAGAAGATATTCAGAAGAATCTTTTTGATATTGCAAAAAAGAGAATGGATGAAAATACTGTAAGGGTTGAAAATTATGATGAGTTTAAGAAAGCAATTGAAGACAGAAAGTTTGTATTAGGATATTGGGCAGGTAGTAGTGATGATGAGGCTAAGCTAAAAGAAGAGACAATGGCAACAGTAAGGTGTTTCCCATTTGAACATAAAGATGAGAGAGGAAAATGTTTCTATACAGGTAAAGAAGGTGCTAAACTTGCTCTATTGGCAAGGTCATATTAATTAAATTTTTAAACAATATAATATGAGTAAAACAGTTAAGATAATTGCAATAGTTCTCTCTGTTGCAATAGTCGGAGTAGGTGGATACTTTGGCTATGCCAAATGGAATACAATGAAAGAGGATATTGATGCTCGGGTGGTTGCTAAAGAAGAAGAAATAACCAAATTACAAGATGAGTTGGATGAAGCAAATAAGAAATTAAATTCTGTTAAAGAGGTAGTATCTCCAACAGAAGCTAAACCATCTACAGGTGCTTCTAAAGAAGGAAAGATAAGGTTTAAGACAGGTTTTCCTGCATCTTTCCATCCTGCACATAGGGTGTGTTTTTCTAACAATGATGATCTTTCATTACAATATTGCTATTGGATTAGGAACAGTAATGATAAGAAGGAATATTCTAATGAGCTAAAGTGGAATCCTTCTTATGGTTATGAAGTTAAATTACCAGTAGGGAAATACATAGTTGACTTTACAGTCTACACAAGTGATGGTGCAGATACTCAAGGTATATCGCAAAATGTTTATGAGGTGTATGCCTTAAAAGAATGTGTATATTACGCTGATGGAGAAGGGAAGGTTGATACATTGCCATACTGTGGTAGTGCAGAGCAGGAATTAAAGAAGTATAAATATCCTTTATATAAAGATCCATCTTCAATTCTTAACAAAAAGGAATATGGAGGCAAGATGATGATTTTTGAGGTAAAAGAAGGAGAGATAACAACAATTAAGAAATTTAGTTTAAATCCATATTTAGATTTAAACAGATAGGTTAAGGTTTTAGTTATATATTAAACTGCATCTATTGCGTGTATCTAATTGCTTATTATCAAACAAATCTATGATATTTATTAAGTAAAAGAATTAATTTTTATATAATATGGATATGAGAATAATATTACTCCCAGGACAACATATCTCTAACAAAGAATGGATAGAGAATGTAGAAAAGAAATTTCAAGAGAAGTTTACTAATACAAAAATATCCTACTATGATCATTGGGAGAAGGGAGAAGAGAGAACAGATGTTGAATTAGAAACTAAAAAGTTTTTAGATATTGTAAATAGTTCTGATGAAGAATATATTCTTTTTGCTAAATCAATAGGTAGTATTATCTTCTTCAATTCTCTAAAAGATTTAGTAAAGAAACCAAAAGGAGTATTAATAGTAGGTATAGCTTACAATTTAGCAAAAGAACTCAATTATGATTTTACTAACTTAAAAGAATTTATCTCATATCCAGTAAATATATATCAGAAAGAATTTGATCCTGCTGGTTACTATGCAGATATTATGAATATTAATGGAGGAAATATTTCAGTAAATCAATATGAATGTGTAGGAGAGGAGAACAACAATCATAGTTATGAAAACTATGACTATCTCCTTAAACTTTTGGATAACTTAGTAAAGTAATTATTTCTTCTTCCTTGCCTCTTGTGCCTTCTTAATATTCTCAGCCCAAGCTTTCTTCATAGCTGGAGTAGGCTTGTCTTTCTCTGGAACATTCTTCTCTGGTTTTGCCTTAAATATATCTCCCTTTACATGTTTAGGTTTAGATCCGAGAGTGTCTATTAATTTCTGTACATCTTTGTATCTACTCTTTAGTGTACTTCCAACTACATTAGCTAAATGTTTTTCAATCAACCAAGCTTGTGTATCCCAATTACCATTAGGTCTCTTCCCTGCAATTCTTTGAAGTCCCCCTCTTTCTCCTACATCATGATTTCTAAATATTGAAAATTGATTCTTATCCCTTATCTCAATTCTGTAATAGTTCCCTTCTCCTGTACTACCTGGTTTGGCTCTCTTTTTTCTTTCAGTTTTTGCTAATTCTTTTTGTTTTGGTGTTATTAACATCCATGTTTTAATTGTTTTTCTTGCCTCTCTCTTTGCTGCTAGTCTCTGTTTCTTTCTTGCCATATTTATCCTAAAAAGAATTTAGATATGTATATCTAAATCTTAAGAGTATAGTAGGGGGATGTCAAATTTTTAGTTAATAGAGACAATTTTTCTTGATGAAGTCTTACCACTTTTAATTTCAATCTGTGATTTTGTTACATTGAAATATTCAGAAAGGAGACTAATGACTTCAACATTTGCTTTGTTTTTATCAGGCAGAGCTTTTACAGATACAAGATATGAGCTATCTTCTAACTTTTCTACTTTAGATTTTTGTTGTTTTGTTTTTACTTTTATAGAGATAGTCATTTCTATTACCAATTTTTGATAAGTAGTTCGTTAATACTCTTTCTTCCGTCTTTGTTAGAGTTAATGAATCGTTTCGTTTCTACTTTCTTGATAGTAAATCCTTTATACAAATCTTCAAAAAAATTATCTTTAGTATCAGAATTACTAAGTAAAATGTAAAAATCCTTTTTATCTAACTTTCTAAAATAATCAGCAAGATCTTTTTGATCTTTGTCATTAAAATCTTCTTTAGAATACTTGGTAAAACTAGAAGTTTTAGATAACGGCCTGTATGGTGGGTCAAAGTATATTAAATTTTTCTTACCGTTCTGTTCATTGAGAGTGATATCGTTATATGTACCACAAAGGATTTCTGTATTTTCTAGTGCTTTACTGACATTAAGGATGTTCTCTTTATCTAGTATTTTAGGGTTTTTATATTTCCCCATTGGTACATTAAATTCTCCTTTGCTATTTTGTCTGTATAGTCCATTAAAACAAAGTCTGTTTAGAGCTATGAGAAGAGATGCTTTCTTAAGAAATTTCTTTTTATTTTCTTTTTGAAAATCTATTTTCAGTTCATTAAAAGGATCTCTTAACTTACTGTAGTAGAAGTCTTTTCTATTTTCTTCTGTTAATTGTAAATATTTGTTTTCAATCTTTATAAGTTCCTCTATTAGATCATAAGGATATTTTTTTATAGTTAAGTATGTAATCATTAAATCAGGATTGATATCATTGATTATACTTTTATGTATTCTGAAGTTTGAAAGTAGATGAAAAAGTAGGGCTCCTCCACCAACAAAAGGTTCTATGTACAGATCAATTTCTTTTGTATCAAGCACTTCTTGGGGAAGATTCTCTTCTAGGACTTTTAGTAGTTGTCTTTTACCACCAGCCCATTTTAGGAATGGTTTTGATTGACTCATTCTATACGATATCTTTCTGATTTTATAAGCTTAATACTGTTGTATTCATATGGTTCAAGGAATGCAAATTGCCATAGGTAGTAGAGGTCTCCTCTTTTTTCAAAAAAGAGTGTTGTTACATTTTTAGTAGTATTTTCACTCCATTGTCTAAAAGGATAGTAAAGTTGCCTTATTATCTCATTTGAAGTTCTTGAGTTTTTAGCTTCTACTAGAATGACAGAGTCTTTACCCTCATATCCAGCATCTACTTCTGTTTGTACACTTTGAGTAATTATTTCATAGTTATTTACTTTGAAAGAAAATTCTGGAGTATATTTTCTGCCTCTAATTGTTAAAACAAGTGTAGGATCTTGAGCAAATGTACGGATGATACTAGATGCATATGCATGATCTAAATGTTGCATTTCAGAATTTCCAACCTTTGTTGTTTCTAAATCAAACTCTAACTTTGATTTATGAATCTTAGGTTCAGTTACTATATCAGGTATATCAACATATCCTTCTCCTTTTAGTATTGCATAATGCTTGTTTTTTGTTGGTAGGATAAAGAGATTATTATCTTTGAACACTTGAGGTCTAGACTCTCTTGAATCTTGTTTACAGAGAATTCTAGGTTCTGTAATACCTCCTTCTACAAAATCTTTACAACTCTTTTTAATTTCATTGGAGGAGATGAAGAAAGGTTCTTTATCAAAATTATGTTTCTCAATATTGTAATCTTTGAATATTTTCTCCCAAGCTTTATCTCGTGCAGACATACACTTATTACTTAATTTAAATGTTTTTGTATCTCTTAATTGATAGATCTAGATATTCTTTTTCCTTGTCTATTCCTATAAATCTTCTACCATATTCTACAGCAACAATACCTGTAGTGGAACTACCGGTAAAAGGATCTAAAATTAAATCACCCTCTTTTGTGCTCGCAAGTATTATTCTCTTCAAAAGTTCTTTAGGTTTTTGAGTTGGGTGTTTACCATAGATTTTCTCGCTTTTTGGAGTAGTCTTAATTTCCCAAACACTACGCATCTGCCTATTAGGTTTTTTGTATCTATCATTTTTCCAAACTCCATCTTTCATTTGTAAATAATTGAAAGTATGGGGCTTTTTAGGTTCTTTTCGTGCCCATATCAAATTTTCGTGACTAGCAGTAAAGAAACGACAGCTTAGATTAGGAGAAGCATTTGGTTTGAACCAAATAATGTCATTTAAGATCCTGTATCCTAAAGATTGCATGGCTAGGCCACATTGATAAATGGAGTGATATGTTCCACTTACCCATATTGTACCGTTGGGTTTTAGAACTCTTTTGCATTCTTTTAACCATTGTATATGGAAATTAAGAGTTTCTTTTAGGGATGATGAAAGATCCCATTCCCCTTTTTTAACACTTACCATTTTCCCATTTTGGCATGTAAATGTTCCATTAGAAAGAAAATAGGGAGGATCTGAAAATATCATATCAAACTTGTTGTCAGGAAACTTTTGTAACAATACTAAACTGTCATCTTTGTAGAGAGTAAATTGTTTAGAAGAGAAGTATTTCATTCTTAAATTATATCAAGTAATTATTAACTATATATTAACGGAATTTTTGTTTGAACCTTTAACTAACTATTCCACCACCTAAAACAATATCATCTTTGTAAAAAACTACTGACTGTCCTTTGGTAATTGCTCTTTGTGGTTTTTCAAAAACAACTTTTACTTTGTCTTCCATTGGATATATTCTAGCTTTACTCTCTTTAGCTTTGTATCTAATCTTTGCTTCAACTTCCATTTCTTTTTCTAACTTTTCAAAAACAATCCAGTTTAAACTAGTAGCAACTAATTCTTTTGAAAAAAGTTCATCATTACTTCCTAATACAACCTGATTCTTTTCACTATCAATATCAATTACAAACAGAGGTGTTTTAGCTGATATCCCTAAACCCTTTCTTTGTCCAATTGTATACTTAGCACTACCTTTATGATATCCAAGCACTTCTCCATTGGTATTTACAATCTCACCTTTCTTCATTGGTGTAGTAGAGTTCTCTTGTATGAATCTAAAATGATTGTTGTCTGGAACAAAACATACCTCCTGACTATCTGGTTTGTTAGCAGTAGTAAAACCATTCTCTTCTGCAATCTTTCTAACTTCTTCTTTACTGTATTCACCTAAAGGGAATATTGTCTTAGCAAGTAGTTCTTGAGTAAGGTTGTAGAGCATGTAAGATTGATCTTTCCGTTCATCCTTTCCTTTTTTAAGTAGATATTCTACTTGGTCTCCATCTGTTACTTTCTCAATTCTTGCATAGTGTCCTGTTGCAATATATTCAATTCCTAATTCTTCTGCTTTGTCTATCATTGCTCCAAACTTAATATATTTGTTACATGCTACACATGGGTTAGGAGTTCTTCCTTCTTGATATTCTTCTATGAAGTAATCAATGACATACTTTTTAAATTGTTCTTTCATGTTAAAGACATGATGTTCAATACCGAGTCTTTTGGCAACTTCTTTTGCATCTTCTACTTGATTATTGTTACAGTAGTCATGTAGTTGCATTGTAGCACCAATTACTTCGTATCCTTCTTGCTGAAGTAGTAGAGCTGCAATACTACTATCAACACCACCACTCATACCTAGTAGTACTTTTGGTTTTTTAGAAATATTCTTTTTCATAATTATAGATAGTTAATACTTTCAATCTTGGTAAAATGACTTCAGTTTCTCTTCTATAATCTTAAAGATTTCATCCTTACAACAATTATATTCAAAAATAGGTTTGTTAAAATCTTGGGCTCTTTGAACTACATAGTCATGTAGTGTTCTTGCAGTTTGAAATTGTTTTTCGGACATTTCTCTATTGTGTGTTGGTCCCGAGAGCATTTTAAGATGAGTATTAGGGTCTGAGACTTTAAGATATATTTCAATTACATTTGGTTTGTTTTGAGGATTCATTAGGCCAGGTAAGATATGATTTCCATCAAAGAGGATCATCTGTTTCTCACTATCTGCAAAATCAATTGCTTGGTTAATGGAGTCAATGATAGGTTTGCACTGTTGTAGATAGTGTTCTCTAACATCTCCTTCTATCAGATATAGATCGTATGTATGACTGTAAAGAAATGGGTTCTCCTCTTGAGAAATATAGTCTCTAAGAGTTGCTCGTATAATGCCAGTGGGGAAATTATTAAGGAATGGTATTTGTTCGTTAATGCTTTTAGCAATTGTAGATTTCCCTGTGCCTGCATATCCACCGATTAAAATAACAAGAGGTGTTGTTATCCGTCTTTCTTTCCAATCTTGGTTGTATTGTTGAATAGTATTCATTGCTAAACCATTATATAATTCTAAAGTATACTATGGAATTACTAGAAAATCACGAAATTATACAAGAAAGAAATGAAGAGGTTATAAAAGATCTAGAGGTTGATATCCCGAAAACAGAAGTAGATCCTGAATATTCTGCGCATATTAGTGATAAATTTATGAAGTATTTCTTAAAACCAGAACACTACAAGCAGTATCTAGAATCTACATTACAGGAATCTTCACTAGAAGATGAAGAGAAGTTTGCTGTTGCTGAAAAGATTGCACAAGAGAATGTTTCATTTTTAGTATTAAGGCCAGAGATGTATCATATGGGGGATAAGGTTGAAAATTTTCTATCAAAGAATGGGTATGATGTGATTGAGAGTATTACTGAAAGTAGAAAGATATCAGAAGATACATATTGGGAGATGTATAAAGAAGCAATTACTAATCCAATGGCTTTTGAATCTATGCCAACAAGAACATTAATATATACAGGTGGTCCATCTAAGATAATCTTTTTTAGAGATCTGATAGAAGAGAGAAGAAGAGGAAACAATACAGCTGATGTTTTTTTTGAAAGGTATAAAGGGGTTGCAGGTGTTCCTCAACATAATACTCTAAGAGGGGATATTGTTTACAATGAGGCAAAAAGATTAGGGTTTCATTCTTTGGAAAGAAAAGGGAATATCTCTATTGTAGACCCTTTCTATACATATAGACATGCGGTAAGTAGGGGGAGTGGTCCTCATACGAAATTAACTAAAGACCAAATCCTTTTCTATACAGGAGTTAGTATTCATGTTCCAAATCATTCTGAGGTTGCTAAGGATTTGAATGCTATTTTCAAAAAAGAAGAGTTGGAAAATATATTAAAGAATGTAAAAAGTTAATGAATAACGATCTAAATATTTACACTCTAACTTGTTTGGAAGGAACTAAATCTTTTGTATTAAAAGAACTGTTAGAAAAATTTCCTGATAGTGTAATTGTAAAAGAGAGTGAGAAGGAAATACTCTTTAGTAGTAGTCAAAAGGATATTGAAATATTTAGAAATCTTTACTCTCCAACTCATATTAAAAGTGATTTAGGTAAGGTTCTTAATCTTTCAAGAAGAGAGTGGAGGAAAGGATATATGCCAGCAGGTATTAATCCTTCTCTTGCATATATTCTGTGTATGATAGCTGAATTAAGAGAACAGGATATTTTGTATGATCCTTTTTGTGGTTCTTCAGTTATTCCAATTACGGCTCTTAAGTATTTTAATATTAAGAGAGTAATCTGTTCTGATGTTAGTAGTAAAGCGATATTTACTAGTAAGTTAAATTTTCAATCTGCTAGTATAGAGGAGGGTAGGTACAAACTTTTTAGAAGTAGTATTGAGGATGTTAAGTTAGCAAAGAGGAATGTAGATAAAATTGTTAGTAATTTACCATTTGGTATTAGAACAGGTAGTCATGATGAGAATATTAATCTGTATTCTGCTTTGGAAAAGATTGCTCAGAAACTTCTAAGAAGACAAGGGATGTTAGTATTACTAACACAAGAGAAAAAACTTCTTAGAGATGTATTTAAAAAAGATGTTTGGGATATTAAGAGTGTAGCTACTGTAAATGAGGGAGGGTTACTACCTGAGATTTTTGTTGTAAAAAGAAAGTAGGGCAAGGACATCCTCACCCTACTAGATAAACGATGTTTTTCCTTACTTCTTTATCTTTTCCTCAATCTCTTCTTTACTTAATTTCTTTGTACAGAAGAACCAGTCCTTACAATCCATATCTCCATCTTGCATTCTATCTTTAGCAACACCACATGATCCTGCCGTAGGTACAATTACATCATCACCTGGATTCCAATCGGCTGGTGTAGCAACACCGAACTCATCTGCTGTTTGTAGAGATTTAAGGACTCTGAGTAACTCATCAAAGTTTCTACCTGTACTCTGTGGATAGTAGATGATTGTTCTAATGATACCTTTTGGATCAATGAAGAATACTGCTCTTACTGCCTTAGTTTCACTCTCACCTGGTTGAATCATTCCATATTTCTTAGATACTGCCATTGTAATATCTTCAATCAATGGGAATGTTACCTCTACATCCTTCATACCATTCCATTCCATCTTCTCTTTGATTGTTCTTAACCATGCAATATGGCTGTAAAGACCATCAACTGAGAGACCAACTAACTTACAGTTTAACTCTTCAAACTCTTTCTCTCTTGTAGCAAATGTCATAAATTCAGAAGTACATACAGGTGTAAAGTCTGCAGGGTGGCTAAAAAGAATTACCCAACTTCCTTCATACTGTTTAGGAAATTCAATATCTCCTTGTGTAGTTACAGCCTTAAACCCTGGAGCTTTGTCTCCAATTCTGGGCATCTGTACTATCTCATTTTCTGCTAAGCAGTAGTCGCAACAACAATAACCGTAATCATCTGTTAAATTCTCATCCATATATTTTTACCACTAATTTTATATACTTTTCTATTTTACAGTATCACTCTACTGATGTGAAATATTCATACTATCATCATTTAATGTTTATGTTGATGATTGAGGGATTTCTCTTGTCGTTTCTTATAATATTTCTTTAATTGTTTTCGGTATGATTCTAAGAGTTTTATAGCTTTGTTTGCGTCATCAATACTGTAGTTGTCTAGCTCTCTGTTTTCTCCTGATTGAAAATGTTGTAAATTCCTTTGTTTTCTCAACCAGTGGAGTAGAACTGCTATGTCGCTTGATATGATTTGGTAGTCTCTTGCTGCTATATTTATTAAATCTAAATATTTAATTCTTTCAATACTCTCTGGGTTATTAGATGCTTTCTTTACAGTATATTCTAATGATGCCTCTATTATAGAGTTTGTGTTAACTAGAATGTTTTTACATAGTAGTGATTCTATCGTTGCGTATATGTAAAAGTGATTGTATAGCCTGATGAGAAAATCTAAGTATTGGAGATGATATGAAATATTTCTTCTTAGTACATCATCATCGTCATTATCATCATCATCTATAAATTCCCATTCTTCTCTCCAATCTCCTGCTAAACCTAAGTCTAAAGAAGTTAGGCTTTCTTTGTCGTCACTTTGTATAAGTTGTTGTAACATTGTTGGTATAATACCATATTTACATAAATAATATATACTCTAACTATGAATGTTATAGTACTATGTGGTGGTCTTAGTCCTGAGAGAGATGTATCTCTGTCTTCTGGTGCATTAATAGGGAATGCTTTGTTAAAGAATAATCATAGTGTATGTATGTTAGATCTGTATTTAGGTTGTGATATTCCTAAGGGTGGTATATCTAAGTTGTTTAAGAAAGGTGGTAAACCATTTAAATATGTAGTACCTAAGAATGAACCTGATTTAGCAGAATTAGAAAAGATATATGGTAGTGAGAAGATAGGGAAGAATGTATTAGAGATATGTAAGTATAGTGATATTGTATTTTTAGGATTACATGGTGATATTGGAGAGAATGGTAAGTTACAGAAAATATTTGAAGATTTAGGTATTAGATATACAGGTAGTGATTCTAAATCTTCTATGTTAGCTATGGATAAAGGTAAGAGTAAGGATATGTTTGTTAAGAATGGTATTCTTACTCCTAAGTATGTAATAGTTAGGAAAGGAGAAGAGGTACCTAAGTTTGATATTCCTTGTGTAGTTAAACCATTGGATTGTGGTTCTAGTGTAGGGGTTAGGATAGTAAGAAGTAAGGATGAGTTAGATGATGCTGTTAGAGAGGCTAGGAGGTATTCTGATGATATTCTTCTTGAGGAGTATGTAAAGGGTAGGGAGTTTTCTGTAGGCATACTGAATGGGGAGGTGTTACCTAGTATTGAGATTATACCTAAACATGGTTTCTATGATTACAAGAACAAGTATCAGAAGGGAGCTAGTATTGAAGTATGTCCTAGTAACTTAACCCAAGAGAAAGAGGAAGAGGTAAGGAGTATTGCATTAAGAGTACATAATGTATTGGGTTTGGGTAGTTATTCTAGGATAGATTTTTTACTTAGTGATACAAAAAACAAATTTTTTTGTTTAGAAGCTAATACATTACCTGGTATGACTCCTACTAGTTTATTACCACAGGAAGCTATGGTAGTAGGTATATCATTTGAAGAGTTATGTGAAAGGGTGGTGAGTAGTCTAGAGTATGGGATAGTAATGAAATAATAGTGTTCTATATCCCTGAAACAGGTAGAATCAGATGTAACTCATATGATGATAAAGGAAACGAAATATATAATCCAGAGTGTGTTGATTTTCTAGTTTTTCCTGTATTCATCTTAGAGTATTAGCTTTGTACCAGAGTAAATCTATCTCTTTTTCTTTGAAAATACCCCTAATTTTTGTATAATATATATAGAGAGGTGGAGGCCACTTGACCCCTTTGTGTCAGGGTTAGGTTTCCATCTTTTTTATTTCCATTTGCTTTCATACTGCACTTTTTATATAACAAAGATAGGAAGAGGGAGGTTACCCGAACCCTTTGTGTCGGGTCTTATCTCCCTCTTTTGTAATCTAAGAAATTGAAAAATCCCCTTATTTTTTGTATAATATATATAGAGAGGTGGAGGCCACCTGACCCCTTTGTGTCAGGGTTAGGCTTCCACCTTTTTTATTTCCAACATATCAATAACCTCCTTATTCCTTACGATAATAATATTTACATTACCTCTTTGATTATTAAGTAGATATCTCCTAGTTCTATGTATAGCTTCTTTCTTAATTTCCTTAATACTTTTCTTATTACCACTAACATCTAAAAGTATTACACCTTCTCCTTTTATCTGTTGTAGTCCTTTCCTTGTTTGACTATCTATACTAGACCTACCTTTAGCTGTTTTAATTTCTAATTTAATACCAGACCAGATAGCATCAGGCATTTTAATACCACTTTGTACATCTACCTTTAGAAACTTTATCTTCCCACCAAATTCTTTAACCACAACCTCTGCCATACTCATCTCATGCTTACTTGGTTTCCTCTGTCTTCTATCTATATCCCCTACACCAGGTGTTAATCTTTTTCTAAAAGTATTCTTAATACTTCTAACCTCAATTAGAATATCTATATTACTCATGTATGGATATATCTAAATTATCTCCATACACATTCTAAATACTAAAAATGAATTTCAGATTAACAGATATAGTATAATGGAGGAATAATATGACAATATAAAAGTATGTCTTCCTTACAAAATTACTACAACAACATATATACAGAAGACGATAGACTCTTTAAAGACCAAAAACATAAAACAGAATTCATACTAACTACTGACTACATAGATAAATATCTTAAAAAAGGTATGAAGATATTAGAACTAGGAGCAGGTACAGGAGCATACTCTCTTCTCTATGCATCCAAAGGATATGAAGTAGATGCACTGGAATATATTAAGGAGAATTTAGATATTCTTAAATCTAAAATAACCAAAGATATGAATATTAACCCTGTACTAGGAGATGCAAGAGATCTATCAATGTATGAAGATAATACCTTTGATATGGTACTAAACCTAGGACCTCTCTATCACCTAGAAGGAGAGGATAGGGATAAGGTAATACAAGAAGCTAAGAGGGTATGTAAAAAGGGAGGATTAATATACTCTGCATATATATCTAATAACTTTACATTTGTAAAATGTATAAAGAAATTTGATAATTACATCATAGAATACAAAGAAGAGATACTAGAAGGATATAGATTAAGAGATAGTCAAAATGTATTTACATTCATGTATCCAAGTGAAATGGAAGAGTTAATGAAGAAGTATGACCTATCTAAAGTTCATCATCTGACAACAGATGGTATTAGTAGTCTCCTCATTGATCGAATCAATGAATTACCAGAAGAACAGTATGAAGTATGGATAGATTACTTAAGAACAACAGCAGAGAGAGAAGACCAACTAGGATATGGAGAACATCTATTATATATTGCTAGGAAGTAAGGATATTATTCCCAAATTCTTTATACATGTAATATTCCTTCCTACATCCCATCCCTATATTTATTCTTGTATGCAATAGTTAATTCTGTAAAATATCTATTAAAAAACTCATCATCAGAGTTATACACATTATCATACATAAAATAATCAACCCACATCTCTCTCATTCTACATAGTTCTTTACCTTGACCATATGTTAATTTAGATTCTTTAGTTAAATCAAATAGTTCTAAAGATCTAACAAAAGCATCATATGCATATTTCTCTTCACCTTTCTTTCTCCAATTCAATGCTCTGTATACTTCACTACCGATATTGGCCATCTGTTCTAAGAATGGTTTCTTTTGCCATATACCATTAGCTAAGTTTTTATGTTGGAACTTTCTCATTATCATGCAATTTTAGATTTAACAATATCTAAAATCTTTCTTTGTATTTTTGTATCTTCAACACTTCTACTGTTATTCCCAAAAGCAGGTCTTAGGTTAATCATAGAATCAAACTCAATCATATCATCTCCTTCTCTGTCTGGAAATATATTAATACCCCAGAGATTCTCTTGTTTAGAACCTAAATCAAGTAAATATCTCTCTTGATCTGCATGTAACTCAGCATCAACAACTAATATTTCTTTCTCAATATCTACTACAGCTTTAACTAAAGCACCAAACATCTTAGTAGACATCTGTTCTAATTCTTCTTTAGTTATTGTTTCTTCTACTATTTTCATATATCCATTATACCAAACAATTAGATGGGTGGTATAATAATAGAATATAAATTAATAAATATATTTATGAAGAAAAATACTAAAATCTTAATAATTGTAATTTTAATTCTTCTAATTCTCTTTGGTGTAATATTTTGTAAATTCTCAAGAAATAAACTATCTCTTAAAAAACAAGAAGAACAATTAGAAACCATTTATGAAGAAGAGTCTGTTTTTGAAGATGAATCAACTCCAGAGGAAGAACAGAAAGAACATAATCTTAAGCTAACTATAGTTGGACCAAAAGAAGATGTTATTCTAAGAGGACAGGCTAGAATGTATGATGCATTAGTAGAGGGTAATGGTAAGTATAGTAAGAGAGTTAGATGTTCTTGGAAATTCTATCTAAATGAAAATAATGAGGAAGTTCTATTTAGAGAACAAGATACTTCTAATTGGTTAAGTGAAGAATCAGAAAATATTTGTGGTTTTACCTCAACCTTTATAGACAAGATAGGGAAGTTGAGAGTAGTACTAACTATGACAGTATATGATGCAACGAATGATAATATAGAGACTATTACAGCTGAAAGAGAATATACGGTACTGAATTAGAATGTAGAACTTCTAAAAAAATGTATTGAAATTGGCGGAATGGACGGGGATCGAACCCGCAACCTTCGCAGTGACAGTGCGATGCTCTAACCAATTGAGCTACCACTCCATATCTAGAAGAACAGTATATCAAAATATATCTTTAATCTCAATAACCATATATTCTTTTTACCACTCTCTTTTCATACTGTTCTCTCATATTTGCAATACCTGCAGTAGGAGGTTGATATGTCATATGAAAGGAATTATTTTTAATTTCTAATTTCTTTGTTAAGTCTGCCATCTGTATATTTCCTGTCTTCCCAGTTAATCCCTTAACAATCTCTAGTGCTGTTCTAAGTAAATTCTCTGCAGTTTCTCTATTTTCAATATTAATAGCAGCAAGAGGAAGTCTAGACATATTCTTATCTCCATCAGCTATAGCTATTTGAAAAAGTTTAATATCCTGGGGATTATCTGTACTACTTACTCCAAAACATCTATCTGGAGCATTTATATTCTCTTCTAGGTATATTCTATACTGTTGACCATCCAACTCAATATCCTTCTGTGGCATTAAGTTTTCTATACTAGGTACTACAAACTCACTTTCTTCTATTCGCATATCATATTAATAATTAAATATACTTCTGAATAGCCTCTTTGTATGTATCTTTAGCCTGAGCACCAATAATAGTCTCTTGTACTTCACCATTCTTAAAAATATATACAGCAGGTATACTCATAATCTCATACTGTTGTGCAAGTAATCCCTCTTCATCAACATTTACTTTACATATTTTTGCATTATCAAATTCACCTGCTAATTCCTCTATAACAGGTCCAACCATCTGACATGGACCACACCAAGGAGCCCAGAAATCAACTAATGCAACTCCCTCATAATCTAAAATTTCTTTCTGAAATGTATCTCCCGTTAAATGTAATACTTCTTTCATATGTTTATTCCTAACAATTTAAAAAGACTTGGAATATAGGCTTTTTACGATATTCCTAGTATAATATATATTATACCATGAACACAACACTCTATGTGGAATTATTCTACTTCTCTTCACACCACTCTTTTAATGTCGTTTTAAAAACTTGTTCTGGTTGAGAAAAACTTCCATCCTCTTGATACTTAATTAGATATGTAGCTTCTGTAATGTAGTTATTGGGTATACTATATTTTTCTATCTCTGTCTTATCACATGGATAGATAATACTTTCATATCCACAAGTGTTGTCAGTAGTTGGTATTATCACTTCTGCTACACATTCCCCATAATGATCTGCTCCTATCTCAATCTCTTTCTTCTCATCATTAACCTTAATATTATAATGAGTTAGGTTGGGATTGTTGTTATCGATATTTTGCTCAAATTTACCAGAACCATAGTTTATGATTTGTTCTGTATCACTATTATATGCAACAACTTTTCCAAAACTACTACAACCATTACCTTCTTTATAATGTGCAATAATCAAGTTTCCCCAAACTCTCATACTGACGACTCCTGAGGAAGTTATATAGCCCTCCCATACTCTAGTATCTCCCAGTTTAACATATTGTCTATCAAGTTCTTCTCCATCCATATTAGTCTTTTCTTTCCCCAATATTACTAAGACAGTTTCTTTATTTTCAAGCTCAAACAAATATTTACAATCTTTCTCCTCTTCCTCTATATTACAATCACTAAAATCAGTATATTTTATCTTTTCCTTTTGTAAAGGATACAAAAAGTAGAAGAGTAGAGCTAAAGCTAAAACTACAAAGAATGCAACAGAGAGAAAAAATATGATTCTTTTTCTTGCTTCTTTCATTATTAATTAGTAAAAAGTTATTCTTTCTTAGTATAGCAAATCTCACTCTATGTGAATTTACTGCTCTTTCTCACACCATTCTGCTTGAGTTTCTTTTAATGTCTTTTTAAACACCTGCTCTGGTTGAGAAAAACTTCCATCCTCTTGATACTTAATTAGATATGTAGCTTCTGTAACATAATCATCAGATACATTGTATTTTTCTACTTCTGTTTTATTACATGGTTCTATTGAGGTGTAAGAATATGAATCTTCAATATCCTTTGGAACTTTTAATGTTGCTTCACAACCTCCAAAATTATCTGTTTTTACCTCAATCTCTTTCTTTTCATCATCAATCTTAATCTCAAAATAGCTAAGCTTGGGATATTTTGGGTCAATAGGATGATAATCATATGATTTATAATGCATTATTTCTTCAACATTACTATTGTATGCAGCAATCTCATCAGAATCTCCACAACCTCTCCCTTGTGTGTAGTGTGCAATAATCAAATTTCCCCATACTCTGATACTCTTAATTGCTGAAAACATAATATCTCCTTCCCATACACGAATATCTCCTAACTTCATATATTGTCTGACCAAAGGTTCCTCTTGGCTATAGAAGTCAGAAACCTTCTCTTTGCTAATTGTTACTAAAACAGTCTCGTTATTCTCCAGCTCAAACAAATACTTACAATCTTCTCCATCTTCTTCAATATTACAATCATTAAGATCTGTATATTTTATCTTTTCCTTTTGTAAAGGATACAAAAAGTAGAAGAGTAGAGCTAAAGCTAATACTATGAAGAATCCAATGGATAGAAAAAATATGATTCTTTTTCTTGCTTCTTTCATTATTAATTAGTAAAAAGTTATTCTTTCTTAGTATAATATACCATGAATAGAACTGATATTAGAAATAAAAAGGAAGAAGCAATTAAAAAAGCCATTGAAGTATTAAAAAATGGTGGATTAATCGTATACCCAACTGAAACTTGTTATGGACTAGGAGGTGATGCAACTAATCCAGAAGCTCTTAAGAAGATAATGGAGTATAAGAAGTTAAGAGGTTCTAAACCAATATCCATTGCAGTATCGGATAAAGAAATGGCTAAAGAGTATGTAGAACTTAATGAAATGGCAGATAACCTCTATGAAAACTACTTACCAGGTCCCATTACAGTAATTTCTGTAAGTAAAGGTAATCTTGTTCCACCAGTAGTTTCTCAACAAGGAGCTGTGGGTATTAGATACCCTGACTACGATTTTACTTTAGAATTGATTAAAGAGTTTGGTAAACCAATTACAGCAACATCTGCAAATATGTCTTACAAATCAACTCCTTACAGTATTGATCAGTTGATAAAAGATTTACCTAGGAAGAGCTTAAACTTAATAGATCTGTTTTTAGATGCAGGAGAATTACCTAAGAATCAACCTTCTACTGTTCTAGATACAACACTGAATGAGCTTTCTGTATTAAGACAAGGAAAGATTGAATTTGAAGATGCATTGATTAAGAACAAGAAGATAGAAGAGATTAATACTAAGAGTGCAGAAGAAACAATTAGTTTTGCAAAAGAATTTACTAAGAAATATCTTTCACCTGAAGTTCCATCAGTTGTTGCTTTAAGTGGTGAGTTAGGTGCAGGTAAAACTCAGTTTGCAAAAGGAGTAGGTGAGAGTTTGAATGTAAAAGATATTGTTAATTCACCTACATATACCATTATTAATGAGTATAACTACATAGATAGTAATGGGGAGGAGAAAGTTTTAGCACATATGGATACTTGGAGGTTAGATGAGAATGAGCTAGAGAAATCGGGATTGGTGAATCATTTGGAGAAGGGTGATATTGTACTGATAGAATGGGCAGATAAATTCTATCAAGAGATTAAGGCATTGTGTGATAATATGAATATCCCTATGTACAAGGTTGTAATTAAATATATTTCATTGGAAGAAAGGAGTATAGAGGTATATGAGTAAGGAACCATTGATAATTGCATTTGATACTAGTTGTGATGACACCTCTGTTGCTGTTTTAAGGGGTCGTAGGGTACTTAGTTCTGTTGTTTCTTCTCAAGTTGAGATTCATGCTCAGTGGGGTGGTGTTGTTCCTGATATTGCAAGGAGGGAGCATGAGAAGAATATTCCAATTGTATATGAGGAGGCTCTAAGAAATGCAAAGATTAAGATAAAGGATGTAGAGTATATTGCTTGTACGAAAGGTCCAGGATTAGCTATTGATCTTGAAGTTGGTTTGAACTTTGCAAAGGATTTAGCTATTAAATATTCTAAACCTTTTGTTCCTGTTAATCATATGGAAGGTCATTTACTTTCAGGTCTTTTACTTAATTCTAAGGGAAATGGTTTGGTAGAGGGCAATGTAGAGGAACTATTTCCTGCATTAGGACTATTAGTTTCAGGTAAACATACGGATTTAATATATGCTGAGAAGATTGGTAGTTACAAGAAGTTGGGAGAAACTCTTGATGATGCTGTAGGTGAGGCTTTTGATAAGGTGGGTAGAATGCTTAATTTTGGTTATCCAGGTGGTCCTACTCTTACTGAGTTTGCTAAGAAAGGGAAGAGTGGAGTAATTACATTTACTGTTCCAATGAAAAATTCTGATGATCTTAACTTTAGTTATTCTGGTGTAAAAACAGCTGCTTTATACAAAACTAAGGAGTTAAGAGAGAAGTATTCTAAGGATAGGGAGTGGGTATATGATTTCTGTAGAGGTTTTTTAGATATGATTATTGAATCTTTAGTTATTAAGTTAGAGAAAGCAATAAAGATATATCCTGAAGTAAAGAGTTTGTTTGTAGGTGGAGGTGTGTTTAACAGTGAGGAGATTTTAAGGAAGATAGGTAAGGTTGCTAGAGAGAATAATCTAAACTTTATATATTCGGATAAAAAGTATAGAGGGGATAATGCTAGTATGATTGGTATTGTTGCTTACTACAAAGTTTTAAGAAAAGAATATTTAGAAAATAATAGTGATATATCTAAGGTTGATAGGGAATCAAGGTTGTCGTTTTAAATAGATTTATTATTAAACATTATTAAACAAAAAAGCCGCAGATTTCTCCACGGCTTTCGGTTCCAAATTAGTTATTTACTACCAGTTAGCTGTTTCACCCTTTATTGCTGTTATAGTATTCTCTCCTGTGTATGTTCCTGGTAGAGTTCCAGAAGGAATCTCTATTCCCCACCATGTGTTTTTTGTTACAGCTGTAGTTGAAGTTGGTTTAGCAAGATTTAATTCTACCTCAACAGCAGAGGTTGTTAATGCTGTAGCCGATGAATATGCTGTTGATGCTGCTAATGCATATTTTTGTTTTCCCACAGGTATAGGTGTTCCACCCGTACATGTAGAGAAGTTCGTACACATGTTTGCTGCTCCATGATGGCTTTGATCTAATCCAACATTTCCCGTCGCAGTTGTCGTTAATGTTTTATCTAAAGGATCGTTCTTTCCTAATACATTTAGCGAACCGTACTCTAGTGTATTTGTAACGGAAAATGCTACTAGAGAGTTCATTTCTACACCAGTAGTTATATGCGCAACTGGATCCTCTCCATTATCATCAGTAGCTTGAATACTCGCTAACCAATTTTGGGCATCATATAGAGTTCCTGTATCTGTTGGATCTGCGAAATATTGGAAGTTTATAGTACATGTATAGTTTGCTGTAGCATCATCTGAACCAGTGCATGATCCACCTACAACAGTACATGGTATTTCTGGATAGCAGTTATTAGGATTACTCTCACTTGAGGTATCGCACCCTGCGTAAGTAATTCCTGATCTATATGCATATGCATCCACATTTGCAATTTCACCTCCTGAACATCCATTATTATCAGTTACCGTTGCTGTAACTGTAATTGCTGTAGTTGTACTCTCGGCAAGATTTATATTATTTCCACTATTAAATGTCACTGCACTTACAACAGGTGCTATATTATTTACAGTAAAGTGAGAGTTCTTTGGTGTTGAAGATGCTAGTAGATTAAATTGATCCACAACAAATGCATATGCATTGTTTGGTCCATCAGGGTTAGGATTTGGTACAGAGTAAGAGCAGGTTGGGTTTGAAGCTACTGCTGAACTTGAACACCATGTTCCACTTGCTCCTCCAGAACATGCTCCATTTGTTGGTGCAGTGTTTGATTTACAGACTAATAGCTTTACCGTACTTCCTGTATCAGGGTCTGAAGTTGTTTGTGTTGTCCATGTTACACTTGCTCCTGGATCTTTAGGTGAGTTATTACTAACAGATGTAAATGTTGGTGGGTGATTTACAAAAAATGGAGATTCGGTACCATCACTTCCTGAACCTTGACTTCCAGCAGAACATGCTGCCGTTGTTGCATTGGCATCACATACAAATGCATACCATGCATTAGACCAAGAATCTGCACTCTTTGTTGTGTATGAACAGCTTGCAGCGCTAGCACTTGCTGTTGATGAACTAGTACAATATGTTGTTGCTCCAGCTGCACAAGTAGGAGCATTACCAGATGTACCTGCCGTTACCGAGTTAGTAGAACAGACAATGAGGTAGTAATTTTCACCATTAGCATCTGCTGCTGTGGCATTAAATGTTACACTAGAACCGATAGCTGTTGGAGCAGTTGATGTACTAGCTGTAGCTTCTGCTGGTCCTGCTGTGAAACTAGGTGCAGTATTTCCAACGGTAACAGAAGTAGTTACTGTCTCGGTATCTTGTGCTTCTACCTTAAAAGCTTTCGTTGTAAACAAGGTTACTAGTCCTAAAACAATCAATAAGAAAGAACTATATAAGAGTACTTTCCCATATTTAGATATTTTGATTTTTGACATGTAAAATAAATTAACTAAATTAAACTTTCTAATTTTATATAACCACAGTAAGTACTATGATTTCCTTACTGTGGCTTAAGTTCTACTTTATCTATTCTCTGTTGTTTTAGACTTAACAATTGCTTCTGAGATCCATCCAATACTTCCATCTTTTAATGCTACCTTATACCATCCATTTGAAACTTCTAATACATTAAAAGTTTCTCCATCTTTTGCTTCATATATTACGGATGATGAAGTCTTTGGTTGTGAGTATACAGGGTATGATGCATCTGTTGTTTCTGTCTTGCTAGGTAAGACATTTAGCATAGGTTCACGCTCTATTGTTGAATCAACCACTCCTTGCACCTCTTTCTTACCATCATTAACAAGTGTCTCTTTGACTCCTACTTCTACTAGTGCTGCTGAAAATAGTCCGAGGAATACTAAGAATCCAAATGCAATTGAAAGTACCTGTCTTGTTGAAGGTTGACTTCCTAATGCTACTGCAGCTACTTTCTCTTTCTCTTCAACTGGTTTATCTTTCCATAATCTATCAATTAATAGGTAGATTATTATCGCTGCGATAATAGCTACTACTACCCATAAAACATATTTCTGATTGTTTTGTAAGAAAGTTACAATAGGTAATAGAGAGGAAGTGCTATCTTTCTTTGTACTATCTGCTACAGCAGGAGCTTCTTTTACAATTTTAAATACCAATTTCTCTTTTCTTAATGATTGATCACCTAAAAGAACATCAACTTCTATAAAATATTCTCCTAAGTCTAAGTTTGTAAGGAATTGACCTGTTAATGTTTTTGTTTCGTTTGGTTTAATACTACCAAGACTGGAAATTTCATGCTCTTCTAGTAGGTTCATCTGTAGATCCATAATCTTTACTTTTGCAATTGGAGAACTTTCAACATTTCCCTCGTTTCTTCCGACAACATCAACTTTTACAGGGTTGCCTTTAACAACATCTTCAACTTTGATTGCTGTAATTGTTAGCTTTTCAATATCTTCCTCTGTAAGTGTTAATCCTGCATTTACTTTAAGTCCCTGTGCAACTGTAACACCTTTGACTGATTGATCTACAGGTACAGCTTTAAGTCTCAAAGAACCACCATACTCTTTGTATTCAGCTGTCTCTGGGACATTGACTACAACCTGGAAGGGCATTGTTCTTTGACCTTGTGCAAATCTAAAGACCTTTCCAGGTTTAAATGTAAACCAACTATTAATCGCTCCTAAATCAGGTTCTACTACGATATCCATTTCACTTAAAGATCCTGATCGAGAGAGTAAGAAATCTGTTGTGAATGAGGAACCCGGTTTTAGATATTCATGATTAATATCTGAGGGTGAGATTCCAAACCCTGCATGTGCAACCATGCCGCTTAGTAGAAGTATTCCGACTCCTAGTAAGAATTTTTGTAATGTGTTTTTTATGTTTTTCATTATATTTATATTAAATATTTAATTAAATAATAAATAAATTACCAGTTAGCAATCTCACCTTTTACAGCTGTGATTGTGTTGGCTCCATTGTAAGTACCAGCTACTGTTCCTGAAGGGATAGAAATACCCCAATATGTAGTACCAGTAGTTGGGGTTGCAGATGTGACTTTAGCGATATTAAGCTCTACTTCTACAGCAGAAGTACTTAATGCGGTTGCAAGAGCATATGTAGTTGCTGATAGAGCATATTTTTGGTTTGCAACAGGGATAGGAGTACCTCCACTACATGTAGGATAGTCTGTACACATATTTGCTGCTCCAGAGTGCTCTTGATCTAAGCCTACATTACCAGTTGCTGTTGTTACTAGAGTTTTTAGAGGATCACTTGCTGCTCCCGCGTATAAACTTCCATAGTTAATTTCATCTTGTACACTAAATGCCACGAGAGAGTTCACTTCTACGCCAGTTGTTATATGTGCAACTGGATCTTCTCCATCATCATCAATAGCTTGAATACTTGCTAACCAATTTTGAGCAGGAAACTGTGTGTTTAAATCTGTAGGATCCGCATAATATTGTAAGTTAACTGTACATGTATATGTTGCTGCTCCAGTGCCAGCATTACAACTACCAGCATCTTGAGTGCAAGCTATTCCTTTGTAACAGTTATTAGGATTGGATGTTGGTGCTGCAGAACATGTATTATAGGTAATTCCTGATCTGTAAACATATGCATATACATTTGTAATCTCACTTGTAGAACAACCATTTGTGTCTGTAACTGTTGCAGTTACAGATACTGCCTTTGTTGTTGCTTCTTCTAGATTAATATCATTTCCACCATTTAAGGTTACATTAGTTACTGTAGGCGCGATATTATTAATAGTAAATGATGAATTTGTTCCTTGTGTTGCACTTGCAGAAGCTACATTATATTGGTCAACAATAAAGACATATGCATCAAATAGTCCATCAGCTGCTACACTTGGTACATTATATGTACACGAAGGATTAGATGTGACTCCAGTAGCAGGACTTGTACACCATGCTCCTCCTGTACAGACACCATTAGACATAGCATTTGTTTTACATACTAGTAACCTCACAGCACTTGGGTCACTACCACCTACTGGTCCTGGAACATCAGGATCAGATGCTGTTGCATCCCACTTTACAGAGGCACCAGGGTTCACTGTTGCTGGTGATGGTGTTGTTGAAATTACTGTGAACAAAGGTGTGTGATTTACATAGAATGGTGATTCAGATCCATCGCTTGCTGTACCTTGGCTTGAGGAAGAACATGACGCTGCAGCGGCATTTGCATCACAAACAAATGCATACCATGGATTTGTAAATGGGTCTGTTGATTGGGTTGCATATGAACAGCTAGTTGCTGTACCACTTGCCGTTAATGAACTTGTACAGTATGTTGTTGCTCCAGCTGCACAAGTTGGAGCACCACCATTAGTTGCTGTAGCTGAACCTGTTGAGCATACTAATAGATAGTAACTTTCTGCATTACTATCAGTTGCAGTTGCTCTAAAGACAACACTAGCACCGATAGCAGTTGGAGCTGCTGTAGTACTTGCAGGATCTTCATAAGGTTGGACTGTAAATGAAGGTGCACTATTTCCAACTGTTACAGTAGTTGTTACTGTCTCAGTATCCTGAGCTCTTGTTTCAAAGGATTTTATTAAAAAGAACGATATCGCAACAGCGACTATTACAAAAGAAATCCTTAAAATCCCAAAAGATTTCTTCTGTAAACTATTAGTGTTTAACATAGTACAGATTTATTCAGTTAAAATATAAATACTTTATATAACCTTTTATCAGATTAGCTTATCTTATCGGCTCTGTCAAGATGTTCTTAATCAGTAATGACATATTCCCCACCCTTAGTTAAACTAATGGTATAGGACAAATGAAAATAAGCACAATAAGAAAGAGGTTCTTAGAAAATAATAGGAATGTCTCTAAAACAGCAAGAGAACTAAACATTGATAGAAAGACTGTCAGAAAGTGGATCAAAAAGAAAAGAGGATGGCATAACAAACTAGAATATGTAAACAAGAAAAGATTACCTACTACCCCAAAGAATATTAAAAACAAAATATCTCTAGATACAAGGAGATTAATTGTACATATTAGAGAAGAATATGGATATGACCAAGATAAAATATCATTCATTCTAAAAAATCAATACAATATACATGTGTCAGGAAAATCAATTTACAATATAATTAAGAAAAGAAAACCTTACTTAATTTCAAAAAGGAAGAAGTATGGAAGACCTCATTTCCAAGATAGTAGCCATATGAGACCTAGTAATACAAATAATGTGGGATATGTACAAATGGATGTAAAATATGTCACTCCACAGCTCTCTGGACTACCTTTTACATGCTACGAATATGGAATAATTGATATTTACTCTAGATATAAGTATGCATGGATATTACCTACATTGGATACAGAGAGTGCAATTGTAGCCCTTAGAGGAGCAAGACAATCTCTACCTTTTAAAATTAAGTTTGTACAGACAGATAATGGATGGGAGTTCTCAAAAAGGTTTAGTGAGGAATGTAAAAGATTAGGGATTAAACATTACTACATTCACAAATCAACACCAAATGAGAATGCGGTAATTGAGAGGAGCTTTAGAACAGATCAAGAGGAGTTCTTCTTTAGATTAAAGAGTAGACCTAAAGATATTAATGAGCTAAATATCTTGTTTCAAAAGTTCCTACATGTATACAATACTTTTAGACCACATATTGGGATAGGGCTCAAAACTCCGCTACAGATGATACAATCTGAGCCGTAGGTGGGGAATATGTATTACTGATTAAGGATGTTTAAAAAGAAATCCTTATATACCTTACAAAAGCTTCTCAATACACAATAATCTGTTGTATTTACTCACTCTTTCACCTCTGTTTGGTCCTCCAAATTTTGAATATTTTGCAGGAGTTGCAACAACTAGGTCTGCAATAAAATCATCATTCGTTTCTCCACTTCTGTGAGAGATGATAGAGCTCATTCCATTTTCATCTGCAAGTCTAATTGCATTTAGAGTTTCTGTTACAGTTCCAATTTGATTTAGTTTAATTAACACAGCATTAGATGATTTTGTTTCAATATTCTTTGCAATTCTTTTTACATTTGTAGTAAGTAGATCATCTCCTACAACCATCTTTCCCTTTCCATATTCCTGATTAAACTTTGTCCAAGTCTCCCAATCATCTTGGTTAAATGGATCTTCTACGGAGATAATAGGGTATTGAGAATACCATTCCATCTGTAGTTTATACCATTCATCGGTTGTTAACTTCTTATCCTCACTTCTGAGTTCATATATTTTACTTTGTTCATTGTAAAATTCAGATGATGCTACATCTATTGCTATCTTGAATGCTTCTTCTGTATATCCTGCTTTCTTTATCCCTTCTACTATTATGTCAAAAGCTTCTTTGTTAGATTTAATCTCTTTTGGTGCAAATGCTCCTTCAAATCCAAGTCCTACTGAGTATTCTTTCTCATCTAAAATCTTTTCTATACTCTTGTATACATTTACAGATGCTTCCATAGCTTTATTAAATTTCTCAAATAGCTCCATATTAGGCACTACCATGTATTCCTGTATATCAGTTGCCCAGTTGCCATGTTTACCACCTTCTAAAACAAGAACAAGTGGAGTAGGAAGAGATAACTTGTTTCTATAGTTATTGTTTTTCCAATATGTCATAGCTAAGTAATCAAAAAGTTCTAAGCCAAAACTTGTTGCCATTGCTCTTGCATATGCCATAGAACAGGAGAGGATACTATTACCACCTAGTTTTACTTTTAAGTCGGTTCCATCAGCATTTATCAATATCTTGTCAAATTCTTCTTGACTACTAATTGTCTTATCTTTAAACAGAGGAGCAATTGTTTTGTTTACAATCTCAACTGCTTTTAAAACTCCCTTCCCGTTATATCTTGTTTTATCTCCATCTCTTAGTTCTAGTACCTCTGTTTTACCGGTAGAGGCTCCTGATGGTACAGATGCTATACCCTTTGTTCCATCTAAAAGTTCAATCTCTGTTTCTATAGTTGGATTACCATTGGAATCCAGTATCTCTCTTGCTACAATGTTTTCTATCTTCATCTTTTGTTTTGTACTTAGATTATCTACCTATATATCTTGCACCAAAACGAACTTTTTTGCAAAAAACTTCCTTAGGGTCTGTCCCAGATCTGTCCCCCGTTTTCCATACCTTTCTGCCTGTTTATCAAGGTTTGTTGGTTTGGGTACTTCTGATTTTGGCTTACAAAACTCATTCGTAATACGACGCTTCGGATTAGGAAACGGTTATACAACAAGAAAAACAAAGGAGTTTAGGGGTCAGATCTAGATCTGACCCTAAAAGCGGATGATTGAGTTTGTTGGAGTAGTTTGATAGAATGTTGCGTGTCTGATATTAGCCGAGGTGGTGAAACTGGCAGACACGCTACCTTGAGGTGGTAGTGGGAGTTATATCCCTTGCAGGTTCGACTCCTGTCCTCGGCATGTGATTAGGACGACTAGCTCAGCTGGTTTAGAGCGTCTCGTTTACACCGAGAAGGTCACAGGTTCGAATCCTGTGTCGTCCACCATTTCCTCCTTGATATTTAAATTGAAACAACAACATTGAATCCTTTATGATACCTCTCTATCTCCTCATCTGAAATATCCTCACCTCTCTCTTTTCTTATCTTTAATTCTTGTTCATACTTGTATGAATAGAGATGTCCCTTTTTTGTTTCTTCATAGCTATCAATATCAGAATCAATAATATTGGTAATACCATAGGTATTCTTCATTTCATCTTTAAATGCTTCTATAAAATCAAAAAAGTATCTCTCTGTTTGCCATATATCACTAAATTTCTTCTCCATATATTTTTCAATATCTTTTCCATACAAAGATTTAAATCTCTCTCCCTTTTCTATTGAAACAGAGTAATTGTTCTTATGAATGTATGGAGTAATATACATATCAAGTTCTTTAAATTCATCTATCATTTTCATTGCTTTCCTATGCATTCCAGTTATTAACTGTGGTGCTCCAATATGCATAATTAAAGCAAACCTATGATCTTTTGGTGTAATTATGACAATTGCACAATCTCTAGGACCAATGATATATCCGTATCTTTCTTCCTGAGGGTATACTAGTGCACTATTCACTGCTAGTAATATATTTTTGTATTCATCCTTCTCTGTTAAAAACACACTCTTCATATACTTAACACTCCTTTGATCAAAATCTATCATACTATCTTCATAGGGTGTTGTTAGTGAGAATGATGTTTTGTAACCAATAATATCTGCGAGTCTTCTATCTTTCCTTTCTATCTCTTCTCTCTCTTGATTATCTTTAGCAAAGGTAGGTATCATATTCCCCCATATCTCATTATCAAAAGTTGTTACAATCTGAAGTTTACTATCTTTAAGATTATTGAAATACAACAAGCCATTTTCAATATATGTATTTTCCATATTTAGGTATTCTACTAGAGATAGATAAAAAGGGGAAGTATTTATAGTTAATTTAATCTTGCATCTTCTAAATTCATAATGTATATTAAAAGTATGAGTATAAAGAATATGAGTTTAGTTGTTGTTGGAGCTTTAATATTGGGTGTAATAAGCGGGTTTTTGGCAAGAAGTATATTCGTAGGTATTGCACTTCCAATTCTTTTAGTAATTTTCTTTGTGATGTGGAGATATATGAAGAATAATCCAGAGAAACCAAAAATAACAAGAGAAGAGAATAATGTTTCTCCAGTTACTTCTGATAATATTCCACAGCAAAAGACTGAGGAACCTACATATTATCAACCTCCAAAAGAAAGAGTATAATCATATCATTAGCTAAGGACAATTAGCTCAGCTGGTTAGAGCACTACATTCACATTGTAGGGGTCATTGGTTCAAATCCAATATTGTCCAATTATTTCTTCAACTCACTCGTACAAAAAGCACATCTAGTAGCATCTATATCAATCTCAGATTTACAGTATGGGCATTTCTTTGTTGTCTTCTCAGCTTTCTCTTCTTCCTTTTTGTTTAGTTTGCTTACCCAAGATACAATAATGAATAGTACTAATGCAGTGATGAGGAATGTTATGATTGCTGTGATAAAGTTACCGTATGTAATAACTATTGCACCTGCTTCTTGAGCTGCTTCTAGTGATTCAAACTGATTCTTACCAAGTACAAGATACCTATGACTAAAATCAATACCAGAGATTAATTTTGCAATCGGAGGATTAACAATATCTTTAATTAATGAATCAACTACAGCTGTCATAGCAGCTCCAATCATCATACCAATTGCAATATCAATAGCAGAACCCTTAAATGCAAAAGACTTAAAATCGCTAACAGTCTTTTGTATTCTCTCCTTTATTGTTGGTTTCTTCATTCCTTTGTATATTCTTAAAATTAAATAGAAGGAAAATAATAGTTAACAGAGTAAGGATAGCATAGAGAATGATTTGATTTTGAACAACAATATCTAAGGAATCATTTCTTAAGCTAAATAATATTATCTGTAAGATTGAAGCAAAGAGAAGTACAAAGATATATGAATATGTACCTCTTGTTATAAAGTAGTTAGCAATCATATATACCACTGAATAACCTGTCATACATAATCCAAACACCCCCATATATTTATTAATATTAAGGTAACTCTCTCCAACGGACAGAGTAATAACAGTTTTTCCAAAGAAGAAGAATATTAAGGAAAGTACTATACCAATTAATGCTGAGAGTCCAACAGCAATTAGTAAACTTTTCTTTTGTCTTTGAGAATCTCTTTCATTTGATAATCTTGCGAACATAACTCCAGCAGTAGTGATACAGGCGAAGTAAATAATTTTACCTAGTAAAGAAAGAGATGAGTAATCTGCCCTAAAATCACTATTTACTAATACTAAATCTACTGTAAATGGTGTGGTTAAAAGAAAGAATGAAATAATCATTAAGATAAATTCCTTCCAATCATTTTTAATTAAAACATCTTTTTCTTGTTTATATTTTAATAGAGGGATTACAATAATAGTAGATAAAATTGCGGGAACAGAGTTAGCTAGAATCAAAAGTGGAATATTTCCTCCCATTTTAATTGCAATGATACCGATGATGAATTTTAAAATAGTTTCTCCAAGCATTAGTAAGTTGACAGTAACGACTTTCTCTTCACCTAGTAATAATCCTTTTGATACTGGTGATGCAAAAGCAAACACTATTGCAATTGCAAGATAGAGAATTAATTCTTCTGGTATTGATGCTAGTTGGGCAATGGGAACTTTGAATAGGAAAAAGATTAGAGCAAATATCAGTCCCATCACTGAAAATATTATCAGTGAATTCCACTTGTACTTGTTTAGATTATTGCCTTTGTTCTTAGCAACAGTTTTAGTAATCAAAGACTGTATTGCAACAGCACTAATCTGTGTTAGATATATGATACCTAGGGCTGCGCTAAATGTTCCAAAAATTTCTTGAGATGTATATCTAGCAATTATAATATTGAAAGCATAGTTAAGTATTCCAATTACACCTCCTAAAAAAGTTGTTAGGAAAAGATGTAGAACAAAAGTTTTTTCTTTTCCCTCTAATTTATACATCTGCTCTTTTTGGTATAATGTTAAATATTAACTTTGTAATTCTATCATTATGTCAGATTCAATTCTAGTAATAGTTGCATTAGTAGGGGGTTTACTTTTAGGTGTTGGTATTTCATTTCTTCTTAGGAGTGGTAATAAAAGAGAGAAAGAGAGAATAGAGGAGAGTATTGGAAATAGGTTGAATGAGCTTTTACCAGATGTATTAAGTAAAGCAAACGAGGATCTAATTAGAATGGCTAATGAGAAGTTAGGTTCGGAAACAAAACAGAGTAGGGTGGATTTGGAAAACAAAAGGGAAGAGATAAATAGGATGGTCAAAAGTATGGAGGAGTATCTTAAAACTGCTGAGAAGGAGAGAATTGATACATATGCAACTCTTAAAACTTCTGTTGATGAGAGTAGGAAGATTACAGAGCAACTTTCTGTAAGTACTGAAGGTTTAAAGAAGGTGCTCTCTGACAATCAAGTAAGAGGCCAATTTGGTGAACAGGTTGCAGAAGATTTACTAAAAATGGCTGGTTTTGTAAAAGGTGTTGATTATGAATTTAATAAAAAGCAAGAAGGATCTCAGACAAGACCAGATTTTGCTGTATTTCTTCCTGATGGTACAAGGATAAATGTTGATTCTAAATTCCCATATTCAAATTTACAGAAGATGTCAGAGACAGATGATAAAGGTATGAAACAAACTCATATGAAAGCATTTGAAAAAGATGTTAAAGAGAAGATTAAGCAGGTGACAACAAGAGACTATATAAATCCTACAGATAAAACAGTGGATTTTGTTATTCTTTTTATCCCAAATGAGATGATTTTTTCATATATATATGAAAAAATGCCAGAGATTACCGAGGAAGCTATGGCTAATCGTGTTATCTTAGCAGGTCCTTTTAGTTTTACAGCGATACTTAGGATGGTTAAACAATCGTATGATAACTTTAGAGTGCAGAGTAATATCCACAATATTATCTCTCATGTAAAAGCTTTTGAAAAAGAATTTGGTGTGTTCTCAGAATCTTTTTACAAAATAGGGGATAAGTTGGGTAGTTTACAGAAACAATATGATACTGTAAGTACAACTAGATTTAGACAGTTAGAAAGAAGAATGGATAATGTAAAGCTAGAGGGATTAGATGTGGAAGAGAGTAAAACTCCTCTGTTAGATCTAAAAGAAAAAGAGTAGGCTTTTTAATTCCTACTCTTTCAGCTTCAAGTTGAAGAATATCTAATTACTTAGCTACTTCTTCTGTCTTCTTTGGAGTTTTACCCCATGCTAATACGCCCAAAAGGATAAGTCCCGCAAGAGGTATTAACATTAAAAGACCAAGTAATTTGTCATATCCCATCTTCTCACAAATCTTCATCATTGCAATGATGGAGATAATTGAAAGAGCAAATGCTCCAATACCAGGAACCAATGCTAGAAGTAATAACCAAGGACTTTGATTTCCCAATCTAAAGAACAAAATGCTGTTTAATACTGGGATCCATGCAAACCAAGGATCTTTTTCTCCAAGTTTCTTTGCAATTTTCTGAAGTGTTATTGCAGTATAGACATAAAAAATGACTCCGACTGTGATTGTAAAGAAGAGGATTGTACCACCAAATATCGTTGCTAGAATACCTGCAGCAATATTTTCTGCTTCTTCATCTGTAAGTTCACTGTTTACAACAGTGTCATCTAACCCCCAATCATCAAAATCCCAATCATACTGATACTCCGTATCTGCAGTAGGAGTTGTTTGGGCTAGTACTATTTTTCCAACAGAGAGTGGAGCTAGTACAAGAAACAGTACTGTAATAATCTTAAATAATTTTTTCATTTTAATATAAATAAAATTATATATTAATAATATTCTTACATATTTGAAAAAATATCACAATATGTGATAAATTGTATGTAATGAATACTGTCCATTTTCAAATAATAGAAGGTAAGAAACCAGTACTTCTCTCTGCACCTCACGCCTTTTTGCACAAAAGACCAAAACTTAGTGGAGCATATAGACAAGGGGAGAGGTTTACAGATGATATTGTTAAAGATGTATGTACACTTACAGGAGCTTGGGGAATCGTTCTTTCAGCAAGTATAGATTATGATCCTAACTATCATACAATTAAGAGAAATAAGTATAAACAAGAAGTTCAGAAGATATGTAAGGAAAATAAAATTAACCAGTTTATAGATATCCATGGAATGGCAGATGGTTCTGATTTTGATCTGGGTATTTTCTATCCAACTAGATTTATTAAATCTAAATATTTTGCAGATATTGTTAGAGGAGAAATAGGAAAAGGAGAGTTATACGGTATCAGTAGTGCACTTTTTAGATTTAGAGATGATGATGAAGAGACTTTAGGTGAATTTGTTGCTGGTAAGATGAGGATTCCTTCAATACAGATAGAAATTTCTAGATATATTAGAGAAGATGAAGTATTGAGAAGATCTTTTGTTCAGAACTTGTCAGATATAATAGATAAAAGGTTTGTATAAAATTATTATCGGTTAATTAAATCTTTTTAACTCTCCCTTTACTCACTCTTTTTGGTTTGTTATGCTTAAGTATAATTAAATAAATTTGTATATCCCATATACATGAAAGAAACAAAGAAGAAACCTGCCCAGGTTACTAAGACAGAATCGCCTAAGAACAAGGCAATAGAGATAGCAGTAGCACAGATTGAGAAGCAGTTTGGTAAAGGCTCAATTATGAAGCTTGGAGATGAGAAGAGTGTGGACATTGATGTGATTCCAACAGGAGCTCTCTCTTTAGATTTAGCATTAGGAGTTGGAGGTGTTCCAAAAGGTAGGATAATTGAAATCTATGGTCCTGAATCTTCTGGTAAGACAACTCTTGCACTTCATATTCTTACTGAAGCTCAGAAGAAAGGTGAGGCAGTTGCTTTCATAGATGCAGAGCATGCTTTTGATCCTGTATATGCAAAAAATATTGGTTTAGATATTGAAAATCTTTACATCTCACAACCAGATTTTGGAGAACAAGCTTTGGAAATATTAGAAACATTAGTAAGATCATCTGCATTTGGGGTAATAGTTGTTGACTCTGTTGCTGCTCTTACACCTAGAGCTGAGATAGAAGGAGATATGGGCGATAGTCATATGGGTCTTCAAGCAAGATTAATGTCCCAGGCTTTAAGAAAGATTACAGCAATTTCAAGTAAGGCTGGTACTACAATAATCTTCCTTAATCAGTTAAGAATGAAGATTGGAATAATGTTTGGTAATCCAGAGACAACAACAGGTGGTAACGCTCTTAAGTTCTACTCCTCTGTCAGGATGGATATTAGACAGAAGGATAAGATTCTAAAAGATGGTGAAGTTATCGGACATTCAAGAAAGGTAAAGGTTGTAAAGAATAAAGTAGCTCCTCCGTTTAAAGAAGCAACTTTTGACATGATATATCCAATGGGTATTGATAAAGAGAGTAGTATCTTAGATGCTGCAGTACAGACAAAAGTTGTAGAAAAATCAGGTGCATGGTTTAAGTATGGTGATACACAGCTTGCACAGGGTAAGGAAGCAACAGTACAACTTTTGAAAGAAGATAAAAAACTAAAGGAGAAGATAGAAAAGGAAGTTAGAGCTATAATGAAATAATGAAGATAACTAAACTCACTACACAGGAGAGGAATGTAGAGAGAGTAAATATGTTTCTAGATAATGTATTCGCTTGTGGACTATCTTTGAACACTGTTGCTAAGTTTAATCTCTATGTAGGTAAGGATATAGATGAACAGGAATATGCTGAGATTCTTCATCATGATCTAACAGAGAGGGTCTTTAACAGGGCAGTTACATATCTAACTAGATCTGTTAAAAGTGAAAAACAGATTAGGACATATCTTTCCTCATTACTTTTTAAAAAGAAAGGGGATTGGTTTAAGGAATTAAGTAAAGAAGCACAGAGAGAAATAGTTGAGAATACAATTGAAAAACTAAAAAGCTATTCATATATCAATGATGAAGAGTTTGCAGAACAATTCATACTCTCTAGATTAAAAAGCAAACCTAGAGGAAAATATATATTACTCTCTGAACTGATATCAAAGGGAATATCTAAAGAAATTGCAGAGAAGAAATTAGAAGAATTAGTTGAAGATGAATATGATATCCTCAAAAGAGTGTATGAGAAAAAATATGGAGAGAGTAAAATTACAAAAGAGGATAGAAAGAAGATAGATTTTTTACTTAGAAAAGGATTTAATTGGGATTTAATTGAAAGATTGATAAACAATGAGTCTGAAGAGTAAGGGAGAATGGAATTTCCCAAAAGAGAAAATTAGTGATGATATTATCAAATACCTCTTGGAGAAAAGGGAAATAGAGGATAGTGAGGGGTATTTACAACCATCGCTAGAAGATATCCCTGATTCAGGTAAGCTATACAATAGTAAAAGAGCAGCTAAGGAGATATTAGAGTCTGTAGAGAAAGGTGAGAAGATAGTAATACACGGAGATTTTGATTCTGATGGAATATGTGCAAGTGCACTGCTTTGGGAGTTTTTGTATAGGGATTTAGCAAAGCATTTAGATAAAAAGATAGATGTTCTTTCATATATCCCAAGTAGAATTGATCAAGGATATGGGTTAACAGAAGATTCTCTAAATGATGTTTTAGAATTAGGAGGACAACTACTTATCTCCGTTGACTGTGGTGTGAGGGATGAGAAGTTAATTAAAAAATATATGAAAGGTTCTGAGGATAGGAAACCTCTTAAGGTAGTTGTTACAGATCATCACCAACCACCAGAAGATCTTTCTGAAAAGTTACCATACCCATTAGTACACCAGATGTACCCTAATCATGAATATCCATATACGCAGATATGTGGTGCAGCAGTTGTTTTTCTTCTGATTCAGGAAATTAAAAAGCAGGTAGGTATGGATTGTGAACTAACAGAAGATACAAAAGGTTTAGATTTAGTTGCTCTTGCTACAGTTACAGACCTAATGCCTTTAGTTGGGATAAATAGAGTATTTGTTTCGTTTGGATTAAAACAGATAGCAAAGGGTACAAGAAAGGGTCTGAGATATCTCTGTCTAAGAGCTGGTATTAATTTCAAAGATATTAATTCATATCATCTAGGGTATCTAATTGGTCCTAGAATAAATGCTGCAGGGCGAATAGGTTCTCCAATGGATGGAGTTAAGCTACTTGTAAGTAATGATGATAAGTTGTGTCAAGATATCGCTGAACAGCTAGATCTTCTTAATTTTGATAGACAGAAACTAACTCTAGAAACAAAGGAAGAGGCAGTAGAGATGATAGGTGATATTAAAGATAAATTTATTTTTGTTGTAGGGCATGATTGGCATGAGGGTGTAATTGGGCTGGTTGCTGGTAAACTTCTTGAAGAATTTCATAGACCAGTAATTGTTGCAACACACAATGGAGATGTTGTAAAAGGTTCTGCAAGGAGTATTAAAGGCTTTAATATTACTGAAACATTGGGTAAATTTGATAAGTATTTAGAAAGATACGGAGGACATGAGTTAGCAGCAGGTTTTAGTGCAAAGGTAGATACTATTGATGAATTTATCGAAGAGTTCATTAAGTATGCTAATGAAAAGATTACTGATGATATGTTAGTTAGTAAGTTAAATATTGATTTGGTGTTAGATACAGATAGCGTGAATAAGGTGTTGATAGAAGATTTAGGTAAGTTAGAACCTTTTGGATATGGTAATCCTAAACCGGTTCTCTGTTTAAGGAATGTTGTGGTATTTAGAAAAACTGTAATGGGTCAGGAGGAGAATCATATGAAATTGTTAGTTAAGGGAAGTGGATATGATTTATTAACATTAGTTTTATTTGGATCAGGAGAGGATAAGGAAGAGATAGAGAAAGATTCTGTTATTGATGTTGTAGGATATCCAGATTTGAATATATGGAATGGTTATGAGAATGTTCAGTTTATAGTAAAAGAATGGAGGTTTTCTAAATCTTAGTTTTTTTCTCCTTTTTGAGTTTTTGCTAGCAATTTCCCCAATCTATTAGGTGTATTTGGTAAATATGTAGCTTCAAGTATTGAGTGTAGGTTTAATAATTTCATTAATAATCTCTCTGTACCAATAGCAAAACCACCGTGTGGAGGACAACCATACTTAAAGTAATCAAAATATTCCTCAAGTTCTGCTAAATGTATATTCCTTTCTTTTGCATTTTCTCTTAGCTCTTCATATCTATGTTCTCTCTGTGCTCCTGTTGTTACCTCTAATCCTTTCCAAAAGAGATCGTATCCTAATGCTAAAGTTGGATTATCTGGATTCTTCATATGGTAGAAAGCTCTTTTTCTATGTGGATAATCTACCATGAAAATAAATTCACAACCTGTTTCCTTTTCCATTATTTCTCCAATAGCTCTTTCTTCTTCTGGTGAAAAATCTCCGTCATCTTTACTTGGAATGCCAGCATCTTTTAATTTCTTTTTTGCTTCTTCTACAGTTAAGTATGGGAAATCTCCTTCAGGTACAACAATATCAACTCCAAAAACTTCCCTAATTTTATCCCCATATTTCTCTTTTACCTCTTTTAACATATGTTTAATCATCTCTTGTTCAAAATGACAAACATCTTTGTATGAATCAATATATGACATCTCAACGTCAAAGCTTGTATATTCTGTTAAGTGTCTTGTTGTAAATGACTTCTCTGCTCTAAATACTGGACCAACATTAAATACTCTCTCTAAATCTGCTGCTATTGCCATCTGTTTATGAAACTGTGGTGATTGTGCTAAATATGCTTTTCTATCAAAATATTTAACTTCAAATACATTTGCACCACCCTCACTAGCAGCACTTATAATTCTAGGACCTTGAAACTCTGTAAATTCATTATCTAGACAGTAATCTCTGAGAGCTTTTGTCATAGTAGTAGCAACTTCCATCATTAGATGGTTCTTCTTAGATCTAAGATCTATCCATCTGTAATCTAGTCGTTTGTCTAATGCTGTAAGATTATCTGAATGTTCTTCCTCTATCACAATTGGTAGTGGAGTTTGTGCAAGAGAATCTATCTTAATATCTTTAATTTCTAATTCATATCCTGCGGCAACTTGTTTTGCCTCATTTACAACACCTGTAATGTCAACAATAGACTCATGAGTTAGACTTTTTACAGTGTTAAAAAGTTCTTCTCCATTCCCTATCCATGAGACTGCTTGAACACTTCCACTTCTATCTCGGATAATGAGAAAAATGATTTTTCCTTGATCTCTAATAGTATCAACACGTCCTCTTACTCTTACTTCTTTCCCAATATTTTCTTTTAGATTAGCTAACATTGTTCTTTTCATGGGAGGTAATTATATATCAAAAGTTATTTAGAGAAAAGAGTTCTTCTTCTCCTCAACAGGTATCTGTTTCTGTATGACTTTATCCTTAATATTATTGTAATCTATTGCAGGGTAATATATATCAAAAAGACCTGTTGTATCATCATTAAAAACAGCTTCACCTGAAATAAGGTAGATGGGGACTAAAAAGTCTTGTTCTTCTGGTGTTTCGTAGTAGAGGATTTTTACATTTGTATTTATTCTAAATTGCTTAACATTCTTCTGTCTGTATCCAGAGATATCATCACCATCTTTTTCGTACAAATATGCAATACTTCCATTACCTTTTGATACTTCGTTTACGGCAGTAGCTGTTGGAATTAAAGGATACGTTCCACAAGGGTCAAAGGATATTGGCCAATATGTATAATCAATTTTATACGTAGAAGTTAGCCCACCAGACAATTTACTTTTTTTATCTTCTGGTCCTATGTAAACGGATATATTAGAATCCTGAGATTTTGGTAGTACAACTCTCGTATCAAAGGTATAAAATTCAACACTTTTATCATTAATAGTTCTTTTAACTGTTTGTGGTTCTGTACCAGTAGATGCTGTAAAATCTTTTATCATTTTATCTGTACCTACTAATTCAGATGAGAATGTAATCATTGATTTCTCTCTTGAGAAATCTACTTTTATTAACTCAGCTTCTGATGCAGAAAGAGCTTTACTGAATGTTCCATCAGCATTAAGATTAATATATGTTGTTTTTGTGATTTTAAATGAATATTCAGAACTGTTATCTAACAGACCTTTTGTTCTTAGAATATTTTGAGCTGTTGACTTTGCTGACTGCTCACTAGGCAAAGATTCTTGATCTGACACATTCCTTATCCTTTGAGGATCTGTTTCTAATGTGAAGTTAAGGTTTTTTGCATTAACAACAAGGGTCCTTAAATTAACATTATCTCTCCATTTATATGTATATATATCTTCAATTATGATTTTTTCTTTATCAAAACCAAGATTTCCAGCTAATACTTTAGCGTATGCTTGAGAAGACCAAGATTGAGTTGGATTCTCAAATTTATACACATTAACCACGGAAGGTAACTCATTTATCTTTCCAGTGGGAGTTAAGATATTAAAAACAGCTTCTGAGTTAGGATCTATTTCTAAAGAAGGTATTTCTATCTTTGCTTTTTGTAAAAATTCTTCTGCTTTCTCTGTACAGCCATAGTTAGGAAGGAGGTACTCTTGTGGAATAGATGGCTTGTTACCTGTGTATACCACAATTATTATGATAGTAAGGATAATGAGTAGTGCTGCTCCACCAATAACTCCAAATCTTTTTGTCCAAAATGATGCCTCTGTTAGTGTCATGATATAATATTATCATATGAGAACAAAAGATGAAAATATACAGATAGCTGAGTTACTTTTTCCTGATGTAAAGGAAACAGTAGGTGATATATTTAAGAAGTATCCTAAGAGAAATATAAAAAAGGGGGAGATGGTTTTAAGATTTGCTCCAAGTCCTACAGGTTTTTTGCATACAGGGTCGGTATATACCAGTATGGTTGGAGTAAAGTTAGCAAGACATAATAATGGAATTGCAATTTTAAGGATAGAGGATACGGATAAAAAGAGAGAGGTAGAAGGTGGTATTTCTTTGATTGTTAATGGACTTAAGGGTTTTGGTATTGAATTTAATGAAGGTCCAATTAATGAAACAGAGCAGATTGGTGAATATGGACCATATATCCAAAGTCAGAGGTTAGATATCTACAAAGTCTTTGCAAAAGATATGGTAGAGAAAGGTACAGCTTACCCCTGTTTCATTACAGATGAGGAATTAGCAGAGATTAGAGAAAAGCAAGAAGAATTAGGAGTTAGAACCGGCTACTACGGTGACTGGGCTAAGTGGAGAAATGCAACTGTTGAGGATATTGAGAAAGAACTAAATGAAGGTAAACCTTTTGTAATTAGGTTGTATTCAACAGGTGATATTGATAAGTCATTTGAAATGACAGACAGGATTAAGGGTAGATTTACACTTAGAGAGAATGATATGGATATTGTTTTACTTAAATCTGATAGCTTTCCTACATACCATTTTGCTCATCCAATTGATGATACTTTAATGGGTATAACCTTAGTTATTAGAACAGAGGAGTGGTTTGCATCTGTACCAATTCATTATGAACTTTTTAAGAAGTTAGGATTTAAACAGATAGAGTATGCACATCCAGCACCTTTAATGAAGTTAGATAATGAAGGAAAGAGTAAAAGAAAGCTTAGTAAGAGGAAAGATCCAGAAGCAGATGTACAATATTACATAGAAAATGGTTATCCAAATGAAGCCATTATTGAATATTTCCTTACACTTGCTAATTCAAACTTCTATGATTGGAGGATTCAGAACCCAGGTGCAGATGTTAGTGAATTCCAATTGAAGTTAGAGAAGTTTAACAAGGCAGGGGCACTATTTGATATTGTTAAGCTTGAAGATATTTGTAAAGACTACATTGCAACACTCTCTGCTGAGGAGGTATATGAGAGGTCTCTTCATTGGGCAAGGGAGTATGATGAGGAAGTAGCTAAGATTTTAGAGGAGGACAAGGAATATTGTATTAATATCTTTAATATTGAAAGAAGTGGTCAGAAGATTAGGAAGGATATGGTTAAGTTTAAGGATAGTAAGGAACAGTTAAGAATATTTTTTGATACATTCTTTGATGAGGATAGCTATGAGGATATATCAAGTAGGGTAAGTAAAGATACTCAGAAGGAGATAGTTGAGAAGTATATCAATATATACAATCCTGATGATGATAGTACTGCTTGGTTTGATAATGTTAAGAAGTTAGGTGAAGAATTAAGTTTTTGTTCTGATAGGAAGGAGTATGAAGCTAACAGAGAGAAATACAAGGGTACAGTAGGGGATGTAGCTATGGTTCTTAGAGTAGCTATTACTAAGAAGACACAGAGTCCTAATCTTTATCAAGTTATGAATGTTCTAGGTAAAGAGAAAGTGGTTCAGAGATTGGAAAAGTATGCTTTGGAAATGGTATAATTAAGTATAGATAATGCCGGATCGTCTAATGGTAGGACGACGGTCTCTGGAACCGTTAATCCTAGTTCGAATCTAGGTCCGGCAAGATTATTTTAGTAACTATACAAATGTCAGAAACACAACCAAGTTTTAATGATTTTCTAAGAGATAGTAGACCTCCAGAAGAGCAAAGAGATCCCTTTGTAGCACAACTTAATATCTCAGAACCTCTTGCTGTAATTAAAGCCATTGAAGAGTTTGGAGGTTTTGATAATGTAAAGGATACAAAAGGGATTGTAGAGGAGATACAGCATCAACAAATGGCTGTAGCGAATGCTGAGAAAGATCTCTGTCCAGATGGTGAGTACTATCAAAGATTTGTCCCTATTGGAGCTGTAAAAGGTAAACTTGGTACAGTTGTTCTTCATCGTTCACTAAATCAAGATAGTAATGGTGAGGTTTTTGGAGATGTTGTATACCTTACTAGAGTTGAAGATGGCAAAAAGGCTGTAGGTATGGCAAGATTTAATATTACTGTAGGGGAAGGAGAAGCAGTAGTAATAGATACATATCAAAGTAAGAGCAATCCATTTAAAAGAGAACCTGTAAGATACAGAGGTTCTAGAGAGATGTTATCTTTCCTTGATAAGTTTCTTAAGAATCCTAAGGCAGCTAAACATCTAATTTCTGCCTATGAGTGTCTTCAAAGAACAAGGTCTTTGAGATAGAATTTCTCTTTTGTGATATAATCAACCAGCGCATTGACCCAGTTATCACTGGTGAGTGAGGAAAGAAAGATATATTGATATAAATATATTTAGTAGAATCCTAAACCTAATAGTAGGTTCTAAGAGAATATTAGAAATAGTATTCTAAAATAGGGTGGTACCGCGATAGATTCGCCCCTTGTAGATATTAAAAGATATACAACTCTAAAACATATTGTATAACTCTTTTAGTAAATACAAGGGTTTTTTTGTTAATATATATTTAAGAAATAAAAAATAAATTAAATAAAAGATTGTATGAGTAAAAACCTTAAACCAGTAAAACCAAATCAAGATTTTGTACAGATGGAGAAAGGTATTATGAAATTCTGGGAAGATAATGATATTGAAAAGAAATATGTTGAAAGAAATAAAGATGCAGAGAAACACTTCTCCTTCATAGACGGACCAATTACTGCAAACAATCCAATGGGAGTACATCATGCATGGGGAAGGACATACAAAGATATTGTACAGAGATTTAAAAACATGCAAGGATTTGAACAGAGATTTCAGAATGGTTTTGACTGTCAAGGACTTTGGGTAGAGGTGGGTGTGGAGAAGGATCTAGGTTTTAACAGTAAAAAGGATATTCAGGATTACGGTCTAGACAACTTTACAAACCAATGTATGGCTAGGGTAAACAAATTCTCTGGGGTTCAGACAGAACAATCTAAGAGATTAGGAATGTTCATGGATTGGGAAAATAGCTACTATACAATGTCTAAGACTAACAATCTGTATATTTGGAAGTTCCTTCAACTCTGTCATGAGAAAGGACTCTTGTACAAAGATAGGTCAGCAACAACATGGTGTCCAAGATGTGAGACAGGACTTTCTCAACATGAACAAGCAGATGGATACAAGGTGATAGCAGATAAATCGGTGTATGTATTCTTTAAGTTAAAGAATAAGGATAAAAAAGAAGAATATGTTCTAGCATGGACAACAACACCATGGACTCTCTCTTCTAATGTACTTTTAGCTGTAAATCCAGAATTAGGATATGTAAGGACAGAGATTGATGGAAAGACAGTATATTTAGGTGCAGATAGTGCAAAAAGATTAGGTTTGAATAATGTTGAAGAGATAGATATTAAGGAATTGATTGGTAAAGAGTATGAATCTCTACTTGATATTCCTACACAGAAGGGCATTAAGCATAGTATTGTTGAGTGGGATTTAGTTGATTCAAAAACAGGATCAGGTGTTGTACATATTGCACCAGGTTGTGGTCAAGAAGACTTTGAGTTGGGTCAAGAGTTAGGTGCAGACATTATCTCACCTCTTGATTCCACAGGTCACTTTACAGAAGGATTTGGATTCTTAGATGGTAAATATGCACATGATGTAGCAGATGAGGTAATTGAAGATCTAAAGAAACAAGGTCTTTTGTATAAAACAGAAGATTTTACTCACAGCTATCCTCACTGTTGGAGATGTAATACAAAATGTTTGTTTAAGTTGGAAGATAACTGGTTCATAGATGTACTTAAGATTAAAGATGAACTTAAGGAGGCAGCAAAAGATGTTAAGTGGTTACCAGACTATGCAGGTAAGAGAATGCAAGGTTGGTTAGATAGTATGGGAAATTGGATGATTAGTAGAAAGAGATTCTACGGCTTAGCTTTACCTTTCTATGAATGCGAGAAGTGTGGTCATCTTCATGTAGTAGGTAGTTTAGAAGAACTGAAAGAGTTAGCAGTAAAACCAGAGTTAGTGGACAAACTTCATGATATTCATAGACCATGGATTGATGAGATTGAGATTAAGTGTCCAAAGTGTGGTGAGAATGTAAAGAGGATTACTGATGTGGGAGATTGTTGGCTTGATGCAGGAGTAGTACCTTTCTCTACACTTGCATATCTTGATGACAAAAAATATTGGGAGAAGTGGTTCCCAGCAGAATTAGTAATTGAGATGATAGAGCAGATTAGGTTGTGGTTCTACTCAATGCTTGTATTTGGTGTTGTTTTTGAAAAGAAAGCACCATACAAAGAAGTTATGTGTTTTGCAGAGGTCAGAGATGAGAAGAATGAGAGAATGAGTAAGACTAAACCTAACTATGTAAAGTTTGATGATGCTGCAGACAAGATGGGTTCTGACATTCTCAGATGGAACTATTCAACAGCATCCATCGGTTCAAATATGAGATTTGGATGGGGAACTCTTGAGGATGTAAGGAGAAGATTCTACATTCAGCTTTGGAATTCATACAACTACTTTGTTACATATGCTAAGTTACATGATTGGGATTGGAAGAAGTATGATGTAAAGAAACTAACACATTTGATGGATAAATGGATGGTAGCAAAGACAAATGACCTAGTCTTTAAGGTTAACAAATCTCTAGAAGAGTACAATATGGCTACTGCATCAAGAGATATTGAGGAGTATTGTAAGGATCTCTCTCAATGGTATATCAGAAGGTCAAGAAACAGATTTAAGAATGGAGATAGTGATGCCATAGGTACACTTCATTACATTTTAGTTACTCTTTCTAAACTTCTTGCTCCATTTACACCTTTCATATCTGAGGAGATGTATCAGAATCTTGTTGTGAATATGGGTTTGGAGAGTGTAGAGTCTGTACATCTAGAGGATTATCCAACGGTTGATGAAAAAGATATAGATACTAAAGTTCTTGAGAATATGCAAAGAGTTAGAGATATTGCATCAAATGGTTTGAAGGTTAGAGAGAATGTTAGATTAAATCTAAGACAACCTCTTGCTAAAGCTTTTGTAAATATCAAGGATGATGAGTTAAGAGAGATTGTTAGAGAGGAGATAAATGTTAAGGAGATATTCTTCTCTGAGAAAGCAGAAAAAGGAGAAGGAATGAATACTGAAGGTGAGGGTAGTAACTTTATTACAATTGATTGTAACCTAACAGATGAGTTAAAGAATGAAGCTTTAATTAATGAATTTATGAGAAGGTACAAAGATTTAAGAAAGAAGAAAGGTCTTAAGGTTGATGATATGGTTACCCTTTATCTTAAGATAGAGGATAAAGATACTAAAGATGTAATACAAAACTATGTTGATGAGAACCTTTCAGAGTTCCATGCAAAGAGTGTTGAAATGGATAACATTACAACAGATGAAGAGATAGAAGTTATGGGTGTAAAGATAGGGGTGAGAATTACCTAAGTCATTAATCTTTTATAATATCTACATATATCCCAGTAATTGTACTAAAGTTCTTAGATGCTGTTTTTAATGAAGTACCACTAGATACTGCTAGTTCACCAACGATGTTTCTAATTGCACCTTCTAACTGTTTCTCAATACTAACAGGAATTAATCTTCCTTCTTTCTCTCTATTTTTCTTAACAAAGTTACAATACTGAATTATTTTAATAGAATCATCAATACTAGAACTCTCTTCAAGCTCTTTAAAAGTGTTTAACATAATGTTAAAGTCTTTAACCTTAGGGTCAATAGTAGAAGACTTTTTGAGTATTGCAATCTTCTTTTTAATATCGTTTGCAGAAAGAACTGGTCTAATGCCTAAGTTCTCAATATTATCTACTGGTGTTGAAATCCTAAGAAGATTAGTGACTAATTCAAATTCAAAATACTTCTTCTTCTTTCCATCAAACTCAATTTCTTTTTCTCCTCTAATCCAACCAGCACCATGTGATGGATAGAAAACCTTTGAACCAATCTTAAAATTCATACTAAAATCTTTTTATCTTATCTACTCTATTATACCATAAAAATGCTATACTTATCTCATGAATATTCTCTTGATTGGTGGAGGTACAGGAAGTACAGTTGTATTAGAAGGTTTAAAAAAGCATAAAGATTTAAATCTATCCGTGATTGTTGGAATGATGGATGATGGTGGTAGTAATGCTGTTGTACGAGATGAATTTGGTCTTCTTCCTCTTAGCGATATTAGAAAATCTTTAATAGCTTTGTATGATAGTGGGAATAATGAGATTTTAAGAAAACTTTTTCTGTATAGATTTGCAACAGGAGAAGGAATAAAAGGGCACACTCTTGGTAATCTTCTAATGATAGCTATGACAGATATATTAGGAGGAAGTGAGATAGAAGCTATAGAGATGTTTAAGACAATTTTTGGAATAATTGGAGATGTAATACCTGTAACACTAGATAAATCAAGATTAGTAGCAGAATATGATGATGGTGAAATTATAGAAGGAGAACATTTAATTGATGAACCAGAGGTAGATAAGAATATATCCAAAATTTATCTTAAACCATCTGCAAAAGCTACAGAGAATGCATTAAAAGCTATTAGAAAAGCAGATTACATAATACTTGGTCCAGGTGATCTATATACTACAACTCTTACAAACTTTGTTGTAAAGGGTATTAAAGAAGAAATAAAGAAATGTAAAGCAAAAATCATATGTATAGGGAATCTAATGAGTAAAAAGGGTCAAACTAGAAATATGACTCAAAGAGAATACTTAGATATTATAGAGAAATATATTGGTAAAAAGGTTGATTACTTTTTAATTAACAATGGGAAAATTCCACAAGGAGCATATAAAAGGTATATAGAGAAAGGTGAACATATTATAGAAGATGATATTACAGAGAAGAATTTTAAAGGAAAAATTATTAGAGCAGATTTGGTAGCGTCTGGATTGATAAAGAGAGAGAAAGGTGATGAATTAGAGAGAAGTCTTGTTAGACATGATAGCGAGAAGATAAAGAGGGAACTTAGAAAAATATTCTCTTCTTCGCAGACAATTATTGAAAGAGTGCTGGGTAAATTTTTCTCCTACTACAAGGATTAATCTTTGTATACTCTAGTCAAATATTACACTAATAGATTTGTTAGTATGTATTCTCTCAATAGCTTGAGCTATGAGATCTCCTACTGTGACTACCTTAATTTTTCTTCCAAGTTTTGTCTTGGGATGATAAATAGTGTCGGTTATAATAAATTCTTTAATAGGGGAATCTTTAATTCGTTCTACCGCATTGTCACTAAGTACTCCATGTGTAGCAGCACCGTAAACTTTTTTTGCACCTCTCTTTACTAAAACCTCAGCAGCCTTACAGATAGTTCCACCTGTATCTATAATATCGTCTATCATAATTATGTTTTTCCCTTCTATTTCACCAATTACATTCATAACTTCATTCTCATTAGGTCTAGGTCTAACCTTCTCTATTATAGCTATTGGTAATTTTAGAAAGTTAGCAAATTTTCTAGCTCTAGCTACTCCACCTAGATCAGGGGATACTACTACAAAGTTTGGATCAGCTTTTACATACTTTTTAAAATACTCAGCTAACTTCTTTAATGCAGTCAGGTGATCAACAGGGATGTTAAAATAGCCTTGAATCTGTCCTGCATGTAAATCCATAGTAACAACTCTGTCAGCCCCAGCAACTGTTATCAAATCAGCAACGAGTTTAGCTGTGATTGGTTCCCTAGGTTTGGTTTTTCTATCTTGTCTAGCATAACCATAGTATGGAATAACAGCATTTACTCTTCCTACAGAAGCTCTTCTTAAAGCATCTATTATAACAAGCAATTCCATTAAGTTGTCATTTACAGGAGTACTTGTGGGTTGTATTACAAAGACGTCTGCTCCTCTAGCAGAATCTACAATATTTAGACCAATCTCTCCGTCTTTGAAATGTTTTACTTCTGTAACACTTAGTTTGACATCTAAATATTTACAAATACTTTTTGCTAAGGGAATATTTGAATTACCAGTTATAATTCTTAATTTGCCATATCCGACATTTTTCATGATGACACCCTCCTCTTTATTTTATGAAGATCTTTTGACCCCAATAAAAACATTATAATGATAATATCCGATTTCATCAATCGCTTTATAGAATCCTTGTTTTAAGGAAACTTTTGATGTCAATCTGTTGAGATATTTTAGAGAGCAATGACATTCATAACTCCCTGTACTTTACTTGCCCATGCATCAGCATTAGGAGGACAGTATGAGTAACTGATAAGTTTTGGAGTGGTTAAACCTTTTGAGTAGTATCTACCAATACTTGCAGAAACAGTCCAAATTCCTTCTGTCCAGTTTGCAAATCCCTTTTTACCCCATCCCCACGCATTGTAAGGTCTGAAGTTATTCTTACCACCACCAGATTCAATAATTGAGATAGCAGCAACAATTCTGTAGTCAATACCATATTCATCTGCAGCCTTTACAAACTCTTCTGCATATTCTGCAAGTGGAGAATTTCTTTTTTCAAGATATGCTCTAATTTTTGCAACTTTAACTTCATCAGGAATATTATTTTGAGGTATTTGAATAAATGCAGTTGGTTCTGTATCTTCAATAATATTCTCTACCTGAGTAGCTGCAGCTGTAGAGGTGATTTCTCCTGTCATCTCTGCTTTTACAGAGAATACTGGAATCTTATGAGAAAGAGTTTGTAGTATTACGGCGACAAAAAGTAGACCACTTAACATGGTTACTGTTTTTTTACTTTTTAATATCAATTTATTCATCCTTATATTTATTAAATAATTTAGGCTGAACATACATATATTATACCACGAAACGACCTATAGTATCAACCAGGGTGGAAGAGGTCTTATTTTATGGTAATATTGCATATGATCAATATTGATATGACTGCACCAAGGCAGAAACCAAGAGAAACAGTTGTAAGAAGACATACTGTTTCTAGAAATGGTTCTATGCAGAAGCAGAAAGGTAAAATAAAGGTTTTTAGGTTAATTCTTCTCTCTTTTCTTTTTTCAGCACTGTTTCTATTTTTTGAAAATAGGGATAATTTTCTTTATGCGGTAAGGTATCTATTTAATATAGGAAGAAGTGCAGTTGTATACGATACATATACAATATCTTTTGAAGATGATGTCCCTGAGGAATTTAAAAATTTGATGGTAGAAAATTTAAGTAAGGTGGTGTTTAATGAAAAACCTAGGTTTAAGTTTAAAGATGGTAGAAGTGATTTAGTGATAGGGATGGAGGAGAAAGAAGGTAGCAAGGTGGTGTTTAGTCAGGACTTTATTCCAGTGGGGCATATGTATTCTCTTACAACAAACTTAACAGATGATGATATTAAGAGTAAGAATCTGTACATGATTGATGGTAGATTGAAGGAGCAGATTCAGAGTCAGATTGATGCAGATATCACTGTGTTAGATGGGGGAATTGATAGTTTGGTAGCTAAACTAAAAGAGAGTGATGATAATATTGGTTTATTGTCTTTTGATTCTTTGGATTACAGAGTTAAGATAATACCTTTTAATGAAAAGTATTACTTAGATGATCAGGAAGGCGCTGTTAAGTTTAGATTTTACTCTTCCGTAAAGCCAGAAGATGAATTAATTATCTCAATTATCGGTATCCATATGGGTTTTGGTGGTAGTGGTGTTATGCAAAAAAGTTTGTTGACAAAATTGAATATGGGAGGTGTTGTTGCTATTGCAAGGAATTTAGCATTTAAGATGGAAGCTGCAAAAGAAAATGATTATGCTGCTAAGTATATAGGGGATTTTTTGGCAGATGCTGATCTTACACATGTATCTAATGAGGTTTCTTTTGTACCTGGTTGTACTCCAACAAGAAGTATGGCTTTTTGTTCTAATCCTAAATATATTGAGACTTTAAAGAAGAGTGGTGTGGATATTGTTGAGTTAACAGGTAATCATAATAATGACTATGGAGCTAAGTATAGTGCGAGTACAATAGAGACATATAAAGAATTGGGTTGGGATTATTTTGGTGGTGGACTTGATTTAGAAGATGCAAGAAAGATTTTGTATAAGGAGGTAAATGGTACTAAGATAGCATTTCTTGGCTATAACTATTACGATAGTATATTAAATAATCCAGGGCCATTAGCTGGAACTAATAAATCTGGAGCGAATCCTTACAGTGAGGAGAAACTTAAGAGGGATATAGAAGAGGCTAAGAAGAATGCAGATGTTGTAATTACAAGTTTTCAATTTCAAGAGTGTTACTGTTATCCTGATGGTGATGTTATTTTTCCTCCTTGTTATAAACCTGTTGCTGTTCCTGATCAAAGAGGTACATTTAAGAAAGCTATTGATCTAGGAGCAGATATTGTAGTAGGTACTCAGGCGCATCAACCTCAGACATATGAGTTGTATAAAGATGGGGTTATATTCTATGGTTTAGGCAATCTCTTCTTTGATCAATATATTTGGATAGGAACCAGACAGGGTCTTGTGCTTACACATTATTTCTATGAAGGTAAGTATATTCAAACGAAAGTAGTTCCCATATATATGGATAAGGATTTTAGAGTAAGGCTTGCAACTAAAGAACAGGGTGATTTACTATTGAAATTATTAAAGGATGCTAGAGATAAGTAAGTTATTGTAGTACTTTTATAAATACTCCACTTTGATTTCCGATTTTTAACTCTTCTCCATATATTTCATTTTTATCATTCTTTATTGTATATTCAAAAAGACTTTTACTATCTTGCCACTGTCCTATCTGTTTTATCTTATTAAACTCTAGATTTTTTAATATTTCATATGATGTATATCCTTTGTTATCAAACAGATAGGAAGGAACTAGATTCCATCCTGACAACTTTGATATATCCAGACTTGCTCCTCTATAGCCAGTTAAATTAAATTCTGCTTCTTGTAGCGATATAACCATATATGATTTGTTTGAATCTAGTTTAAAATCATTGCCATATATCTTTCCATCTTGATACTTTACAACTTGAATCCATTCTCCTGATTTGTATTCTCCAACAGCAATAGCTCTTTTATCTGACATATTGATTAAATCGTATGCTGTTTTAGGATGTAGTGTCTGAGTAGTATCTAATACTTCTACTGGATTAATGAAGCTAACCCCCTTCTTAAGTTGATATTTAGCATTTGTGTTCTTACAATTTGTAATTGGAATATCTTCTCTAAGTACTCCATTACAATCGGATGGCATTTTTACGGAGAGTTTATTATCTTCAAAACAACATATTTTTTCTGTTTTTATGATTTTTTTATCTACAGTACATGTATATCCATGTTCAGCTTCTAATCTAGTTTTGTAATTATTTCCTTCTTTATCGTAGAGACATATACAACCGTTAGGGTCTTCACAGTATCTATCTTTATTAGTCACGACCATTTCATCTCTATTTCCATCAGGAGGGTTAGGATCTGGATTAGGTGTAGGACTAGGGCTAGGGCTAGGACTAGGCGTAGGTACAAGACTATCTCCACAACATTGATGCTTGTATTCACTAGACTTTTCTCCTGCAACCATTATGGTTTCATCGTTTAATAAACATGTTTGCCCTTTGTAGATATGGACATTATTTTTGTTATCGTAATAATTGCATGTGCATCCATCATCTGTGTTACATGTCCCTTCGGGTTTTAGTTTATTTAGTGTTATTGATCCCCTTGGACTTACTTTACATTTTTCACCACATAGTGAAAGTCTTTTGTAATTCTCAGGTTTATTATTTTCATCTCTTTTTTCAAAACAATCACACCCTCCACGATCAGTACATATCTCTCCTTCTATTATATCAGTATTACCACTTGGATCATCATTACAACCAGTACTACTTCCAAGAACATTATTCTTTTCTATGTCATTGTTATCACAATTTTTATATATGGTATTCATCTTTTGATTAGAATGATCACATATATAACTACTAGATCTTTCTATCTTAAAAGGAAATTCAATATTATTATAACCACTAGTACCATCAAGTAGTACATGTTTGTAATTTCTAAGAGTTTTTGAATAATACAACAAACCAGAAACAAGATCTCTTTTAGAATTACATCCCTTTCCTTTTTTATCTCCTAATACAAACTTTGTAGCCCATTGAATATTTTTAAAGAGTTTGGAATTTTTATTAAGAGAAAACTCACTATTAATATCCTTATCAGAAATCCAATTCTCTATTCTATTAGGAGTAAAGGTATCTAATGTACAAGTATTAATATACTCTTCTTTTGCAACATTATTTAATAACCAATCTAATTGTCCTCTAAAATCAAAATAGATATTTGAGTTTTTAATTCCAAAATCTTTTAAGTTTTGTACTCCATCTTTATCAGCTTTTGCATAATTACTAGCACCTGTTTCCTGAAACCATATTGTTAATGGAAATGCGGGGTCTACACCTTTCTCCAAAGAAGTACAATATACATCATCAAAACATTCATTTGCATAATTACCTTTTCTACAATTATTGGTATATATCCCATTTTCAGCTTTATCTACAAATGTTGCTTTGTCTATTGCAGTATGATTGTAATTATTCACTTTTATATCAACCATACAGTTAGAACCAGTTTTTTCTCTTGCAGCATATATCTTAGGTGCAAGAATATTATGAATTAATGCAACTAACTCTTCTTCTGTAGTAATCTGAGCATATTCTCTTTGTTTATATTCTTCTCCTTGATTATCAAATGCCCATGTTCCATGTTTTGCTGTGTCCAACATAATATTATCTCCACTATCCAAAGACATTAAAACTAACTTATCAATATTAGTATCTCCAGTTACTATATTAGGAGTTATTACTTCTTCCTTTATCTCTTTTGTTTTAAAACTAAATTCTTTTTTCTCTATACCTTTAGCAGAATCAATTTTAAATATATATCTTGTATTTGGTTCTAGATTCTCAATTTTGGTAATGTATAGATTAGAGTTAGATATATTATCCTTGTAAAGTAGTACATCATTAAATGCTTGTGTATATGGTCCTGTAAATGTTTCTTTTTTGTATGAAAGTATTTGGAAGTCTTCTTCCTTTACCTTCCAATATATCTGTGTACTATCAGTAGTAGTATTAGCAACAACAATATCAAATGGTGTTCTTAGAGATTTTTGATAATTAAAATCACTTCTTAGTAGAAGTAATGATGCTCCTAGAGAGAGAAACACACCTAAAATAAATAGCATAAGTATGTTTTTCTTTTTGATAGGTTTTTCCACTATTACATAATATCAAATATATTTCTTGAATAGTAATCTATTGTATTACCTTTATAAATATTCCATTCTGATTTCCGATTTTTAGCTCTTCTCCATATATTTCATTTTTATCATTCTTTATTGTATATTCAAAAAGACTTTTACTATCTTGCCACTGTCCTATCTGTTTTATCTTATTAAACTCTAGATTTTTTAATATTTCATATGATGTATATCCTTTGTTATCAAACAGATAGGAAGGAACTAGATTCCATCCTGACAACTTTGATATATCCAGACTTGCTCCTCTATAGCCAATTAAATTAAACTCTGCTCCTTGTAGCGATATAACCATATATGATTTGTTTGAATCTAATTCAAAATCATTGCCATATATTTTTCCATCTTGATACTTTACAACTTGAATCCATTCTCCTGATTTGTATTCTCCAACAGCAATAGCTCTTTTATCTGACATATTGATTAAATCGTATGCTGTTTTAGGATGTAGTGTCTGAGTAGTATCTAATACTTCTACTGGATTAATGAAGCTAACCCCCTTCTTAAGTTGATATTTAGCATTTGTGTTCTTACAATTTGTAATTGGAATATCTTCTCTAAGTACTCCATTACAATCGGATGGCATTTTTACGGAGAGTTTATTATCTTCAAAACAACATATTTTTTCTGTTTTTATGATTTTTTTATCTACAGTACATGTATATCCATGTTCAGCTTCTAATCTAGTTTTGTAATTATTTCCTTCTTTATCGTAGAGACATATACAACCATCATGATCTGCACAATATCTATCTTTATCAGTCACGACCATTTCGTCTTTAATACCATCTCCTCCAGAAGGTATTGGTTTATCTGGGTCTGTTGGAGTGGAGTCTGTTGATTCTCCTGAGCATGTTCTATACTTTCTGTTTTGAGTTTCTTTAGATCTATCACATGAGTTTGCATTAGGTGGAATTCTCCATGGCCATTTGGGTAATTCTTTACCAGTCATCTGATAAAACATCCACTCTAAGTATCCAATATACTCAACTCCAGCACCTATTCCATCGTTATCTTCTGTACATACATATCCTTTCCAGTATTTTGTTGCCCATATATGTTCTGGACTATATTTTTTCTTAAGTATATCTATTTCTTGGTCTGATTTTTCACCTCTTCTTCTGCAAGCTTCCTCAAACCAATCATCTGCATATGACTCTATAGCAACATTTTTAAGAAAATAATTAATTTGTGTAGTAAAATCATTCTTCCATTCTGCTACATGGATTCCAAAGTCTTCAACTACAGGGAATTGTGCATACATGCTAGCAGCAGATTCGTGCATCCAAACAGTTAATGATATTGCAGGATTAAGTCCAGCGTTTATTGATTTACAATAAGCATCAGCATAACATTCTCTTAAATAGTCTCCTTTACAATATGAAAAACGTTCTCCTTCTGTAAGTGCTAATGATTGTTCTAAGGTAGGTAGGTATCTAGTATCCTTTATTACAACATTCGTCATACAATTAGCTCCTGTAGCTGCATACACATTGTTTTTTAGTGCAGTATTTAATTTTCTCTTTAATTCAAATTTTGGAATATATTGTGCATATTTAATTTCTTTGTAGGTTTTACCTTTTAAATCTAGTGCCCAGTTTCTGTTTTTGTTAGCAAAAACCATATACTTCTCTCCTTCGGCATCAATTAGAATAAAGTCACCAGGGTCAGAGCTTCCTGTTTCTATCTGTGGTAGTTTAACTTGTTCATTAATATTTTTAGTTATAAAAGTAAGATTATAATCCCATATGTGTTGTGGAGAATTAATTCTAAATGTATATTCTGTATTCGGTTTTAGATTTGATATTGTTGATTTGTATAAGTCTTCTTCATCGGAAATATTTGTGTATATTCTAAAATCATTCTCATACTTGTATGGAGCTGTACTTTCTTTTTCTTTGTATGTTAGAACTTCAATATTTTTAGTTTTGGTTTTCCAATATACTTCTGCTTGATTGGTTGAGATATTAGCAACTATTATGTCATAGGGTTTTTCTTCTAAAATTTGAAATGTTTTTCTGTTTTGAACTATTAGATAAATATTAGCAATTACTAATAAAAGACCAAGGAGAAAGAAGTATATAATATTTTTTGATTTTCTAGTTTTTTTCATTTCTCTATGATACCAAATATATATTATCTTGTGCACATTCTTTTTAGGGTGATTATAGTAGCTAAGCTGGGAATGGAAAAAACCATACCACCTACTTACAAATTCTAATGAAAAAGGAAGATGGCTCCGCGACCAGGACTCGAACCTGGAACCAAACGGTTAACAGCCGTTCGCTCTACCATTGAGCTATCGCGGATTAACAAGTCTATTATATCCCCTTAACCACTCTAACTGCAATAGCTCTTCTTCTTTAACTTCAAATATCTCTTTTAAAAGCTCTTTCCCATCTTTTGTTCTAGTAGGTAGTGTCAATATTTTACACTTTTTCCCATCTATCTCAATATCCTTTTGTACAATAATATCCTTAATATCTTCCCTTTTTCTCTTTTCTTCTTTTAATAATTCTCCATATATAAAGAGAGTTTCATAATCATTTAAATCTAAATCCCATACGTTTACTTCTTTACTGATAATCCTTGCAACTATGTTATCTACAATAAAAAATCTTTGTGTTGGTTTTTTATAATCATAAGATTTTTCTAGATATATGGAAGCTTCATATTCAGAAGGACAATCTATTTTTTCAAAAAAATCACCATACTCTCTCATAACAAAGATGGAATCATCCTCTATATAATCTCTACAAGCATTGCAATAGGGATATTCATCATAATCTTCATAATCTATTTTACTCATTGGACACAGTATTAAACTTAACTATATAATGTAACACATCTAATTTAAGTAGTACAATAATGAAAAGAGAAGATGTTAGATTTACCTTTCTAGGTATGGATTCTAGTAATGCTTTAAAAGAATATGCATTAGATAAGATATCAAAAAGAGCAGATTTATTAGATAAAGCTATATCCATGGAAGTCGCTTTTAAAGAACATAAAGCAAGTAGGGGAGTAAAGAATGACTTTAGGGTAGATATTTCCGTAGATTTACCAGAAACGCCAATTAGAATAACAGAGAGAGGAGAAGAGATGTATGCAAATATTGATAGAGCTGTAGATGTTCTTGTAAGGAGATTAAATAGGTATGTAGATATGAAAGATCATTGGGGTGGTACTAAAGCATGGGAAGTAATGGATATTGATACAGATACAGAGGTAGAAGAAGATCAATATTCAAACTATGTTCCTAAAATAGCTAAGAGAAAAAAGATAGAAGATATGTCTCCACTTGAGGAAGGTGAAGCTATTGAGAGAATGGAGATGTTAGGATATGATTCATTCCTTTTCAGAAGTAAGGCAACAGATAAAATATCATTGGTGTATAAAAGAAAAGATGGTTCATACGGAATAGTAGAACCATCTTAACCTTAGAATCTTTTTAATAACTATTTCTTAAAAAGAGTTCCTAATATTTTCAAGAAACCATATTTTGGTTTTGCAGTACTATTGTTTTGAATTTTATACTCTGTCCTCTTTTCTGCTAACCAATCAGCTTGGATTGATTGAACTTGACTGATTAGGTATTGTTCTTTGGTTTCTTCTTTATGCTTCTCGTAATCTAACTGTTCTCCTTCTTCTAATGCCTCTGTTTCTGTTGGGAAGATGATACTACTGTATTGATTGAAGAACTCTTTTAAATCATCATCTGTATATTTAACCTCTGGTCCTATAACTTTAGTATACAGAGATTGAGTTTTCAATTGTTCTCTTAATTCTTTCTCAGTAACATTACTTGCCTTAAGAGCTGCCTGATATGCTTCTTCACCACCAATTCTTTTAATTACAGTATCAAGCTTATCCTGAATCTCTTCCTCTGTTACTTTAACTTCCATCTTCTTAGCTTCTTTTTCAATGATAGAGTCATTAATCAAGGTATCAGCAATAGATGCTCCATATGCATTTTCTAAAGTTTCGTGCCATTTTGCTTTTGAGATTCTCTGTCCATTAACAACAGCTACACTATAATCGTTGTTAAGATACTGTACTCCTAAATCTAAGAGTGTTACTACTCCAATTATTGCAACAACAATTCCTAATATTTTAAAAATCTGTTTATAAATAGGAGAAGATAGTTTAGGCTTTTTAATAGTAACTTTCTTTGTTACCTTCTTTGCAGGAGCCTTTTTCCCTGTTGTTTTCTTTGGGGTAGTTTTTGTTTTGACAATTTTTTTAGTCCTTGCCATGTAAATATGATAAAAATAATTTAGATTATATTATCTTGTAGTTTAACAGAATATTGGGAAATTGGGAAGGGGAGTTATTTTATAATGCTTGCAGGTGGACATAAAGTGTTTTATTCCCATCATCATGTTGTAGGTAGGCCCATGTAGCTCCATATTGATCTACATAGTAATTTACAACACCACTAGTAGATGCATATACTCTAGCTCCTTCACCATTAAGATATGCAACATTCCAGTTAGATAACCCCATATTTTTTCTAGTGTTTAATATATTATCAACTATTGGACATAGACCGTAGGGGACAATATATGTGTCCCATGATTGGTTACCCTGTGCTTTACTTACCATATCTATAGCATTATGCCCTCCCCAAAAATCATTTGTAACTAGGCCACTAACAAGTGGAGCAGTGTACAATCCACTTGTTACATATTGTCCATAACCTGTCCCTCCTAAATAACCACCTGATGAGGGTTCCAAAATGACATTGCGAGAATTTCTTAATTGGTAGTGTAAGTGAGAACCAAAGGAACATCCTGTATGTCCTTGTAAACCTATAACTTCTCCTTTTGCTACTCTTCTACCATTCTTAAAATATCCTTGTTCTGCAAGTCTAATAATTAAATCAGCAGTTGCCTTCTCAGATTCGCTTAATGCTGTAGAAATCTGTTTTAACTCTGCAAGATATGTAGCTTCTCTTCTTTTTGATTGTGCTAATAGGTTAGCTTGTTCATTTTTTTGTCCATCTAATTCAGCTTTTACTTCTTCTAGTTTCTTTCTCTCTTCTTCAATTTCGCTCTTTTTTACTTCCATCTCTTTTTTATCATCTAGAAGTTTTGCCTCTTCTACTTCTAATTCTACAATTGAACTAGAATATCTCTCCAGAGCCTTTAAATCCTTACTTCTAGTTGTAGTTAAATATTTACTTCTTCTTAAAATGGAAGAGATATTTTTGATATCTAGAAATATTTCAAATTGATTAATAAAAGAAAACTTGTATGATTCTGTAATCCTGTTATTTACTGTAACACCAAGGACATTTACCTCTTGTTTTAAGAGAGAAATGTTATCCTCTTTCTTTTCAATCTCTTTCTTTAAAATCTGTATCTCAATGTCCTGTTTTGCTATCTCTATCTGAAGTTCTTTAATCAAAGTTTCATTCTGAGCAATTTGTCTCTGTATATATTTTATTTTCTCATTTAAAGAGAGTTGTTGATACTCCTCGTTTTTTAATTTCTTTGTTAAATTTTGTTCTTGTTTATGCAGATCATCCTCTTGCTTTTTGTAGTATTCGTAACATTCTAGAAGGGTCATACCAGCAGGACACTGTGCTTCAGCTGAAACTTTCTTACTGTTGTATGAAACCAAAAGAAAGACAGATAGTAAAGTGGTTATTGTTATTGAAATTATCAAACCTATTCTTTTCATACTATCCATTTATTCTAATCTAAATATTTCTTAACTGCACTAAGACTACTTATTACACCTATTAATACTCCTGTAAAGACATGTATTAAATAATAACTGATTAAGAAGAGAATATTAACAGGTCTTAAACATGTTAAACCTAAATCTTTAAGTATTTGATTAAATGAAAATGAAAAATCAGGATTACTCATTAGGGATGATATTACTATGTAAAAAGGTATGATTATCAGTGTAGCAGCTAATACGCCACCAAGTGCTCCATAGTACAATCCTTCGAAAATGTAAGGAATTTTTATGTACTTATCAGGACTACCAACAACATTCATAATCTTTATCTCTTCCTTATGAGAATTAATATTGAATCCGATTGTTATTCTAATCAACGAGAAAGCGATAACTCCGAGTGCAGAAATTAAGATAACCGAAACTACCTTTATAGTATTGGATAGAGACTCTAATGTTTTAACAACATCTGGGAAGTAGAAAATATCATCTATGGAAGAATTAATCTCTTTTTCTCTCTCAATCTCTTTGATAAGGTTAAGGAGATCTTCAACACTCTTTGCTCTAATTTCTAAACTTGGGGGAAGAGAATCAGCTGTTACTGTTGCTATTAAATCAGGATTATCAGAATAATAATCTTTGTAAATTGCTAAAGCTTTCTCTTGATTAACATACTCTATATTCTCTATTGTATTAGGATCATCCAAACTCTCTTTAAGTGTCAGAATATCTGCTTCTTTTGTATCTTTTTTAAAGAAAATAATTACTTCTGCTTTCTTCTCGTAATATTTAATAGCTTTTTGTGAAATAATACCAATACTTATAAAGAAGGAAGATATTAGTAATACTATTGTTGAAACTAGAATAGTTGAAAGAGATAGAAATCTATTTCTCTTCATATTCTTTTTTGTTGTTTCTACTAATTTACTTTTTTCCATTTTTTTTACTTTCTTTATTATTTAAATACTCTTTTAAGAAGCTTTCAAGTTTTTCTCTCTCCTTATCAGTTATTTTTAAGTTATCTAAGTCATCATCTGTTAAATTAAGGATAAGGTCAACTGAGTTAATTTTTGCATTAAGGAATTTTTCTAATATCTTCTTATCTAACTCTTCTAACTCTTTATCATATATTGGCTTCTCTTCTAATTCTTCGTCTAACTCATCTCCTATTTTAATATTACTATCAATAGTAGTAGTTTCTTTCTTTGGTTTCTTTATAGTATCATAGTCCCCTTCGTCGCTATCAGAGATGACTTTCCCTTTTTCCATTCTAATAACTCTCTTTTTCATTTTGTTTACTAATTCTCTATCATGACTAATGACTAATACTGTTGTTCCGCCTCTATTAATACTGTTTAGAATATCTAAAACTTGGAATGAAGTCTCAGGATCCAGATTCCCTGTTGGTTCATCTGCAACAAGTAAATCAGGATTATTTGCTAGTGCTCTTGCTATAGCACCTCTTTGTTGCTCTCCTCCTGATAGTTGTACTGGGAAAAGATCTTTTCTGTCTTGTAATTTAACTAATTCTAGTAAATATTCAGTTGTTTCTTTAATCTCTTTCTCTGTTTTACCTAAAATTTCTAGTGCAAACTGAATATTTTCTTCTAATGTTTTACTCTCTAGTAATCGTAAGTCTTGAAAAACCATTCCTAATCTCTGTCTATACTTAGGTAAAAGCTTGGTTGGAAGTTTAGGTACTTCAATTTCATCAAAAATAATGTTTCCAGAGGTAGGAAGTTCTTCTCTTATCAACAATCTCATTAGTGTAGTTTTACCTGCTCCTGATGGACCCACAAGAAATGAAAACTCTCCTTTGTCTATTGAAAAGGAAACATCTTCCAGTGCAACGATATTTTCATTATATTTTTTGGTTACTTTATCGAATATTAACATGGCAGTTCTATCAATCATATATCTTACCATATATATTAACTCATTCTGATTTCAGCTTCAATGAAATCGTCTAAGTTCCCATCCAATACGCTCTCAGGATTACTAGATTCTACATTTGTTCTTAAATCTTTTACCATTTTGTAAGGATGGAGTACATAGTTTCTAATCTGGTTTCCCCATCCAGCAATTTTGTAATCACCTTTAATATCTGCAATCTCCTTTACTTTCTCTTCTTCTTTAATTCTCCATAGTTTTCCTTTAAGAATATTCATAGCATTCTCTCTGTTTTGTGCTTGATTTCTCTGTGCTGAACTACTTACAGTTATTCCTGTTGGAATATGTGTAATCTGTACAGCAGATGATGTTTTATTTACATTCTGTCCACCAGGTCCCCCTGCTTTTACAGCTTTAAACTCAATATCCTTATCTGGTATCTCTAGTTTTTCTTCGTCTTTGGAGAATAGGGGGATAACTTCAACTCCTGCAAATGTCGTTTGTCGCAAACCTTGTGCATTGTATGGTGATATTCTAACTAACCTATGAGCACCGTGTTCTTTTTTAAGCATTCCAAATGAAAGAGGAGAATATATCTCAATGGTAACTGTTGAGATACCTGTTTCACTTCCTTTAATGTTTTCTGTTATTGAATATTTCCATCCCTTCTTATCAAAATACATAGTGTACATTCTAAAAAGCATAGAAGCCCAATCATTTGCTTCTGTCCCACCTTGTCCTGCATGAATACTTATTACAGCAGGATATGAATCATATTCACCAGAAAGAAATCTTTGTAATGAGAACTCATCAAGTTCTTTTCTTAATTTCTGATACTCTTCAATTAATTCATTCTGCTCAGTCTCTTTCTCTATTGAATTAAAAAGTTCAACTAAAGAAGATATATCTTTGTTAAGCCTCTGAGCTGTTTGTGTGACATCCTTCAAATGTGAAATTCTATTCATTACTTTTTTAGCATGTTCTGGATTATTCCAAAAATTCTCTTCAATACTTTCTTTCTCTAAAGAAAAAAGGTCTGCTTCTAGCATTTTTAAATCCAAAGCCTTGACGGTTTCTTTACAATCTTTCTCTAAATCTTCTATGTCTCTTTTACTTAAATCTTCCATTCGTGTATATTATATTGAACTCTTAATCATTTATCTAGAGAATTTGTATGTCAAATGGAAAACAAGAAGAAAATACAGGAATGAGTGGGTTTAACAATGTGCTTGATGTTAGACGATTTGTTACTTTAATTGTTTTGGATGGTTTTGGTGTATTTCCTGATGCTGAGGGAAATGCAGTATGGGCAGCTAAAACTCCCTTTCTAGACACAATATGGACACATGGGAGATCTACTCTTATACATGCAGCAGGTACTCATGTAGGTTTGCCAGGAGAAGACGCAGGTAATTCTGAGGTAGGACATTTGAATTTAGGTGCAGGTCAGGTGGTATATCAAACACTTCCTAGGATTAATGATGCAATTAGTGCTCATGAGTTGGATAATAATCCGGTTATTAAGCAGATGTTTTCATATCTTAGGAAAAGTAGAGGTAAACTTCATCTTACAGGAGTACTTAGTCCAGCAGGTGTACATGGACATATTAAACACCTTTTCTCTTTATTAGATCTCTGCGCTGTTAGTGGTATAGATCCATATATACATGTGATGTTGGATGGTAGAGATACTCCTCCCAAAGAGGGACATCTGTATGTAGAGAAATTACAGGCAAAGATTAAGGAAATAGGGAAGGGTAAAATAGCTTCAATAATGGGTAGGTTTTATGGTATGGATAGAGATAGTAGGTGGGAAAGAACCAAACTTGCATATGATGCAATGGTTGGTCTCTCTGAGGATACTTTTACTGATCCAGTAGAGGTTGTACAGAGGGCTTACAATAAAGGAGAAGATGATCAGTTCTTCAAGCCACGGGTTTGTGTAGATGAAAACTTGAGACCAGTTGGTGCTGTTCAGAATAACGATGCTATACTTTTCTGGAATTTTAGAGAGGATAGGGCAAGGCAGTTGACAAAGGCTTTTGTCCTTAAAGATTTTCCTCACTTTGTAAGAAGAAATTTCCCAGAGAAACTATATTTTGCAACTATGACTGGTTATGAAGAGAATCTTCCAGCTAACGTTGTATTTCCACCTTTAAGGATTAAAAAATCTTTGTCGGAGTATCTGTCAGACAATGGTAAGAAACAGATTCATCTTTCAGAAACAGAGAAATATATGCATGTGACATACTTCTTTAATGGTGGTATTGAACAACCACATGAAGGAGAAACTTTCTTTAATATTCCATCAAAGAGAGTGGACAACTATGCCTCAGTCCCAGAAATGAGTGCATTAGTTATTACAGAAGAAACGATGAATAGGATAGCAAATATTGAAAAAAATCCTCTTGACTTTATTCTCCTTAACTTTGCAAATCCAGATATGTTAGGTCATACAGGTAATTTTAGAGCAACCATTAAGGGGAATGAAATAGTTGATGAGTGTTGTGCAAAGATAGGCAAGGCTACGATAGATGCAGGTGGTTGTTTAATTGTAACAGCAGATCATGGGAACTGCGAGACTATGATTAATAGGGCAACAAAAGAGATAGATATTGCACATACTAATAATCCAGTTCCACTAGTCGTTGCAAACAGTTTGAATGAAATAACTCCTCATCAAGGTGTACCACAGTTAAAGATTGGAACAGGTCCAAAAGCAAGGGCAACAGGAATTCTTGCAGATGTTGCTCCTACCGTATTAGGTCTTCTAGGGATGGATATTCCATCAAGTATGACTGGGATAGACCTAAGGTCTGTTCTATAGATAGAAAAGAAAAAGTATTGCTATTCCCAAAACTATCCTATACACACCAAATATAGTTAGCCATTGACTTTTCTTTACCATCTTAAGAGAGAGTAGTGTAATAACTCCAAACAGAAGTGTTGATATAATAATTATCAGCATATTAAACAAAACAGGTTCTCCAACAATCTGTGTAAAACTAGCAACCGTATGATTTTTAATAACTAATAGAACAAAAGTACCTAGCAATACGGGTATGCTTAAGAAGAATGAGAATTTCAAAGCTACATATTTTTTCATACCCATTAGAATACCTACTATTGTTGTAATACCAGATCTAGATGTTCCAGGTATTAAAGCTAATATTTGTGAACTTCCGACAACGAATGCCTGTTTCCATGATAGATCTTCTACTTTTCTCAGCTTCTCTTCTTCATCTTTTGTAAACTTTTTTTCAACTAAAATCATCACAATTCCCCAAACAATCAAAGATAGTGCAATTATCCACTCTGCTCTTAATTTTTCTGAAATAAACTTATCAAAGAAAATCCCAGCTATTCCCACAGGGATTGAAGCAACAATAATTTTTAAGAAAAATTTAAGTTTTGATTTTGTAAAAAAATCTTTAAAAATCTTACTCCAGAAGAACAGTATAATGGCGAGTGTTGTTCCGAGGTGGAAAGTGATAAGTAATGATGAGGAGAAATTTAAATTCATTAATTTCCCCAAAAGTAATATATGTGCAGAACTAGATACTGGAAGTAGTTCTGTAATCCCTTGTATTATACCAATAATTAAATATTTTAATATTTCCATCCATTTATGATAATATTAAGCAAGATGAGAGTCAAAAAATTTTTAACAATTATTTTTAGTTTTCTGTTTTTCTTTTTCTTTTCAAGTTCGGCTATTCTTGCAGCTGAACCGTCATTTTCTTTTTTCCCAGCTGGGGGGATAATTATAGATAAATCTAAAGGTTTTTCTGTTGATGTGTTAATAGATACAGCAGGACAGGAAGTTATGTCTGCAAAGTTTGTTGTTCTTTTTGATCCAACAGTTTTAAGATTAACTAAAGCTGAGAGAAATAGTACACTCTTTAGTCAGTGGCCAGAGGAGGAATCATCAATAGATAATGATAACGGAGTTGTTATGCTAGGAGGTTTTACACAGAGTGGTACAGGTTCTCCATATAAAACTTCAGGCAATCCTGACATTATAGCTAGACTTACATTTGAGATTCTTAAGGAGAAAGAGACATATTTAGATTGGGAGTATGATACAAATAATGGTGTTTTTGATACCAATATTATGCAAGAGGGTAGTCCTCCTATGAATATTTTGACTAAGAAACCTTCTGCTGTAACATTCCAAATTGGTGGTAGTGCAGTTCTTAAGCCAGATGTTGCCACAGGTATCTTTGATTCCAAATATCTGATTATAGTCGGTGCTGTTCTTCTACTCTTTGGTGGTTTTATGATATTTACTAGACCTAATTTCTACAGGCGAGGTAGAGGTACAGTCGTAGTTATTGGAGATAATGAAAACAGATAATCTAAAAGTAGCTATTGTTACAGATTCCCTTTTTAGAATGGCTGGTGGCTCTAAGGTTTTGGAGTGTTTTGCAGAACTCTTCCCAGATGCAGATATATATACTCTCTTTACACTTCCTAAAAAACAGATGGAGAAGAGTCTTTCTCCTAGTATTCTTTCTCACAAGATATATAGTTCAGGGTTAAACAAGTTTCCTTTTGTACATAAATATTACAGATATACCCTTGCTAATTGGCCTTTTACAATAGAGAAGTTTGATTTTTCAGATTATGACTTAGTAATATCTTCTTCTTGGGCAGTAGCACACGGAGTTATAACTCCACTTGATACAGTACATGTTGCATATGTTCACACACCTATGAGATATATTTGGGATATGTGTGATTTGTATTTTAAAAATAGATTTCCCGAGCCTGCCTATAGAATAGCATCACATTTTCTTCGGATCTGGGATACAAGTGCAAGTAGTAGGGCAGATTTTATGATCTCTAATTCTAGATTTGTAGCAAAGAGAATTCAGAAGTATTGGGATAGGAATGTAGATGCTGTTATCTATCCACCAGTAAATATGTATAAAGGGGAATTGATAGAAGATAGGGAAGAGTATTTTGTATCAGGTGCCCCATTTGAACCTAACAAGGGAGGGGAATTTCTTCTTGAGTGTGCTAAGTGGATAGGGTTTAATTTGAAAGTTATTGGGACAGGTGATTTAAAGAAGAAGTTTGAAAGGAAGTATAAAGATTGTAAGAATATTGAATTTTTAGGGTGGGTTTCGGAAGAAGAAAAATACGAAATTTTCTCTAAAGCAAAAGGATATATTATGACAGGAATAGAAGAATTTGGAATATTTCCAGTAGAGGCTATGAGTTGTGGGACACCTGTGTTAGCATATGGTAGTGGAGGAGCATTAGAAACTGTGAAGGAAGGTTTAAGTGGTATGTTTTTTTATGAGAGAACAACAGAGGGTTTTAAGAAGATATTTGATAAATTCTTAAAATACAGTTGGAATTATGATGAGATAGTTAGAAGTGCAAGACAGATGAGTGATAAAGAGGGTTTTAAAGAAGAATTTAGAAAGTTCTTAGTTGATAATGGTATTTTAATTAAATAATTTTATTTTTATATATCTATGGAGAAAAAAGATAAAGGAAAGATTGGTAAACAACCAATTCCAGTAAATATTAGTGTTTTCTTTATATTAGGTCTTACTTTTTCTCTTCTTTCAATAATGCCTGATGGAGGGACATATTTGCCAATAGGTTTGGCTTTTTTAGCAATAGGGATAGCAGATCTCTTTGAGCTTAGGAGAAAACAGAAAGAATAATTATTGATAATAATATTGATATTTGATATTATTTCATACCATATGCCGAGATAGCTCAGTTGGTAGAGCACCTGTCTGAAGAACAGGGTGTCCCCAGTTCAAGTCTGGGTCTCGGCACCATGCGGGAGTAGTTCAGTTGGCTAGAACGACACATTGCCAATGTGTAGGTCGCGGGTTCGACCCCCGTCTCCCGCTCCAAATAGTTTAATATCTATCCCACCCCTCTGCCATGAAAGAAACGGCAACATTATTTGTATTACTACTACATTGTACAGATATGAAGTCCCAACCATCTATCGTATTTATTCGGAAATGAGTATAGTAAGTTTGTTTTTTAATCCAATTAGGGTTATCTGCATATTTTTCCAGTTGGACATATTTTAATGCTTCTTTGACAGTATCTTCGTTTATGGAGTTAGGAGTGCAGGACATTTTCTTTATAAATACATGTGCTCCGAATAATCTTTGGTCATTTTTGGTGAAGAATGCTTCAAGGTCATAACTGTCATTAGAGTATGAGAACATAGAAGAAACTGGAGGATCTTTGTAGTCAACTATCGCCTTGCCGTAAATGTTCTGAATAGAAGATATACTTTTCTTTTTAAAATCTTCAGCGTTTAGATATGGTTGAAAAGTTTGTGTCTTTACTTGTGGTTTTGCTTCTGTCTTACTTATCTTCTCTTGTTCTGTTGGAGAGTTATTAATGTTTTTAGTAGATGCGTTATCCTTCATAACATTAGACACGAAAATTCCCACTCCAATGATATGCAATATTATTGATACTATTAAAGCATATCGCAATCGTACCTTTAATTTTTTGGTATACCAACTTCTAAATGGTGGGAAAGTAACGAGAGCTGATAGAAGAAGAATAATGCCCGAGAAGAAGATTTTTATATTTGTCATTAATCCCCCAAGAATAATAATGGATGAAAATAGAAAACCAATGATACATAATATCCAAAAGAGTATTGTAATTGCGAGGCTCTGAGTTTTGTAAGTAGTTTCCTCTTCTTGTGGTTTTAATATTAAATCTCTTTGTTTTCTTTCTCTATCTTTCTCAAGTTTTTTCTTCTCTTGTAGAAATTCCTCTTTTGTAATAATACCTTCACTCATTAATTCTTTAAGTTTCTTTGTTTCTTCATTGTAAAAATCTTTATTCATTATGTAATTTAAAATAACATATTAAATAGTTAATTATACATAAAACCATTGTATTGTATAAAAGATAGATAGTCCATATAATTAAATAGTTAATTTAACATTAATAGATAAATGGATTCAAAAGCAGACAAACTTAAAGCACTTTCCTTACTTAAAAAGGAGGGGAAAATAACAGAAAAAGAGTTTGAGTCAAAAAAGAAAGTTATTTTAAATGGTACTCTATTTAGTAAGATAGGTGATAAGTATAACGATATTAAAGATACATACGAAAAGAAGAAAATAGAAAAAAAGAGGATAGAGGAAGAGGCTGCAGAAAAAGAAAGGGAAAGAGTGGATAAAATTTTAAGTGGTGATATTGAACCAATAGCTGTTTCTTATAACCTAAAGTCGGGTGAAAAATGTTATTACGAGACATCTGCGAAAAGGATGGCAGTAATTCCGAAAATGATAGAAACAACAAGTATTAGAACCAAGAAAAAAGGTGTTCTAGGAAGGGCAGTTGTAGGTGGTGTTCTGTTAGGGCCTCTAGGAGCATTGGGAGGTGCAATGACAGCAGGGAGTAAATCTAGTTCAAATGTTTCCCAAATGACCATTGATAGACTTGAGGAAGTAGATGCTGGTTCAATATTATTAACAAATAAAAGAGTTATTTTTATTGGTAATGAAATGTTTTCTATCTTAAGAGATGATGTGTTTAATGTCATATCCGAAGGGAATGATAAAGTAGTCATTAAGTATGAAGGTATGGGGAAAAATGAGCATTATTTATTGCCTAACAAGGATGCAAGGGAAATAGATTTGTTTTATAGAGGTATTGCAAACTGTAAATAAAAAATCTCTCCTTTGCAAGGACAAGTTTTATTTATACTTCCAAATTATGATTTTTGAATATCTTTACTGATTGTCTTTGCAAAATCCTCGTACCTATTTGTATATTAGGTGATTAGTACCTTCAATAATATGGATTTTAGCATTAGAGATGTTGTTTTTTAAATAATGTATAGTTTATCATAGATAACTTACATAACATATAAAATCCTCTTTCATTTACAAAACAATCTAATATGTGTATATTGAATAGTCATACTTAATATTAGGATTATTCAAATATGGAAGGAACAAACTCTATACCAAGGAATATTATAGTAGAAACACAATCAGGGTTGAATTCCCAAGGACAAAAAGAAACAAAGAGTAAAACTATTAGCACTTTTTGGAAAAAGAATAAAATAGTTATATTGATTATATTTTTAGCATTATTCATAGGCTTTCTTTTTGTAATGTTTGGTTACTATCTTGGTAAAAATTCAATGTTAGATAAAATAATCCCTCAATCTATTAGAAGTGCACTCTTTAAAGGAGGAGTAGATGGAATGGAGCCATACTTAGAAATGATAGAAGGGAGAGAGGAGGTTAAAAGGGAACCAACAGTATGTGATAAAGAAAGTAAGAAAATATTATCAGTAGTAGATAAGTTTGAAAAACTTCAAAAAGAAAGAAAATCATCTGAGATATTTGATCTCTTTACTGATGCTAAAACTAATGAGGAGAAAGAGGAGTATAATAAATTGAAAGATAAGGATGGATTATACATTGGTGCATCTTTGAATTACAAAACAGAGTCATATAGAGTAACAAGTGGACCAGTAGAGATAGATGGAAAATGTATTGTAAATGTTGAAGAAAGGAGAAGTTATTCAGATGGCGATAATAGTGAGAAATATCAAGAACCTTTAGGTAGAAGTTTTGTGTTAGAGTTTAAAAAAGTTAGTGGTAAAAAATGGGTTATCAATCAGTATCAGAGTTTTGAAGCAAATGTTAAGAAAACAAAATACTCGGGTTTTACAATGGAAGTTATGAAGTAATTATTTAGATATCTCTTTTCTAAATAATTGTAATAGTTTCTCCTTGTTCTTGTATACGAGGTATCCAATAATAGAGAGGGTTAATATTGTTAGACCTCCATTAATCATATCCATTATTCTCTTAATTTGCTCCCAATTAAAACCAATCTCAGCGCCTAAATATGCAAAACCTAATGCATAAATAAATGTGCCAACAAATACTGCGACACAAGCTGCAGGAATATTATATTTTAGATATCCTGCAACAAGAAGAACAGCTACTCTTAATCCTGGTGTAAACCTTGTTAAAACAATATATAGAAACCCATGTTTTTTAATATATCTATTACTCTTATTAAAAGCATCCTCACTTATATTCATCCACTTTCCTTTCCCATTAAGAAATCCAAGAACATCTTTATCTTTAAAGTAGTACCCTATTGCATATGTCCATAGAGCTCCGACCACTTCACCTAATGATGCGACTATAGCTATCTGAATAATTTGATCAGGTCTAGTTGCTGCAACCATTGTTATGACAAGTTCTGCTGGTAAGACTCCTACGGCAGAGATAAAAACACCGAGATATCCTAGTCTTCCCATCCAAAATGTAAGTTTTATTAGTATGTCTGAGATCACAATTTACATCATACCATAACTTATACTTTTAAATATGATAATATGGTAACATTTTACAATCAATGGAAGAAATTATTAAAAGAAAAGCTAATATAAAGGGGACTACAAAGAGTTGGTTCAAAGAAAGATTGGTTAGATTTAAACCTGTTGTTTTTATAAAAAAGAATCTTCCTATATTTATCTTTATTATTCTTTTTTTTCTCTCTTTATTATTTCGTATCTGGAATATTAAAAAGTATGAGATTTATGATATATCTGGAACTCCAGCTGATGAAAATGTAACTAAACTTGTTAGTGATTATTTAGATAAAAATGTTATTGGTAAAAATTTTTTTCTTATCAATTCTGTTAGCTTATCAGATGAATTGGTTAAAAATATCTCTTATATAAACTACATAAATATATCTAAACTTGTTCCTAATAAACTAGTTATTATGCTAGACCTTTACTCTCCGAAATTTGTTACACTAATTGGTACAGAAAAATGTTCTCTTCTCTCTTTAGAGGGTATTGTTCTTGAAGAGCTTTGTTTGGAGTCAGAAGATATTAAGAATTGTTGTACCGAATATGTAAAAGATACACCATATTCCTTTTTTAAGTCAGAAGAGATAGATATTTCAGATATTGCTAATGGAAAAAGATCTTTATTAGTAATAGAGACTGTTTCAAAAATGATAAAGATGGTTGAATCATTTGGAGTTAGTGTAAAAGAGATATATTTAGACCAGAATGTTATAGATATTATTGATGAAGAAGGTAGGGTTAATAGGTTTTCATTGTCCGATGATCTTAATGTTCAACTTGCTAGATATTTTGTAGTGATGAGGAAAATTAGACAAGATGAGATGAAATACAGTATTATTGATATTAGATTTGAAAGGCCTGTTGTAAAAAATTAAGAAGGTCTTGATAATCTATACAATTTTGATTATATTAATATACTGATGTTATAAATCAACATCTTTTGTATAATAAATTAAGTAAAATAACTGTCTTAAACACTTATGGCACGAAGAATAATTACAGCAATTGATGTTGGTGGTTTTAAAATTACAACATTGATAACTTCAGTTGAAGATGGAAAGAATCCAACGGTAATAGGTGTCTGTGCATATCCAAGTAAAGGTATTAAAAAGGGTGTTGTTGTTAATATTGATGATGCTACTAGTGCAATATTAGAAAGTGTAACAGCTGCAGAGAGAATGGCTGGAGTTACTGTTTCTGATGCCTTTATTTCAATTAACGGTGAGCAGGTAACGAGTTTGAATAATAAGGGTGTTGTAGCTGTTGCAGGAAGTGAGATTACAATTGATGATACTTACAGAGCTATTGAGAATGCGAGGACACTTTCTTTACCTGATAATCTAAATCCAATCCACATTATACCAAGAGAATTTGTAGTTGATAGTCAGGGAGGAATTAAATATCCAATTGGTATGAGTGGTGGAAGACTTGAAGTTGAGACCCACATTATTACAGCACCAAACTCTTACTGGCAAAATATTAAAAAATGTGTAGAACAGGTTGGTGCAAATGTCTATGATGTAATTTTTACAGCATGGGCATCTTCATTAGCAGTTTTAACTGATACTGAAAAAGAATTAGGAGTAACACTTCTGGATATTGGTGCAGGAACAACAGGTATTACAATATTTCAAGAGGGTTCAATAATATATAGTGGTTGTGTTCCATTGGGTGGAAGTAGCATTACGAGCGATATTGCAATAGGTTTACAGGTTTCATTAGAAGAGGCAGAAAAGATTAAAGTAAACATGAATACTCTTTTTGATGTTAAGTATGATGGTAGTAAAACCAAACAAATGGCAAATATTCCAAAAATATTGCAAAAGAAAGAGACAGTAGCTCCTAAGAAGAAAAAAGAAGCAGATTTAGATCTTAATGCAATTGGAATTGATAAGGTGGTTTCTAAGGATATGTTAGAAAAGATTGTAAATGCTAGATGTGAAGAGATATTAGAAATGGTAAGGGATAATATATCTAAAGCAGGATATGATGTTGCTATGCCAGCAGGAGTTGTCTTAACGGGAGGTAGTAGTTTACTTAGAGATATCACTAAATTAACACAAGATGTGGTGGGTGTTGCAGCAAGAGTGGGATATCCTTCAGGATTAACAGGTATGACAGAAGAGATTTCAGATCCTTCATATGCATGTGTACAAGGATTGATAAAACATGCATTAGATGATGATGTTGAGATAAGTAGTGGAAGTGAAAAAAGCAAAGTTGATGTTAAAGGATTCTTTGGTAAAATAGGAGAATGGTTAAAGTCATTACTGCCATAAATAATTTAAGTTTACAGAGGATAATATGTTAGTTTCTACAAGTGTTGACCCAGTAGCAAAAATTAAAGTTATTGGTGTTGGTGGTGGTGGTTGTAATGCGATTAATACTATGATTACTGATTATGATATTCAGGGTGTTGACTTTTTAGCATTTAATACAGATGCACAATCACTTAAAAAATCTCAGGCTCCTATTACATTGCAGCTAGGTGAAGAGCTAACAAAAGGGTTAGGTGTAGGTGGTAATGCAGAACTTGGAGCAGAAGCAGCAGAAGAGAGTTTAGATCAGATACAGGAGTTAATAGATGGTGCTAATATGGTTTTTGTTACTGCAGGTATGGGTGGTGGAACAGGAACAGGTGCAGCTCCAATTGTTGCTGGAGTTGCTAGAAATATGGGAGCATTAACAGTAGCTGTTGTGACAAAGCCATTTGATTTTGAAGGTAACAAAAGGAAAGAAATAGCAGAAGAAGGAATAGCTAACTTAAGAGAAAAAGTAGATACTTTGATTGTAGTACCTAATCAGAGATTATTAGAGATAGTTAATGAAAGTGAAAAACTATCATTCATAGATGCGATGAAAAAAGTTGACTCTGTTCTTGCTGAGGGTGTAAAGAGTATCTCTAGCTTGATTAGTGAAACAGGATATATCAATGCTGATTTCAATGATGCTAAAACTGTAATGAAAGACGCTGGTACTGCACTTATGGGTATCGGTAGGGCATCTGGAGAGAATAGGGCAGAAGATGCTGCCAGAGCAGCTACTACAAGCCCACTCTTAGATATGTCAATTGAGGGTGCTACAGGTGTACTTTACAATATCGTTGCTGCAGATCTTACTCTTGAAGAGGTAAGTCAAGTATCAGATCTAATTAAGGAAGCAGTTGATCCATCTGCAAATATTAAATTTGGAGCTCAAATTGATCCAGACGCAGGAGATGAACTTATCATCACTATAGTAGCAACAGGATTTGATGAATCAAAACAGATATATAGACAACCAAAGAATGAAGATTCTACATCCTCAATCTCTACACCTAGTAGTATAAGGACATTTGGGATGGATGATGCTACAGACTCAACTACTGAAAGTCCTACAGAAACACTAGATTCCTTTGATGATGAAAGGACAGAGGATGATGATATCTTAGAAGATACAACATTTGATTTACCAACTACTGATAGTACACCAGAGATTCCGACAGATGATCCTCTAGATGTTCCAGCTTTTATGAGGAATAAGTAAGGGGTAGATCTCTCTGTTACAATCTATGTATGAATATTTTAAAGAACACTTCTTTTAAAACCAAACATTTTTCCTTCTTTCTCCTAATTCCGCTAATTCTTCTTTTAATTATTGGAATAGTTACATTATATTCTACTTTAATTCTTCCAACAGGTGGATTAGATACAACAGATATATTTACAAAACAAATAATTTTTCTTGTAATAGGAATACTCCTTTTCCTCTTACTAAGCTATTTAGATCTTTCATACCTAAAACATTGGCAAGTTCTGCTTATAATCTATGCAGTAACAATAATCTTACTAGTACTAACACTACTCTTTGGTCCTGTTATTAAAAATGTAAAAAGATGGCTAATTATAGGTGGAATTCAGATACAACCATCAGAGATTGCAAAATTCACAGTCATAATCGTAACCTCTGTAATATTCTCTATGAAAGAGAAATACAATGAGTGGATTCTTTTTCTACTATCCTTTCTTTTTCTTGTTCCAATCTTAGCTTTAATATATCTGCAACCTAGTGGTAGTATGATGGTTCTTACTCTGGCTATTTGGTTCCTTTTAGTATTTATGGGTCTTAATAATCCAGTAAGAAACGCAGTTATACTAACAATTCTTCTTTCAACAGTTGGTGCTTTCCTAATATCTTCAATCACAGGTAATAATCTATGGTTCTTGTTACTAATAGTTGCTGTTGTAGTTGGTATATTTGGTTTCTATGCAAAGAGTAATTGGAAACTTTTCATTATAATTTCATTTGTAGTAGCACTTCTCATTGGAGCTCTATCTTCTGTTACTTGGAGGAATCTTCTTAAGGATTATCAAAAACAAAGAATAGTTGCCTTTATTAATCCTGAAGGAACATCATCAGATAATCTTTTTAATGTTAATCAATCTAAGATAGCTATTGGTTCTGGAAGGATATTTGGTAAAGGTTTTGGTAATGGAACACAGAGTAAAAGAAACTTCTTACCAGAGTTTAGAACTGACTTTATCTTTGCTTCCTATGCAGAGGAATTTGGTTTAGTAGGTAGTCTTTTTCTAATGCTTTTGTATGGTTTAATAATTGCTTTTTGCTTTATGACAGCTGTTAATTGTACTGGAAATACAATGTATTCTTTAATTAGTATGGGTGTTGGTATAAAGATGTTACTTGAGATATTTATTAATATTGGTACTAATACAGGTAGTATTCCAGCTACAGGTATTCCTCTTCCCCTTATGAGTGCAGGAGGAACGATTACAGTAATGACTTTGGTATGTTTAGGATTAGTGCATAATATTAGTTTAAAGAATAGTCAAAAACTTAGGACGAAGAAAGGCGATATTATTGACGTGTATGAGGATTAATATCTAAAACATTGACTTTTTTACCTACATAACATAAAATCCATACCTATGGCAGACAAAAAAGCTACAAAAACTACAAAAAAGACAACAACTAAGAAAGCTGTAAAATCAGCAGTTAAAAAATCTACTCCTAAAAAAGAAGTTAAAGTAGAAGCAAAGAAAAGTGATAAATTTGCTGTAATTGCAATCTCTGGAGTTCAATTAAAAGTATATAAAGGTAAGGAATATGAAGTAGAGAAATTAGAAGGTAAGAAAGGAGATAAGATTGAAGTAAAAGAAGTCTTACTACTCTCTGATGGTAAGGATGTAAAAATCGGTAAACCATATGTAAAAGATGCAGTTGTTAAACTTGAAATTACATCTCAGAAAAAAGGTGAGAAGATTGAAGGTTTTAAGTATGCAGCTAAGGCAAGACAGAGAACTAGGTATGGATATAGACCGAGTATTACGAAAGTAATAGTTAAGAGTATATAATTAAGATGCCCAAACAATATTTCTTTGAAGCTGGAACATTCCCAGAACTATCATATACAGAACTTCTTGCAGTTCTAGAATCTTTTGGATTTAGTAAAGATGTAGTAACTAGATTCGGTTCTAGTATATTCTTGGTTAAAGATGAAAAGATTGATGAAACATTTGTTAAGAATATCTTTGATAGACTAGGAGGTAGTGTAAGAGTAGGGGAGATAGTTGAAGATATTGATAACTTCTATACCACAACCAATCAAGAAGGAATTGATAGTCAGGAAGGTAGTAAGAAAGTAATATTTGGTATTAGCATACTAGGCAATTCTCATAAAGATGATAGTAGATTTCTTAAAAAGTTAGCAAACAGTATTAAAAAAGGATTAAAGGAATATGGTATATCATCAAGATTTGTTCTTCCACAAGGAAGAGATAGTTCTCTAAACGCAGCACAAGTAATTAGGAATCAAATATTACAAAAAGGTTTTGAATTAAATATTCTTAGACAAGGTAATGAAGAGATATATGGAAGAACAATTAAGATTCAAGATTTAGAGGGTTTTGTAAGAAGGGATATGAACAAACCTGAAACTGATACAGAGATGGGTACATTACCACCTAAATTAGCAAGAATGATGGTTAATTTTACAGCACAAAACAGTGGAACTCTTTGGGATCCATTCTGTGGTTCAGGTACTATACCTATGGAAGCTGCAATGCTGGGTTTTAACTTCTTAGCATCAGATATCAATCCTCAAGCAGTTAATGATACAGATGCAAATGTAAGGTGGTTAAGTAGTGAAGGATATATATCTGATACTCTTTATGAGACATTTAGGTTTGATGTTACAAAACCGGATAGTGAGATTGTAAAGAAACTAAAACATACTGATATTACATCAATTGTATGCGAACCTTACATGGGTCCACCTCTAACAAGAATTATTTCTGAGCAGAAAGCAAATGAATTGTTGGAAGGTGTTAAGAAACTTTACTTTAAGCTTTTTGATTTAATTGACAACAAAATGGAGAAGAGAGGAATTAAAGTTATAATCATTATTCCTTCATACAAAACAGATAGAGGATGGAAAACATTTGGTATTAGAGAGTTAGTTGGCAAGAGGTGGATTGTAAAAAATAGTGAATATTCTAAAGAGGACTTGAAGTGGAACCGAAAAAATAGTATTATTACCCGGAACATTTACATACTAGAGAGATCTTAGTATGAGTATATAACTTGATAAAAAGAGTAGATGGCAAAAGTTGCAGCAGGAAGTACAACATCTAACTACGGTAAGGTAGCTGGTAAAAGGCTAGGTGTTAAAAAATTTGCAGGAGAGCAAGTAAAAGCTGGAAACGTTATTGTTAGACAGAGAGGTTCTGTATATCATCCAGGAGATAACACATACATGGGTAAGACCCATGCAATACATGCAAAAACAGATGGAGTAGTGCAGTTTAGAAAGATGAGTGGTTTTAAGAGGGGTAGATTTTTTGTTGACGTAATAGTATAGTCATATATCTATGGCTAAATCCAAATTTATACAGATTGAAAGCAAAAATGCTCTTTTAGAGCTGTTAAGGGAAGGTAGGGATTTTGAAACTATCTATGCAGTTAGTAGTGCGTTTAAAGATGAAAAAAGTAAGGAGATATATAGACTTGCAGGTCAGAAGAGAATTCCAATTATTAAGGTTTCAAGAAAAGCACTTCAGAGGAGACTGAGATCTTCATCTGCAGAGAGTATTGTTGGTATGATGTATTCTCAAAATGATTGGAGTCTTAGTGAATTACTAGACACTATTTATGAGAAAGGTAAACAACCGTTTTTTCTTGTTTTAGATGATTTGAAATATACACAGAATATTGCTGCTATAATGAGAACAGCTTTTGCTGTTGGAGTAAATGGCATTATTGTTAATCCTCAGAAGAAAAGTATAATTACTCATGAGACAATTAGAATTTCAATGGGAGCAGCTGAGAGAGTCCCACTTGTAGAGATGAAGCTTTTTGAAGCTCTCAAGGTATTAAAGGAGAATGATATTAAGACATATGCAGTACATATGGAAGGAACAAATTACTATGAACAAGATCTTAGAGGTCCAATTGCATTTGTCTTAGGTGCTGAAGATGTTGGTATTTCAACAGGAATTCTGGAAAGAGTAGATGGTGCTGTATCTATTCCAATGAGAGAAGGTATTGGATCACTGAATGTTAGTTCTACAGCTGCAGTGTTAGTATATGAGAAGTTGAGGCAGGAAGTTAGTAAGTAAGTATTACAACAATTTCTTCATTAAATCATTTAACTCATCAATATTGTTGTATCTAATAATTACTTTTCCTCCTTTTGTCATCTTTCTAATATGTGCTGTATAACCCAATTTCTTACTTAACATATCTGAATACTTACTTGTTTGTTCATCTGTAGTTCTCCAAACCTTTGTTGATGAACTCTTACCATACGATATCTTTCTAACTAGTTTTTCAACCTCTCTAACACTCATACCTCTTTTTATTGCTAAATCAGCAGCAGCAATTAATGATGTTCTATCTTTAATACCCAGTAATGCTCTAGCATGACCCTCACTTAATCTACCATTTAAAACATCTTCCTTAACAGGGTCTGGAAGATTAATTAATCTTATCTTGTTTGTAATTGTAACTCTGTTTAGACCAACCTTTTTTGCTATCTCCTCATGAGACATACCAAATTCATCCTGCATCTGTTTATATGCTGCAGCTTCTTCAAGTGGATTAAGATCTTGTCTTTGAACATTCTCTACAATTGCAATCTCTAACATCTCCTTTGGAGAACTATCCTTTATCACAACAGGTACCGTCTTAAGTCCTGCAAGTTGAGAAGCTCTTAATCTTCTCTCTCCTGCTATTAAATAGTATTTATCCGAATCCTTCTTCTTTGTAATAATTAAAGGTTGAATAACGCCATGTTCTCTAATAGAATCAGCAATTTGAATTAACTCCTCTGGATCAATATGCATTCTAGGTTGATATGGATTTGGTTCTATATTATCAATATTAAAATCAGGGATGTAAGAGCTAGTTGAATTATCAACCTGATTAGAACTAATGAGTGCTGCTAATCCTTTTCCTAATCTTTCATTCTGCATATTATTTTTTACTTAATTTAATCTTCAAAACGTTTAATAAATTCGTTTGCTAGTTTAGAGTAGGCCATTGCACCTGTTGACTTATCATCGTATTGGAATATTGTTTTACCATGTGATGGTGATTCTGATAGTCTTACATTTCTAGGTACAACAGACTCAAATGCAACATCCTTAAAGAATTCTTTAACATCTTTTACAACACTCTCTGAAAGTTTTGTTCTACTATCATACATTGTTAAAACAACACCTCCAATTTTGAGAGAGGGATTAACACTCTTTATGAGTTTTGTGGTCTCTATGAGCTGTCCTAGGCCCTCTAGTGCGAAATATTCACACTGTATAGGGATGATTAACCTCTCTGCAGCTGTTAGCGCATTTATAGTCAGAAGACCTAATGATGGTGGACAGTCAATTAAGATATAGTCATATTTCTCTGTTATTTCCTCTAATTTATTCTTTAACAAAGTTTCTCTAGATATCATATTAACCATCTCAATTTCAGCTCCTGCTAAAGATAAGTGTGATGGGACTAAAAAAAGGTTAGGAGTAGATGTAGTAACAAATACCGAAGATATTGAATCTCCTCCCACTAAAACATCATAAATATTCTTGTACGGAGCTTGATCTGTAGAATTCCAACTCTGTTTATCAAATTGTTGGGTAAATCCAAGCCCAGAAGAGAGATTTGATTGTGGATCTAAGTCAACGACTAACACTTTTTTCTTCTTGTTTGCTAGTGCAGCTCCAAGATTCATGACTGTTGTAGTCTTTCCTACTCCTCCTTTTTGGTTTGCAATGACAAATGTTTTCATATTTTTAGCTTATCATGTTTCACACTAGATTTCTATATCCCATTATACACCTCGTGTTTAACCAATCTAAACTGGTTAAATGGGAAATATACAATCCAAGCTTTTCCCTTAATGTCTTTTTCATCTATAGGGCCAAAAACTCTGGAATCAGAACTATGTGGTCTGTTATCTCCACATGCAAAATATCTCCCTTCTGGAACAGTAATCGTTTCGCCCTCTTTAAGATATTCACCACCATTTGTATATACACTACTACTTAAGTAGTGTGATTCGTCAAGCATGTTTCCATTAATATATAGCTTTCCATCTTTTAACATAACTGTTTCGCCAGGCAGACCGATGATTCGTTTGATGAAGTCTTGTGTTTCTGAATACTTAAAGATAATGACATCTCCTCTTTGTGGTTTTTTCATTTTGTATAATATTTTGTTTGCCATTAACATTTCCCCATTTTTGTATGTTGGATCCATAGATCTTCCTACAACTTCATGAGGTGTCATAATAAAGAGATAAAGGACTACAGAGATAACCAATGCAACTACAACGGTTTCTAAAAATGACATGATAAATTTACCAATAGATCCTAGTACAGAGGATATTTTCTCTGTTGGGGTTAATTCTTCTGGTTCTGAATCGTACATTTGTTGAGCAGATTAAATAATAGTAATTACTAATATACAGTCTATTCAAATGACATTTCTTTGTCAATGATTATCTATCATTTGTAATATCTCCACTCTCTTCTAATGATATTTTTTCTCCTAAGAAGGTTGGTTTTGGTTTAAAGATGATTTTAAAGAAATCTTTGTTTTGAGCAAATATCTCTCTTGTTAATCTAGCACTATGTCCTCCTAGAATATTCTTAGTTGCATTAGCTCCAATTACGTCTAAATCTAGCCTTCTTCCAATATATATTGCTCTGTAAAGATGGTATTCTTGAGAGACAACTATTACTTTTTCTGCTTCAAATATATATCCTACCCTGTACATACTTTCATATGTTGAAAAACCTGCATGATCCATGAATATATCTTCTGAGGGTACACCTTTTTCAATAGCGTAATCTTTCATGATATTAACTTCATCGTAATACTCTCTTCCATGGTCACCACTCATTATAATCTTAGGTGCTATACCATTCTCATATAGATATATACCTGTATCCAATCTTTCTTTTAGAATTGGGGAAGGGTAGTTACCTCTTACACCACTACCTAGAACTAATATTGCATCATATTCATCTTGATTATCCTGGATTGTAATATTTTCTTGGTTATAGACATACTTTTCAGTTGATTTAGTTACATACAAACTTATGCAACCTACTAAAGTAGGAATTAAGAAGAGTATTGCAGCTAATGAAATGAGAACTTTATTTCTTTTGAAAAAGTCTTTCATAATATGATATGGTACCGCTACGGGGAATCGAACCCCGGTTTACAGGATGAAAACCTGTTGTCCTAGACCACTAGACGATAGCGGCATTACTCTAGAGATTCTACTATAATTAGATCTTTTTGTGAATACTATACCTCTCCCTTTGCAATCATGCTTAGTATTTGTTGTTCTTCTGCAAATGTAGCTCTTTTAAAAGCAGCTAGTTCTTTTTCATATACATATCTTCTTTTACATTTGCATTCAACCATTATCCTATTATCAGATAGGTTACCTAACTTTTTAGCTTTAGTTAATGGTGCTGTACAACCAACACATAGTTTTCTTTCTAGTAGAACATTTTGAAATGGTCTTGCTATTCTTTTAAACATACTGGACTATTCTATCATATATTTGAACGAATTGGATAACCCATAGCGTTGTCTTCTCTTATATGTGTTGGTATAATGTTGTTGTATATTCACATTTGTGGATTACAGCTGTTTAAAAACTCATATTAACAAGGAGGTAATCAATGTCTGAAGAATATAAAGAGAAGATAGTTGCAGAACTTAAGGAAGAATTAAAACAACATCCAGTTAAGTTTGGTGAGTTTCGTTTGAAGTTAACTTTATCCTCACTTCGTTCTTATTTCTTTTTCCCACTTGAAACAGATTTTAATATTAAGGAGATACGAAGATGTGGAAAAAACTGGGCTGTATTACTCCAAAGAAATTTAGAGAAAGGGCTAGAGTTTACCGATGCCTTATATGAATGTTGTGGTCTTGCTTGTGGTACGGAGTCTAGAAAACTCCTAGCTTATGCCTCTGTATTTCTGTACTTGTGTTGGAAGGGGCCGGTGTCTTCTTGGAAACTTGCAACTTTAACAATGGAACACTTTGGGGAAGGCTATCTAGATTGAAATATGAGTTTTTAATATAGGTACCATACAAGGTGAGATATGTATACAGCAATGTATATTTTAAATATCTCGTAAAACCTCAATATGGTGCTTTTTTCTTTTATCAGTGATATAATCTGATAGTTATATTATATTATTTGAATTAATAATTATAATATGGAACCAACAGATGATTTAGTTTCTGAATCCACACCTCAGGAACAAGGATGCACACCTCTAAACAATAGAGTCATGGGAAATTTTGATCCTAGTTGTTCTTATCTTTCGATATTAAAAAATAATAGAACAAATTATGATCCACCACCTGAAAATGGTGGGTTTTATACACTATTTCGACTAACAGAAAGTCAAAAACTTTTCATGGCTAAATTAATGGGTATGCCAACGCTTGAAAAGAAACAGAAACCAGGAGAAACAGAGATTCCACTACTTAGCGATGCTATTTATTATGGATTAGATGAAACAAGTAAAACCTTAATTGAATATGAAAATGATAATCAAAAATTTTTACTTCGTTTAACTCCAGAAATAAATGAAACTTTGTTTTTTAAAGTGCAAAGAGATCATTTAGTAAATCTAATATCTGCAGGTTTAAGAATAGAGGAAAGGAATGGTTTAGATGAAGAGATAATGCCAACGAAATTATTACTTTCTGGTTATGAAGATGAGAAGACAATTGCAGAGAAAACTGAGAATTTGCATAATAATCAAAACGGAATTAGGGAAGGAATTTTAGAACTAATATTATTGACAAAAGACACTAATTCTCCCTCTCAATTATGCTTAGGTTCTTGGATGACTATTACTTTACCAAAGAATCTTGATTTGGAGAAAAGAGCAGTTGTTAATTCCAGATTTATTGCGAAACTAGTTGTTAATGGTTTTAGAGTAAAAGAAATTTCAGATATCTAGTATCTGAAAATGCCGAGGAGAGGACTCGAACCTCCAAGGGTTTTACCCCATATGCTCCTAAGGCATATGTGTCTGCCAGTTTCACCACCTCGGCTTAGTAGGCTATATTTTACTAAAAATTCGAACTTTTTAACAGTATTAGTGTAAATATAGTATGGAAATAATAGTTTGAAGAGAAAACCCAAATTTACTGTTCTCCCCCAATCACCTTACCATATACTTTAACATGTCCATTCTCTGTATATTCAGCAGTCTTTAAAACTTCTTCTTGTGTTAAACATTTACCAGGGATATCTTCTCTAACTTCTTCTAATTTAATATGTTTTTTCATTTTTTTAATTCTTTCTCTAAAGTAATCTTTACCTCTGCTGGATTAGCTGTACCATGTGTTAATTGCATAACCTTACCAACTAAAAAGCCAATACTAGCCTCCTTACCACCTCTGTAATCATTAGCAGCCTGTGGATTCTCATCAATAACTTGCTTTGCAATATCTTCAAGACTCCCAACAGACTCCTTAGCACTCTTTAGTTTCTCAATCTCTTTGGATATGTCAATATCTTTCTCTATACTCTCATTAAGTAATTCCTCTGCCTTGTTCTTTGTAAATATACCTTCCCTAAAAGCAATGATTAACAAAGCTAAGTCTTCTCCTTTAACACCTGTCTCTATAATATCCTTACCTTGCTTGTTTGCAATTGCATAGAGTGGACCCATAATCCAGTTTGAAGCCTCTGTAGCTGCATCTTTTTCATCCATATTCTCAGAGAGTTTCTTTTGAAGTTTCTCAAAATACTCAGCACTCTCTTTTGATGAAGAGATTACATCTGCAGCATACTCTGTAAGTTTCCAATCCTTCACATATCTCTTTATCTTCTCAGTTGGCAACTCAACTAACTCTTTCTTGATTCTTTCAATATCTTCCTTAGATACATCAATTATTGGAATATCTGGATCTGGAGCATATCCATAGTCCTCAGCCTTTTCTTTACTTCTTTGGAACTCTGTAACACCCCTAGATGCATTCCAACCTCTTGTTTGCTGTATTAACTCTTTTCCTTCCTCTAACTCTTCTATCATCCTCTTTACTTCATACTCTATAGCTTTTTCTACTGCTGTTATGGAACCAATATTCTTTACTTCAGTCTTAGGATTAAGTTTATAATCACCAATTGGTAATACCTTTCCATCTTTGTATTCCCATTTACCTTTTTCCTGAATTGAGATATTTGGTTCACATCTCATCTGTCCTTTCTCCATATCTGCATCGGAGACATTTAGATATCTAGCAATCTGTCTAATCTTTGTAGCATAGTCTTTAGCATCCTTTGCACTTCTAATATTTGGTTTTGTAACAATCTCAATCAATGGAACACTTGATTTATTAAAATCAAGAAGGGTATATTCCTTACCTGTAGAAGCTTCTACATGGTGTGTTGACTTACCAACATCTTCTTCTGGATGTATTCTTTCTATCTCTACCTTTGCACCACTTGGTACCTCTACATATCCGTTTGAGCATAATGGATTCTCTCCTTGTGTAATCTGATATCCTTTAGGTAGGTCAGGGTAGGAGTAATGCTTTCTATCAAATTGTATCTCAGAAGCAATCTTACAATTTGTTCCTAAACCCATGAGGATACAGAGCTCTAGTGCTCTTTTATTTGGTTGGGGAGTACCTCCAAGTCCTAAACACATCGGACATACTTGCGTATTTGGTTCTTTCTGAAAGTACTGAGCTGGACATGAACAAAACATCTTAGATTTTGTTTTAGTTTGTACATGTATCTCTAAACCAATTATCACATCGTATTTGTTTGTTGTATTTTTACTCATGGGGAATATATTATCACTTTCTTTATTCAATATCCATAACTAACTCATCATCCTTCTCAAATTTTTCTTTGCATAATACATAGAATGTACCTCTACCTCTACCTTTTGATTTAATATATCCTTTTTCAACCATATCTTGCAAATCTCTATATGATGTCATGAAAGATACACCCATCATCTTTGTCAATTCCTTCCTATTTATCTTCTGATTAAGTGTAAGGTAGTCTATAATCTGAATCTGCCTAGGATTCAATTCCCATTCAAGAGTACCTTGTTTTTTAACTTTTTTAAGGTATGTATCAGCATATTCTTTTGATACTTCAATAGCAGTAAGTGAAACTGTGTAGAGAAATGCTTCTATGAAAGGAGTTAGGTCCATCTTAGCTTTTGTCATCTTGTGTGCAGAGAGTAGATCTTCAGCGACATATTCTAATGATTTGAAATACGGAATTATATTCTCCGGATTATACCCATATTTTTTAGATAGTATTTCTACAACAAGTATTGCAGTGATTTGATTACCTACTGAAAATGGTGCTTTATCTAAAAATTCATAGAGTAGTATCCCAATTTTAATTAATTTATGATTACTATCTGTTCCATTCTGTATCCAATCAAAAAGTTCATTAAAGTGAGAAGTCATATCCATATTTGGATAGAAATCTCTGGCTTTGTACCATGTATCATATATTTCATTTGGTTTTTCACTAAATCCTCTAATTTTTCCAATATCCCAATCATCTACAATACCTCTCATTACTAATCTATTAATATGTACAGCTAATTCCATAGAGGGTTTGAGAGAGTTTGCATTGTTGTAGGATTTTACAAAGTCTTTGGCACTTCTGAAGTTTGTAAATATTTTTAGTTTCTTTTTCTCAGAAGGCATTTCTTGTCCTCTTTGTATTGTTAGAGCTTTGTTGTAACCAATTGGATATGCTATTAAATCACCCATCTTCTGTATATCTTCTGCAGAAAATCGTTCTTTTAATGGTGTTTTATATTTCTCTGGTAGAGGATTATATTTAATCTCATTCATTGATAGCTCATACTTAATAATGTAGTTGAGCATAAGATTTGTAAGCGTATATTTAGGTGTTTTCATCTTTATTCTAAAAAAAAGCTGGTAGATGGTCTCGAACCATCGACCTGTCCCTTACGAAGGGAATGCTCTACCAACTGAGCTATACCAGCAATCGTAACAAAGATTGTAACATAGGAGGGTGGTGTAGGCAAGAGAAATATGTTGTATAATGAAGTATGGAAACAAAAAAGAAAATATATAATTTACAGAGAAAAGATAATCTTAGTTGGGATGTTTATTTCATGGCAATAGCTAAACTTTCTGCTATGAGAAGTAAAGATTCTAGTACTCAAGTTGGTGCATGTATAGTAGGTAGTGATAACAGAATACTTTCAATTGGTTACAATGGTGCACCTAATGGTTGGGAAGATGATAATTTCCCTTGGGCAAGAGAAGGAGAACCTCTAGAGATTAAATATCCTTATGTTGTACATGCAGAGAGAAATGCAATATTAAACTATAGGGGTAGTAGAAAGGATATGGAAGGTGCAAAGATATATGTAGATCTTTTTCCATGTAATGAATGTGCAAAGGAGATTATTCAATCAGGGATAAAAGAAGTTATATATCTATCTGATAAATATGCGGAAACAGAAGCTATTATTGCATCAAAGAGATTGTTTAATGAATGTGGTGTTAAGTATAGACAGTTAGATAAGAAGAGTCAGATAAAACTAGAGATTGATCTGTGTAATAAGGAATAACGATTATTTCCTCCTTATTTCAATATCATAGTACTGTTCTTGAAAATGAGTTTTTTCTAGTATTTCTTCATCTGTAAAATCAACACCCTCTGGAGCAGCCACCCATTTTTCTTCAGTGTCGTTATTTCTATGTATAATTGCAATTACTTTTCCAGTCCATTCCTTTAGTGGTTTATCTGGACCTAGTATATATACATCTTGTTCTTCTCCATCTCCACCAATTACACCCTCAACATATCCATAGTTAACAGAATATTTAATATTAGGATATTTTGGATGCACAGACCCCATTGGTCTATCAATTATCACCTTTACTGTTTCTCCTACCATAAAGTTGTGTTAGTTATTTAAAAAGCGAGAGACGGGATTCGAACCCGCGACCTTCTCCTTGGGAAGGAGACATTCTAGCCAACTGAACTACTCTCGCATATAGGTATTCTACTAAAAAAAAGAGGGTATTCCTACCCCCTTTCTTTTATAGATCTAAAGAAACTATGCAGCTATCTGCTTTTTAACATCTTCCCAGTCTTCTCTTAACTGATTATCTAACTTCTTAGCAGCTTTTTCTGTAAGCTTACCATTTCCTTTAAAGGTTTCTACAATCTCTGCTACAATCTTTTTATATTCCTCTGCATCTATCTTTTTCCCAGCCTTCTTTACATTAGCTATCTTCTTGTTTACTTCAGCTTTTGCTTGCTCAAAAAGTTCAAGACCTTTCTCTTTTGTATCCTTAGCAAACTTTTTAATATCCTCTCTTGTTTCTTTACCAGATTTTGGAGCTAAGAGGACTCCTGCTGCAGCGCCTGCTAATGCACCAATAGCTACACCTGCGGCTACTTTACCAGCAACATTCTTGTTTTTGTCTCCCATATATATAAATAATAAATTTAATTAAAACTTAACAAACTTAAATATTAGATATGCAATAATAATTAGTATACAAGGTATTAGTATAGCAAGAAGTAGAGTACCAAAGGAATAGGAGGGTTCATTTTGAGTTTGTGATTCTAGGGTTTTTACTGTTTCTTTCTCTGTTTTCTCTTCAATTGCATCTTCTGTTTCTTCTTGTTGAGTTGCAGTAGGTATATTTTCTTCTTCATGTGCCCTTGTCTCTATTGTAGGTGATGCTAAAAAGATAAAGAGAGATACTCCAGCTATTAAAAATACTTTGTATATCTTTTTCATAATTACATGTTAACATATATAACTATGGTAAATCCAGATACAAAATTAGAGGAGAAGTTATGGAGAAGAGGATTGAAGTATGTTGTGGGTGTAGATGAGGCTGGTAGAGGGCCTCTTGCTGGTCCTGTTGTAGTTGCAGGGGTAGTCATTGAATCATCTAGTCAGGTTGTAGAAGGTGTAAGGGATAGTAAGAAGATGAGTAAGAAACAGAGAGAGGAGAAGTATGATGAGATTCTTAAGATATCTACTGCATGTGGTGTTGGTATTGTAAGTTGCAAAGAGATAGATAAAGTAGGAATTAAAGAAGCTGTAAGGATAGCCATGGAGAAAGCAGTTTTAGAGGTTGAGAAGAAACTTAAGTGTAAAGTAGATTACATTATTTCTGATGGAGCTGTATACCTCCTAGAGGACAGAGAGATGCTTAGTATTAGTCATGGAGATTTGCACCATTATAGTATCTCTGCTGCGTCTGTACTTGCTAAGGTGGTAAGGGATAGGATTATGGAGAAGTATGCTAAGAAGTATCCTGAATATGGTTTTGAAAGACATGTTGGTTATGGTACTAAACAACATTTAGAGGCTATTTCTAAGTATGGTATTTGTCCTATTCATAGGAAAAGTTATGCCCCTATTAAAAAAGCTTGTAAAATGTAGTAGTTGAATAGTATAATGACGAGTCATTTATGGGGTGCTAGCTCATCAGGTTAGAGCAACTGCCTTTTAAGCAGTTGGTGCTGGGTTCGAGTCCCAGGCACCTCACTTTTCAATAACTACTATATCCATTGTATAAATAATTTAGTTATGCTAATTTATTAATATAAATATAATTTTATTTATTCAAACTATGGATGATAAATTAAAAACACAACCAGAAGAAGTAAAGGCAGGGGTAAAAGTAGAAACACCCAAGAAACCTAATACTCTTCTTGCCGTTCTTGTTACAATTTTGGTTATGACACTTTTAGCAGTAGTTGTAGGACTTTTCTTTTTTAAGGTTAATTTCAAAGGTACAAAAGAAGTAACAGATACTGGTACAGGAGTAGAAGTCTTGGAGGAAGGAGAATCTCCAGAAGAAGGAGAATCAGGATGTGCTGTTGAAACATGTGATGCATCAGCAAAAGTTGGATGTGAGGTTAAGAATTCTGGTTGGGCACAGTTTTGTTTCCCAGACATTAAGTTTAGTGCAGAAATACCTTCTGATTTAATAAAATTTGACTTTAGTGGAACAGAATTAGAATCAAGATGGACTGCAGCACAGTACTCAAGGCCTGAGCATAAATTTACCGGCTTTGGGCAATATGTTAAAACTGTTAGTATTCAATTCTCTCCATTTAGTACCAATGGTGTAGTATGTGGAGGCCCAGGATGTGCTGGTATGAGTAGTATAAGTATAGATGTCTTTAAGAATACCTCAAATAAAACACTTGATGAGCTTTGGACTGCTTTCAAAAATTCACCAACAGATCCAGATGCGATGGATGAGATAAATGGGAGTAAGACAACTAAGTGGGGGACATCAGTATACAAATATGCACAAGGAAGTGTCTATGGAGATATTCCTGGATATTTACTTGTAAAGAACGGGTTTGTGTATGATGTATCATATACTCTCTCTCCATCACCAACAGCAGCATATACATCCGCAGAGAAGATAATTGAATCTATGCAGTTTAACTAACAAGGGATATAATAAAATATTAATATTAGTTGGGTAATATTATGTCAGATAGAAAGTTATATATTGTAATATTTCTTCTTCTCTTGGCTATTCTAGGTTTAACTGGTTACTATCTTCATGGTAAAGGTGTATTTGATATTTCTAAAGATAAAAAAGTTGTTGAGAATGAAGATGGGCAAGGCGATGGGGATGATGGATTATTTAAAACAAAAAAGGGTGTAGCTTTTACTCTTACATCACCACTTCCCAATTCAACAGTTGATTGTAAATTCCAAATAGTTGGGGATATGCCAAGTAAATGGTTTTTTGAAGGAACATTCCCTTATGAAATTATGGTAGGAGGGAAATTAGTTCACGAAGGCAGTGTTCAGACAGAAGATGATTGGACTAAGAAATCAATCCTTCACTTTGTTGCAGATGTAGATTGTGGAGAAAAATGTATAGGTGATGGAGAGATCATATTGAAAAATGAAAATCCAAGTGGTCTTAAGAAAAATGAAGATAGCTATACTATCCCTATTAAATTTCCCAGTACATGTGCAGTAAAAGAACCAGTTGAACTTGAGACAATGCAGGTAAAGGTGTTCTTTGCTAATACGGATGAAGATCCCGATTCATCTAGATGTGAAGTAACTTTTCCAGTAACAAGAACAATAACCAAAACTCAAGCAGTTGGAAGAGCATCTCTTAACGAACTTTTGAAAGGTGTTACATCTGTAGAAAAAGCTAAGAAGTATCATACTGCTATACCTGAAGGTGTGGTATTAAAGAGTCTTACTATCAAAGAAGGTGTTGCATACGCAGACTTTAATTCAAAATTAACAGAAGGAGTAGGTGGTACGTGTTTAGTAGATAGAATTAGATCTCAGATAAGGAATACTTTACAACAGTTTCCAACTGTTAAGAATGTAGTAATAGCTGTAGATGGGAAAACAGAAGGAGTTCTAGAACCTTAAGCCCAGTAAGTGAGTACACAGATAATTGCTGTTACTAAGGTCCCTGCTATAACTTGTGCTAAGTTATGTTTCTCTAATTTAATTCTCGACCAAGCTATAAAAGGGGAGAAGAGGAAAAGAAATAAAAAGTATGGAGAAAGTAAGTAGGTTAAGGTAAAGAACAGTAAGGTAGAATATGTCATATGACCACTAATTTTCCAAAAAAATGTAATCAATGTAATTATTGAAGCTACTAAAAAGATAGCTAAAGAAACATCTGTTAATGGTTCAATACCATATCTTCTTAAAAGTAGGAATAATACACCAAATAGAAGAGATATGGATATAAAATATGGAGGTCTCTCTTCTCTTTTTGTAAATTCATAATCAGAAGCCTTTCCAAGTTTTTTAAGAATCAAGTAGGGTAAAACTGTTGTCAAAAGATATGCTAAGCAATATACAACCTTCAATTCTATCTTGAGAGGGGATATCACTATAGCCAATAATGGTGTTAACATCATGGTAAGAAAACCATTTGAAATTTCTGAAATTATTCTTGCTATCTTTTTCTTGCTCATTATTCAGTATAACACGAATAATATATTACTTTCCAAACAACTGTTTTTTTACTTCCTCCCTATCTTTTTCTGTTAATATTTCAATACTACTTATCTGTTTTTCTTTAGAACTTTCAAAAATCTTCATAATTTCATTCGGATTATCATCACCTGCTATCCTATTTGTACTTACAGCTCCACATTTTTCACATCTGTGGACAATCATAATTTCTCCAACTTTTTCGTTCCCATATTTATCAACTTTTCTCTTTTTAAATGTAAGTCCAATAGGAATCATCTTCCCTTGACACTTTGATTTCCTATCTCCAGGAATATTCTCATCTAAATGTTGTGAAAGAAGACAAAAAGGGCAGTGATTTCTGTTCTTTGTTCCGATATATCCATTCTCTTTAACTTCTTTTTTACAATTGAAACACTTAAACATTAAATTTTTTTGAGAAATTATCTCCTTCTTTTGTTATTACACACAATCTATGAAGAGCCCTTGTAATAGCAACATAGAGAAGTTTTATTGAAAGTAAATCATCTTTGTAATAATCAGAATTAGCATCAGCAATTATTACCGAATCAAATTCTAATCCTTTAGCATTTTCAATAGGTAATATTAACAATCCTGTTCTATAATCATTCTCACTGTAGTTTACAACATCTCTGTTGATTTCATCTTCATATGGCTTAAAAATCTCATATAGTTCTCTTGCGTGTTCTCTATTTCTTGCTAAAAGTGCACAGGTAACAGACCCTTTTTCAAAATATTCCTTTATCATCTCAATAATCTCTTTTACATCATTTTTATCCATATTCACAATGTCTTTATCTTTTTGCATAATTCTTACTTCTTCACCATGTCTTAGTACTGCTTCTGGTAAATCATATGATTTTGGAAAGTATTCTTTAAATATTTTGTTTGCAAACTCTACAATTTCAACAGTAGTTCTGTAACATTTCTGTAGCTGATGATATGATGTATCCTTTTTTGTATTCTCTTTTACAACTTCAAAAACTTCATTCCATGACTTAATGTAAAAAGGAGGAATTATTGATTGCGCAAGGTCTCCAGCTATTGTCATATTCCCATTCTTTGCAATTTTGGAGAGTGTAGCAAGTTGTACAAAACTCATATCTTGAGCCTCATCAATCATTATGTAAGCTCTCTCATACAATTTACTACCATATACTTTTAAGTGTAGGTATACCATAGGAGCTAGATCTTCAATTCTGTATGTACGAATTCTTCCACTATGTTTTATCCCTTCAAGTGTATATTTAGAAATATCTTTTGAAATATATTTAGATTTAAAAAGGTTTTTGTAAAGCTGGTATATATTAGTTTCTCTCCTAAAGTATGCAAGAATCTTAGCTTTTATCTCCTCAGTGTTTTCTGTTCTAAGCTTAATATCTCCTTCTTTATACTTGTTGAATTTTTTTTGAGCAAAAGCATATTCTGTTGCTAGTGACACTCTCTCTATCATATCAATATCACTATACTCTTCTTTGAGTTGATGATATCTATCAGCTATCACTTCTGCCATGCTGCTTGGAATATTTTCTAGTAGATTCTCTTCAAAATCGTGGAAGTATTTATCTAAAATTTTGATAAACTCTCTAGAACCTTTAAATTCTTTGAATTCTAAATTTTCTTCTTCTGTAGAAACTGTGTAGTAGTCATCCCATTCTAGAATTTTCTTTGCCCAGAAAAGATATGTTAGCGTTTCAACCTTTCTTACCCCTAAGTTAGGTAAAACATCAGACACATAATCTATGAACATTTGGTTAGGGGCTATGATTAAGGAATTTGTTTCGTTGATTCTCTTTGGGTATGTGTAGAAGAGATATGCCAATCTGTGTAAGAGAATTGTAGTCTTCCCACTACCAGCAACTCCTTGTATAACAACAGGGAAATTAATATCTTCTCGTATAATATTGTTTTGTTGAGCTTGAATTGTTGCAACAATATCTTGTAGCTTTTTACCGATTCTTTCTTGAAGTTGTACTAAGAGAAATTCGTCAGCAGCAACATTTCCAGATTTAGCATCATATATTCCTCTTATTCTTGCTCTTGATATTTGGAATTGTCTTTTTTGAATTAACTCTCCTTTTCTTTCTCCAATAGGGGCAATAAATGAAACATTTTTCTTAGGTCCAGAGTTTTGATAGTAAATATTAGCAATAGGGGATCTCCAGTCTGTAATTAGAGGTAAATGTGTATCTGCTTCTACCATTGCAAATTTGCCGATATATAGGTTGAGTGGTATTTTAGTTCTAGAATCGTCTGGTAAGAAAGAAATTTTTCCAAAATATGGAGAGTCAAGTGCCAAAAGCTGATTGTTAATTCTTTCAACAGTTATCTCTATTTGAGCAAGAATTTTATTATAAATACTTCTAGCAGCTTTCCTTTCGTCGGCATCACTCTCTGCTTCTATTTCTGCTATCTGTCTTTCAAGTTCTTCTTCTAATCTTTTGAGGTTAGGTAATAGGAAATCTAATCTTTCTTTTGTAAGAAGAGAGACTTTTTGTAAATGTGGGTATTCCTCTTCTTCTAAGGAGTTTTCGTATACTATCTTGCTGAAATCTACTACCTCCTCTATATCCTTGTATAGAGGGTTTAGATGTTTCTCAAAGGTTTGCATTTCGTTTTTGGCAGAAATTACCCGCTCAGTATACAACTTTTTTCTTCTTTTGTCTAGAAATCTTGGAGGTCTGGCCTAGGTCTGCCCCATGTTAATCTATATTTAATCATCTATATTCCTTTCTTATATAAGTCTTTTTTGATAAAAATCTTTTTATTTTGTAAGAATTTTGGTCTAGGGAGACATAGGATATTGTAATTACTTAGTAGTAGGAGACCTTTTGGGTGGATTAAAAAGTTATGAATCAGGGGCAGACCTAGGCCAGGCCTGGTGTGGTTGTGGTATGATGTAAATATGAGTGGACAGTTGAAATTTCTTTTGACTTTGGTTGTACTTGTTGGCCTCTTTCTCTTTTTACAAGAGAAGTTTAGTTTTTTGGATATCTCAATCACAGAAAATTCTTCTAAGGTAGAAGAACAGAAAGAAAATAATTCAAAGAAGGAAAGTAGTGAAGAAAAAAAAGACTATGTAGATATATATATGGAAGAAGGTAAGAGTGTAAAAGTTAATGTAGAAGTTGCTAATACTGAGATAGAAAGAAGGAATGGTCTCTCAAATAGACAATATCTAGGAGATTATGATGGAATGTGGTTTATCTTTGATGAAGATGTAAAGAATTCTTTTTGGATGAAAGATATGCTAATTCCTTTAGATATTATTTTTGTTGATTCTAGTGGTTTTATTGTGGATATAAAGGAGAATAATGCTTCTTGTACTGATTCATATTGTCCCAACATAATTTCATCAACAAGTTATAGATATGTACTTGAAGTTAATGGAAATTTTTGTCAGGAGAATGGTGTAGAAGTAGGTCATAGTATAACCGCACACATTAGTTCAGATAATCCTGTATAATAGTAGCTATGATTAATTCATTAATAGATTGGTTAGTAAATTTAATTAACTCTGTTGGATATTGGGGTGTTGGTTTAGCAATGTTTATTGAAAGTTTTTTTGCTCCCATACCAAGTGAAATAATCCTTCCTTTTTCTGGTTTTGTAGCATCTCAAGGTACATTGAATATTGTTTTAGTGATAATAATCGCTACTTTTTCTGCATATCTTGGTTCCCTTCCTTTCTATTTAGTAGGTAGATGGGGAGAAAAGTCAGTAATGAAATTTCTGAATAAATATGGGAAATATCTCTTTATATCTAAAACAGATCTGAATAAAGGATTTACTGCTTTTGAAAAGTATGGAAATGGAATTGTTTTACTTGGAAGAGTTATTCCAATTGTTCGTACAGTTATTTCTTTTCCTGCAGGTGTTGCAAAGATGAACTTCTTTGTTTTTTCTATGTATACACTAGTAGGTACTGCTATTTGGTCAACCATACTAGCTCTTGCAGGATACTTTTTAGGTTCTAAATGGGAAATTGTTTCAGAATATGTTGCTAAGTATGAAAAAATTATATTAATAATTTTAATACTAGTAGCTGTTTGGTATGTTGCTAGAGGTATTATTAATATGAGAAAAGATTCAACTAAACTAAAGGCAAAAGACTCTTCCCAGTCATCTCACTAGGTTTACTAATTCCCATTATCTGCAGTATTGTTGGTGCAATATCTCTTAATGCTCCGTATGGAAGAAGTTGTGGTTTGTAATCACTTCCTACGATTATAAATGGAACAGGGTTTATTGAATGTTCAGTATCCATACTACCATCATCAACATTTAACATCTCTTCTACATTCCCATGATCTGCTGTTATCACAACAACACCACCCAATGCAGTAAAACTATTTACTAATTCTTTGACACAGAAATCAACAATCTTAACTGCCTTAATTCCTGCTTCTAGGTTCCCAGTGTGTCCAACCATGTCAGCATTTGCAAAATTAGCAACAATCAAATCATATGTTCGTCTCTGTATCCTATCAAGCAATATTGTTGTAATCTCTAATGCACTCATTTCTGGTTTTTGATCATATGTAGTAACCTTTGGAGAAGGAATAATAATACGATCTTCTTTATTATAGATAACGGGTGTTCCTCCGTTAAAGAAATATGTAACATGAGGGAATTTTTCTGTTTCTGCAATTCTTAACTGAGTTCTTTCTTCTGCATCAATAACATTACCAAGTGTAAGATTAATATATTGTTTTGGGAAAATAATTTTTTCAGGGAAGTTTTTCCTATATTCCACCATACTTGCAACAAAAAGATTAGGTATTTTTTTTCTAAAAAAACCAGTGAAATTATCAGAAATTAATGCCTCAGTTAATTGAATCATCCTATCTGATCTGAAATTCATTAAAATCACAACATCATTTTCTTTTATATTGCTCTTATTAATGACAGCAGGTTCTATAAACTCATCTGTTATGTTTTGTGAATAATTATGTTGTATAGCTGTATGACAATTGGGAAATTCTGCCCCCAAATTCTTTTCAAGAAGATAGTATGCTCTTTCAGTTCTGTCCCACTTATTATTCCTATCCATACCATAGAATCTACCGATGATAGTACCAATTTGACCCATCCCTCTATCCATACAATATTTATCAATATCAGCAAGGTAAGAAGCTGCTGCATTTACTGCAGTATCCCTTCCATCTGTAAATACATGAATAAATACTCTATTTGGGAAATTATATTTAGAGAAAAAGTCAATTACTGCTTTGAAATGATCAATATGAGAATGTACAGCACCATCACTAAGAAGACCTACAAGGTGAATATCTCCTCCATATTTGTGAGCATGAGCAAAAGCTTCCTTTAGTGTATTGTTTTGATAGATTAAACCTTTTTCAATTGAATTGTTTATTCTAGGTAGATTTTGGCTTACAGTTCTGCCTGCTCCAATGTTTAAATGACCCACCTCACTATTACCTTTAATATTTTTTGGTAAACCGACATGTTCTCCTGAAGCGATTAAGTAGGTTCGTGGAGATGAGCTCCAAAGAGAGACAAGGGTTGTAGGATTGGCCTGTACAACAGCATTTCCAGGGCTAAGAGGTGCAGCTCCTAAACCATCTAAAATTAGTAACAAAACTTTCTTCTTTTTACTCATAGGCAGATTATCATATATATTGTGGCATATTTTTCATTTTTATTCTATAATCATCTCTAGCATTTCAAATTAAATATTTTTAGTACAGATTATGGATAACAATATATTGAAAAAAATAGAAGAAGATTCTTACAAAAAAAGACCTGATGTAGAGGTTGGAGATACAGTTAAGTTACATTTAAGAATTAAAGAAGGGAATAAGGAGAGAACACAGATTTTTCAAGGTGTTGTTATCTCAATTAAAGGAACAGGTTTAAGTAAGAATATTGTAGTAAGAAAGATATCATATGGGGTTGGTGTAGAGAAGATTATTCCACTACATGCACCTGTGTTATTGAAAGTAGAAGTTGTTAAAAGAGGGAAGGTTAGAAGAGCAAAGTTGTTCTATCTTAGAGAAAGGGAAGGAAGAAGGGCATTGAAGGTAAGCGGTGTAAAGGATGTGTATATGACAGATGAGGTAGAAGTACCAGTTGAAGGTGAAGAAGAGCTTGTGGAGTCATCTGAGGAAGCTGAAGTTGTTAAAGAAGAAGTTATTGAAGAGGAAGTTAAGGAAGAAAAAGAAACAGCTGAAGAAGTGAAAGAGAAAAAGGAAGAAGATAAAGAAGAACAAAAGAAAGAATAGAGCTACTTGCAGGGGTAGTTCAATGGTTAGAATATCTGTTTTCCAAACAGAGGGTTGCGGGTTCGAGTCCCGTCCCCTGCTTTTCCTACATTTTTAAAAGAGAGTAACACTTAGTAAGAACTAAGGTGTTAATTATCTACAAAATGTAATATAATTGAACATGAAGAATGTTGATGTACCAATGTGGGATAAAGGAGATAGTACTGATAACTTTGCAAAAGGTGGAGGTAGATCATCATTAAAATTTGATGATATCGTTAAAGAAGATAAAAAGATTATTGGATTGTTCAAATTAATACTAGGTAGAAAACCTTCAACACGAGAATCAGCATATTACAGAATTAGTAGGGCAAGTAAAGAAAATATTACAGAAAAACTAATTAATAGTGAAGAACATAAAGAATTGATAGTTTCTGCTCAAAAGTATCCAGAAGTTCTAAAAGAAAAAAAACAATTAGAATCTACAGTTTTAAAACTAAAAAGTAATATTGAAGATAGTGGGAAGGAGTTTGAAGAATTAAAGAAACTTTTAGAGGAAAAGAATAGAACTATTAGAGATCTTAGAGAAGAAAAAGACAAACCTTATTTAACAAAGAAAGAACTTATAGAGGAATCAAACATATATTATTCAAAATTTTCTGAAAGAACACCTACTAAAAAATCATACAATGTTAACGATCAATCTCTGTGGGATAGAATACTAAAACTATTTTTTAAGTAAAGAAATCATGACTAGTAAAAAACTTGGAGAAAGATTAAAAAAGGCCAGGGAAGATAAAAAATTAACACAAAGAGAGTTAGCTATAAAGGTAGGACTTTCAGATAAATCTATTAGTATCTACGAAAAAGGTAAAGTATATCCACCAATAAGAAATCTCCTTATGTTATCTAAAGAATTAGGTGTTGATATCTCCAAACTTCTAACTGACTAATTTGGTGGTGTTAACCATTTTTTTGCTTTCTCAGCTCCCTTTTTAGATAGTTTAATAATTACAAATATTAATACTCCTATTATTATTACTATTCCAAACGTCATTAGTATACTGATTATTTTGTATTCAGAACTTACAGGTTGAATAATAAGATTTCCATCAAAGGTTAAGCTATCTGCAGTACTATTTGTGTAATTAGTGTCATGTTGCCAAGAAATAACAGAAACAGAGAGATTATATGTTCCGGGGTTTTCTGGCTTAACTACAGCTTTTACGGTATATGTTTCGCCTTCTTTCATTGCAATAAATCTTGCATGTTTCGGTCTTACATCTAGTGTAGGAGGATAGCTCCAAAGTATCTCAGTCTTTGGACTATCCATAAGAGGTTTAATATATAATGCATATGTTACACTTTTTCCAAATGGTGTTTGCTGTAGTCTCACAAGCTCTAAATCAAAATATTTAGTATCCATAGTGTTCTCTTCTGTAGTTGTTGTTTCTAATTCAGTCTGTTGTGCAAAAACAGAAGTAGAAAAGAACATCAGGAACGAAAAGACAATTATTAGACTAACTATTTTTTTCATTTAAGGATCTTGTTAATACTAAATTTATATATGTTGAAAACATTTATCGCTTCCTCTTGATCTATATCATAATCATTATGAACAATATCATTTCTTATCTTATGAACACTCCATAATTCATCTAATTCTTTTCTTTTAAAAATAGAACTTGATTTTTTTAAGTTATCACCACAGGTATTTGTATTATTAAAGTAGTACTGTAAAGATTTTGTTAAAAGATTATCTAATTTTATAACGGAATCGCGTCTAACAGAACTATCCAGACTTTGTATATGTATCTCTAACTCTTTCAATTTATTAAGTATCTCAACCTTTCTTGAAGTGTCAATTTTTTTATTTGCAAAAGATACAGCAAGAAAAAGTACTACTATTAACAGAAGAATTACAATTGTCATTGTTATACTTGTTGTTTGCATTTCAACTTTTTAATGGTTTTAAATAATAGATATGATAACAGCAGAACAACAGAAAAGAAAATAAGTGAGAGAATTTTAGAAAGAATTGTTATATATTTTGGTGTACTATTAGGTAAATCTAATTTCATTGTAATATTTTCAGATATTCCAGTAAGATTACTAACACTTCCTGTTATGAATAATTTATTGGAATTCATCTTTTCAAATGGAATATTCAATTGTATATTATGATTTTGTTTTGGAAGTAGGAGTTTTGATGTTGTATTATTTACACTATCAATGTATTGAGAAATTTTTCTTAAATTAGATTTATCTAGCTTTATACTTGAGATTGCTATATTCCCATTATTTAATATATCTATATCTGCTCTTATATATTTCTTCGTTATGTCGTAATCATCCATTGATAAATTTGTTTTTACTAACAAGCTTCTCTCCTTAAAGTCTTTATTATCTAGCTCTACCAAGAAATCATTAGGTGTATAAAAAGTAAGAGTTGGTGACATAGGGTTCTTTCCTCTTCTTAGTATTGCTATATGATCAGCAAGTTCATTGTTAAATAGGTTTTGCTTTCTATACTTTTCCATAAAAGGATCTACTGAAACCCATTCTGATTTTGTAATATCATAATATTCAACCCAATAGTGATAGAATCCATCAGTTGTGTATCCTGATATATTTGAGACATATCCTAGAACCATTCTACTTGGTATAGAGAAATACCTTAGTAAAGCGATATAGAAGTCTGCAAAATTAACAGGTGTTAGAGACGTACTGTTCCTTATAATAGAACTTATACTACTCCTGGTAGATTCAATTTGACCAAGTTTTATATCATCATTATAGTCTAATCTATATATGACATACTGGTATAGATATTTATAGAAAATTTCTTTCTCTTTTTCTTTCAGTAAAGTAATATCTTTAGCATTCTCATTAATAACCAATCCTTTATCTTTCATAAAATTCAAAACTCTTTGTATTTCAACTGTATCAATCATTTCCCAGTATCCAATCTTTTTGGTTAAAACTTCTTTAGGTTGAGTGTTATGGGAATTTACTTCTTTTTGAATAAAACCAGTTATATGGCAATCAAGTGTTTTATTTGGTTCTACCATATAACTAAAAATGTAATTTCCATCATCATCTGTTATAGAGGAGGTGGGGAGTGGGGATATCTCTTCCCAAATTATCGCTTGGAATTCAGAATCCATAGGTAATATTAATTCAAAAGTTTGAATTTGGTCTGTTGTATTTGTGAAAACTCTGTTAACAGTAAATTTATACTGTATTCCATTTGAGAAAAATATGTATACCTCTGGATTTTTAGGTTCTTTAAATGTCACTTTATATAGATTGTTTTCTAGTTCTTTATTTTGGATATTTTCGGAAGCCCAAGAAAATTCTCCTTTTTCTTTAGGGTATTTTACTATTACTTCTTTAGTGGTTGCATCCAGAACTTTTGATTGTAAATTATAGGCAATTTCATTAGTGTTTGGGGTTGTATAGACAATTGTAATTTCAAAAGGAGATTCAGGAGTTATGACTCTATTTTTTAAATCAAACTGAATATCTGTAACTGAGGTTCTAATATATCTATCACATTTTATCTCCTCTGTTCCGTTTATGTAACATTTAGGGTTGATATTCTTAACTTGTAAAGAAGTAGTGTATATTGAGAGAACTCTTGTTCTATCTGTTGTTAACTGTAAGGTAAGAGTGGTATTTACTTTATCTTCTTTTATTGTATGAACAAAATATGAGTTAACATAAAATTCATCTTCTTGTGCTAATAGAGGGGTAATTGAAATAAAAAAGAATGGAACAAAAAGACTAATAAGTGACAGAATTCTCTTTAAATAACCACTTAAATTTCTCATATTTTCTTATTAGTTGTTTTATTACAGTTGTTTTTGGTGTTATTCCATAATCTTTAATAACCTTTTCCATATCCACTTTTTCAACTTCATTAACAATCTTGTAATTAGGATTTCTAACTACTTCTTGTTTGGCATTCTTCCTTATTACATAATATGCCATTCCACTATTATCATCAAGGACTACTCTAGAGATAGCTTTAATAGACATTATTTCAGCAAAGATTAATGGTGTATTTTGTCTAGGATTAACAGCTACGAAGTCATAATTAGAAGGAATGATAATTTTTTGTCCTTTTTTAGCAACTATTTTTATAACCCTATTTTCTTTTGGTGACTTATATTGCTGAATTAACACTATTGCTGTTCCATTTAATATTTCTATGATTCTTGGATACTTTTTACATCTGGTTACTTTTGTTTTAACAAACTCAATACCTGCAAGATTAGAATTCATAGTATATATGTGTAGTTTAACCTTTTTAGAAGAGAGAACAGAATCAGTATCAACTTCAAAATACTTCTGATAGAATATTTCTGGGCAATCTAACTCTTTGTTAAGTAACTGTTCTCTTATATCTTCAATTGTTACTATTTTCTTCCTCTTGCATCCAGAGTTTTTAAAGACTAATTCGTCATTTTCGTATATTATTGAAAATCCTGTTGTTGTCTTTAAATCTATTTTTGCCATAGGACATTATACCACACACATCAATACCTATAGATTTAATATGGGAAAAACCGATTAATCATTGTTTCTATATGATTTTAGAAGTTCTGAAAGTATTATTCCGATAATAATATAGAAGACTAATGATAGTACAAGTACAGCTGGTATCTGTATCTTCCATATGTTAATGGTACTATTAACTATTCCTTGGAATGGAGCAGTCACAATATCACTTATTCTTGTTATCCAATAAACAATATCATTTTCCGGATTAGCATTTATAGCTATTAATACTATTCTTACTCCTAATATTCCTTGTATTACGATAGTAGCAAAATATGCAAGTCTAATTAGTAATTTAATCATATTTATATTTTATCTAAATTATCTAAATAATACTGTAATTGTTGCATATATCTTGTAACACCATTTGCCCAAGCATGTTCTGGGTTTTGACCACATGGTGGACAGTATATCGGTTCTATTTCAAAAGGAGTCATTGTAGTCCCATATCCCTGAGCAAATCGTTCTGTTATATGTATAATTGCACTATCCCAGCTAGAAAATATACTCCAACCTCTATCATTACTATTTACACCCCTCCATCCCCATGCATTATTTGTTCCACCTGGCGTTATATTCCCAAACGCAGACTCAACACCGGAAATAGAAGCAAGTAATCTCCAATCTAACCCATGTTTATCTGCTTCCTTTACGAATGTTTCTGCACTATTTGCCATCGGTGAGTGAAAGTCACTTAAAAACTTATTCATAGCAAGAACTCTTGGATCAATTACAAAGAATTTAGTATTTGAAATAGTTGAACTATTCAAGTTCTTACTGTATGTAGACATATTGTAACTTGTTGTGTTTGCATAGATATCATAAACAGGAGAGAGTACATTTATAGTTGTAGTTTGTTTTGCTCTCATTACTATACCAATATGCTTTATAAAAAAACTTTCAACAGAGGGAGAGATAAAAATATAATAAAAGATAAGAAAAACAAATAAAATAGAGACTCTAAAAATATTAGAGTTAAGTATCTCTTTAACATTTAATGCTTTTTCTTGATTATGCATTTCATCTGTCATAATATCTAGTATATCAAATTGGGGCAATATATGTTATGTTCACTCATTTACATTTACATACAGAGTATTCCTTACTGGATGCAACTATACGAATTTCTGATCTAATAGAGAAGCTTAAGGCTAATAACATGAATGCGTGTGCGATTACAGATCATGGAAATATGTATGGGGCATATAAGTTTCAGAGCGCAATGAAAGCTGAAGGATTAAAACCAATAATAGGTTGTGAGATATATATTGCACCAAGAAGTATGGAAGACAAAGAATATGGCATAGATAATAACTATTTTCACTTAGTTCTCTTAGCTAAAAACTTAGAAGGTTACAAAAACCTTGTGAAAATTGTTTCTATAGCCCATATGGATGGTTTCTACTATAGACCTAGGATTGATATTGAAACATTAAAAAAACACACAGGAGGATTAATTGCACTCTCAGCTTGTCTTGCTGGTCCAGTAGCTCAGCCTCTTTTGAATAATGATTACAAAAAAGCCAAGGAGAATGCAGAACTATATTCAAAACTTTTCAAAGATAATTTCTACATTGAGATTCAAAGGAATGGAATGGAAGAACAGAACTTGGTTAATGAGGGTCTTATTAAGATAGCAAAAGAATTAGATCTTCCACTAGTAGCAACTTGTGATTCCCATTACCTAAATAGAGAGGATGCTGAAATACAAGAGATTCTATGGTGTATTTCAGATGGTACAACAATGGATGATCCAAATAGAAGGAGAATGCCCACAAACGAATTCTATGTAAAAACTCCAGAACAGATGCAAGAACTCTTTAGTGATTTACCTGAGGCAGTTGAAAACACACAAAAAATAGCTGACTCAGTAGAAGAGTATGATATTACATTTGAAAGAGTTGAGACAAAGTTTTTAGATTTACCTAAAGGTGAGACAGCTCGGTCATACTTAAAGAAATTGACATATGAAGGTGCTAAGAAGAAGTATGGTGAAATAACAAAGGAGTTGAAAGAAAGGATTGATTATGAATTATCTTTGATACATGAGAAAGGTTACGACGATTACTTTTTGGTAGTTAGAGACTTTGTCCATTTTTGTCACGAAAACGACATTATTGTTGGTATGAGAGGCTCAGGTTGTGGTTCTGTTGTTGCCTATGCAACAGACATTACAAATATAGAACCAATTAAATGGGAACTGTACTTTGAAAGATTTCTTAACCCTGAGCGACCAAGTCCCCCTGATTTTGATATTGATATAGCAGATCAGAGAAGAGATGAAGTTATACAATACACAATTGATAAATACGGTATAGATAATGTAAAACAGATAGGAACCTTTAGCAAACTACAAACAAGACAAGCTATTAGGGATGTTGCAAGAGTTATAGGGATTGACTTAAAAACAGCTGATGCTCTATCAAAAATGGTTGAAATAGTTTTTGGTAAATCAAAAGGTATTGACTATATGATCGAGAAGAATCCTGAATTTGCAGAAATAATTAATTCTTCAGAAGAAACAAAGCATCTTGCAAACATTGTTAGAAAAATTTCAGGCCTTTGTAGAGGGATATCTACACATGCATGTGGAATTATCATTACTCCTACACCAGTTATTGAATATTGCCCAATACAAAGAGATGCGCACGGAGGAGGTATTGGAATGACTCAGTACGAAATGTTTGATATAGAACCTCTTGGATTAATGAAATATGACTTTCTTGGTTTAAGAAACCTCCATGTTATTGGAGCAGCACTTAAAAAGGTTGAAAGAAGTACCGGAGAGAAAATAGATTTAAGAGAAATAGACTATGAAGATCCAAAAGTCTTTGACTTAATTAAGTCTGGACATACTGTTGGGTTATTCCAAATGGAGAGTGAAGGAATGAAAAGAACAATTAGAACTCTTCAACCAGAGAACTTGGAGGATATCTGCTATATTCTAGCTGCCTACAGACCAGGTCCAATGCAGTACATTACTGAATATCAGGCAGTAAAAACAGGCAAACAAGAACCAGATTACATATTTGATGAACTTGAACCAGTTCTCTCAGTTACCAGAGGAGTTATTACATACCAAGAGCAGGTAATGAGAATAGCACAGATAATTGCAGGATACTCTCTAGGAAAAGCAGATGTCTTAAGAAGAGCAATGGGAAAAAAGATAGTTGAAGTTATGGAGAAAGAGAAACCGACCTTTGTAGAAGGAGCTATAAAGAACGGCTATGATAAGGAAAAAGTGGAGAAACTCTGGGATAAATTGCTTCAGTTTGCAAACTATGGCTTTAACAAAGCACATAGTGCATCATATGCAACAATAGCATATTGGACTGCATATCTTAAAACACACTACCCTTTGGAATATATGGCAGCTCTTTTAGAAGGAGATTTAGATAAGTTTGATAGGATAATACTTGATCTAAAAGAATGTAAAAGATTAGGAATTAATGTCCTCCCACCAGATATTAACAAGAGTGGATATTACTTTACATCTGATGATAACAACAGTATATGGTTTGGACTTGGTGGGATAAAGAATATCGGTGGTGATCTTGTTAAATTAATAATCAAAGAGAGAGAAGAGAATGGTGAGTATCAGAACTTGGATGATTTTGTACACCGTGTATATGAAGATGTTGGTAAGAAAGCGATGGAGTATCTAATAATGGCAGGGACAATGGATTCTTTTGGAGATAGGTTAGATCTGTTAAAAACTTTTCCAACAGTTTATCAGAAAGAGAAAGATGACAGGAAAGCTAGTAGTGTAGGACAATTTGACTTTTTTTCACTGGGTCAAACAGAAGAAGGACAGAATAGGACAATTGCAACTCCACTTGAAAAAGATACAGAAACTGATAGAAATGTTTTGCTACAGTGGGAAAAAGATCTTTTAGGTCTCTACTTTTCAAGTCATCCTCTTGATAATCTTCAAGAGCTTTTCATAACAAAAAATGTGGTAACATTGGAGGATGCATTGGAGTATAAAAAGAATAATGAAATGTTGGTTCTTGGTGTTATGATTAATAAAGTAAGAAAGGTGACTACAAAAAAAGGTGATATGATGGCATTTCTTTCAATAGAGGATAAGACTGCGAAAACCGATGCTATTGTATTCCCAAGAACCTACGAGGAATTGAAAGGTGTATTGAAGGAGAATGTTCCAGCTTTAATTGTTGGTAAGTTAAATGTTAGAAATGGAGAGAAGAGTATTGTTGTTGAGAAGTTAAAACCGATAGATCCGTCTAAACATAATAATATCTTTGAAGGTATTACATTTAAAATCTCACCAGAACACACAAAAGAACAAGTGTCAGATTTAAAAGGATATATAGCTAATTCTGAAGGAGATACACCTGTTAGGATTATGGTTAATGACAACGGAAAGAACAAGATTGTAGAACTAAAGAAGAAAATACCTTTGAATGATGAAACTAGACAATGGATGAATGTATTTAGTTTTTAGACATACAACAGGTCTGACCTAGGTCTGCCCCATGTTAAGAAAATTTTAATCTCTAAGTTATGTACTTTCAAAAAGGTCTCCTAGTCCTCGGCTCAGGTAGTATGTACGTGTTACAAGTAAAAACAGAGGAACATGTACCCCAAAAAGGTATGTAAGAAGCAAAATTTCTCACATATTAAAAAGTTATGAATGAGGGGCAGGCCTAGGCCTGGCCTTGTAGTATAATTAGACATGAACATAAACCAAATAGACTTACTTCCTCTAAAGCCAGGAGTATACAAATTCTATGACAAGAACAAAAAACTTTTGTATATAGGAAAAGCTCTTAATTTAAGAAACAGAATCAAATCATATTTTAATGACACACTCTATGACAGACCGTATGTAAAGAAGATGATTCCTCTAATTGAAACAGTAGAAATAGTAGAAACAAATAATGAAATAGAATCGTTGGTATTGGAGGCAGCATTAATCAAAGAATTCAAACCTAAATATAATACTGATCTCAAAGACGACAAATCATATGCTTGGATATATGTATCTACAAAAGATGAATACCCTTTGATTAAAATAACAAGAAATGTATCAAGTAAGGAATTAAAAAAAGGAGAGCTCTTTGGTCCATATCCCAATATACACTCTGCCAGAAGAGTTTTCACATACCTTAGAAAACTCTATCCTTTCTGTACATGCTCACCAGAAAGAGCAAAAAGAGAGAAAGAATGTATGTATTTTCATATTGGTCTTTGTCCAGGACCATATCAAGGACATATCACAAAAGAAGAATACAGAAGAAATATAACTGAAATACTTAAATTTCTTAAAGGTAGGAAACGAGGACAGATTGCTAAACTAGAATCTAAAATGAAACAATATTCTAAAGCAAAAGAATATGAAAAAGCTGGAGAATTAAGAGATAAAATTGAAGATCTTAAATACTTAGGAGAAAAGATAGATTTTGAGTATAACGAAAGTTCAGAATCTTATATAACAAGAAGGAAAAAACTACTACAATCTAATTTCCAAGAATTAAAAATAGAGTTAGGGTTGAAAAAACTAAACAGAATTGAATGCTATGATATCTCTAATATACAAGGTAAAGAAGCGTATGGTTCAATGGTAGTTGCAGAAAAAGGAGAGATTAAAAGAAGTGAGTATAGGATTTTTAGAATAAAAACTCTTGAGACTCCCAATGATACGCAGATGCTAAAAGAAGTCCTTTCTAGAAGATTTAATGAAAAGCAAAAAGAAAAATACAGTTCATATCCAGAGATTGTCCTAATAGACGGTGGTAAAGGACAACTATCTGTAGTAGAACCCTCTATTCCCAAAAATATCTATTTACTAGGTATTACAAAGGGAAGAAAATACAAAAGAAAAGGAGGCCATTTACTTGACGAATTTTGGTATATGAATAGAGGTAGTAAAAAGGTAGAGAAAATAAAGATTATCAATAAAGATGTACTAATAGATCTAAGAGATGAAGCGCATAGATTTGCTATTCTTCATCATAGAAAAGCAAGAGTTAGAGAGAGTAAAAAATCTGAATTAATTAAGATTAACGGAGTAGGAGAGAAGAGCAGGGTAAAACTTCTTAAAAACTTCAAATCGATTGAGAATATTAAAAAGGCTAATTTGGAAGATATTAATATGGTTTTGAACAATAAAAAGATAAGTAAGTTAGTTTACGAATATTTCAGAAAGAATTAATAAAAGAAACTATCTTAACTTTCTACTCTCTTGTGGTTGTAGATTGGAGAAAACTGTTTCAAAAAAAGGATTATTCTCAGGGTTTCCATCTAAAACATAACCAATTCCTCTGTTAGGTTCAACTAGTACAGCAATATCATGAACTCCATCACTACATGTTATCTTTCCTTTTATACCTTTTATAAATTCTGTATATGCCAATTCTGTTCTTGTAATCCCGCATTTTAATTCTTTATTCTCACTATTTACTTGTTCTATATATTTATGCAAAAAGTGGTCTAATGCTTGACCATTATATGAATCAATAGGTATTAACTGTATCTTCTCTTCACCTCCCAGCTTTCTAAGCAACATCTGTCTGTGATCCTTAAACTGCGAAACTGAATATGAAATTACATATTCTCTTGGAACTTGTAAAATCCAAGGGAAATCAGGTAGTAAATCTTGTAAATCTTCTTTTGCAAGAAGAAGATCTCTCTCTGTCTCCTGTTTAACTCTTTCAGCGAGACCTTCTTGAGCATCTTTTACAGTAATACTTTCGTACCAAACATCATTAAATTTGGAATATATCCTTAACCCTTTATCTTCTTTTATCCAATATTCTCCATTTTTCATTGTTTCTGAACCAATAGGTACAGATATTGAGAAAGTCCATCCTAAATCAGGAAGTTTTTCGTTGTAATATTCATAGACATCTGAAATTCTAGTACCAATAGGTAGTCTGTAAGCAGAGTTTCCTTTGCTAATAAATCTAGCAACTGTCTCATCTTTCATTTCTTCTTTAAAGATAAAGAGAGAGTTTGGATATGATGGTATATCTCCAATACCAATAACATTCTCAGTTTTCATATCAGAAATAGAAGTTCCTTGTCTGATTCTTGTAACAAAAATAAATGTTAAATAGAGAAAACCTAAGAGTAAAGCAATTAAGAAAAGAGCAAATATACCTCTCTGTAAACCTAATGAAAGTTTTACTTTTCCCCTATATCGTGTTTTATTCTTTTTAAATATTGTTTTCTTTCTTTTTTTCCTTTCAATAATAGGATTAACAGTAGGTTTCTTAGGCATATACACTTTAGTGAAACTTGTCTTTCTATCTTTTCCTTTTTTCTTTTTGAATATAGACATGATTAATATAATAGCATATTGTATAATATATACGTTCCTGCGGGATCATCTAATGGTAGGATGCCGGTCTTTGAAGCCGAGAATCATGGTTCGAATCCATGTCCCGCAATATCTTTTATATATTCCTTAATCTTCTAAGTAATTCTGCTACCTTCTCCATAACATTTTTTAGTATGGGGTTTGTCTCATCTACAGGCATAATATCATCTAGAAGGAGCTCTAAATCATCTTCAGATACTTCAATACTATGTGTGTCTTGTAAATTCTCCATAGCATATTGTAACTTTGAGGCTAAAATAGTGTGTCCATTTATATCCCAATGAAAAGCATTATTTAAAGCAATAACCTCTTCTTTTGTTAATTGTAATATTCCTCTTTGCATTTTAATTACATACTCATTTTAATTTCTTTTATCCTATCTCTTAATTCTGCAGCTTTCTCAAACAGTAATCTATCAGCTGCAATAAGCATATCTTGATTAAGTTCTTTAATTAACATCTTTTTCTGTCTCTCATCCATCTTTTCAACTTCAATATCTGCATCTTCTCTGTCTTCCTCTGTTTCAACAAGTCTTCCTCTAATCTCCTTTGTTATACTTTTAGGAGTAATATTATGCTTTTTGTTGTATTCCTCTTGATATTTCCTTCTTCTATTAGTTTCATCAATTGCATATTTCATACTTTCGGTTACAGTATCTGCATACATAATAACTCTTCCTTCTACATGTCTAGCAGCTCTACCAATTGTTTGAATTAAGCTGGTCTTTGATCTTAAGAACCCCTCTTTATCTGCATCCAGTATTATTACAAGAGAGACTTCTGGTAGATCAATACCTTCCCTAAGTAGATTTATACCAACTACAACATCATATTCTCCTAATCTTAAATCTCGTAGGATATCAACTCTTTCAATAGTATCAATATCTGAATGAATATATTGTACCTTGATATCAATATCTTTAAGATAATCAGTTAAATCTTCTGCAAATCTCTTTGTTAATGTAGTGACTAATACTCTCTGTCCTTTCTCTGTATTTTTTCTAATTTCATTAATTACATCATCTATCTGATTTAGGGTTGGTCTTACTTCTAAATGTGGGTCTAGAAGCCCTGTAGGCCTTGTTAGAAGCTCTGTTACTTGCATATTGCTGTCTTGTAGTTCCCAATCAGAAGGAGTTGCAGACATATACAGTGTTGTTCCCTGCTTTTTCCTAAATTCTTCAAAATTCAACGGTCTATTATCTCTTGCTGTTGGTAACCTAAACCCATGTTCTATCAAATTATCCTTTCTTACTCTATCACCATTGTACATTCCCCCAATCTGAGGAATTGTAATATGTGACTCATCAATGAAAAGGAGGTAATCTTCGGGAAAATAGTCAAGAAGAGTGTAGGGTGGTTCTCCAGATTTCCTACCATCAAAATATATACTGTAGTTCTCCATACTTTTACAGTAACCAACCTCTTGTAACATCTCAATATCGTAGTTAGTCTTTTGTTCTAACCTTTGAGCTTCTAGCTCTTTACCAATATTTCTTAAAAAAGCTACTCTCTGTTCTAAATCCTTTTTAATATTTCCAATTGCATTATCAATCACCTCTTTAGAATATACTAACGATGTTGCAGGAAATATTAAGATCTCTTTTTCTTCAGTTATTCTTCTCTTTGAAATTGGGTCCACCTTACTAATTCTTTCAACAGTATTACCAAAAAGTTCAATTCTAATTGAGACATCATCATATGGAGGAAATATCTCTAAAATATCTCCATTTATTCTAAAAACACCATTTGTAAAATCAAAAGTATCTCTCTCATACCTCATATTCACCAACTCTAAAGCAACATCTGAGAGCTCAATCTTCTGTCCAATATAGAAAGAGATAGATCTGTTCTCATAGTTCTCTGGCTGACCGATATTGTAAATACATGATACAGATGCAACTACCACAGTATCCCTCCTTGTAAGTATTGCATTCATTGCTCCAAATCTTAAATTCTCAATCTCTTTGTTAACCTCAGATTCTTTCTCAATGTAAAGATCTCTAGCAGGAATATATGCTTCTGGTTGGTAGTAATCGTAGTAAGAAACAAAGTATTTAACAGCATTCTCTGGAAAAAACTCTTTTAGTTCTTCATATAGTTGTGCAGCAAGCGTTTTGTTATGTGAAATTATCAATGTAGGTCTGTTTAACCTTTCAATAATATTAGCCATTACAAATGTTTTTCCTGAACCAGTAACACCAAGAAGAGTTTGTTTAGGATGAGTATTAATATTTTCAATAATTTTCTCTACTGCACTCTGCTGATCAGGAGAAGTTTTGTATTTAGAAATGAGATTAAAGGTTTCCATTCTCACATATTCTACCAAATATATTAATATGTTAGAATGTATATTATGGCAAGTGTAAAGTTAAACAGACTATCAGAGGATGTTGTAAGACAGATTGCAGCTGGAGAGGTAATTGAAAGGCCAGCATCTGTTGTAAAAGAATTAGTTGACAACTCAATTGATGCTAGTGCAAGTAAGATTACAGTTAAAGTTAAGAATGGTGGTATTGACCTAATTGAAGTCTCTGATGATGGTATTGGTATTCCAAAAGAGAATCTAGAAGGTATTTTTGAATCACATACAACCTCTAAGTTAAGTAATATTGAAGACTTAAACACACTTCTTAGTATGGGTTTTAGAGGTGAAGCTCTTCCTACAATTACTTCTGTAGCAAAGGTTAGAACAGAATCAAAGTATGAAGGTGAAGAGAAAGCAAATGCAATATTTTTTAATGAAGAAGGTGTTGCAGAGATATCAACAGTAGCAAAAGAGAAAGGTACTACAGTGAAAGTAGAGAATCTTTTTTACAATATTCCTGTTAGAGCAAAGTATCTTAAAACAGCAAATACAGAGTACAGGAAGATATATGAGTTGTTGAATAGGTATTTCTTAATATATCCAAATATCTCTTTTGTTTTAGAAAAAGATGGAAAAACAGTTGTTAATATCAAATCTATTCCGAATTCTAAACCAGGTGAAATTATCGAACAGAGAGTCAATGAAGTTTTAGGAAAAGAATTCAGTGATTCAATGCTTAAACTTTTCTATGATGGTTCTGGTACAAAAATTACTGGCTTTATCTCACACCCTTCAAAACATGTTACAAAAACTGGTAATCAATATATTTTCATTAACAACAGACCAATTACAGATAGAGGGATTGTTAGATCGATTATGGAAGGATACTCTAGGTATATTCCATTTGGGCAAAAAATTGATTTTGTTGTAAATATTAATATTAAACCAGAACTAGTTGATGTAAATGTTCATCCAAGAAAGGAAGAAGTTAGGTTTGAGAACCCATTTAGAATATATTCTGCTATAGAGGAAGCTGTTAGACATACTTTAGAGAAAAGTCTTTCCTACAGAAAAGAAAAAACTGAAGAAGTAGGGCAGGTTGGAGGAGGTGTTGATTTTCAGTCAATGAGAGACACCTACAATACCAAAGGATCTAAACCTTCTTTTTCTAGTACTACTGGTTCTAGAGATATTAAACAGTATCAACAACAATCATTGTATTCACAAAACAAATCAGCATCTGTTAGAGATAGCATAATGTTTTCAAAAGAACTATTCAAAGAAATTGAACCAGTTGAAGATATTCAAGAACAGGAAAGGGATGATATTAGATCAATGTTTCAAGTCTTCAATAAGTATGTTGTTATTGAATTTATTGATGAAAAACTCTGGGTAATTGATCAACATGCAGCAGCAGAGAGAATTAATTTTGAAAGACTGTCAGATAGAGAAGAAAACAGAAAAACACTACAGAATCTTCTTGTTCCTACAAATATTAAATTCTCATCTAATCAACTACTTTTCTTAGAAGAGTCAAAAGAATTCTTTAATGATTTAGGTTTTGTGTATTCGGTTGAAAAAGATTCAATTAATATACAAACAGTTCCTGCAGAATATGCAGAATCTGATTTTGAAAAGATTTTCTTAGATATATTTGAACTTGAAGATGATATTGAACTTCTTAAAAAGAACTACAAGAAAAGAAAAGAGGATTTACTAGCAACAATTGCTTGTCATGGAAGTATTAGGGCTGGTCAGAAACTAGCATATGAAGAGATGTTAAATCTCTTTAGAAGCTTAAAGAGTTGTAAAAATCCATACAGTTGTCCTCATGGAAGACCTATTGTATGGAAGATGACATTAAGTGAGATAGATTCACATTTTGAAAGGACATACTAATGGGAGTATTTATCGGTTCAATACCAAATAACACAGAAGAAGATGTTAAACTAGCTACAGATATTCTTAAAGGTAATATCCGTACAAAAAATGCAAGAAGAAATCTAGAAAGAAAGTTTCAGGATATATTTCCTAAAAAAGATGTTTTTCTTTTTAACAGAGGAAGAGAAGCAATGCATTTTCTTTATCAAAATATTCCCTTACAGAAAGATGATGAGGTAATCTTACAAGCATTTACATGTATAGCTGTAGTTGTACCTATACTTTGGAGTAAAGCAAAACCTGTTTTTGTTGATATGAAGAGAGAAACATTTAATATTGATCTTGAGAAACTTAAAGAAGTAATTACACCTAAAACAAAAGTTATTGTTGTTCAACATACATTTGGAAATCTTGTTAATATGGAGGAAGTTAGAAAAATTGTTGACGAAGAAAACAACAAGAGAGAGGACAACAAGAAGATCCTTCTACTTGAAGATTGTGCTCACCTTTTTGATAGTACAAACAAAGATTTGGGTAAATATTCAGATGCTTTTTTCTTTAGTTTTGCGCAAGACAAGGTAATTAGTTGTACACAAGGAGCTCTGTTAGTGATGAATCACACCTTTAAGTTGAAGAATAATTTAGTAGAGAAATATGGAAAGGTTGATGGAATGCCAGAAAAAGATGCTCTTTACAATGCAAAATACATTACTCTTTGGGATAGGATAAAGAAATATTACTTTACAGTAGATATTCCTTTCTTGAAATTTAGTATTGGAAAGTTGCTTCTTGTGATATATAGATTATTTGGTTTAATTAAAAGACAGGCATCAAGTAACAGTACAGAGTTTGAAGGGATTTACAAACTAAGTGATGTACAAGCTAAGTTGTTAGATCAACAGTTAGAAAGAATAGAAGAATTTAATGAACATAGGAGAAATATCTCAAAAATATATACAGAAGGATTAAAAGAAAGTTTTAAGTTTAAAGTAATAGAAGAACTTTCTACAATGTTAAGATATCCTATTCTCTTACAAAACCCAGAGCAAGTAAAAGAAGAATTAAGAAAGATTAAAGTTATAGCTGGTAGATGGTACACAACACCAGTATTTCCAATTAGTATAGAAAACCTTCATACTGTAGGATACGAAAAAGGAAGCTGTACAGAAGCAGAGTTTTGTTGTAGAAATATTATCAACCTACCAACAAATATTGAAGTTACAGAAGATATTGCTAGGAATATTGTTTGGATTATTAACTCTGTTGGGAAAGAAATTTAAATTGAGAAAATATTGAAATGGAGCTTACATTTAAACAGATAGAGGATGATAAGGAATGGGATAGCTATGTCTTTGCTATGTCAAACTACTCATTTCTTAATAGTAGTGCAAGATATACTTACAACAAGAATGTAGGTATTGAGACATTTAGATATGCAATATTTAAGAAAAATGAGTTAAAAGGAATAATTACTGGTAATATTGGTAATTCAAAGCTTTTTGGTAAATTCTTAGAATGCAAACACTCACCCATGTTATTAGATGGTACAAAAGAAGAATGGGGAAAAGTTACTGACTTTCTTAAAAACCTTGCTAAAGAAAACAGTTGTTTTATGCTTAGATTCTCTCCTTTACTAACAGAGAATGAGCTACTAGCAGAGTTCTATGAAGAAAACGGATTTATCAAGGCTCCTACTCACAATGTGGACGCTTTAATCTCTCAACAGATGGATTTAAGTAAATCATTAGAGGAATTAAGAAGAGAGATGAACAAAACGAGGAGGAATTTGTTAAATAGACTCCTTGAGAATAAAGATGTTACTGTGAAGATATTAACAGGAAAGGAAGTGTTTGATGATTTTGCAAGATTTCATGATGAGACAGTTAAGTTTAAAGGTTATGTAGACAAACCAACAAAACTTCTTATGAAAGAACTTGAAGAACAACAGAGAAGAGGTATGTGTTATATGGTAGCTGCATATTATGAAGATAAACCTTTCTCTATCTGGCAAAATACAGTATATGGTGATAATATGCATCTCTATCAGGCAGGAGCATCAACAGATTTTAGATTGAATAACTTAATGGTAACAACATTACTCTTCTGGAAGAGTCTAGAATTAGGAAAAGAACTAGGGCTTAAAACATATGATTTGTTTGGTGGTGTTGTACCAAATAGTTTTGAGAACAAAAAACATCCATGGAGAGGTGTAAGCGAGTTTAAGAGAAGTCTAGGAGGAATAAAGGTAACATATATGCATAGTAGAGACTATCCATTAAACAAAGTTAAATATTATCTCTACTATGTCTACTCAACAATCAGGACAAAGATGAAAGGACATACAACAGATTGGTAATACAAAACTATATAGTAAAATAGAAGAATTACCAACTACCACCACCTCCACCGCCTCCGCCACCACCACTAAATCCACCTCCACCAAATCCACTTCCACCACTACTAAAACCACCACCACTTTGGAAGGCAGGAGTTGTTATCCCTCTGTTAACACTAGAGATAGAATGCATTAGCATATGTACATCAAATGCTGAGATATCTCCTCTATACCAATCAGGTTGTTCAGTATATATCTCCTCAAACTCTTTTATCCATTTCTTTTCTAAACCGAACAGTATTGCATAAGGTAGCAACTTTTCAAAAACCCCCTGATATTTTTTTGGATTATTATGAAATTCTATACGGTGCTTCTCTGCTGTTTTAATATACATCTTTAATCCTTGCAATTCATGATAAACCTTGTTCCCTTCTTCTGTTCTACTATCTAAGAGGAAACTCATTATAAATATTGGGAGACTGGTTATAAGTATAATTGCACCAGCAACACCAAAACCCATCATTGATAGAAATGCTATTCCCATAACATTACCTATGAATAATATAATGGCAAATGCAATTACGAATGCTGATATAGTAGCTTTCTTTTTATCAAGATAGTTGTGTGCTTCAGTATCCCTCTTTGTCTGATCCCAAATATTCTTAGCTTCTGTTCCTAATGAAGATGTTTTCTTTTTAGTATTAATTTCATTAGATGAAGAGAATAGAGCATCTAAAAGTAGTTGTGATGAAACAGGACTTATTGCTTTCTCAGAGTTGATTTTTCGTAGAACATATTCTTTTCTATCTATCTGTTCTATTTCAATATGACCGTTTACTGCTAGATTTATTATCTCAGCAGTAATTACCTTTGGTGTAGGAACACCTTTGGAAAGTAAGTAACCACTAATTAGAGGATTTATCCCTTTAGGAGGAGTATAGTGGGGGATTATTGTTAACTTTGGGCTCCTTATCTTTTTAAATACTGTAAAGAAGAAAATCGGAATAAGAAGAAGAGCAAAGAGACTAAAAGTATTAACTTTTTTGATACGAATATTCTCCGCCTCTCTAACATCTTCAATAGAGCCTTTTGGCATAGCTATTGCAATTGTTACAGCCTCATTACTGTTTAATGTTTCCTTATTTGATAGTGATAAGCTTGTATCGGATAGAGGTGTGAATTCACAATTTGATCCTTTTTCTCCATATCTACCAGTATAACAAACAGTATTTTCAATTTTACCTGGAAGGCTGATTGTTGCTTGCACTTTTTCAATAGGGACGACCCAACCTGTACCTATTATATTCCAGTATAATTCATCGTGGTCTTCAAAATAGTTTATCCCATTCTTAACGGTATAATCTATTTCATAGATATATAATCCCTGTATCGTTTTCTCAGCATCTCCAATTTTGATATTAACCTCTTTACCAAAATCTGTTTCCTTTTCGTAGGAAGTAGAAACAGCAGAGCTATCTGTACTAGGATAGTACTTAATAGAATTAATTTTTATACTAGTAGGTGTTTTAAGTGCATTTCCTTGCTCTCTTTTGTTTATCGGTATAGTTCTGTAAATACCATGTTTAGGTAATGGGAAATAGTAATGAATCTTCTCATTTATTCGTATATCTGTATTTTCTTCAAGAGTAAGATTAACCTCAAATAACTGGATTTTTTCTTCTCCAATGAAATCATAATCTTGAGCATGTATAGGAGATACATTAAAGAAAACAACTATACACAAAAAGCCAAGTATTATACTTAGTAATCTTTTCATATATTCTCTTAGAATTTTACTTCAACATTCTTTTGCTCTTCTTCAGAAGCCTCAAAGAACTCTACCTTCTTGTATCCAAACATTTGAGCAATTAAGTTTGTTGGGAATACAGCTATTGCTGTGTTGAAATCTCTTGCTGCGCCATTGTAGTATCTTCTAGATTTCTGAATATTCTCCTCCAACTCTTTCAATGTAGTCTGAAGTTCCATAAAGTTTGCATTTGCTTTAAGATCAGGGTAGTTTTCCGCGACTGCAAATAATTTAGAGATAGCACTTGATAATCCTTCCTCTATCTTCATCTTTTCAGGCAGACTTCCTGCCTCCATTGCTTTTGTTCTCATCTCTGTAACTTTTTCTAGAGTAGAACTTTCGTGTTTTGCATATCCTTTAACAGTTTCAACAAGATTAGGAATCATGTCATATCTCTGTTTCAGGAAGGTTTCAATATCCGAAGATGCCTCCTCAACCATAACTTTTAATTTTGCCAGCTTGTTAAACACTGTAACAAAAGCAATCGCAATTAACACGACAATACCAAGGATTATGTATAGTATCATATTTTTTTAAATAAATAATTTAGATAATAAATATTATATAAATTTTATTCCAATGTCTAGAGAGATTAACAAAATAAAGAGCTAATCCTTCTTCGGTCTCCTTATTGAAACAATTTTTTCAATATCTAACTTTGGTAGAGACTTCTCCCCATCAATACCTGTGATTTCTATACCATATTCATCCGTAATGGGGGATCTGTGTTCTAGAATTGCAGGTTGTAATGGGCTTAAGCGCATAATTGGTTGTGCCCTTACTGTTACATAATCACCAGATCGAATCTTATGGAATAAAGCTAACTTCTTAAATATTCTCATTGTTTTTCTATTTCCTCTTTTATCTTCTAGAGTGATAGTTTGATATGTTTCTCCACTATCTTTTGCACCTCTTGATTTACCAACTACCTTTAGGTCTTCAAATTCTAACAAAAGTTTAGGGAAGTCAGTCCCATATGGTCCTGTTTGCATTGATAGTTGACTAGAGAGTATATCTGCAACTGAAAAAACATTTAGATATTTTATAGACTTAGCAATTTCTGGAGCATATTCTTGAGTTTCTTTGTAAAGCTCTTTTATTGTTTCTTCAACCTTTACAACTCCAGCATTTGGTTTGTCAATTTTGTACTCTTTGAAGATTGGATCTAGTACTTCATGTAATCTCTCAATACCTCCAGTTACTTCCCATGTTCCTCCTGATGCGACGGGGTGTCCACCATGTCCTAGTATCTTTATTCCAGGTTGTGGATTTTTCTCTAAATGAAACTGAACCATATCCGTTGCTATATTCCCTCTTGCTGGTAGTCTAAATGATACAGTATATATAGTAGAACCATCCTTTCTATTCTCTCCTTCATTTACGAGAATCATAGTAGGTTTTTCATATCTCTCAGCTATATTCCCTGCAATTAACCCTCTCATACCTTGTAGGGCATCAATATACTGCTTTCCCGTTTGTTCTAGAATAATAATTGGACTTTCTCTTTCTATTTCATTGTTATCTAAATACTTAAACTGTTCTTCTAAAAGTTCTTCCCTCCTTTGTATAGCTTTATCTTGAGCCTCTGGAAGTGTATGTCTATGTCTTCTCATATTTGCATTCTCACTTCGTTTTGTAAAGAAATCGGCCATCTCTGGTAAAACACTATCTGCTCTTTTTGCCTCTTCCTGTTTCCCTCTTCTATAAATTGCATTTGTAGCAGCTGCCATAGTGTGAGAGAAGAACCTTGTGTTGTAGTAGTTTACTGATACGAACTTTGTATTTCTTAGTGCCGTTCTTATAAATCTAAGACATTCAGGAAGGATTCTTTTCAATTGTTGTCTTTCCTCTCCTTTTGATATTAAATACTGTTTTGCGAGGTTAGTCATGGTCTCCTGTCCTCTTCTAATGATATATCTATTTTCCTTGCCAATATTTACTCCTACTGATCCTCCATCTCCTACCGTAGCTGTTGTTTCTAAAAGTTCTAATTGCTGCAAACCAAAAGGTCCATACTTGAAATATGATTCTAATGCAACAAGGTCATTTTTACTCAATTTTCCTGAACGTATTAGAGTATTAACAGCAAAATCAAAGAATTCGTTTCCTGTTTTTCTTGCTGTTTCTCTTCTTTTTCTTCTCTTCGCTTCACTCTTCTCACTTTTATCAATATCTGGAAATAGTGATGGTTGTAATTTGTTCTTACTTATTAATCCTACTTCAATGATATTGAATAGCTCCTTTTTCATATCTCTGATATGCTTTCCTCTTGCAATCCAATCCTTCATTGAACTTCTTAGAGAGATTTCCTGTTCTTCCTCTCCGATATCCTCTGTTCGTTTTATCAACCCTGACTGTCTTAGTTTGAAGTCAATTATATCTATTAGTTTATCTGTTTTCTTTATGGCCCATTTCTCTTTTTCGTCTGTATTTAACTCAAAGAATGATTTTGGCATATTACCACTCTGTTCTAGTACAAACCTCTGTTCTTTAGGTGTAAGTTGATCAAAACCTTTTTCATTTAATTCTGCTAGCTTTTTTAATCTTTCTTCTTGACCTAAAGATAGAAGTTCATTACTATCAACCCTGACAATAGGAGAGTCAGAGAAAAGATTCATAACTCTTCTTATGACTTTTCCTATAACTACTGTTCCCACAATGTCCGATTCTGGATAACACACATATTTTCTTTGAACTTCATCTAGTTTCTGTACATCAATATTTCCGCTCTTATCAGGTTTTAAGACTTCTTGTATCTCTTTTATAAATTGACCTTCTTCTCCTATCTTGATCCATTCTGGATTAACCATAATATCAGTTAGTGTGTTACAGAAATACTTGGTAGAATTAATATATGGTGTGTGATGGTCACATACAATTATCTGAACATCGTCACCAAATCCTCTTATAAACTTCCTAAGTGGTTCGTATGTTTCAAATCTTTCTTTAGATGTAAATCCAGTAAGAGCATCCTTATGTATAAATTTTTGGTTCAATAGCTTTTCCTCATCAAAATATTCATTTTGACTATTTTTACTAATATATATCTTAAGTTGTCTAATCATTGAATTCTTTTGCTCATCTGGAAAGTGAGAAAACCCATTTATTTTCTCAATATTATCTACAAAAAACTGTAGATCACTGATCTTGTTTGTTCCACGATGGAATTTGTGAAATGTTTCAACATCTGTATCACTTGATCCAGTATCACAGATAACAATTAATTTATTACCTGCGATTGCTAAGTTAATTAAGTCTGTTGGTAATACTGCATGATTTTCTGGTCGAGAATTGAACTTTTGATCAACTTTTTCAACTCCCATATGTTCTAGTGCCCATCTCATATTGTTTGCTGCATTAAATCCATCTTGATCACAGTCTGCGATAGTTGCAATCTTTTTACTTTCCATAACTGCTTTGTATATTGCTTCGGCAGCCTTGTCTACATTCTGTAATGCACTAGGTGGTTGTTCTGACTTCTCTGATGGGAACATCATTTCCATCATTTGTCCATTAGTTTCTATTCCTATACTCTTATAATATTTATTTAGTATTAAGTTAGCAGCGAATCCTTCAACTGCATGTACCACCCTTGAGGGACCATATATCTCATTTGAGAGCTTCAGATCAGGATCTTTAAAGTTTTCTAAATCTAAAAGTCTTCTTCTAGGAACATTTGGTCTTTCTAAAACTCCTGTAAAGTAAGGTGTCTGTAATACATCTACAAGCTTTCTAAGCTCGGTTCCAGATTCGTTGTACGGACTTACAATAACATCTTTTAGCGTATCTATATCTAAACGATATTTCCATTCAGGTCTAAGACATCCAAGTTTATGAGGTGTTGCTATTTCAATAAGGATTGATTTGTCAAGATGATTTTGTAACTTAAGTATTGCTTTGTATTCCTCTTCTGCTAAATCTTCTAAATACAAGGCTCTGTCATTGCTTTCAAGTCTATCTATTAATCCGTAAACAGCCTTAGTGTATGCTATACTAGATTTTCTCTTCCTCAGTTTTGCTAAGTCACCTAAATAACCCCTTAACTTGTTAATTGCAGACTCTCTCTCTAGAATCTCTGCAATCAAGTCCAGATTCTGGATGGCATTCTCTTCTTCTGGTGACAAATCAGTATCTTTTTCAATATTTCCCATACCTTTATATATGCGATTGGCAATATTAAGAATATGACTCCTGTCTTCTTCTGATAATAATGAGAGCCATTTTTTCTCATCAATCTTGTCTGTCTGTTCTAGAATTTTAGCTGCATCCTGAACTATTTCTCTTCTAGTTTCTAAAATATATTTATTAGATAAACTAGAGTAAAGTGCAGGTGCGTGTCTTAATAATTCTGCGGATGGTGTATTTGCATAGTATGAGAAGTATGTTAAACGGATTAATTCATATAGTTCAGGATTCTCCACAAATGTCCATCCTGTCTCTTCTTTATCTTCCATTGCCATATCTCTTTTGTTGTTTTCCAACGCTTGTCTTATTCTCTCTTCATCTCTTTTTTTAAGAAGTATCTTTAGTACCTCAGTAGCATCAACAGCAACTTGTGTGTGCTCATACCAGTGGGCAGCGATAGACATGGGTATTTGTGAAATTCCATTTTGTGACCAGGGAATTTTATGTTGGTCATTCATATTCATGAATATACTTTCGCTATCATTCATTGCTGTTAACCTCTCTCCTAATATGTCAACATCTTCTAAATCAATGTTTAACTTGTTAGCCATTTTCTCTGCAGTTATTCTATCGATAGTGCCACCATCTAATCTCTTTCTACCAGTCCATTGTGATTCATCAATCCATCTCTCTCCAGTTACATATTGATAGAATTTACCTAATTGTGTTAACAATGTTGTTGTGGGGACTCCTGATGTAAAAAGAAGTTTTTCAATAGCGAATTCCAATTCTTTGTCTCTTGAAGTTCGATTAATTCCTTCATCTCTGTTCTCTCTTTGAGAGGAAGGGACCAACTTAGCTAGGACAACAGGGGGTTCAAATAATGGGTTTTTACGTAAAGTTCTTTCTCTTTTCTTAATTTCTTCTTCTGACCAATATTTAGTAACATCATTTTGATTGAAAATATATCTTTTCTCTTTAATCAAATCCTCGGGTGTCTTGAGTATTTCATTCCATCTTCTTCCACTACTTGAAATTTCATCTCCAAAAATCTCTTCTTTGAGTTCATCAACCTTAGAAGCAAGTTCTTGTTCTTCTTCTGTGGGAGGTGGTGCATAGTATGTTTTGTATCTAGGTGATAGTTTTTCTTTTTCTAGACTTATGAGATCTTTATTTGTCCCAACTCTCTCCTCTTCTGGCATACAGATTCTAGTTCTAAATTAAAAAAGGGCTTTTAATAAGCCCTATAAGTTAAATCTCTCTCCCATATTCTTCAAGCAGTTTTTATTTTGCATTACACCATTTTATACCGTTAAACTAATGTTTTAGAAGATCAAAATAATTGAAACCCCAACTGTTATTAGTGTACATACTTGCTAATATAGTGTCAAGCCTTTTAAGAGAATGGTGTTATATAAAACTAATTAGTACACTGATATCTAGGTTAATAAAGTTCAAGGACATCTATAACAGGAGGTATTCCTAATCTAAATGGTAATCCAGTCATACCTAGACCTGAAGATACAAAAACTTTTCCTTTTTCAGTTTCATAATATCCCTCATCAAAATTATATCTACTAGGTATAAAGTATTTATATATAAAAGGAATACGAATTTGTCCACCGTGTGTGTGACCAGAGAGTGTCAAATCAGGTCTAATATCCTTATATGAGTAAACAGTATCAGGAGAGTGAGCTATTGCAAGTAAATTGTCTTCACTTTTATAATTTTTTAGTTTCTTAATATCAACTTCTTTAGCTATAATATCTCCAAATCCTAAGATATGTATATCTAAATCTTCAATATATACATCTTCATTCTTTAAAAATATGACATTGTTCTTTTCTAAAGCCTCTTTTAATTCTTCTTCAATATCTGGACCTGGAGCTTGGCTGTCATGGTTACCCAATACTGCATATGTAGGTCTTTTAAGATTTTTTAAAGGTGAGAGTCGTGTAGTTAAATCTCCTGTTGGGTAATATGTAATATCTCCTGGGATAACTATAAAATCAACATCTTTTATATTATTAACTTTCTCTACAATCCTCTTTAAAAACTTTGTTGAGTTGTATGCACCAATATGAATATCTGATATAAGTACAATTCTAGCTTTGAATCCTGTTTCAATATTTATATATTTTTCTACTATTATGTTTGGTTCTATAAATCTAGCATAGATTAATAAGAAGTTAATTAAAAAGAGAAAAATCATAACTATTTTAAAAAGAGGTTTATGTATAATCTGCTCCTTGTTTTTAAAATAAAAGAAAAAAAGTAAGATAGGAGAGATTAGTAAGAGATATGAGGAATAATTAATAAAATAGTTAATGATGTAATGTATGATCATCATAGTAGTTATATGGTCGGGGAGACAGGACTTGAACCTGCGGCCTCTGCGTCCCAAACGCAGCGTTCTAGCCATCTGAACTACTCCCCGAACTGAAGTTATTTTATCACATAATAGAAAAAAAGGGGAGATTATACTCCCCTTTCTCTAATCAAATCTAGAACTAACTAGAAAAGTCCCATTACCTTTAATGCCAAGTCCGAAATTAGAGGGATATCAAATCTCTCTCCTTTTGCAGATTTAACCATACCAACAATTATTAAAACTAAACAAATAGGAGCAATTAACCAACCAATTATTGGAATCCAAGCCATGAACTGAAGAACTCCTAATAATGTAGCTTGAGCACCATTATATCTTACAAATTCATCTTTCTTTTCTACTAGAAGTAAAATGAAACCAACCAAAGGAATCCAAGCAACAATAGCCATTGCCTTGTTAGCTTCATTATATTTTATCTCATCTAGTGTGTACACTTTCTTAGCATTTGTTTCTTTTGCTTCTGCCATGATAAATAAAATAATTAAATAAATTAATACTTAAGTATACGCAAAAAAGAGTGTGACTTGCAACTATACTTTAAATTGTTGTTACTAAAGGAATTTCTACATATTTAAGTTGTGATACTATAAGTACTTGCAAGAATTAACAGTAGGGGTATACTAGGTATATATCTAACTTAATAACTTACTCACATGGATGGTATACTCACTCAAAAACAAGAAGAAGTTCTTAGAATTATTAAAGATTGTTATTTAGAGAATGGTTATGCCCCATCTTTAAATGAGTTGAAAGAAAAGTTGGGTATATCTACGAAAAGAGGTGTTGTAGCACATCTGATTGCCTTAGAGAAAAAAGGTTTTATCTTTAGAACTGGCCAGCCGAGAGGTATACATATGGTAGAAAATGATGATCAGATAGTATACGATTATTTAGTTGGAGTTCCTATCTTAGGTTATGCAAATGCAGGTATACCTATGGTTGTTGCAGAAGAGGAGAATCTAGGAATACTTAAGATTGATAGGAATATGCTTGGGAAAAAGAAGAACCTATTTAGCCTTATCATTAAAGGAGATTCTATGGACTTAGCAAAAGTTGATGGAGAAACATTAGATGATGGTAGATATATTGTTGTACAGAAAGATGTTGAGTTTGAGGATGGAGACATTGTTGTTGCAATTATAGATAACTATGCAACTGTAAAGAGGTTTAAGAAAGCTAAAAATATGATTATTCTTTATCCAGATTCAAGCAATCCACTTAATCAACCGATATATATAGATTCAAATACAGAAGGCTTGATAAATGGTAAGGTTATAAAGGTTTTAGAGAATCCTACCTAATATAGCTATTTTTTACATATTTCTTTGCCCCTTTAAGCATCTTTTCTAACTCTTGTTCTGTAAAGGAATTGGAATTATCAAGAGAGGGATCTATTGTTTTTCCTGATCTAAAGTTTTGAATATAATACTTTTTTGCTCCCTTAATTAATTCAGCAATATTCTGTGCATCTTTCATTTTGTGTATTCCTTTGACAAACGTAGTTCTAAATTCGTAGTCTATTTCAGAATTCCTAACAATTTTAATTGATTCTTTAATTTTCTCTAATGCATTTTTATCATTAGTTTGTTTGTTATAATTACTAGGGGAATACTTAACATCCATTGCAACATAGTCAAGAAGTTTCTTCTCAACCAATTCTTTTAACCTATCAGGGAAGAAACCATTTGTATCTAACTTTACTAAATATCCTAACTTCCTTATCTTACGGATAAGTTTTTCAATATCGTTGTATATTAATGGTTCTCCACCTGTAATAACTACAGCATCAAGTTTACCCTTTCTATTTTTTAAGTATTCAAAAAGATAATCCTCTTTTACCTCTATATCCTTATTAAAATCATATATGACCAATTCAGGATTATGACAGAATGAGCACCTTAAATTACAACCATACGTAAAGACAATGGCAGAAAGTTTACCAGGATAATCAAGTAAAGAAACTTTTTCTAATCCACCTATCTTTATCATAGGTTAGATTGTCTTCATCTTGAACATCTTCCTATCTGACCATTCTGCTTGTTTTCCAATATTCCATTGACTAATAGGTCTAATGTACCCAACAACTCTTGAATATACCTCACATCTCTGTCTTTTAACCTTTTTCATGGCAGTAAATATATTAATTTAAATAATTAAACTTCATTAAAATCCATTCCTTCTTTATACCCCACCTCATAATCACACTTTGGGCAATAGAAATGTTCGCCTGCAATATATCCATGCTTAGGACAAACACTAAATGTCGGAGTAATTGAGAAGTAGGGGAGTTTATAATTGTCAGCAATCTTTCGTACTAGATTTTTGACAGCTTCTGTAGAGGTTAACTGTTCCCCAATATATACATGCTGTACTGTACCACCTGTATAGAGGCACTGGAACTCATCCTGCTGATCTAATGCTTCAAATATATCATCTGTAAATCCTACAGCAATCTGAGAGCTATTTGTGTAGTATGGAGCAATATCTTGTCCCTTATGTTTCCCTATATCTGCTGCTGAGATAATATCATCCCCAAACCTCTTTTTATCAGCTTTTGCAAACTTGTAAGTAGCTCCTTCACCTGGTGTAGCTTCTAGATTAAATAACTCATTTGTTTTCTGTTGATATGTCATTAACCTTTCTCTCATATGATTCATAATCTCTAAACCAAATTTCCTTCCTTCCTTAGATGTAATATCTTTCTTCTCATCTTTAAAGAAGTTAATCAATGATTCATTTAATCCTAAAATACCGATTGTATTAAAATGATTCTTGTAATACTCACCAAATCGTTTCTTAATATCTGCTAGATAGAATTTAGAGTATGGGTATAATCCCTTTTCCATATATTTTTCCAAGAATTTCCTTTTAATCTGCAAACTCTTCTTAGCTAGATCCATCTGTTTATTAAGTCTTTTGAAGTAGTCTCTCTTGTTTTTAGCTTCATACCCAATTCTTGGAAGATTAATTGTTACAACACCAATACTACCTGTTAGTGGATTAGCACCAAAGAGACCACCACCCCTTTTTCTCAACTCTCTGTTATCTAATCTTAATCTACAACACATACTTCTAGCATCATCAGGTTTCATATCAGAATTAATGAAGTTAGAGAAATACGGTATCCCGTACTTTGCTGTCATCTTCCAGATTGGTTCATAATCTGGATTATCCCAATCAAAATCTTTAGTTAAGTTGTAGGTGGGAATAGGGTAGGAGAACAATCTTCCTTGTGCATCTCCTTCCATCATAATTTCACAAAATGCTTTGTTTATCATAACCATCTCCTTTTGGAAATCTTTGTATTTTTCTTTTTGAATCTTACCTCCAATAATGACACCCTGTTGGGCAAGTTGACCACTAGGTATCAAATCCATCGTAATATTAGTAAACGGAGTATTACCAGTAACAAATACTTTACCATTTCTTCTTGCAATAATGGTCTCGTTTTTAGTATGAGGGCACCAGATAACACCTTCGTAATTAATCTTCTTGACATTCTTAATATATGTCTCTTGATGTTTAATAATTCTGATAACAAAAATATCCTTAGTTCCAATTGTAGGTTTTCTTACTAATACAGTAGAACCATATCCACAATTAGTAGCAATTATCTGTAATTGATTAACAACCTCAATATCTGTTGTAACTATCTTATCTTCCTTCCAACCATCACCTTTCATATATGTTTCCAAGAAAAGGCGAGATTGTTCTTCATTTAGTTCTAATATAGAGTTTGGAATATGTTTTACACTATTATCAGAACTAAACCATTTATGTATAACTTTAGAACTCTCAGCATTTAGTCTTAATCCTACAACTGGGTTACCTAAACCAATTGTTGTATGTTCAGAATATGTAAATTGAAAATGGTCTAATAGCTTCTTAATCTCGTTATAGTTTTTCCTATTTTTTACTTTTGACTGATAAATAGTAACTCTCTTACAACTTCTTGTTTTAACTCCTCTCTCAATACTACCTTCTGAGATAATCCATGCCATAAGAGCAATCTGCTCATCACTCATGGATGACTTCTTATTACTATTCTTCCCAGAAAGAGGAATGATAAATGGAGATTTCAATGCCATAACTTCTTCAATGGGCTGTAGGATATACTTATCACCATTGAAAAGCTTCCTAACAACTCTGTGATTAGGAGATATTAATTGATCTTGTATCCTGTTTTTAAGGTTAAACATATAACCCTTGTATTCTTTCTTAAAAACAGAAGTAACTGTTTGATTTTCAATCACTCCACTTTCCAAGTTAAATGTCTTTATCACAACTCCTTTCTCAATCTCCTCATATGACTTCCAGCCATCAGGTGTTAAAATCTCTGTATCCTCTGACACACACTGGCAGCCCACCCTCGTAGGAACATTCATATTGTAAAGAAATTCCTGCATCTTCTGTTTAACCTCTTTGTATGAAAGTTTGTCATATCTTACAAATGGAGCAAGAAATGTATCAAAACTTGAAAATGCCTGAGCTCCAGCAGCCTCATGTTGAAGAGTGTAAAAATAGTTAACACACTGTCCCAATGCAGCACTAAAATGCTTGGCAGGTGAGGATGAAATCTTACCTGGCACGCCAGTAAAACCTTTTAACAAAAGATCTTCTAAACTCCACCCACAACAATATGTAGCCAACATCCCTAAATCATGAATATGATAATCTTTGTTAATATTTCCAATAGAAATCTCTTTAGGATATATACTATGTAACCAATAATTAGATTGAACTGTAGTAGAAATATAGTTATTTAATCCTTGCCAGGAGTATGCCATATTACTATTTTCATTAACCTGCCAGTCCAGCTTATCAATGTAATCTTTTACAAGGGTATTTGCATCTATTAACGACTTAATGTTCTTAACTTGATGCTTAAGATCTATAAATAAATCGTATGCTATGGAAGTTTTAGTATGTCCCATATCTATGAGGGTTTGCGAAACAATCTCCGCGATATTCTTTGTACTTACAATATCTTTATTCGCATATTTCTTTTTTAATCTCTCTACAGCTTCATTTGCAATTTCTTCTGCTCTGCGCTTGTCCTTTCCCCCCACACTCTTTGCAGATTTGTATATCCCTCTTACAATCAGATCTTTTTTAAACGACACAATCCTACCGTCTCTTTTTTTTACCTTAAACATCTTGAATCTAGTCTTTTGAGCAGGTTTTTTGGCAGTCATTTTCTTTTTTTCTTAATTTAATTTTCTAAATTCTTAATTTCTTCTTTAATATCTTCTAAAGTTTCAAATTCTTTGTATACAGAAGCAAATCGTATATATGCTAAAGTATCTCTCTCTTTTAACCATTCAAGGGTTTTTAGTCCTATCTCTTTTGTAGTAACAGGCTCTTCACTATTTAAGACATACCTCTCTATCTCTTCTGCAAAATCCTCAATATCATTTTCTAACACTGTTTTATCATTTAGAGCTTTTTTAATACCCTTAATTATCTTCTGTATATCAAATTTTTCTAAAGAACCATCTTTTTTTAACACACTTACATCTAAACTTTCCATTCGTTCATATGTAGTAAACCTTTTTCCACATCTAAGACACTGTCTCCTTCTTCTTGTAGAACTATCCTCATTATTATCTCTCTTGTCTACAACTTTAGTAATATTACATTCACAAAACGGACATTTCATAACCTTACAGTACAATATATTGTGTTGTGTTAAAAACCATACCCCAATAGGTTGTGGTGGTCAATATCTCATAGTTTGATAATTTTAAGTAAATTTTAGTTATATCCCTCTAATCTAAGAGAAAGTTTTAAAAAGAAAAACACTACAAGTCTCATTATGAAATTTTTGACAATTTAGAGTAGGATAGGTAAAATGTCTAATTAAGTTGTGAATATTTCAATATGATTGTACCCCTAGAAGATTTCCCTAAGTTAAGAGAAAAGAAGTTAAAAGGAAAGAAGATTGTTTGTACGTCTGGTTTCTTTGATCCTATACACCCAGGTCATGCTTCTTGTTTGTATGAGTCAAAGAAATTTGGTGATGTACTTGTTGTTATTGTAGACGGTGATCAGAGAGCTGTTACAAAAAAAGGTAAATCATTTATGTCAGAGTTAGATAGAGCTAGAGTTGTTGATTATATTAAAGGTGTTGATTATGTTGTGATATATAACAGTACTACTAGAAATGATTGTGTTGAAGCTGTAGAGATAATTAAGCCAGATGTTTTTACAAAGGGAGGAGATAGGACATCAAGGGAGAATATTCCGGAGTATGATACGATAGAAAAGAATGGTGGAAGAATTGAGTTTAATGTAGGAGATCCTAAAATGTGGTCTAGTTCTAACTACCTACAAGAATGGGTTGATTTTGTAAACTCACAACAGGCCTGACCTAGGTCTGACCTTCGTTCATAACTTTTTGAAGGTTCAAAATCTTTACTTCTGATATACCTTTTTTGAGGTGTCTGTTTCTGTGTCTGTACTTGTAACATGTATATTCTACCAAAGCCGAGGGCTAGGAGACCTTTTGTGGAATGCATAATCCTTAAGATTAAAATTTTCTTAACGCGGGGCAGACCTAGACCAGACCACTAAGATTGTTTGAGATACATATATACGGAGTTTGCAGCTACTGCACCTTCACTTGCAGCTGTTACAACCTGTTTTAGATAGTTTGAGTTTGTAGTACAATCTCCGGCTGCCCATATACCTTCCATACTTGTTTTCTGTTCATCATCAACGATGACATAGCTATGATCATCTATTTTAATACCCATTTTTAATGGTAATACAATATTTGGTTCAGACCCTATCTCTACAAAGATACCATCTAATTTAAGGCTCTCAGAGCCATTGTAAGGCTTAGAAAGTTTAACTCCTTCTAGTTTTCCATTACCATAAAGCTCTGTTAAGAGTGTTTGATAGATGATTTCAATATTCTCTTTCTCTTTAGCTTGAGAAGCCCATGTAGGTTCTCCTCTTAATTCAGTACCTCTGTAGATGATATATACATTCTTAGCGATATCAGAGAGCATTACAGCAGCCATTGTAGCAGCACTACTACCCCCAATTACTCCAACTGTTTTACCTTTGTAAAACATACCATCACATGTAGCACAGTATGATACTCCTTTTCCTAGGTATTTATCTTCACCAGGTATAGCTAGTTTATTCCTATCTGTACCTGTAGCTAATATTACTGTTTTAGCTTCGTATACCTTTTCATTATCAGAAGTTAATTTGAATATATCACCATCTTTTTGTATATCAACAATACTTTCATTAACTATCTCTCCACCTTCCTTTTTAGCATGGTTATACATCTTCATACCTAATTCCATACCAGTAATTTCTTCATATCCGGGATAGTTACATATTTTATGTCCTTCTGTAATAGTACCACCAGGTGTTTTACCAAATACAATATTTTTTAGTTTGTATCTACTTGAATATATACTTGCACTTAGTCCTGCTGGTCCTGTTCCGATTATGGCTATATCATAGGTTTCTTTCATTTTTATATATTTTAAATACAACTTAGACAGATGTATTTTAGCATAGATATGAATATGAATGTGTAAAAAGATTTGGAGAGGAACCGTACACACATGTAAAATGTTGAGCATTAAAGCTCTAGTGTACGGTCCTTCCAAAAAGGTCTAATTTTTGAAGAATTTGGAACCCGTAAGGGTCCAGATTTGAACATCTTCCCCGTTAAGGGAAGCTTTCTCTTGGGAAAGATCCCAAGAAACGACTGAATCTCCCATTCCAGAGCAATTTTGCTCCGAAATGTAGATAGTTCCCTTTTCTGCAAAAGAGTACGGGTGAGAGGTTTGTTCTTCCCAATGACAAATTTCTTCGTCATTGAGAACAAAGGAGAGACGGAACAGGTTTGTCCCGTAAACATTCTTTAATAATATGTAATTTCCCGAGGGATATATCGGACTAGGAGTTGTTACAATAAATTCCTCCGTTGGAGGATATTCTACCTCCCCCGATTCCTTTGCCTTGAGAACATAAAAATTCTCAGGTAAGGACGAATCCTCTATACCCGGAGCGTCTGCACAAGCAGACAAAAAAAACAAAGCAACTACTATAACAATCACCAATATATTCTTTTTCATCTTAATCTCCTTCCCCTAAAAAGGGGTTGTTTTTTTTATTTTTATTTCGCTTAATAACAGCAAACAGACATCTAAACAAATAAATGCCTATGTGCTGTTATTAAACTTAGGAGAACGATTAGACCTTTTTTAATGAGCAGTTTAGGATCTTCTATAATCCTATAGTATTATACCATAAAATAAGTGAAAAAGGCAATCTAGGGTTTCTCTACTCCCCAATCAAGAGTATTAGTAAGTATAGTAGGGGAATCCTTTCTAACAATAACCATATATTCAAACATAACAGCATTACCACCATTAACAGTTCTAGCACTCCAACCATCCTCATCTACAACAACATCATCAATATCATCTACAACCTGACACTCAATACAGATAACCATACCGTCCTCTAGAAGGGAACCTGTACCTTTCTCTCCAAAAGCAGGGATCTCTGGATCTTCATGTAAACCTTTTCCAACTCCATGTCCAACATAGATACTTAATGTATTAAAACCATTTCTTTTAGCTTCATTCTCCATCTCATAACCTAAATCACCTGTTCTGTTACCTACCACAGCTTTTGGAAGAGCATTTTCAACTGCTTTTCTACCAGCAAGTAGTAATTTCATCTTCTCTTCATCTGCCTTACCCACACACCATGTCCAACAATGATCTGTATACATCCCTTTATATACAATACCAAAATCAATAGATACTAAATCACCTTTTTTAAGTGGAATATCCTTAGGAATACCATGTACAGCTACATCATTAACAGATATACATGTGTTATGGTAATAGTCTTTAACCCTCTTAAAACTAGGATGTACCATATACTCCCTACAAAGCTCTCCAGCATATTCATCAATCTCAAGAGGTGTTACTCCCTCCTTAATCATATCTCCAAGCTTAGAGAGTATCTCTACTGATATCTTAGCTGCTTCTGTAATTAAATTTTCTTCTCTATTGTTTTGTATTATCATGTTTTTATTATATTACGAATACCTTACATATTCCAATCTTTCCTTTACATTTAATCTATATTTCATATTTACAGAGTAATCTGTAGGTATGAGAAAGAAAAATTTTCTAAATACTCCCATACACAGAAGAATTGGTTTAACAAAGAAAGAATATGAGGATAACAATATTCTTAGGGTACATGAAAGAAATTTTGTAAAAAGGTTTACAGAAAGAGGAGAAGATATTAAATGGATAAAGAGAGATAGTCTTGTAGATACTAAAACAGGAGGATATTACCCAACCAATGATTTTGTTTGGAACAAACGAGAATGGGAATTAAAAAGCATATTAAAAAAGAATTTTTCAGAAGGAACTATTATTAAAAGGATTAACGAGTCAGTAGATAAAGGAAAAAGAAATATATTTTTAGATCTAGGAAACAATATTCTTCAAGAAAAACTCTTAAAACGACTATGTGAGTATAATTCTTCGCGTATTAAAAACAGGTCAAAAAGAAGATATGTTGAGAATATAGTTGTTTATGATAGAAATGGACTATACAAGATTGTACTTAAATAGCAAGCAGGGCGTCTACCTCCGCCTTGTGTATATTATTTCAATACAGCAGAGGGTGCTACCCTGCTTCCTGCCCATTATTATATCAAAAAACAGATGGAAATACTAATCCCCAATAATATATAATTCATTAACAGCTCTAGTTACTCCTGTATACAACCATCTTCTCCACATATCATCATCCATTTTAGAAAATCTCTCTTCAAAAAGTATAACCTTCTCAGCTTGACTACCCTGTGCCTTATGTACAGTTAAAGCATAACCAAAATCAAAAAGATTAATATCTCTACTAACATTCCTTAATGTCTCTCTCTTTCTAAACTGTTCAATTGATATAGGGAGATGGAAGACTTCATCCTCACCATCAAAAACAATATCTGCTTGGTAATATTCCAACATATCAGCTACAGACACCTTCTCAATTGATTGTATTGTACCAATCATACCGTTAAATATACCTAACTCTGCATTATTTCTTAAACATATAAGTCTATCTTCTATCTGAGGTTGAGGAGATTCAAATTCAAGAAGTTGTCTAATCCCATCATTAATCTTGTTTCTAGTATGATTGTATCCGACTAAAACCATCATATTCTCGTTGTATGATGATAGTTGATCTGTAAGAAATTCCATAACATCCTCATCCTCTCTAGAGAACTTCTTTACATACCTCCCATACTCCATCTTAGGAATCTCACCATACTTCCTTGCCATCTCTGAAATCACAACAATCGGATTATCCTTCTCCTGTCTATATATCTCTTCTAATCTCAACATTGGTTTTAACATAAGATTAAACTTACCTTCCACAGGAGGTAATTGTCCATGATCTCCAACAGCTAATATTGGTTTCTCAAAAGAAAGTAAATCTTGCCAAATGTCACTAGATACCATAGACGCCTCATCTACAATGATTAAATCATATTCAAAATCATCTACAGATATCTTCTCCCAACCAATAATATTATCATCTTCATCTACAATTGCTTTGTATATTAACCTATGAATAGTTCCAACATAGTCTGAACGTTTTAATGAACCAGTTTCTTGAAGTTTCTTTCTTAATACCTGAGAAGCTTTACCTGTATATGAACAATATGCAATACTAATACCTTTGTACTCCCTATGAAGTTTTTCATTAAGATATCCAAGGATTGTAGTCTTCCCTGTACCAGCATAACCACCTAGAGTAAGATATGGAATCTTTTTCTCCTTGTACCAACCTAAAATATCTTTGATAATATTCTTTTGTTTTACAGAAAGTTCAAAATCCATACCATGAGTATACATTAACTATTGTTTTCTAACCACACTATTGGTATTCTGTAGAGTATGAATGATAACTTTCTCTTTTTTGATACAGAGACAACAGATGTACAAAGTAAAGACATTATTCAACTAGCCTTTGTTACTAGTGATGGAAAAGAATTTAATGAATATTTCAAACCAGAACAAGAAATGTCTTTTGGTGCTATGGCAATTCATCATATTACACCAGAGTTTCTAGAAGACAAACCACCGTTTAAATCAAAAATGATGCAAGATAGTTCATCAATGACTCTTTTTTCAGAAATACCTCTTAAAGATTATCTTAATGACTTGGCAAAGGAGTACATCTGGGTTGCACATAATGCAGAATTTGATATGGATGTTTTGAAAAAGAAAGGAGTAAATATTCCTAGATATATATGTACGCTCAAAGTTGCAAGAAATATGTTAAGTGAAGATGAAGGAAAGAGAGATTTAGAGAGTTATTCATTACAATACCTCAGATACTATTTAGGTCTTTACAAAAAAGAAAATGAAAAGGGAGAGATTATTGCTCATGATGCAATGGGAGACGTACTTGTTCTTAGAAATCTATTTGAATTTCTAAAAAATAACTCCTCTCTTAGCACTGAAAATATGATGGTTATCTCCAAAGAACCCCAATTTATACGAACTATTAATTTTGGTAAATATGCTGGATATTCTCTTGAAGAGTTAGTAAAGATAGATAGAGAATATTTAGAATGGTTAGTAGAGAATGCTAATGACAAGAAAGATTTAGTATACAATGTGGACAGAGTATTAAGTTTAGGGTAATATATTTTAATGAAATCAACTGCCTGTTTTCCAGAAAGTAAAAGATATTTAAATACAACAGGGTTGAATTTAAAATATTACAAAAAATTAATGTATAACTATCAGAAAAAAACATATGCAGGTCAGGCATTAGCTATAATAATGGTTGTACTTGTAGTATCTTCTATAATTGGATTTTCAGTTTTTACAAGATCGCTTAGAGATAAAAAATCAACTATTCAAGAAAGAGATTCTGCTGAAGCGTATGAGGTAGCAGATATGATTTTAGATAATATGTTATTAACATCTCTAAAAGATTGGGAGAATAATGGCCTTGCAAGAGATACAGAACTATCAAACAATGAAATATCTAATCTATTTAAAGCCCTTAATACTCCACTAGATGTTACTACATTTTCTATATGTCCTTTATCTGTAAATGGAAATAATAAATATACATTAGCACTTAAAAATGCAGATGAAAATACAAGAATTCAGATACAACCTGGACAAGCATTTACATTTGTTTCTGATGGTACAGAATTAAGCCCTGAATGTAGTATTACTGTTAAATTTTGGTCTCCACAATCAAACAGTGGTTTTATGATAAATAAGATATATCGTGATGCTATTTCTTCAGGAAACATCAAAGATTATGACTATTCTGATGCCGACGCTTACTGCTTTGGTCCAATAACCAACTGTGGAAGTTTCTCTAAAGTTCCTGATCTTGTACCATATAATACATCCGAACCACTTACCATACTTATGTCTTCAAACCCACCAATAGATAGGGTACAAATCATTGCCATAAATGACATTGTTACTTTTTCATATAATGTTAATCCATCATGTGGAGAAAAGTTTAGAAGTGTGGTATTAAGATCATCTGCAACATGTAATGGAGTATACAGAGCTAAAGAAGTGATAATTCCAGAAGCAAAATCCAATTATTCGATATTTAACTATGTTCTATTTAATGGAGTTGGAAGTTTGTCTCCTTCTTAGTAATTAATAATAATTATGTATTTAGATAGAATCATTATAAAATTTGGAGGAGAGTCTGGGCAGGGTATAAATACCGTTGGTAGAATGTTAACCCAATCAATAAACAGATTAGGACTATACACTTTCTCATCTAGAGAATACCCATCACTGATTAAAGGTGGAGTAGCATCATATCAAGTAGATGTATCAAACAAAGAGATATTTACATCGGCAAAAAAATACCATGTATTATGTTGCATGTCAGAAAAATCACTCCACTCATACCTATCAGGTGTGCTTGAAAATGGAGTTGTAATATATGACGGGGAGGAACTAGAGTTTAATCCTGATGAAGAAATAGAACTCCAAAAGAAGAATATCCATATAATCTACTTAAACTCTGAAAAAATTGCATTAGAAAATGGTGGTACTAAAATAATGGCAAATGCAGTACTTCTCGGCTTTATCTGGAAGATTTTAAAGCAAAATCCAGAGATATTAGTAGAAGAAGTACTGGAAATGCTTTCTGATAAAAAAATAGATGAAGAAGCAGAAAAGAAATGTCTTTTAGCAGGATATAACAACCCTCAATACAGAGACGAGTTAAGTGAATCAGTGGACTTACCAAAACCCTTACAAATAAGTAGGAAATTATTACTTACTGGTAATGAAGCTATCTCTTTAGGTGCTCTAGCAGCTGGTATGAGGGTATTTTACGGATACCCAATGACTCCAGCTACTTCAATTTCAAAATTCCTAGGAGATACAGCACATGAGACAAAAATCGTATTTAAACAAGCAGAAAATGAAATTACAGCAGCACTAATGGTAATGGGAAGTATGTATATGGGAACCAGAGCAATGACAGCAACTTCAGGAGGTGGTTTTGACCTAATGATGGAGACAATATCATGTTGTGGTATTAGCGAAACACCCTTCGTGGTTGTTTTAGCTCAAAGAATAGGAGCGGGTACAGGTGTACCTACATGGACAGGAACAGGAGATATTAATACTGCAGTAAAAGGAGGACACGGTGATTTTCCAAGATGTGTAATATCAGTAAGTGATGCACAGTCTAACTTTGCATTAATTCAAAGAGCTTTTAACATTGCCGATACATACCAACTACCAGTCGTTGTTCTTTCAGAAAAACAAATTGCAGAGGCGATATATTCAATTGATAAACTTCCAGGAGTAGAAAAAATTGAAAGAGGACTACAACAAGGAGAGCAAAGATATGAAATAACTGATTCTGGAATATCACCAAGATGGATACCACAAAAAGGTCTAAAACCATACCTACATACAAGTGATGAACACACAGAAGATGGACAATCTACTGAAAATGCAGAAGAAATTAAAGCAATGTCGGAAAAGAGAGAAAGAAAACTAGAGATGCTTAAATCCGAGTTACCAGAACCTACACTTTACGGCTCTTCCTCAGCTCAAGTAGTATTTGTTGGATATGGCAGTAGTAAGAATGCTCTTTTAGATGCAATACAACAGAGGGATGATATTGCATACTTACATTACGACTATATTTTTCCATTAAAAACAGATAATTTAATGAGATTAACAGAAGAAGGAAAAAGATTAATACTAATTGAAAATAATCAAGGCGGGCAGTTTGGGAAATTAATAACAGAAAACTGTTCGTATCAATTCAAAGAGAAACTATTAAAATATGATGGTAGATCCTTCAGTTTAGAAGATATCTTAGATTATTTAGATAACTAATGGCACTAGAGATTAAAGACTACAACTCAACTCATCAACCGACATGGTGCCCTGGATGTGGTAACTTTGGAGTACATATGGCTCTTAAAAAAGCTTTAATAGAACTCAATATATCTCCATCAGAAACATTTATCACTTTTGATATTGGTTGTAATGGAAATGGTGCAGACACAGTAGGAACATATGCATTTAAAACACTACACGGAAGATCAATTCCGGTTGCAATAGGAGCACATCTTGCAAATAGAAAATTTACAACAATTGCAACTATTGGAGATGGAGGTTGTTTCCACGAAGGATTAGATCATATTGTAAACGCAATTAAATCAAATTATGACATAACAATACTTATTCACAATAATCAAAACTTTGCACTTACAACAGGACAAGCAACAGTAACAACACCACAAGGTAAGAAAATGTATGGACTACCTGAAGGAAAACCCGAAAGAGATATTGATACAAACGCGTTTCTAATGAGTCTTAAACCAACATTTTTTGCAAAAGGATACTCAGGAGATTTAATACAACTCACTGACATTATAAAAAAAGCAATAGAACACAAAGGGTGTAGTGTTGTGGATATATCTCAACTCTGTCCAACATACAACAGAGAGTGTACTCCAGAATGGTTCAACGAAAACATTATCAAACTAGATACCTTAGAGAAATACTCATCTAGTTCGATTGAGGATGCTAAAAATATAGTAGAAGAAATGTCAAAGACAAAAAAGATATATACTGGTATAATCTATACTGATGATAGTATTCCTACTTTTTACGATAGATTAGAAAGTAGAAAAGGAATACTTTCAGAACTATCAGAAGAAGTTAAAGAATACAATATTAAAGAATTATTAAAATACTGTAACTAATGGAAACAATACTTTCACCCAAATCAATTGCAATTGTTGGAGTATCAAATGATGCTCAAAAAGTAGGTTCTGTACTACTTAGAAACCTACTAGAGGGAGGATACAACGGAAAAGTATATCCAATTAACCCTAAGTATCAAGAATTGCAGGGTAGACAAGCATATCCTAATATTCTTGCTGTAGAAGAAGAAATTGATTTAGTATGTATAGCACTACCGTATCAATTTGTAGAAGAGATAGTAGATCAATGTGTAGAGAAGAAAGTTAAAACAGTATTGATTGTAACTGCAGGATTTAGTGAAACAGGAGATGAAGGAAGAGAGTTAGAAGAAAGGATAACAAACAAATTACGAGGAGCAAAAATTAGATTAATTGGACCAAACTGTCTTGGCTTTATAAATAACAAAGCAAAAATTAACCTTACATTTGCTAGAAACAATCCAGGAGATGGAGATATCGCCTTCATATCTCAATCAGGAGCGTTCTGTACTGCAATACTAGATATGGCAGCTGAAAGTAAATCAGGATTCTCACATGTAATCTCAGTTGGAAATAAGGCAGATATTAATGAAAATGAGCTTCTTCCATACTTCATTAATAACCCACAAATTAAAGCAATTGCAATATACCTAGAAGAATTTTCAGATGGTAAGGAGTTTGTATCAATTGCTCAGAAATCTAAAAAACCAATACTACTAATTGCACCAGGAAGTTCAGAAAAATCAAAGCAAGCAATATCTTCACATACCGGTTCTCTTGCATCTTCATATGACACAGTACTAGCAGCAGTCAAAAAAGCAAATATCATATTAGCAGAAAACTCAGAAGAACTATACAAACTGATTGAATTGGTAGATATGGGATACATACCTAAAGGAAAAAGAGTAGCAATTGTATCTAATGCAGGAGGTCCAGGTATTACAGCTGTTGATAGAGCTGAAATTGAAGAACTAGAGATTGTTGATCTAGGAGAGAAGACAACACAGAAACTTAAACAAGAATTACCAATAGAAGCATCATTTAACAACCCAATTGATATTCTCGGAGATGGCAAAAGTGATAGATATGCATATGCAATTGAAACGGTTCTAGAAGATATTAATGTAGATTCAGTTGTAGTACTACTAACCCCACAACTAATGACTGAAATTGAAGGTACTGCAAATACTATTGTAGAGATTGTTAGGAAAACGTCTAAACCTATCTATGCATGTTTCCTTGGTGGAAAAGAAGTAAAAAATGGTTTTAGGATACTAACTGAGAATAACTTACCATGGTTTAATGATGTACAAGAAGCTATGCACTTAATTGCAAAACTAGCAGATTTTGAAATGAAGAAGGATCTAAACAAAATAGTAGATAGTAATAAATACCTTAGAAAGACTAGAAATAAAAAAGAGGTTCTGGAGTATGTTGATCAAGAAGGTAGTGTAAAAGTTCTCCCTGATGATTTAGCTATTACAATTTTAGAAGAATTTGGTATTGATATACCAAAACAATTAGTTTCTAGTAGCTTAGAAGAAGCACGAGATTTTGCATCAACTATATTTCCAGTAGCAATCAAGGCCACAGCACAGGATTTAGCACACAAAACAGATCATAAAGGTCTTTATCTTGATATTAGGACAATAGCAGAATTTGAAGAGAAATTTACAGAACTAAAAGAGACCATTACAAAGGTAACTGGTAATCCTGCTCCTGCAATACTGGTACAAGAGATGATTGATTCAAAACTGGAAATTTTCATCGGTACGAATAGAGAAGGAGACTCACATATCTATGAGAAAGACGGTCTTGGCTTTGGACATCTATTAGCTGTAGGAAAGGGTGGAGTATATACAGAAGTTTACAAAGATATTAAACATATATTAATCCCAGAGACAAGAGAGAAAGCAGATGCAATTCTTTCTGAAACACAAGTCTCTACAATTATAGATGGATACAGAGGAAAACCTCCTTTAGCAAGAGAGAAACTACTAGACTTAATAATGAAGATTCAGAGTATGTTAATAACATATCCAGAAATAGTTTCAATGGATATTAATCCTGTTATGCTTAATGAAGACAGAGCTGTTGTAGTAGATATTAAACTATATGTTAAGAAGTAATTCTACGGAATCAATCCTATAGCCTTGTTCAAATTCTTTTTTATTGTTATAATATCTTGTCGCATTTTAACAATCTATTGGTGAAGTCCAAAAAGGAGAAAAAACATGAAAGAAGGAATGTTTCTAACGTTGTTTCAACTGTTTTATAGAGTGGAATACACCTATTATTCCACTAATCCTATAAAAAAAGGGAAACGTAATTTTGTACCTGTACACGATTTGGTACAAAATATGTACTATTTCCTAAAAATATTCCTTTCTACCTTTCCAAATTACAGCTTTTTATGGAATTGGTCGCCATACTCTTATTCTCTATTTCAGCATTTACAGTCTCTTGATGAAAAAATAAAAAATGGTGCTGACATAGACAATGTTAATTTACCTGAGAAATATGTAAAAGATGTTATTCAGGTACGAAAAAACTTACAAGTTCTGAGTCATGGGCTTGACGTTAGCACAGTAGAGTGGATGGAAATAGTCTCTTGCTTAGACTATATAAAAAGGTTTGAATTACCTTTGTCTAAGTTGGACAAAGTTCAAGTTGAATTACTTCAAAGAAAACCTTACTTTCATCATGAACACGTATCAAAAGCATGGCGTGTTTTAGAAGAATGTAAGGAGATTTACCGATAAATTCAATTAAAATACGATATGCCTGAGGAGGTTATTATGATTGGTTAATTACCATCACTAACCTAATTAATCTCAGGCTTTTTCTTTATCTGGAATATAAATATTAATATAGTTCTCTGTCTAATGAAACATACTCCTTATACAATTCCCTACACTCCTTAGAATCAACCTGTACTTCCTCATATTTATCATTATTTCCTCCCTCTTCATCAAAACCTATGCTTTTTGCATCATTGTAATCACAAACATAATACACCTTATCTATCTTTGCCCATTGGATAGCACTCTTACACATAGGACAAGGTTTACCTGTTGTATACAATTCACAATCAGTAAGATCAAAACTATCTAAAACCCTAGATGCTTTTCTGATAGCATTAATCTCTGCATGACAAGTAGGATCATCATCCTTTAATACTGTATTATGTGCTTTTGCAATAACTTTACCATCTTTTACAATTACAGCACCAAAAGGTCCTCCATGATTCTCTTTTACTCCCAATTTAGCCTCTTCAACTGCTAATTTCATAAAATCTTCCATTAGAATTTTCTCTCAAAATTTACATCTTCAACATGAGCTTTAAGACCTGTTCTACCTAAATCCTTCTCATATCTTCTTGCATAATCTCGATATTTGAAAACCTTCTTCCTTCTTTCTGGAATAGATTTTTTACTAATCATACCTGGTCCATTAATACACCCTCCATCACAATTAAGAATATCAAAGAATTTATAATGCTTGTATACACCATCCTTAAAATTATCAAAAACTGGTATTAAATTGTTTAACCCTTCCATAACTAAGATTTCCTTTTTCTTAAGAATATGAGCATGATTTAGAGTATCAGAAAGTCCTCCTGAAACAGGATAGATCTTAGTGTAATCATTGTAGAATTTATCAAAACCTATTGAATATTGACCTTCTGTAATGACCTCAGGAACCTTATTTTTAACAAAGAGGTCCTCTACCTCCTTGAAAGTTAATACAAAATCAATCGTTTTTATCTCAGTTGCCTCCATTTTCTTTGTCATACATGGTCCAATGAATACACTCTTATGTTCTGGATATTTCTTTTTTACAATCAGACCCATGCAACCCATTGGGGAATGAGCTGGAACTAGATTTTCAATAAGATGGGGATATTTAACTCTAATAAAGTTAACAATCGTAGGACATGGACTAGCAATCCAGGTTTTCTTCTCACCTTTCTCAATACTCTCTTTCAAAATACTGTAGTAGGTTAGGTTAGTCATCTTAGCACCAAATGTTACCTCTACAACCTTATCAAAACCTAATTTTCTTAATCTATACACAACATCAGGATATTCAAACTCTGTAACAAAAGACGGTGCCAAAAGACAGATATATTTTTCATTTGGTTTAAATTCAAATGGCATATTTATAATATATCATAAGGAAGTAGTTGATGATAGTAAAGGGCAAATCTATTCTAACCCCGTTATCTTTCTAAATACCTCATCTTTAGTCTTCTCACCATATCCAGTAGGGGAGAGTAGGTCTGTTCTTTTAACATTTTCTTCCTTCCCCCTTACTTTTTTACTAACAATGAAATATGTTTTTTCTTGAGGAGGAGGTAACTCTGAGTTACCTGAGTAAAAAAATTGGTAATCTGTAACTTTAGGTCCTTGTCCTTCAAGTATAAGGTTTTCTTTTTCATCAACTAAGTTATAGATTGTATTTCCGTTTTTTAATTGTAATCCAATATACTCCTTTTCTAAAAAGTTGGTTTTTACTAACTCTCCAACTATTATTGTATTTGAGTCACTGTTATCTAAAAACTCTAGTAGATCCATTCTTACTTTTAAATTATCTAATTTATATCATTCTTATTTTAACATATATATAGTATAATGTAGTGTATGGTGGATGTAGCTCAACTGGTTAGAGCACTGGTTTGTGGCACCAGGGGTTGTGGGTTCAAATCCCATCTTCCACCCCATAGTAAATCTCTGTGTTTTTTGGTATAATAAAATGTTTGTAAAACAATCCTAGTTCTTTACAAAAAGGAGTGAAAAGATGATTAAGTTAACAGAAGACCAGATTAAGAAGGCTATTGGGAAAACTTGGCAAGGCACATCGGATTACATGCTTGAGAAGTTTTTCCCAAGGATAGTAGATATTGTTGGACAAGAACTTTTACCAGAAGGTTTAGTATTGGGAACATCACTTGCAGTTGAAGATGTTTTTACCGATGGATATCCGCCTATGGCAAAACAACTTGTCTATATGGCTATCCCAAATTTTTTCAAGAACCTTGAGCTTGGTAAAGATGGAGACGAAGCAATCGCTTTTTTTAACGAAGCGATTGGCTAGCAGAACTAGGAAGAAAGCACCGTTGATGGTAAAACAGTATCTACTCACTTGAGTGATAGTTGAACCGTAGGTGCTTTTTTCTTGTTAATGGATTCGTTTAATATAAACTGATTGAGAATATTCTCTAGATTAAAAATCTCTGATAATTCTAAGCTTATAATTATACCCATTAACCGACCCCAGTTTTTATCAACATCTTCCCACTTTTTTTAAAAAATATTATTATATTATAGAAGCAAAATATATTATGAAAATATCTTTAAAATATGAAGCAAAAAAATAATAGTGTTATAGGAATTCTGTTATTATTACTCGCTGCCTTATTTTATGGAATGTATGGGATATTCTACAGAAAGGTTGGTTCTTTTGGGGTATTTACTCAAGGATACTTAAGAAGCATTATAATCATCTTCTTTACAGTAATAATATTTTTAATAAATACACAGAAATGGAAAAAATATGAAAACAAAGATTGGAAGTAGTTTGTATTATGGATTCTCCCCTCAAGTGTGCAACCCATAATAGGATTTATTACATTTAATAATCTACCTATCAGTATTGTTTATTACCTTATTTACACGGGTATGATAACTGGTGGTCTTTCTTCCAGTTTAATTTTTTTAGGGAGAAATTAACTCTCTCAAAGGTTATTTCTATTCTGCTACTCCTAATAGGCATTACAATTATTTATTATCAGGATATCTCCTTTATATCAAACATCTATGTAGCCTTAGCATTAATCTCAGGGCTAATTACTGGTTTTTGGAATACCCTCACTAAAAAACTATCAGGTGACTACTCTGAGGAGCAGATGATTTTTTCGGATAACATACCTACATTCATTATTTGTTTAGTATTAGCTTTAATATTCAAAGAAAATGTTCCAAATATTTCAAGTCTTAACTCATACATTTGGATCATAATATTTTCAATTACTTCATTACTAACAAGTATTTTATTGGTAAAAGGGTTTAGCAAAGTTGAAGCATCCATAGGAAGCCTAATACTTCCTATGGAGATAGTCTTTGCATCTATCATAGGTTTTATATTTTTGAATGAACGCTTATCAATTAATATCTATATTGGAGGAGCACTAATATTTCTTGCTACTATTCTGCCATATGTAAATATGATTATTTTAGAGAGAAAAAGAAAAGAGAAAATCTGTAACTCTAATATACACTCTTTATAAACTAATTGGGTAAAAATCTACTCATTTGAAGTCCCCATTCTAGTAATTCCTTCTTTTTGAAGTTCTATATATCTTGGTGTAGAACGAATACGAAGACTAGTTTCCATATAATATTTTGCATAGAAAGGAAATGACATAATTGCATTAATTCTATTATTATAATACCTTGCAACAATTTTCTCTGAAAGAAAAGTTTTATTAAGATACTCATCCATTAAAGGATATTGTAATATTTGAATTAACTTCTGCAGTTATATTCTCAAAGTGATTATCAAGTTTTACATCTCTCCAAACCTATAGTATATCACACTACATTCAATAACAATCTACAACAACATTGGATACTATTTTATAATCATAGAACTCTCATAAAACAAAGGTAAGAATATATAATCTCTTTCTTTAAGTTCCTCAATAACTGAAGGTAATGCAGATAATGAAGCTCTACTAAAATCATGCATTAATATAACAATTATATTTTTATTTTTTGACCCATTAATTATGTTGTTATATGCCGATTCCTTTGTACGAATCTTCCCAGCATCACCTGATGATACATTCCAATCTACATACCCATAATTATATTTTCTTAAACTCTTTAATATTTCATGTCTATAAGGGGGTAGCGCAGAACTACTACCACCCGGGAATCTTAAAATATTTGTTTTTACTCCAAGTTTTTTATATAAAAATTTCTCTTGTTTTAAAACATCATTAATAAAAGAATCAACACTAACATAAAGACCACTATATATTGCATGTGAATAGGTGTGGTTAGCTATAGTATGACCACTATCATAAATTCTTTTATATGCCGCATCATACTGACTACTAGGTTTTCCTAATAGAAAGAAGGTTGCTAAAACATCATACTTATCAAGTACATCTAAGAAAGCAGGTGTATAGTTGTATGGACCATCATCTAATGTTAGATAAGCTATCTTCTTACTGCCTTTTCCTTGAGATACCATTGTTTCGTACTTTTTAGCATTCTCAAAAAATTCTTTCTTAATGTTTTCAGTTGAGTTCTCTACATTTTTTATATCCTCTATATTCTCTGAAAGAAGTTTTATCTCTTCTAATTTATCAGAATATTCCTTTTCTTGTTGAGATAATATATTCTCAGAATTATATATTTCAGAATATTTTTGTTTTCTTAATTCAATTAACTTTACTATTATCCCAAGATTAATTAATAGTACAATTAATAGAAATACTGAAAGACCATATACTATTATTTTATTAAATCCTTTAGGATTTGATTTTGTCTTAACCATTTTTGATATTGATCTATTTGAAATTTCTTTTCATTACTAATTGTTTCTTCTTCTGACTTCAGTTTTACTATGTCATCTGAAATATCACTTAATTTATTAGAAGATTTATTTACCTCATCTTGTAAAGCAATATACCTATTATTAACCTCAGAATAACGGGTATATTCAAAGTACAGGAGAGCAAAACTTATAACCAGAGAGATGAAGAAAATAAAAAGATATATAACTGTTTTTTTCATAAACACAAAACTACTTATTATTCAGTATATATAATATTACAGAATTTGTATACTATGGTTATTTAAATGAAAAGATAAAAATGGCAGGTACCTTCTTATTAAAGATTAAGATACCTACCAATTAGGTTGAGGTTAACATTAATGTAAGTGTTTATAACATACATCATCAATACAGAAGATGTAATATCCCTTACACCTTTTTTCTATCACATCTTCCCAATCCCCTGTAACCTCATTGTAAACTTCTTCAGATACCACATATATTAAATTTTTTACATCTGAAGGAAGTTCTACAATTGCATTTTCTGTAGGAAGTCCTACAACCTTTCCTTCTAGAATTTCTGCGATATGGCCGGATTTGGGGATCAAACTGTCATCACCGGTCAAATTTATATAGAAAAAGTTAAAACTTCCTTTTATACCAAGATACTCCTTCCCATCAATAGAAGCAATACCCTTCTTCATCTTTATATACCTCCATTTTAAAAGATCTCAACCTATAGCATTATACCATCCCCTTTTACTATTTTCTACTTAATTTCGTTAATATAAAATATAAATAAAAGTACAATAGACAGATTAACCACCATTTATCATCTATGAGTGATGAAGCAAGTGAGAACTGGGCTGAAGGGATGAGAGGGTATAAAACAGTAACTTCACCAAGTACAGATCAAACATATGATGTTCCTCTTAACTCTTGGAGTTCATATGGACCTGAAGGACCAGGATACTACAGAGAATTACCAAATAATTCATTGGAGAAATTACAATAATTAAATACATAGTCTACCTAAAGATAATCCTAAGATAACAAGAGAATTTAATAGACTTTACATCATTAAAATATCTGCTATTATTTATCTAAGGACTTAATTTTACATATTTAAATAATATGAAAGAATGCCCTATTCCAGATTTCTTTACTAAACACAAGAAATCTATAATTATTTCTATATTATTAATCCTCATAATTGCACTCTTAGGTGCTCTCTATCTAACAGGATCTTTAGAAACAATTCTAAAGGACTTAGGTATTGGTAGAGACGAGTATTATGCTGAGACTGTAGAAAACGACAACCCTAGTTGTTCGTTCAAGAGGATAGAGTATCCTGAGAACGCCTTTAGTATTGGTGTTCCAAATGGGTGGTACTATGCGGTTGAAAGCGGTACTGTCTCCATAATGGAAGATGAGACAAATACTACTGCAGTACTCATATATACTGCTAAATCACAGCCAGAATTAACCAAAGAGGATTTCCTAAATACATTCTCTAAAATCCTAAAAGAAACAGCTGAAGAAGGAGGAGGAACATTTGAGATGCAGGAAATTCAAGAGGTAGAAGAGTTAGAAGATGAGGTCTATGCAGATGTTGTAGCTCAAATTAACGAATATGATATTAAGGGGAAGATGCATGTTTCTAAAACAAAAGATTTTGTTACATTTAAAGTATATTGGGCACCAGCTGAGATATTTGAAGAAAGAGAAAGTTTCTTAAAGGAAATTTCTGGGTGTTTTGCAAGAACAAAAGCTCTTACAGATGATATTTTAACAGCAAAACCAAAAGAAGAAGTAGAGGAAGAGACTCCAGAAGGTTTTAAGAGATACAAAGGAAAATACTTCCAGCTAGATAAGGCTACCGGTTACAGCATTTCAGAAGAGAAAGAAGCTTTTATTCAGTTAATAGGACCTGATCAAAGAACATTACTTAGCTACATGTACACGACAGAATTAAAAGGTGACTATACACCTAAATTTTGGGCAGAAGAGACGTTTACAGAGGTTAAAGAAATAACAGATCTTACATTAACAGATGAAACAGTATTACATTCTCAAGTATTAGGGTATAGTGTACAGGAGTTTAACCTTAGTGCTAAGATGCAAGGAATACCTATTCAGGGTAAAATAACTGTGGGAGTGTATCAACCTCCATACTCTGCTGGAGGGACTAAATATGCATCAGCTTACGGATTTGGACAGATGACATTAGCTGAGAATTGGGATAATGTAAAAGATACCTTGCAGAAGATGCAAGATAGTTTTGATTTTGTTGATAGTAATATGATAAGGAAGAATACATTACTACCAATAGTTGAACCTACTGAGAATACAAGGGCTTCTATTACTGTTCAAAGTAGTGCTTATCCAAAAAGTTTAGTAACTGAATCTAGTGAGAAATGGGTAGAGGGTATGAGAGGATATGAGACATTATCTTCACCAAGTACAGGTCAAACATATCAAGTTCCTATTAACTCATGGAGTTTATATGGACCAGAGGGATCAGGATATTACAGACTGTTAGAAGATGGTAAGTTTGAGAAGTTGCAGTAGGTAGGGGAAACTACTTAAATGGCAGGGGATTTAGAGTTCATCGCAATGCTAATACTATAAGTACATGCTTGCTATCGAATTATGTGCTTAATTATACTTTTAGCAATAGCATTAGCAAAAAGAGGTGGAACTGCTTCTCCTATTTGCAAATTCTTAGAACTTTTAGAACCATAAAATAAATAACTGTCTGGAAAACTCTGTAACCTTGCTCCTTCCCTAGTACTTAAAGGCCTTGAGTCTATTGGGTGAATACATCTTGCAGAAGAGGGTGTTCCTAAATTCCTCGTAATTGTAGTTGATGGTTTATCCCACCATAATCTACAATAGGAATTACCAAATCCCGATTTAGGTCTTAATTCTTCTGGGAGATCCTTCGGACTTCCTCCCTCGGGCATCATTTCCATAATTTCTATCAACCATTCACTATTCCTAGGAGAAGAGTGCTCCGTCAATTCTCCTTGCATGTTTTTTCTCATTAGTTTTTGGAAATCATTCTGTGGTGGGGTTGCATATTGATTCTTTTTATCGTTGTTTGACAAAGAAGGCAAATCACTTATTGCTTCTCCAAGAGTTAAATACGGTTTTAAATTAGAAGAAAAAAGATTTGACCCTATTTCTGGATTATAATGGGTTGGATTGGGAAATAAATATTCCTTTTTTAACTTTGTCCCAACTACAATAACCCTTTCTCTCTGTTGTGGAACTCCAAAATCTGCAGAATTTAGCAACTTAGCATATACATTGAATCCTAGAAATTGAAATTCTTTTATAATTCTTTTAAACAACTCTCCTTTTTGCATCGAAAGTAAACCTTTAACATTTTCAAAAACAAATATTTTAGGATTTAATTCTCTTAGCATTCGTATATATTCTTGAAAAAGTAAAGCTCTAGGATCGGACATTAGTCTTTTACCAGCTGTAGAATATGCTTGACAAGGTGGACCTCCAATAACTATATCGATATCTTCAATACTACTATCTATTTCTTTTTCGATATCTTCTTTCGTAAGTTCACAAATATCTTTAATAATAACTTTTGTTTCAGGATGATTAAGTTTATAAGAAGTACCTGCATCTTTTAATATTTCATTTGCTCCGATAATATTAAATCTTTTAGTCAACAAGAAACCATAACTTAAACCTCCAGCACCGGCAAACAAATCAAAAGCATTGTATTTTTTAGAAAAAGAACTTTTTCTATTCATGTCCTTTGAGTATTAACATAATATCTTTATACTGCATTGGTTTCTCAAGTAACTTCCACAAAAAATAGTTTTGATCAATATTGAAAACTGTTTGTCCCTCCATTTGTTGCCTTGTTATCCAATTTACATTGTCATCAGCAATTTCATCCAATGGTATAAATGCAACCTGTCCATTATAAATATCAAAATGAATAGCCAAAGTTTGTTTCTTCTTAGTTTTTTTAATTCTTTTTGCTTCAAGAACCTTGTGCTGCTTAATATCATTGATTCCTGTGAACCCAGATTGTATCTCCAATCTTATTTTTCCTCCGTAAAGTGTTTTAACCTCTAAATCAGCCTTCGGTGTTCTTTTAAAAGTCTCAGGATTTCTTAAATCATCATCTCCTATAAACTCTATTTGATCTAACTCAACACTAAATATTTCTTCTAACGCTTCAAGGAAATATTGAGATATTACATATCCTCTCATCCATGAGAAGTAAACTTGCTCAGGTCTTCTTCCCTGATTATTCAGGTTTTCTATCATATTATTTGCCTTTAAGATTAAATATGGTTTTGATATATATTCCTCTATAAAAGCATTAATGTTCTTTTGGGATATAGATTTGTCTACAACAGAGTTTAGTTTCATTAGTATGTCCTTAAGTCTTATATTTAATTCCTCTATATACTTCCAATCAATATTTGGAGAAATGTCCTTCCCTGTAAGAAAACTCTTTGCTGAATCTTGAGAAGAAAACCCCAATTCGGATCTGTATTCTCTAAAATAATTGGCATCTATCATTGGAAATCCTGACATTTTAAATTTAAATTCAATTTATCATTCTTTCTATTTTACATTATATAAGGAATTAATTCACATTACTTGTAGTATTTTAGGACATATTTACACCCACACTTTCATATGATATCTTTAAATGACATATGTGTGATACACTATGGACTAAACAAAACCAATACTCTGTATTACTTAAAAACAGTGACAGATCTGTAAATGAACCCAATCTAGTACTCTTCTTTCCATCAGGTAATGCTAGAGGAGAGGTAGAATGTACATACATATCCATACCTGATCCCAAAGAACACTACGCTATACTCCTTGTAAAACCATCATGGATATGGGGAGCCGAAATGGGAATAAATGAATATGGAGTAAGTATAGGGAATGAAGCAGTATTTACAAAATCTAAAAACAAAAAAACTCCATCCCTAATAGGTATGGACTTCATAAGACTAGCTCTTGAAAGAACTAAAACAGCTAAACAAGCATCAGAAGAAATAATTAAATTACTCTTAGAATACGGACAAGGAGGAAACTGTACCTTTGATAGAACATTCTACTATGACAACTCATATATAATTGCAGATAAAGAGGAAGCATACATACTAGAAACAGCAGGGAAAGAATACTCCCTTAAAAAAGTAGAACAATGTGCAAACATCTCCAACAGACTATCACTAGATAACTTCGCACAAAAACACACAGAACCAATAATTACATTCTTCTCAGGATCTAAAAGTAGAATGGATATGGGTACAGAAAACTTAAAGAAGATAAAAGAACATGACTTAGAACAATACTTCAATATTTTAAGACTACATACAACCACACAAGAGAAAGCAATTAAAAATGGAACATCTACTAGCATATGTATGCATGTGGGAATATTAAAAGACCACTCAACTGGTAGTATGGTATCAATTGTAAATGATAAAACCATAACAATATGGATAACGGGAAGTTCCTCACCCTGTCTATCAATCTTTAAACCTCTCTACTTTAACCCGACAGGAGAGTTTGTAGTACCACCATGCTTTACAAACGAGCAAGAAAGTCTAGAATACTGGCTAAAAAGAGAAAAACTAAACAGATTAATATATACAAACAACATAGATCTAAATGAATGGATGCAAAAAGCAAAAACACTAGAGAAAGAATTTATAAAAGAAGACAGGAAACTAACCTCACAAAACGCATCTCATTCAGAACTAGTAGAATTCTCAAAAAGATGTAGTCAAAAAGAAGAAAATTTAGTAAATGAATATATTGATAAAATTAATGCATTTGATTACAAAAAACTACCTAGATATTGGTCTAAGAAATCAAAAGATTTAGGAAAGAATGTATTTGAAAGAGAATTATGGAAAAGAAAAGGATAAAGATTGTAATAGCTCCAGACTCATTCAAAGGAACAATGACCTCCCTTACAGCAGGTACAATCATTCAAGAAGAGATAGAGAAGGGTATACCTAATGTAGAAACTATTAGATTCTCAGTAGCAGATGGAGGAGAAGGAACAATAGATACCTTCTATGAAAATTTTAATGGAGAGTATGTAGAAGATATCTTCACCTCACCAAACTTTACTAAGAAACATTTTAAATATGTAAAGTTTAACAACAGTGCTGTTGTAGAAGCAGGACAATGTGCAGGATTTCTTTTTGCTAATCCTAAAAACCCTATGCATACTACTAGCTTAGGTATGGGAGAACAGATTAATCATGCAATATCAAAAGGTGTGAAGAAAATTTACATTGCACTAGGTGGAAGTGCTACCAATGATGCAGGTACAGGTCTACTCTCAGCTTTAGGAGTTAAGTTTTTTGATAAAGATAACAAAGAATTCATACCAATAGGTTCTACATTAAAAGATATTGTAAGGATTGATAATACCTTACTAAAAGAAAAGATTAAGGATATTGAATTCACCCTCCTCTGTGATGTCCTTAACCCCCTCTATGGAGAAAACGGTGCTGCATACATATATGCTAAACAGAAAGGTGCAAGTGATAATGAAGTTGTACTTCTTGATGAAGGATTGCAACACTTCTCTAATATTGTAAAAGAACAATTTGGTGTTGATTTATCAATAAAAGAAGGTGGAGGTGCTGCTGGTGGAATAGGTGCATCATGTTCATTCTTTCTTAATGCAGAGATTGTACATGGTATAGACCTAATCTTAGATATCTGTAATTTTGATAATGCTATAGAAAATGCTGATTTAGTAATAACAGGGGAGGGGAAATTTGATAGAAAATCTATGATGGGAAAAACAATTAGTGGTATTGTAAAAAGAACTGTTAAAAAGAATATTCCACTTGTTATCTTTGCTGGTAGAAATGAATTAGATGATGAGGAATTAAAGAAAAAATATTTAATACAAGATATATATGAAGTAGCTTCTCCTAATCAAACATTTGAAGAAATCAAAAAGAATTGTAAAGAAGATTTAAGAAGAAAAGTAAGAGATTTTTTAGATAGATATGATAAAGTCTAAATAATATTTGCTTAAAGAGAATACACATTTGATGAAAAAATCATCAATTGGTCGCGTGTATTCTCTTCTAGCACCTTAGTTTATTCTCCTAAGAAGGATAAATAACCTTTCAGAAGAGTATCTATTTCTTGGTTCAATACAAGTCACTAGGACAAAATCACTAGTATCTTGTATTAAGGGGAAAATGTTAAAAGACGAGATACTTCTGCTTTCATAATCAGCAACTAAAAAGTCTACAACTTGTAGACATTTTGAGTCACTGATACAAATCAGAGTATCTTGAAGAGAATTATTCAAGTATAGTTGTCTTAAAGCCTCTCCAAATTCATAATCCCACGGAAGACTTGTAAATCTACCCGAATGGGTATACAGAATTTGGCGATCCTGAACAACTATCCAAGAATTCTCATTATAGGATAATAGCCCTGTTACTTCCTGTACAGTGCAGTTAGTAGAGCATGTCAGAATTTGTAAATCTTTTAACATACTCTCTGCATTGATGGTTCCACCAGTATAAAATCCTTCCAATACCTCTATCGTAGGAATTGGAGTTACAGTTGGTAGAACTATAGGAGTTGGTTCTATGATAGGAACCTCAGTAGTAACAGTTGGAACATACACGTACACCTCAGTAGGAATAGAAAGAGAAATTACTTTCTCTTCCACTATACCTGTTGGTGTAGCTTCAATGGAAGGAATTCTTATATATAGTGTTAATATAACTAACACTATTAAGAAGAATATTATTCTAAACCCCTTTCCGTTTAGAACGAAAAAAGGTTAAAAGCGTACAACCTAATAGGAATAGTATACTACCACCAACAGTATAATACAGAACTGGATTACCATTACCTCCTGTTGGAGGAATGATAACATCAGGAGTAGGTTGTGGTTGTGTTGGCTCCGTCGGCGTAGGCGTAGGATCCACAGGTGGCTCCGTTGGTGTGGGCGTAGGATCCACAGGTGGCTCCGTTGGTGTAGGTGTAGGATCCACAGGTGGCTCCGTTGGTGTGGGCGTAGGATCCACAGGTGGCTCCGTTGGTGTAGGTGTAGGATCCACAGGTGGCTCCGTTGGCGTGGGCGTAGGATCCACAGGTGGCTCCGTCGGCGTAGGCGTAGGAGTTATAGAACAATCCACATAAAAACTCGCATGACTTAAATCATGTGGACATGGATTTAATACTAGATGGAACACCCCCTCTACAGGAGGGTTCACCGGTACTGCCCCAGAACAATACGTGGCAGCCTTATAACAATAGGCCGTCACGTAACAACCAGTGGGAATAGAAAAATCATAGGAACACCCACTTAGGTTGTCTACCTTATACCAATTACCATCCTTAGGACAGGTCTCCTGTCCTTGAGGAATGTTCTTATCCACACTGGGCATTGAAAAGCCCAATGAGAAAATAAGAACTAATACAACAAATAGTAAAACTACTATTCTTTTCATTGTAACTCCTTTTAAGAGACAGAAATAGTATTCCCGAATAGACTTTTAAGGTGCTATGTTAAAATTTTAAAACGACTAAATATTTAGCGACCAAGCTCATATTCAATCAAAATTTCAACATGTTATTATATCATGAAATAAAGAAAAAAAAACATTGTTTTTATGCGATTTCTTCTAGCTCAATTTTATATAATAGTAGTGATATAATTGGGAATGAAACCAAAGGTAATATTTATTACTCTTCTAATACTCTTTTTTCTCTCTCTTCTTTCTCTCATCGTATCAATACAATATCAGAAAAGAAATATTCAAAAAGAAGAAACCACAATTGAAGAAATTATAGTTGAAGAGTCAGAACCTCCAGAACCACAAAAACCATATGAAGAAATACTTCTTTCTCAAATGACACCAGAAGAAAAAGTAGGTCAGATATTTATGTTTGGGGTAGAGGGAAATACTACACTAACTCCACAAAACAAACAATTTCTAATAGATTCTAAAGTAGGAGGAGTACTACTAATGTCTAGAAATATTACAAATGAAATACAACTAAAAACATTAATAGAGGAAATACAAACAACTAACACTATTCCTTTGTTTATCTCAATAGATCAAGAGGGTGGGGTGGTATCTAGAATTAAATGGAATCCAACACTAATGATCTCCCAAGCATCAATAAAATCACCAGAACAAGCATATACTGTTGCAAAGAACAAAGCAGAGATTCTTAAAAGTATAGGTATTAACATGAATTTAGCACCAGTTGTAGAGAATTCTTCTAATGCTAATTCTTTTATCTACCAAAGAACATTTAGAGGTAGTATTGATGACATTGTAAACAAAAGTATAGCTACTGTAGATGGTTACGAAGAAGTAGGTGTAATTTCTGTGTTAAAACACTATCCAGGACACGGTACTACTCTAACAGACCCACACTACAAACTACCAAGAGTAAATATTACAAATGAACAGTGGGAGCAATATACAGAAACATTTAGAAGAGTAATAGCAGAAGGTAAAACAGATGCTGTAATGATAGGACATATACTATTTCCAAATATTGATGCTAAACCAACTACAATATCATCCGAAATTATTTCAAATAGGTTAATTAAAGGTTTAAATTATCAAGGTTTAATCATATCAGATGATATGGAAATGGATGCCCTAGTCCTATCAGGGAGTCCTACAGAGGTCGCTAAAGAAGCATTACTAGCAGGAATAGATATCTTAATATATAGTAAATACACACCTGATAATAGATATTCTCAAAATATTGTTTACAACTATATCCTCTCAGAAGTAAAGAATGGGAATATAGATATTGATCAAAAAGTATTAAAGATATTAAAGGTGAAGATAAAGTATGAAATACTACCTATTAAATAATTCTACGAAGCAAAATAATAGGTCATAGTAAGTAATATAAAAAGAGAATTGGTTATTGTATTAACACCCTTTTTATAAATATAATTTATTTCCTTATCCTTTAGTGTATTATGCTTGACATCTGTAATTACCAACCTTAGCATGAGTTATAGCACTTTTAAATCCTAACTAGAGTTGGTACCAGGCCTATTTGAAGAACCAATCTTTCTTCTTTGAAGGTTTCTAGTGGTTTTAGAAGATATGTTAATAGTTCGCGACTATTGACAACCTAGTAGCAGTAATTGAGAGAAATCTCTTTTATTTGTTGCTAGGTCCAACTCATGCACTGTAAGGTGTATGTTGCTATCGTTGGACGGGGTGTATTGGAACTGCCGTCCTTTTTTTTGCTAATTATTCAACTGTATAATCATCAAAATACCCCTGAACTAATACAACTGGTGTACCTTTATCCCCACTCCCACTTGTTAAATCACATAAACTACCCAACAAATCAGTTAGTTGTCTTGGTGTTGTTCCCAACGACCTCTCTTTATTAAAATTCTCACTTTTTTTCTCATTAATTATCTTTTTAATATACTCATCAAGATCTCCTTGTTCATTCCAGTTCTCAGAGAAATATTTCAATTTAATTTCATTAGGTCTACCAACCAAACCATCTGTAAAAGCAGGAGAAACAACAGGATCTGCTAACTCCCAAATTTGACTAACAGGATCCTTAAAAGCACCATCTCCATATATCATAACCTCTATCTTCTTACCTGTTTCTTTCTTAAACATTTCTTGAATTTTCTCCACTAATTCCTTTCCTCCCCTAGGAAAAAGTTTCAACCTATCTTCTCCCACCTTATTTGAACCAAGTAAACCATACTCCTCATGGTAACCCCTCTGGGTATTTTTCTTGTTACAGATATCTTCTAAACCAAATAGCTTTTCAGCACCATTCTCCTTAAGAATTTTCTTTGTTTTCTTCCTTGTATGAATATCACAAGTTAAAACATTCTTTGTAAACTTTAAAATATACTCAGGATTATTAGAAAAATGTATCCTTACCCCCTTACTAAAGCTCTTGTAATATTCAACATAGTCTATACCTGTAAACTCATGTTTAAATTCATATCCAAATAATTCCCTAAATCTCTCCTCTCCGAAAGAATCAAAGTAGGGATTTACTTCAGATTCTTCTAACATATGAGGATCCATAATGTGGTTACCAACCTCATCAGAAGGATAGCTAAAAAGAATATGCACATTCTTACAAGCAACAGTTGCAGCTTTCAGAATTAAAGAAAATCTATTCCTACTAAGGATAGGGAATATTAATCCTATCTCTTTATCTCCATACTTTTCTTTTATCTCCTTTGCAACATCTTCAACAGTAACATAATTGTGTTGACATATTGCTACAACAGCTTCTGTAATACCAATTATATCTCTATAATTTAAGTCAAATTTAGCATATTTTGAAGCTCTCAGAACAGAATCAACAACTACTTGGGCTAAATCATCACTCTCCCTTATTATGGGAGTTCTAATTCCACGCACGGTTGTACCTACATATCTCATGTATTCATATATTTGATCAATTTAAGAAATAGCTTTAGCAAACATTAAACCTGTTACTGCAGCACCTGTTATAGAGCCAGAAAGACCAGCACCATCACCAGCAACATACAAACCTTTAATCTTTGTCTGCAAACTTTTATCTGTCTCTATCTTTGATGACCTAAACTTCACCTCAGGTGCATAAAGTAGGGTAGAACCAGAATTAATTCCTGGCATAACTTTATCTAAAATCTCCAACCCTTCAATTATATTCTTTACATTCCTGTATGGTAGTGCCATAGCAATATCACCAGGTGTAACATCTGTAAGTGATGGTTCAACAAAAGATTTTGACAATCTATTCCATGTACTTCTTCTTCCATATCGTAGATCCTCAAGAGATTGAAGTATTGGTTTTCCTCCACCAATAGTAGATGCAACCTCTGCAATTGACTTAGCATACGCGATTGAATTCTCAACAGGTTCTGTCAATCTAACTTCATTAAGAAATGCAAAATTAGAATTCTTATCACTATGATCTGAGTCTGAATGACCATTTACACAAATATAGCCATCGTATGTCTCTGTAGTTACCTTACCATTCGGACAACTACAGAATGTTCTTACAATATCATGATATGTTCTAGTTCTCACTCTGTACACTGTCTCATACAGTGTTTTAGCTTGCCTTTCCATTACCTGGGCAGGAAATTCTACTCTAACACCAACCTCTACTTTGTCATAAATATATTTAATATCATGCTTATCTGCTAACTTCTGAAGCCATGCTGCTCTAACTCTACCAGGTGCAAGAAGAACTACTTTACTCTTAATCTCTTCTCCTTTCTTAGTAACTACACCAGCAACACTCCCCTTATTCACAATAATATCTACAACCTCTGTATTATCTAAAATATCTACACCTGAATTCTCCAAATATTTTTCAAAATTACCAATAACAATCTTTAATTTATCTGTTCCAACATGCTGAGCTCTCCTTACAACAAGCTCAATATCATTCAAAATTGCATCCTTTATCAACTCATCATACTCAGGAGTCATCTTAGGGTAATATTCTGTATTTACACCAAACTCCTTAAATATCTCATCAACATAGTCTAAGATCTTTTGATATTTAGGTTTAGAAATCAAATGAAAAGCTTTCTCATGGGAAAGATCTGCTGTATAGTGGAGCTTACCATCGGAAAATGTACCAGCACCACCTACTCCAGACATAACCTCTGAAGGTTTCCTCTTATCAAGTTTCTTACCCATATCAAGAAGAGCTATTTTAACTCCATTCTTCCTTTTGAGTAGTTCATAAGAAGCAAAAAGTCCTGCTGGACCAGCACCAACAATAATTACATCATATTTGGACATGGCATTATATTGATAATGTTACATATCATTATTTCAAAAAAAGAAAAACTTTTCAACATAAAAACCAACCTGGTTCGTAGATTTATCTATATCCGATACACCAAAGAAACTCTTTTGTTACAATTAATTAATTTACTACAAGACATAACTTTTATTCCAAATTCCAAATATCAGAAAGAGTGTTTACAACAATTACTTCTACAGTATCAGGTATATTACATACTTCCTTTGCTACTCTTTCTCTCCTATCTATCCATATTAAATGCTCAATACCTTGCTTAATTGATGGTAAAATGTCTGATTCTAAACTATCTCCCACAACTAAAATATCTTTCAATGCAATACCTTTATCTAAAGCATCATTAATTGGCTTTTTCCAATCTTTAGGATGTGTAATATCAGTAGTATAGTAGGGAATATTCGGGATTCTACATTTCTGTTGCATATATTCAATTTTTACCTTTGTCCAACCATCTCCAGCCAGAGAATTTGCAGCAAAAAATTTCATATTTTTGTAATTGTAAAAGAATCTGAAAAGATCTATTGCTTCAGGAAATATCTCAGGTGTATTATCATAAAAATCATCAAAATGTTTATCCAATATCTCATCCATTAACGGATGATAATTGTCTTTATAGAAAGCTTTTAAACCCTCTCCATACTCAATTTTTACTGGTAATGGTTGGCAACCTCTATCGTAAAACTTCTTACTAACATCCTCAGAGATTTTCTTTACTGTTACTGTAGGATCCTCATTCTCAACAGGAAAGTTATTTACTACTTCTAAGAAAGATTTCTCTTTCTTGTTTATATAGTAAGGATCAGTATCAAAAACAGTATTATCAAGATCAAAAATTAAACCCTGAATATTTCTATCATCAAGTGCAATTTCTAAACTAGGGATAGAGTCTTTTTTAAACTCTGAAATTACATTTTCCATTATATCACTTATTTACTCGATCTTATAATATATTTGTCCTTAATACCAAGAATTTCATCAAAATTCTCTTTATTTACTAAGAACAAACGGATTTGCCCATCATTACTTCTATTTGCATCTGTTGCTAATAGAACAGTTTCTCCCTTATCATCAATATATTTTCCTAATATTACTCCTATATGACCAGCAGGTCTCCCTGTTTTATAATCAACATTACCAATATCATCAACATAGAGACCAATATTAGCATTGATGAAAATATCTCCATTCTGATAATCATCTATTACTATATCTTTTCCTGCTATAACAGAATAACTATCATATAAAAGTTCAGTTTTATCATTACAATTTAAAGAGGAAGGAGGAAGTAATCTAGAAGGAATACTGTTTCCCCTAGTAGGAAGTTCATATATATTCATATTGGGATATAATTTTGATAGTAACTTTACAAACTCAATAGAACCAATACCAATATTTTTTGTTTTTGTATTTTTTAAAGTAAACAGATCTTCCATATATGATTCTCCTAATTCCTCTGACATGTTCTTAAACCATTTACTTTCCTTTATATAATCTTCAAATTTAACATCAGTATTATTTTGATATCTGACAAGTGTCTCTTGAAGTTCTTTTATATTATTAATAACATCATTATCTCTTATACTATCTCTAATACTTTCAAGATTCTCGTCTCCGTAAAACAAAGCAGCAATTTCAATTTCTTCTGTACTCATCTCATATTCCTTAACACTTCGATCCTGTACTTGGTTGTTTTTTCTTAATTCCTCATACTGTCTAAGCTTACTAGTTAAATATTCTATCTGTGTAGTAGGAGATTCTTTTGTCAAAGAGAGTGTAGACACTAGAATAGAATCTGATTTTATTCCTAAATCTTCTACAACATTACCTAGTGGTATAATATTTGCACCTACCGATAAATACCCACCAAAGTTCTTATCCGTAGATTTCCAAGAAAGATCTTGTGTCATTGAAGGACTGATTAATAGCATAGAATCAACTTTACTCTCTGGAAGACTAAAAGGTCCTTGAAAATATTTATATCCATGTGGCGCTTGAGACAAGATATTTACATTTCCTAATCTATGAAGCATAGAAGATGTTGCTGTAGCAGTAACACACACACCTCCAGCATAAGAAACTCCCCCACCTAGAATGTATCCATTTAGAAATTCCTCAACCCTACTATCACGACTTGAAAGCCCAATCATATTCATATAGTTATATGTTTTATTTGCAACTAATGGACCATATTTTTCTTGATATGTTGAGAGATTTATCCAAGCTTTAAGAATATTAATTAATTTATTAGGATAGATTTCATCCTCTCCGACTACATAGGTAATAGTGGTTAGAGCATTTTCATCCTTAACTGTAAATTCTTCTTTTTTATCACCTTCATCTTTTGATAAAACAATAGCAGAAACATATTTTCCTCCGTAAGTATTTGATATTAATCCAATCTCTACTTTTTTCCCTTCTTTATTAACAATAGTATGTATCTCAGCTAATTCAAAGTTATTCCCTTCCTCTATAGTAAACTGTTTTACACTCTCGTCTGTTCTTATTGTAAAAGATCTATTAATAGGAATAAGGTACATTTGAGTTTCTGACATTGTTTTAATCACATGTCCTAGTTCAAGTTTCTCAACATTTTCTATTTTGTAATCCTTAAATTCAGAAAAATCTAATTTTACATCCTCCTCATGCATTTCATTCTCTTCAGAGAAAGTAATCCTACGACCTGTATTATCAATCTCTATAAAATATTTTGAATTAAAATAATCAGATTTATAAATATCTGTATCTTGATTATAAATATCTGCATTCTGCTTTTCATCTTGTAAAGCACAAAAAGGAGGATAAGTATCAGGGACTTCAGTTAATTCCGTATTTTCCTTATTCAAATTATGAATCTGTGTTTTCGGAGTTTTATCTTGATTATCTACCTTACTTGGAACATGACCATATGCACCACCTAAAAGAGAAGCAACAACAAGAGTATTAACAACATCTTTTGGTTCCATAATAAATACTATACTATTAATTTATTATAAACTACCTAATTACACCCCATAGTATATTATACCATTAATATTACCTTTTTACATAATATATCATAATTATAATGAAATATTGAACCAGTAAAATTCTTTAAGTATAATCTACCTTGTTGTTACATGCTCTTTAGAAATACATACGGAAAGGAATGGAGTAGTGATAGGCGAAGAAACAAAAAAACAAAAAAGAAGAAACAAAAACCAACGAAAACTAAGTCTAAATACTCCTCAAAAGATGACGAGTATAGAAAACAGAAACCTTAAAAGTGGGGAAACTCAAAGATTTAATATCCAAGTTTCCACACTAAGAATTCTAACAACTACGCATTAACTTCCTCAGAAAATGCTTCATCCTCCTCATCTGCCATAGCATCTTCCTTTGTAACATGCTCAATACCATCAATATGGTTTGCTGGAGTATAAATGGTATAAAGTTTTAAATCTTCTGTCTGAGATGTATTAATCACATTATGTCTAACACCTGAAGGTACAACAATTGCAAAACCTTTCGTAAATGGTGTCTCTACTCCATCCATAACAACTTTACCTTCTCCTTCCTCAACCCTAAAGAACTGATCTACCTTTGGATGAACCTCCTCACCAATATCCTCCCCTGGTTTAAGAGACATAGCAACTAATTGTAAGTGATTACCTGTATATACAACTTTTCTAAAACTACTGTTTTGCTCAGTAATCTCCTCAATATTATCAACATATCCTGTCATATATCTATAAATAAAAATTTAATTAAGTAGCTATACATTGTACCACTCTTAACAAGATTGATTCAAACTTGTAAAATTAACTATGTTTAACAGCAAAATATTTGCAAACAGGCCTACAAGAGCAGAAATATATTTAAAAAATTTAGATAATAACATCTCTGTTATTCGTAAGATCGTTGGAAAAAGGAAAATACTCGGTATTGTAAAAGCAAATGCATATGGTCATGGTTTAGTTGAAATATCAAAAAGATTACAAAAATTAAAAATAGACTATCTTGGAGTTGCATATATTGAGGAGGCAGTATATCTTAGAGAAAATGGAATTAAAATACCGATATTAGTATTAGGAGCAATAGAAAATTCTCAAATATCACTTTATCTAAAACATAATATTGATATTACAGGTTCATCTATTGAAAAACTAGAATACATTTCTAAACAAGCAAAAAGATTAAAGAAGATAGCTAAGGTACACCTTAAAATTGATACGGGTATGGGAAGAATAGGAGTACAGTGGGATAGGAAAGAAGAATATATAAAAAAAGCATATTCTCTTCCTAATATTAAAATAATTGGAATATTCTCACATTTTGCAGATTCATACTATGATAGGAAATATACTAAACTACAGCTAGAGAGATTTAATGAAGTTTTAGAATATATTAAAGAAAACTACAAACTACCTTCATTTATACATTTTGCAAATACTGGTGCAATATCAAGAAATCTCACTAACTCATTTTTTACAATGGTTAGACCTGGAATAATGATGTATGGATACTCGTTGAACAAAAGATTGCAGAAGAAACTTAAACCGGTTATGCATTTCAAAACAAAAGTTCTTTACTTTAAGGTTTTAGAGAAGGGAAATAGTGTAGGATATGCTAGAACATACAGTACAAAAACAAGAGAAAGAATTGTAACACTCCCTGTGGGATATGCTGATGGGTATCCTAGAAGTCTTAGCAACAAAGGAATCGTGTATCTAAACAATCATAAATATCCTGTTGTTGGTAGAATGTGTATGGATCAATGTATGGTTAGTATTGGACCAAAAGGTGAAGCATATGTAGGAGATGAGGTAGAGTTATGGGGAGAAAAAATTAAATTACAAGATGTTTCTGAAAGAAGTGAACATTCTATGTGGGATCTGCTTAGTAATGTAACAGAGAGGGTTCCAAGAAAATATATAAAATAACTGTTAAATATATGAAAGTACAAAAGAATGTATCATTAAAACAATACAATACTTTTAATATAAATGTAAAAGCTAAATATTTTGTAGAGTTAGAAAGTAAAGAAGAGTGTTTTGAAGTTTTGGATAAGTACAAAGATGAAGAAATATTAATTCTTGGTGGTGGTAGTAATATTCTTTTTGTGAATGATTGGGATGGAGTTGTAATAAGACCTGTATTCAAAGGAATAAATATCATTCAAGAAACAGAAAACACTGTACTTCTTGAAGTAGCAGCAGGAGAAGAGTGGGACAACTTTGTTAGATGGTGTGTAGAACACGACTATGCAGGAGTTGAAAATATGGTATTAATCCCTGGTAGTGTAGGGGGAGCTGTATCTCAAAATATTGCTGCATACGGACAAAATATTACTGATACATTAACTAGTATTACAGCAATAGAACTAGCAACAAAGAAAGAAATTACTCTAAAACCTGAGGAATGTGGATATGAATACAGAAGAAGTAATTTTAAAAACATATGGAAGAACAAATATCTAATTACATCTGCAACATTTGAACTTAAAAAGAATAATAAAGAATTTGAACTTAGTTATCATGAAAGAGCAGGAAGATACGGATCTTTGAAAGAAGAATTAGATGCATTTGCAAAAGAACCATACAGTATTCAAGATGTAATGGAAGCAATAATTAGACAGAGAAACAAGAGATTACCTAAAGTAGAAGATTTAGGAACATGTGGAAGCTTCTTTGAAAATCCTGTTGTAACTGTAGAAAAGTACAATGAATTAGCTAAAAAGATGGAAGATTTACAATCATATCCTGTTGAAAACTTAAGTTACAATGTAAATACAAAAGATCAGTTAGGAGAACATGAGTATGTAAAAATACCTGCTGGAAGATTACTAGATGAATTAGGATGGAAAGGAAAATGGGATGGTAATGTAGGAGTATTTGAAAACCATGCACTCTGTGTTGTTACAAACAAAAAAGCTACAGGAGAAGAAGTAATCTCTTTTATTGAAAAAATGAAAGATGATGTAAAGAAAAACTATGGAGTAGAGTTAGTTACAGAGGTAAATATTATTAATTAAACTCTCTAACATATTTTAGTAGTAGTTTTCTAATCTCCCTAAGCTTAGAAACAGACAGCTCTATTATTGATATTGCATCAACGAAGATATGCCCATGATAGTCTTGTCCCTCTTGGAGTTTCCCAACATGAATATTAAACTCATCATTAATTATTTTATAAATATTTTCCTCCTGTCCTTTGATTGCTATTAATTCTTTCTCTTTAGGTTTAAGAATCTGTCCCTCTATACTCTTAAAAAGATCTACTAACATATTAAAAATCTCTGTTAATCTATTTATCGGAATCTCATCAGGAGATATCCCTAATTTATGCATTCTAATAAATATCTCTCCTAAATCTATACCCAAATCACCCAACTGCTCAATTGTATTAGAAATCTTCATATACATAATTGTTGCTTTTGCCATCTTCTTTGATAACTTGTTCTCTGTTGTTTCTAACAAAGCCTTTGTAATCTCATCATCTAAAAAGTCATTAAGTGTCTCATACTTCCTCATCTCCATAACTATCTTCTGAGAAGGGTTGTAGTAGATACTTAGTGCTTTTTGAAAAACCCTAATTGTATTATCAATAGAATGAGCTATTTCACTCTTAATATCTTTAAAACTATCATTAAGTTTCTTTGTCTCATTTGGATCAATATGTTTAGTTTCAAAAAGGACCTCTTCTTCTTTACCAGGTACTAATTTGAGAACTAGCTTTTCAAATGGAGTAAGAATAATTAAGAAGAAGACAGTATTTACAGTATTAAATATTAAATGACCTAATGCTACCTGTTGTCCTACATTCGGTGTAATGGATTGAAGTACAAAGATAAATTGTTTAACAAAAATCATAAAGAGTAAAGAACCAAATGCTTTAAAAAGAACATTTGCATATCCAGTCCTTTTTGCAAAAAGGTTTAAGTCTGTGGTTACAATTAGTGTACTAACAGCTGTACCTAAATTAGCACCTAATATCATCGGTACAGCAATTTCAACAGGCAACACTCCCTGTGCAGCTAATACAACAACAATACCAGAAGTAATCGTACTTGAATGTATAAGGACTGTAATAATACAAGCAATTAGATATGCAAGAATAGGGGAGGATATGGAGGAAAATATTGCAAGAAATTCAGGACTGCTTTTTAGAGGAGTAATTGCCATAGAGAGAAGATTAAGTGCAAACAAGACAAAACCCATAAAGAAGACTGGTTTACTTGCATTGCGGATTTTCTTAGGACCAAACTTTAGTAAGAAACCAACTATGATGAGAATTGGAGCAATAGGGGTTGAGGATAGAAGTACAAGTTGAGCAGTAAGAGTTGTACCGATACTACTTCCAAACATAATAGCAAGACTATCATGGAAAGATACCACACCTGTATTTACCAATGTCATAACAACAGTAGTAATTGCAGTGCTTGATTGGACAATTGCTGTACTAATAGCACCTACTATAGCTCCCAATATTCTGTTTTTTGATAACTTTGCAACAATTTTTCTAAAATTCTCTGTTGCTAAGTCTAGAAATTCTTTTCCTAGACTCTCAATAGCAAAGAGAAAAAGAATGATTGCTGAGAGTAAAAATAATCCTATTTGTAGATACTCAGAATAGGGCAGATTCATACACTTTAATCTACCATATTGATAAATTTTTGCCAACAAGCTATCTTTATATATGCAGAAGTCAAAAAAGGGTAAAAATGGAAACAAGGTTGTGATGTTTCTTACTCTAGCAGATATGTTTACTTGGGGGCCATTTTTAATAATTTCTGCACTCTCTGGAATATACCTTTCAAGAAAACTTGGTATTGATACTGTTAAATTTGTTGGAATTGGTACATCTGTATACTTTTTTACAAGAGCACTATTTCAAATTCCAATGGGATACATTACTGACAAGATAAAAGGGGACAGAGATGAAATATTGCTTTTAGCTACAGGGATAATATTAATGGGTCTACCTTACACTCTCTATCCTCATATCACAATTCCTACACACTACTATGGACTTCAATTTCTTTTTGGAATAGGGGCATGTTTGAATGTTACAAATTGGAGAAAATTGTTTGCAATGAACATTGATAGTGGTATGGAAGGTTTACAGTATGCATTTTATGAGACAATTATAAGTATCACTACTGCTGTTGTTAGCCTACTTGTTGGTACTATTGCTAATCTAGGAGAAGCCTATTTTGACAGTGTGATGGTACTTTCTGGAATATTAATGATGCTAGGTTCTGTATGGGCTCTATCTATACACTCCGTTAAACAGAGGAGAACTAATATTAACAAAAAGAAGAAATGAATAAAAAAGGAGTAATTGGTGTTGGATTTTTACTAATCTTACTAATCATAATTGGTGGGTTAGTACTTAAGGTATATATATTGGACAAAGGTGTAGTTAATACACCTAGAGAAAAAGAAAGCTTAGAATTTAAGAGTGAAAGAAATGGTTTTACATTAACAGCTAGATATCAAAGTGAAAATGAAATTGAACATGTTTGGGAATACAAAATAACAGGAACCTTACCATCTCCCTGTCACAATACAGATGTACAACCAATTGTTTTAGAAAGCTATCCAGAACAAGTCTCAGTACTTCTTACCATCACTCCTCCAGAGTCAGATGTTAATTGTATACAAGTTCTTGATGAAGATTTTGAAACAACAGGAGAGTTTAAAGCAAGTGATAAGGCTAAGATATCTTTTGTAGTTGACACTTCAACAACCCAAGAATAACATTAAGAATATTCTTATCTCTTTATCACATAGTTTAGGATATTACTCCTAATTCCAAATCTTTTGTATAGATTATTCGCCAATTCTAACAGATAAGTCTTTCTATTAAGCGAAACAGTACTCCAATCCTCAATTGCATAAATAGTTAAATCTCCCATCTCCTCACACATCTTCCCAATATGCTCTACGACTTCCCTCTTGTTCTCTCTTCCTAAAAATGGAAACTGTTTATACAACGAATCAAAAATCTTTAATTCAGTACCTTCTGGATCTGTTACTTCCCTTGTCCTATCTACAATATATTCTGAGCTAAGAAACAGATTAAGCTCTGGATTACGATTAGTGAGAATCATTAACCTATCACCAAATTCTTCTCTTAGAAACCAAAGATGACTTTGTATATCATCTGGTATCTCAGAATTATTCCAAAGAGCATATACAGGAAGTTTATCAAACACATTTGGAAACAATACTCCATCTATATCACAAAGGAATATTTCATTTCCCTTCTCATCTTCATCTGTCTCTGAAGCAATTTCTTCTACTGCATCTTCAAATGATTTACAAAAAACTTCACTGTATGATGGTCTGTAAGTCTCTCCTTTAAATATATTTTCAATTCCCATGAGCCTGACATTATACATCACAAGTGGTAAAATATTAATATGTCACAACATACTTACTACTTTGACAATTCAGCAACAACAAAAATTTCTAAAGAGGTTATAGACAGCATGCAACCATATCTTAATGAAATATATGGCAATGCATCAAGTATATATTCAATCGGTAGAGAGACTAAAAAAGCAATTGAAGTTGCAAGAGAAAAAGTAGCTAAAGCAATTAATGCTGATAGCAAAGAGATATTCTTTACCGGATCAGGTACAGAAGCTGATAACTGGGCAATAAAAGGTATAGCATTTGCTAATCAACATAAAGGTAAACACATTATCACAACTAATATTGAACATCATGCAGTATTACACACATGTCAATATTTAGAGAAGTTTGGTTTTGAAACAACATATGTTCCAGTTAAGGAGAATGGGATTGTAGATGTTAATGATATTAAAGATGCAATAAGGGAAGATACTATTCTAATCTCTGTAATGTTTGCAAATAATGAGATTGGGACTATCCAACCAATTAAAGAGATAGGAGAGTTAGCAAAAGAGAAGAATATATATTTTCATACTGATGCTGTTCAAACAATTGGAAACATTCCTGTAGATGTTAAAGAGTTAAATGTAGACTTACTTTCTCTCTCTGCTCATAAATTTCATGGACCAAAGGGAGTAGGAGCATTGTATGTAAGAAATGGAGTAAATATTGATAATCTACTACATGGAGGAGGACAGGAGAAGAGAAGAAGAGCAAGTACTGAAAATACAGCAGGAATTGTGGGACTTGGCAGGGCAATTGAGATAGCAACTAAAGATATTCCAAAGAAAGCTGAATATCTAAAAAATTTAAGAGAGAAAACAATTAATGGACTAATAGAAAATATTCCAGATATAATTGTAAATGGAGATAGAGAGAAAAGACTACCAGGGAATGTAAATGTTTGTTTTAAATATATTGAAGGAGAATCCATATTGTTACACCTAGACCAGTATGGAATATGTGCTTCTAGTGGTTCTGCATGCACCTCAGGCTCTCTAGAGCCATCTCATGTACTCTTGGCAATAGGACTACCTCATGAGATTGCTCACGGTTCTTTAAGGCTTTCATTCTCAGAAGAGAATACAGAGGAAGAAGTAGACTATCTATTAGAAAAACTACCTCCAATTATTAAAAACCTAAGAAATATGTCCCCTTTATATAACAAATCAAATTGTAAAAATTAAAGCAGATGGAAGAATACAGTGAAAAAGTAATGGACCATTTCATGAACCCAAGGAATGTTGGAGTTATCGAAGACGCAGATGCTATTGGAGAGGTAGGTAATCCTAGATGTGGAGATATCATGCGAATGTATCTTAAGATTAAGGATAATGTAATAGAGGATATAAAGTTTCAAACTTTTGGTTGTGGAGCAGCTGTTGCAACAAGTAGTATGGTCACAGAACTAGTAAAAGGAAAAACACTTGAAGAAGCTCTAAAAGTCACAAAAATGGATGTTGCAGATGCACTTGGTGGTCTTCCTCCAATAAAGATGCACTGTTCTAACTTAGCGGAAGAAGCTATTAGATCCGCAATAGAAAATTACAGGAAGAAAAATGAAAAAAAAGAATAAAAACATATTAATAATTACCTTATCTATCTGTTTCTGTCTTGTCCTGCTAGCTATAAATCTCTTAATACACTCTCCATTTGCTAAAAGAAGACGACAAGATTTTCCAAAATGTACATACCAAAATCTCCACAAAGAATATGTAAGAAACAAAGAAAAGTTTCCTGATGATTTAGATATTTTTCCACCAAACTATCTCGAAGTTATAGAAGAAAACAATTTGAATATTGTACAGAAGAATAGAGTAGAGTTGCTTAGATATGGAAGAACTGTTGTAAATCAACAAAAAACAGGAAACTATCAAAATGTATTACATTCATTACTAAATACAAATACTCCAATTCTTCTTAATGATCAAATCCTTTCAATATATTTTGAGACAGAGATAGAAGATATTAAGAAAGATTTAATGCAAAAAGAATGGGAAAATAGGAAAAAGCTCTTTGAAAAAATATCTAAAAGGAAATTGGCAGAGATAGAATATATTGAAGATTTACTTGAGAACAGTATAGATGTATTTAATGATTCTCTATCAGACAATGATATGAGTGTTGTTAGTACTATACAGAGTAGGGATAGTACAACAGAGAAATTAGAAAGTAGTAGTAAAATTGAAGTTGATATTAACAAAAACTTACTAGATAGAATGATTAATTTATCAAAATATCTAGTTAATCAGTTAGAGAGAATGGGAATTAAGAACAGTAAGTTACTAGAGCTTGAAAAGAATCTTCTAACTCTCAAAGAAGAAAGGATTGAGAAAGAAGTATTAGAAAAAATATTACTTTCACAGCAATATAATCTTGATAATGTTCAGATATTACTAACTACAGTAAAAGATGGTGATAATTATACTCTCTTTGTAACTCCATATATCTCCAAAATACCTATACTACCTGAAATAAATGATGAGAATATTTTAGAAGATTATGATGTAGAACCTTTGCCTCTTAGAAATGAAGCAATTAGATTACCTATTATGATGTATCATAATATTAGTGAACCGATACCTAATGATCCATATTTACTCTATGTTAGTCCTGAGATATTTGAAAAACAGATAGCATATTTAGTTAAAAAGAATTACAAAATATTAAGTGTTGGAGAGTTCAATAGTATTCTAGAATCAGGTGTTACACCTAAACAGAAAAGCATATTACTTACATTTGATGATGCTACACCTACTCACTATTCAGTAGCATATCCAATTCTTAAGAAATATGGACAAACAGGTACCTTCTTTATGATTGCATCTAGGTCTCTTCTAAATCATCAGCAAATTAAAGAGATGGCTGATGGTGGTATGGATATTCAATCACATTCTAATACTCATGCATATTTTCACAAGATAAGTAGTGGTGCAATAAATGAAGAGATGGCTACTAGTAAGAGTAAGATAGAGGAGATTACTGGTAAACCTGTTACTTTGCTTGCTTATCCTGGATGTAGTGCTGATTATAGATCTTTTGATATTGCACAAAACAACGGATATACAGCAGCATTCTCATGTGGTAGATATATAGATATTAAACTAGATAAGAAGTACTACATATCAAGAGTACATGCATACAATGACATGGAAAGCTTTGTTAGGATGCTCTCAGTTGGTCTTTAGACAATTGTTTCCCAAAGACCGTGAAGATTGCAGTATTCTCTAACTCTAAGTTGACCAATATTTTCAAATGTGAATTCTGCTTTTGGTTCTTCTCCTGGTTTTAAGAATACTTTTTGACTTTCTTCACCATTGATTACTTCAATCCATTCAATGTAGTGTACATCTTCCATAGGATGAGGTACTGAACCAACTTCTACAATTACTTTGTTTCCTTCTACTTTTACAACAGGAAGATGTTTTTCATTTCCTTCATCTTCTTTCTTTTCTTCAAAAAGAACCATATCTTGACCACAACATACTAATGTTCCACCTCCTTCATGTAATACTTCTACAATATTCCCACAGATATTACATTTGTATACTTGATGTCTTTTTGTCATATATATTAACTAATAATTTAATTAGCTAATTTCAGTATACACTACTATGTTGAAAAAACGAACAGGACTGTAACTCTAAAGAAAAGGAGTTACATTATCTCTGTGTGCAATCACTATGGTTCTCTTCCAGTCTGTACCTGCTGGGTAACAAGTCATTAAGGTAAGTGTATCTTGATCAGAGTACTTGTTTAGGTATTTTACTTCATCTCTGTTTACAATCTTTACTTCAGAAACAATATATTTGTAGATTATTCCATTGTAGCTGACAAATACCTCATCCCCTTGTTCTAGTTCTGTAAGAAGATAGAAGTAGATATCATATTTTCTTCTTTCATAGAAGTTTACTGCTGAATGAGCAAAGAGAAATACATTACCTTGTTGGTCTGGTGTGTTTGTTCCTTTTGCATGAGCTATACCTTTTTCTAATGCTGCAATGTATTCTTTTTCATTGGTAGGATTTATATCTTTGAGTACTGATGCTGCAATTCTAATCTTAGGAATGTATAGTCCGAAGTTAGAATCAAGCATTACTGTATCAGTGTCTTTATTGATTTCTTTAGTAACTTGAGAAGAGTCATCAGTTATCTCTATTCTTGTTTCTGCTACATAATTACGATTTGTGTAGTGAATATAGTACGACTTGAGGACAGGCCAATAGGTAATAACTAGGACAGTAAGGCCTAGTAGGAGTAGTATTACTCCTACTAGAACCTTTTTGTTAATTCCTCTTTTGCTTTCTGACATAGTATGCAACTCCTCCAAGAACAACAATTGCTATAACCCAGATATACCATTTACCTAAAACTTTCTTACCTGTTTCTTCTACATCTCCATCTGTTTTCTCCTCACTATCTTCTGTTTTTTCAACTTCTTGATCATCTACTTCTAAAACATCATCTTTCTCTCCTGCTACCTCTCCTTCATCTGTAGTATCTTTCTGGCCTGCAACCTCTCCACCTGTTGTTGTAGTGGTGGTAGTGGTTGTTGCAGTAGGAGTACTTATTTTAGGTACTTCTATCACTTCAGGGTCTGATACTATGGTAGATACATTACCAAGCGCATCTACTGTTCTAAGAGCATAGTAGTATGTCTTTCCTGCTTCTGCTGTAGTATCTGTCCATGAATACTCTGTATTTGGGGATACAGGCATTGGATGAATCCTTGTACTTTCATTTGCAGTGTATGATGGTTTATCAGATCTATGAATTTCAACTGTCTTTATTTTTGGATCATTTGGTGTCTTAAACTTTATCACATTACCTGCTTTAGAGTAGTCTATTACAGGTGCTGGTTTTTCTAAATCTACAACAACTGTTACATCTGCTGATTTTTGCTCACCTGAAGTAGATTTTGCTACTACATAGAAAGTATATGTACCACTTGCGCTTACTGTTACTGGACAGTTACCTGTGTTTGCAGTGAATGTTGCAAATGGTGCAACTTCTGCATCTTTGTAACATTCTACTGTAATTGAATTGTTGTTAAGATCTAATGCTACAAATCCAACATTAAAGCTACTCTTGTTTGTTGGAGTTGCAGGTTGCATTATTCTTACTTTAATATCACTGTCTAATGCTAATACTCTATTAGGAGTGAGTAGGGTTACAAATGATATTGCCATTAAACCTGTAAGAAGAGCATAGCTTAACTTCTTGAATGGTTTAAGGAGTAGGGTAATTGCACCTAATATCATCATAATTAATGCACCTAATGTTAGATATGTACTTGCACCAGTTACTGGTAGAGTAATTGATGCACCTAATACTTCTCCTTCTTCTGTTTCAACTGGCTCTATGACTGTTACATCTGTTCCTACAAATGGTGTCTCTGGATCTACTGTAGAAGCACCTAGTACTTCACCGTCTATTAGTGATGTACCTGCTACCCATGCAATATCTGGATAGTTACCTGGATCTTGATCGAGAGAGATTTTAGTTTTGTATGTTAACACAACTTTATCTCCTTCTTTCATATCTCCAATATTCCATTTTGCCTGACCTTTATCATCGTATATAGGTTCTGGTACTGAGATACCAACACCATTCTTTTGTGCTATCCATGAATCAAGGATATATTTGAATCCTGCTGGAGCAATGTCAGAAACTACTACATTATTTAGAACATATGTACCTTCTGATTCATCGCTTGGTGCTGTTACTGTAATTGTGTATGTAACAATATCACCTGCTGATAATGCAACAACTGCATCATTGCTCTTTTCGATCTGTAGGATTGGATCAATTACTTTGTTGATACACTCAACTTCAAGAGTTTGATTACTTCCTAATATAACCTCTCCATCTAAGAGAACCCCTTCATCATTTACACATCCTCCGAAAGTGTATCCTTCTTTTGGTGTCTCTGTGAATGAATGAACACCTGGCTGTAATCCTTCAAATACTGCTGGTTGTTTACCATTTGATGTATCTGCAATTTGTTCTGTTACTTCACCTAAGACAACATCAAACAAATCATCTGAGAATATATCCCCATCTACATCCTCTCCTTCACTATTTACTACATCCTTTGTAACTATTAATGTAGCTGGTAATTGTGCATTCTTACATACTACATTGTATGTCTCACCACTTCTTACTGAATAATTAGTAAATTCTTTCTTACTAATGAAGCATCCCAGAGTTGTATAATTCTCATCTTCTACTTCTGATATGGTATGTTTACCATTTGCAACCTTGTATGTAGCTGTTGTTCCCTCTGCAATTGTTTGACCAGTACCCTCATCGTTGTTAAGAAGTGCTGTAAACTCGTGTGTATCTATCATATTCGTTTTTCCATCAACTCCAACAACATCTTTAGTTACATTAATTGTTGCATCTTTGAAGTTACCAAAGTTTACCAATACCCTAACATCCCCAGCTGCTATTGTAATTGGAGCTGGATTAGCAGATGTTTGAGTCCAACCATCTTTCTGTACCTCACGAATTATATATGTTTCGCCTACTGGTAGGTTAGTAAACTCGTAGTATCCTAATATGTTTGTTATTGTAGATGGTTCTCCTACATCTAGAACACCATCATTATCCAAATCAATGAAGATTGTCCATCCTCTTAATGGTAATTCTGAGAATAGTGGTAACACATCCCACTTTCCATTACCATTTCTATCCTCATATTTGAAACCTGAGATACTACCTAATTTTTCATTAGTAAATGTACATGTTACTGTTTCATTATCTCCAACCTTGATGTTTGCTGTATATCCATCTCTAACACTATCAGTATCATCACATACTAGAGATTTTAGATTCCAACCCTTTTCAAATTGTTCTGTTACAGAGTAATCTCCTGGGATTACTACCTTTTCAATAGTTCCATTGTTACCAATTGTTCCAGTTAGCTCTCCTGTAAATGTAAACTTAGTCTTATCTCCTCTAGGTTCAACTAATTTCTTGATAATTATTTTACCGTGTGTACTTTTATTTGTGATTGTACATACCTTGTTATCACCAACATTTAGTGTAACATTTCCATCTGAATCACAATCATCACTAAATGTTGCCACATATCCATCAAGATTATCTTCACTTACAGTGTAGTCACCTGCATTAAACTTATTAACTTCTCCACTAGTTACCTTATTACCTGAGACATAGAGAGTGAAGTCTGATACTTGCTTATCTCCATATGTTCCGTTATCAACAACTTTCTCTACAGTTAGTGTTGGTTGAATATCATTATTAACAATTGTACAAGTTACATTTTGTCCTTCTGGAAGTGTAAAGACGCCATCACTACCAAGAGAACATTCCAAACTATCCATCGTATATCCTGTACCTGCAACAGTTTCAGATAGTGTGTATTCCTTATTAACATCACCAAATACTGTTGCTGTGTAGGTTGTTGTATCACCTTCCTCAACACCTGCGTCAAATTCTAATGTTGAGTCGGTTAGGGTGATATCAAAGTCATCTACTGTTGCTGTACCACCATGATCATTAATTACTTTCTTGATTACAGTAATCTTAGACTGAGAGTCACTATTTGTAATTGTACAAGTCTTATTCTCACCTGAACTTAATGTAATCTTTCCATCTGCACTACAATCTCCACTCCAAGTTGATGCTGTATATCCAGGTAACTGATCTTCTCTTACTGTATATTCAACTCCCGAGTTAACTTTGTGAGCCTTACCACTTGTTACTTCAGTATCTCCAATGTAGAGTTTAAAGTCTGCCACCTGTTTTAAGCCTCCATGATTGTTCTCAACTGTCTTCACAAGTGTAAGAGTTGGTTGTATCTCTGTATTCTTAATTGTACATACAGTAGTCTGACCAACTTCAAGAGTTATCTGATTATTATCATCTACAACGATATCATTGGTACAATCCCAGTCACCTGCTTCATATCCTGAAATTCCTTCCTTAGCAATCTCACTTAATGTATATGTACCTGCTTTGAAGTTACCCCCACTCTTTACTCCACTATCACCAGAGATTGTTGTTGGACCTGTTGCTGTTAATGTCCAATCAGTAATTTGTGCATTACCACCATATTTATTGTCAACCTCTTTAACTAATTCTAATGATGGTGCAATGTCATCATTAGTTATTGTACAGGTTACTCTTTGACCTTCTGTTAAAGAGAACTGATAACTACCAATAATCTTCCCTGTCTTATCATCTGTACAACTCCATTTTCCTTCCTTGTAACCAGGATGATCTATCTCCTCCAACTCATATTTTGTATTAGATTTTACTTCTGGAGTAGCAAAATAAGTAGATGTATATTTTCCTATCTCTCCTGGCCATGTTTTAAATTTTAATTCATCACCATTTAATTTAATTCCAAAATCATTTGCTGTTGCTGTTCCTCCGTTATCATTAACTACCCTCTTAATTACTGTTAGGGTTGGTGCTACATCATCATTTGTAATTGTACAAACAGCTTCTTTTCCTTTTTCAACTATTATCTTGTCACAATTATCATATGTAGTAGCATATCCTCTTTGATTTGCCTCTGGCTCTATAATAGAGTAGGTACCTGTTGGGTATCTCTTATATATATTTTCACCTAATAGTGGATTTGTGGGATCTTGATCAAAACCAACACCTTTACTAGTACCAATCTTAAATGAGAACTCTCTTGCCTCCAATTTACCACCATTATCATTAATAACTTCCTTTCTAACAATCAATGTGCCTGTATCTCTAGTATTAATAAATCTACATAATATTTTATCTCCTGAGTTTATTGTTAACTTTGTACTCTCAGTTGGTTTCTCAAAGAATTTTACCCCGCCATTATCACACATCATTGATTTAACAGTATAATCATCTTTCTGAATTTCAGAGATAGCATATGTACCTGGCATTATTTCCATAGGTTTTTCCTCTTTACCAAACATTTTGTATTCTTTATCATCCAACATCCATGTCCAATCTGTTACATATCTATCATCTACTTCTCCATCACCATCTGTGTCTACAAATTTAATAACTTTAATGGTTGGTCTTTCAATATTGATAAAATCAACATTCTTTTTATCTTCTCCAGGAGAAAGTTTTATTGTCCAACTTGTACTTGTACCTGGTAAAACAATCCAACCAACCTTCATTACTTCAACAACTGTATATTCACCTGGCTCTAATCCAGTAAATGAATATGAACCATCAAGAGCTGTTGTTGTATGTGGTTCTGTAGTTGTATCCAATTTTCCATCGCCATCTTTATCTATAAAGATTGTATATCCATATACAGGTTTTCTATCATTCGTTGTACTTGCTAATCCATCTAAATCATGAAGCTTACGACCTGAGATAGATCCATATTTTGTATTTGTAAATGTACAAGTAACTGATTCTCCTGCACTTAATGAAATATTATCTATTGTTTTTCCATCCGTACAAGAGTATGTTGTTTTCCAATCACTATAATTATTCTCTGCAACTGCATATGTACCTGCTTTCAAACTAAATGTTTTACTTGGATCTTCTGTATCTGAGTTATCTACCAAATTAAATTGTTCATTAACTCCATTACCACCTGTCAAAGTAAATCCAAATGTATCGGTACCAAATGGTAATGCTTTCTTAACGATAGTTAATGAACCATCTTGTGTGTTAGTAATAGTACACTCCTTAGTCTCATTATTTGTAATTGTAATATTTGAACATGTATTACTTACTAAGCTCCAACCTGCTGGTAATGTTTCTGTAATATTGTATGTACCAGGCATTACATTGTATGTATGAGATTTGGTTGTTCTAATCTTCCCAATATTACTATTAGCCTCATACAAGAAAGTAGGGGAACCGTTTATCGAAGGAGTACCACTACCTGTTATTGTAAATTCAGTATTATCATTATTAGAAGCTGGACTTAGAACTTTCTTGACAGTTATCTGACCTTGTGGAATTATACAATTATTATTGTATATCGCCTGTCCATACTCACTCCAGTTAAGACCTGTAAAGGGAATTCCATCATATGATGTGAATGGAGGAATAATATCTCCCCATTCTACTGTTATACCTGGAAACCAAATATCACCAGTATGTCCTGCATGTCCATTTAAATTTCCAGATGCATCAGGTTCAATTACTTCATAAGGACTTGTATGAGACTTAGTTCTATGACAAATCTTAATTGTAGGGATAATACCTTTATAGTTTGCAGGATCACTTGCTGATAAGTTATGAGATGATGTAACTGTACCAATGTTAGTATAGTTACCTGCAATAGCTGTAGCACTTCCTGTACAAGTCATATTTGTACCAGGTTCTAACTCTGTTCCTGGGCATGTTACTTGTACACCTTTGTCATCTGTTACTGCAATGTTTGTTAACTTTACATTACCTGTATTTTGTACAATATATGTAAAGTTTACTGTATCTCCTGCATTTACTTGTACTGCTTCCCCAAGGGTGTTTGCATCTTGTCCATTTACTTCCTTAACAATTGAGATAGCTGGTCTTTCAACTAAGACAGAACTTAAACGACCTACTAAGTATGCAACATTATTTTTTTGCTCTTCTGTTACAAATCTATTGAGTGTATTACCTTTTGAATCTTGGAAACCATCTATTTTCAATGTATATTTCATATCTCCAATCGTATAGACCTGTTCACCATAACCACCATTAGGGAAGGTTATTATGTCATCACAAGGAGTGGTAGACTGTTGGTGTGCACCACAAGGACGTCTGTTTGGTGTTTCATCAATATCAAAATCATAAGTAAATGTTGGTGATGGAGAAATTACAGGATTTGAGAAGTTTAATGTTACATTAAGTGTTGCACCATTAGCAGAAGTTCCTGACTGTGTTGCCCAGTTAAAATGAGTAAAATCACCGATAAGGAATGTCTCATTAGCATTAAAAGTTGTTTCTCCTTTACCATCAAATCTTAAACCACTCTTCTGAGATCCTACTGGTTTTCCCCATCTAATTTCTTTTGTATTCAAACCAGTTATATTACTACCTCCTGAGACACTTGTCCAAATACCACTAGTAGAAGAAATAGTATATGGCCCATCAGCAGCAGCTACAGGAGTAATCTCTCCTCCTATATCTCTCAACTGATCAATGGCTAAAAATGGTGGGGCAAAGTTATATCCTACTAAAAATAGGACTGTTGAAACCTTATACAAAGATTTCAAAAAAGATTTTTTGTTAAACTTCATTAATTTGTAATTAAAAATTAATAAATAAAGTTATCATAACCAAGTAGAGACAATACTCTACATATTTGGGATTATACCAAAAACCCTATAGATTTACAATACCCTGCATTAGATAAAAACTAGTGTTACCCAACAACACCCCGTTAGATAAAAATAGTGTTACCCAAATATACTCTGTAATTAAACTAAATACATCAGAGTATGCAAGACAATATTTTTACTAAAATGGCGGTAGTCAAAAGAAAAAAAGAATATCTAGAAACTAAAAAACGGGAAGAGAAAACTGAGATACTAGACTGGCTAGTCAAAGATACAAACAGGTCTAGGAAGTCACTCATTAGATCTCTGAACAATCCAAATATTACAGAGAGAAACATATCTGGAAGAGGTGGAAGGAAAAAGAAATATACTCCACAATCTAAAAACATCGTAAAAATGATATGGCAAGCAAATGATTGTATCTGTGCTGAGAGATTTCATGGTCAAATTGAAGAAACACTAAAAGATTTAAAACAAGCAAACAAACTAGAAGGATATATAGATAGCGACATTGAGTTGGTGAGGAAAATACCTCTAGGTACACTTAAACTCTTTGTTGCTAAGTTCCCTAAACCTAAAAGAGGAAGTATTAGTTCTTCGGGAAGTGTGAGAGCATTACAAAAACAAATACCTGTGAGAACTTACTTCTCTACTAACATTAAATCGGGCTTCTTTGGTGTTGACTTTGTTGATCATAATGGAGGAAATGCTACTGGTAAGTTTGCTAGAACATTGGTATTTACAGACCCTAAAACCACATGGATTGTGAGAAGTGCTTGTCTGGGAAAAGATAGCTTAGCTGTGGGGAATGCTTTTGAATTGAACAAAAAGAAAATACCATACACAATTGAAGGATTACACTCTGACAATGAACCTGCATTACTAACCTCTCTGCTCTCTTCTAAGGCTAAAGAAAACAATATATTCATTACTAGAAGCAGAAGTTACAAAAAAGAAGATAATGGACATACAGAACAGAAGAATGGAGACAAAGTGAGAGGTTTAGTGGGATACCGAAGATATGATACATTACAACATATTGATTTACTTAACAGGATATATGAGATTGATGACCAATTTCAAAATCATTTTGTGCCTTCTGTGAAATTGAAAGAAAAAGAATTTAATGACTTAGGTAGAGTAATTAAGAAGAAATATGATAGTCCTAAAAGTCCATATCAGAGGGTAATGGAAGAGAAGGATATTGATATACAATTCAAGATGTCACTTGCGAGTAAACATTCTAAATTAAATAGGTTAGAATTGTTAGAGGAAAGAGATAAATTGTTAAGAAAGTTAACTCGCTTAGGTAACACTATTTTTATCTAACGGGTTTGCATTCGGTAACATTTAGTTTTTATCTAACGGTTACCCCCATATACACCCTCTACAAGTACCTTTTCATGACCCTAATTTAGTGATAGAATCACCCGCGTATGTCAGAGAATATCAATGAACAAAACAACCTAAGAAACATCGCTATCATCGCACATGTAGACCATGGCAAAACAACCTTGGTTGATGCCTTCATGAAGCAAACACACCTCTTTAGAGATAATCAAGAGGAGATGCAACAAACAAGAATACTAGACAAAGGAGAACTAGAAAAAGAGAAAGGTATTACAATCAGTGCAAAGAACATCTCCATAGTATATAAAGGAGTAAAGATAAATATTATAGATACACCTGGACACTCCGACTTTGGTGGAGAGGTAGAAAGAACTCTTAATATGGCAGATAGTTGCCTTCTACTTGTAGATGCAAAAGAAGGAACTATGCCTCAAACAAAATTTGTTCTTAAAAAAGCACTTGAGCTAGGATTAAAGCCGGTAGTGATAATTAATAAGATAGATAGGAAGTTAGCTAACATTGAAAAAACAACATCTAAAATCAATGACCTCTTCCTTTCATTAGCTACTAAAGAAGAGCAACTAGACTTCCCAATATACTATGCTATCTCCAGAGAAGGAAAAGTCTTCAAAGAGATGCCAACTGGAGATTTAACAATACCAGAAACTACAAGTGGGGATCTAACTCCAATATTAGATGAGATAGTTACAAACCTTCCTGCACCAAGTGGAGATATTAACAAACCATTTCAGATGCAGATAACTAGTATTGAATATGATGAACATCTAGGAAGATACCTAATTGGTAAGATATCAAATGGGAAGGTAAAGGTAGGTGATCCAATTGTTCTTGTTTCTAACCAAGAAGATTTTGAAAAGAAACAAGGTAGAGTTAATGAGCTTTTTACTAAAGTTGGATTAGAATGGACTCCAATTCAAGAAGGAGGAGTAGGAGAGATTGTTGCAGTTACAGGTATTAACTCTACAGATATTGGTGCAACACTTTGTAGTGTTGATAATCCAGAGCCATTGCCTGATATTAAGATTACACCTCCAACAGTTAGAGTAAAGTTCTCTGCTAATACATCCCCATTTGTTGGAAAGGAAGGTAAGTTTGTTACTGCAAAACAACTACAACAGAGGTTAGACCAAGAAAAGAGATTGAATATTAGCTTGAAGATTGAGAGCAAGGGAGCAAATGCCCACTATGTTTCAGGGAGAGGAGAGTTACAACTTGCAATCTTGGTTGAACAGTTAAGAAGAGAAGGATATGAGTTTGAATTAGGAAAACCAGAGGTAATCTTACAAAAGATTGACGGAGTAGAGTGTGAACCATTAGAGGAGTTAATTATAGATGCCCCAGAAGAATACCTAAGTGCAATTACAGAAGAGGTTAGTGGAAGAAAAGGAAAGATGGTAAATATGGAAAATGAAGAGGGACAGAGTAGGTTTACATACCATATCCTAACTAGAAATCTAATAGGTCTTCATAGGAACTTAATGACAGCAACAAAAGGAACTACCATTATTAACAGTGCTGTTTTAGAATATGTCCCTTATGAAAAAGGAGAAAACTTATACAGAAAAGGTGTAATCATATCATCAGAGACTGGAACAGCTCTTGCATATGCCCTTATGAGTGTTCAAGAGAGAGGTAGACTCTTCATTTCAGGTTCAACAAATGTATATGAAGGTATGATAATTGGTATTACTAATACAATGGAGGATGTAGAAGTAAATCCATGTAAAGAGAGACACAAAACAAATGTAAGAATGGCACATTCACAAGTCACAGAGATTGCTCTTAAAACACCAATCCTACTTACTATTGAATATGCACTGTCATTTATAAAGGATGATGAGTTGATAGAAGTAACACCTAAACATATACGACTTAGAAAGAAACTTCTTAAAAGCACAGAGAGAATATGGGCAAAGAGAAAGAATCTCACCTTCTATGCAAAACAACAGCTTGAGAAACTGGAAGGCCAGGCCTAGGCCTGCCCCTGATTCATAACTTTTTAATCTCACCAAAAGATTACCTACTACTAAGTAATTACCATATCCGATATCTCCCTAGACCAAAATTCCTACAAAATACAAGGGGTCTCTTTCCAGAAAGGCTCCTGTGGAAAGGGTTGGGAGATGATGAAATCTAGATTAACGTGGGGCAGACCTAGGTCAGACCTTAAAGAAATTTGTATAAAAAAAAGAGAGGTATTTCTACCTCCCTTCCAATTTACAATGTACTTAGCTATTAAAACTCTTTTTTCTCTTCTCTAGCCAATGAGACATTGACAGCTCTACCATCAATCTCTTGACCATTAAGAGCTTCCATTGCTTTCTGTGCTTCCTCTTCTGTGGACATTGTAACAAAGCCAAATCCCTTAGATCTGTTCTTCATTCTATCCATAATGACAACTGCTTCTTCAACAGTACCATGAGGAGCAAATGCTTCCTTCAACTCTTCGTCTCTGACGTTCCAGCTGAGGTTGCCTACAAACAACTTTTTACCCATTTGTTTATAAATATAAAAAAATAAAATTCGCTACACCACAAAATATGGGAGATTACACTCTAAGCAGTCTATCACAGAAAGCTTCCATAGCTATTTATATTATACCACAAATCTTAGAGTCTAAGGAAGGGGTATTGTATAATACAAGTATGATACTAAAAAACCTTGTCATACACACATGTTGTGCAGATTGTCTTTTAAATGCTCTCTTAGATTTAAAGAGTAGGGGACTAATTGATAAGGAAACGGAGATAACCTCCCTCTTTTACAATCCAAACATTCATCCAAGAACGGAATATTTAGAAAGATTAAATGCAGTAAAGAAGATATTTCCAGAACTAAAAGAGAAGTGGAATATTAAACTAGTTATTCCCAACTACTCACCAAAAGAATATTTAAGTAAAGTATTAGATAACAAGAAAAATAGATGTGCAATCTGTTGGAACTTAAGATTAGAGAATCTATTCAACTATGCCAAGGAGAAGAAGATTAAGAATGTAACAACAACCTTACTTACTAGTCACTACCAAGAAAGAGATACTATTGTAAAAATAGCTAAAGATTTAAACAAGAAATACAATATCAATTTTATTGAAATTGATAATATTTCAAATAGAAAACATTCTGGTTTTTACAAACAAAACTATTGTGGATGTTGCTTCTCATTAACTGAAAAGATGATATCATTTAGAAAGAATTAAAAAATATGAATACAAACTACATATTAATAATCTTACTATCCTTACCAATACTCCTTCTTGTACTATTTTTAATCTCAAAAATACTCCCAAAAGGTCAAGAAGATGATGAAACTAGAGAAGAGGATGAAGAGTAAGATTGTAAGAATTCTGTAAGAAGAAGCTGTATATATTAGAACATGAGAAGTAGGGATATTCTTATTATTGATGATTGTGCAAGCTTAGTCCATGTTCTCCAAAAGTTTTTTGAAAGTTTAAGTCTTACATCCGATTTTGCATATAATGGAAAGGAAGCATATAGAAAAATTAGAAACTATAGCTATTCCTTACTAATCTTAGATATAGGTTTGCCTGATATCAGTGGACACATACTACTAGAAAGAATTAGAGAAATATACGAAAAGAAACCAATTATAGTCATATCAAATGATGTTAGTATTAAAAATGAAATAGAGTCATACAGAAATGGAGCAAATATTTTTCATAAAAAACCTTTGGAATATGAACTTCTAGAAGTGCAAGTATTAAACTTTTTCTCTAAGAAATTCTATCCTAGAGCAATTCGTATAAAAGATTTAACACTCACAGAGGATAAGATAGTTACTAAAAAAGGAAAAGGAGAAATACATTTAACAAAAACAGAGTTCGGCCTTCTACTACTTCTTGCAAAAAACAGAGGTGTTATATTTAGTAGAGATAAAATTATCTCTATACTAGATGCATTAAATATAGATAAGAGTATTGGTTCTGTTGACACATTAGTATGTAGGCTAAGGAAAAAGTTAAATGCCTCAGATTGCAATAAATATATCGAAACTGTAGAGGGTTTAGGATACAGAATACCCAAGTAACTTACAAAGTTTTTTCTCTACAATTTTAATATTGGATAAAAGATGCTTGTCTAATACCTTTGCTTCTTCTTTAGATAGCTTTACTCTCTTTTTAATGATATGACAACCTCTAATAACACTTACAGGAGTTGCAACATCAGATAGAAAATTTTTCATTATTATATTTTTACAAACCAACCTTACAAAATTCTTACAAAACTAATTATGGTATACTTAATCATGGCAAAAGTTTTAAGAATACTTACAATTGAAGATAAAAAGGATGAAGAGATCTTAAGAAAAAAGAGCTTACCTGTAAAAGAGGAAGAGTTTAATACTAAAGAATTTAATGAATTTCTAAATAATCTTCTTGAAACAGCAAAACAGAGTAGTGAACCTGCAGGTGGTATTGCAGCAAATCAAGTAGGAGTAAACAAAAATGTATTCTACCTTCTTAACTACGATACTAATATCTGGGAGCTTTTTATAAATCCAATTGTAGAACCTGATGGCTTTACAAAAATGAGTATAGAAGAATCATGCTTAAGCGTTCCCAACAGAGAAGAGAAGGTTTTAAGATACAAAAAGATTAAAATTACATATCAAGATAGGGAAGGAAACAAACAAGTAAAAAAATATAGTGACTTAAATGCTATTACAATACAGCATGAGAAGGACCACCTTGATGGAATTTTATTTATAGATAGAATATAACTTAGTTAACTTTATTAATCTGCCAAAAATGAAATTAAGAACAATTACAATATCCCTTCTTATATTACTAATACTCACTCCTATGCAAGTATTTGCCCAAGAAGAAGAGAAAAAAACTACCGATCCACTACAGCAACAACTTAATTTAGATATACCAAAAATCACTGATAATCCAAGTCTAATAATAAATTTCAATGATCCTTCAAAAGAGAAACAAGGAGTACAGTTAAGTGTTGACAAAAAAGGATTTGAAACAATTACAAGTCCCCACACTCTACCTGCATTAAGTATTGGAGATCACCTTTTAACTTTCAAGTTTACTGATGAATACGATGTAACACAAAGTATTGATAAAGAACTAATTGTAATTCCAAGAGCACCAGTACTTAATACTCCACTAATACAACAAAATGAGATAACATTCTCTGGAACAGCACTAGCTGGTTCAGAAGTTACCATTATTATCAACTCTAACCAAAAAATGGTTACAAAACTAGTTGAGGTAGATAATGATGGTGTATGGAATGTAAAATTAGATGAAAATCTTCCATCAGGCTTGTATACTTTCTCTGGTTTAACAAAAAAATATGGATATGCAAGTGATTTAGCAGAACCAATAACACTAGATATCGACAGTAAAGGCTCAAAAGAAGTAATAACAACAACTACAACACCGATACACTTTGCTTTTAAAGACATGGACAGTGATAATATTCAAACATTAACAAATACAAATATTGATTTACTTGTTCTCTCTGTTGGACTTCTTTCAATAGGTTTGCTACTTGGTATATTATTCTCTTCTCTCTCTAAAAAGAAAAAAGAGGAGAAAGTGGTTAAAGAAGTTGCTAAAACTTTAGATAAGCCAATAGATGAAAAAGAGAAACCTATGACATTACTTGAGAAGTTAAAAGAGAAAACTGTAAATATTGAAAACCCCATTCCAGAAAAGAATTCAAAAGAGGAAAAAACAAAAGAAGAGAAACCTGAGGAACCAAAAGAAAAGATTGTTACAAAAGTAGATTTCCTGAAGGGATTTAAAGAACACGACCCTGATGATGATAAGGGAAAAGAAAAGAAGGATTTGAAGATATCGCTTACTTCAAAAAAGTAAAGCCAGGGTGGTGAAATGGCAGACACGCTACGTTCAGAACGTAGTCCTAGAAATAGGGTGGGGGTTCAACTCCCCCCTCTGGCATATGAATTATTTCCAATACCACTCTTCTATATTATGAAATCTTTCATAGGAATGAGAAACTGAATCAAGGTCTATACCAACTAAGTTGTCCCTAGTAATATATTCATATATAGGATTGTAGAGGAATATCGCTGGTGCATCAGCCATTAAATATTTCTGAAACAGGTGGTATTTCTGCTTTCGTATCTCTTTATCCATAGTCTGCCTTCCTTCCTCAAGCAAAATATCTACCCTTCCATAATTGTATCCTGAAAGATTTAAATCTGGGAAATTCGCTTTTAATGAATGCCATAAGTTATACTGATCTGGATCCACACTAGTCTCTATTTCATACAACAAAAGTTCAAAATCCCTTGTTGAAATAACCTCTTGTGTTATCTGTGTGTAATCTAACCTCTCTATCTTTAAAAACACCCCTTCTTCCTTATAATAATCAGCAAGAAGCGTAACTAATCTCTCATTAGACGGGGTTGATAGATAACTAATAGTAAATGTTAAAATCTCTCCCTGCTGATTTTCAAAATAACCACTATTAGGATTCTTCTTGTAACCAAGTTTTTCAAGCTTCTCAGTCGCTTTAGTAGGATCATATTTAAGGTAATCAACATCCTTATTATACGCCCAAGATGTTTCAGGTAATGGACCGTTTAGAACTCTACCTCCAACACCATACTCATCAATTAACTTCTCCTTATTCAGTAAAAGCGTAAGTATAATCCTGATTTCTTTATCCTTTAATGAATCCTTCCTTGTATTAAAGAATATTAATTTCTCTCTGTCCTCTATAACCAGATCATTTCTGACAAAACTATCATATTCTTCAATATAAGAAGTTATCATTCTATCCCAGGAGCCAATTGCATCCAAATTACCAGCTCTAAAAGCCATCTCTAAAGAATCCCAGTCAGGATACATCTTAAAAACAATATTCTTAATATGAGGTTCATATTTATCATAAGGATTATCAATTAAATATATAGAAGAACTATCCATTTTTACAAAACTATACTTTCCACTTCCAATCGGACTCTTTGTAAAAACATCAAAAGCCATCTTACTAATTTCAACTTCTTCTAAGTATTTACGAGGAACTATATAAATGGACAGTGCTCTAAAAATAACAGGATTCTTCTCTTTAACTCTAAATTGAACAGTATTTTCATCCAGTTTAGTGACTTCCATATCTACAAAAGCAATACCAACAGAGTCAAAACCCGCTTCTTTAGAAAGTTTTATCGCTGTATCAAATGTAAATACCACATCATCAACAGTAACTTCACTGCCATCATGCCAAAAATGTCCCTCATCTATTTTAAATTCATAAACCAAACCATCTTCCTTACTCTCCCAATTCTTAGCAATACCAGGTGTAGCATTACCATCACTATCAATATTAATAAATTTTTCAAAGATGAGACTATCTATAGATCTCTCAATATAGTTATTTGTTACATACAAAGGATTAAGAGAGTTAACTGTACCTACAACACCACCAACGAGAGAATCTTTCTTCTGATTACCCCTAACAATCTTTGTAAAAGTAACTGAATTTAAAAAGAGAATAATCAAGAGAGAAATCAAGCCAAAGACTAGAATATAACTAATAGGAATAAGTTTCTTAAAAGAATTTACTAAAAACTCAGGATAATTCCAAAAAATATCCCTAAAATCAAAAGGTTTCTTTTCACTAACAGGAGAAGCCTTTACACTTAATTCCTCAAGGACGACTTTCATTAAAGAATCCTCTTTAGTGAGAACTTTAGCTTTTTTTGTTTTCTTCATAAGACTACTTACTTAGAAGATAGTTTTAAAATAAATAGGGATAAGACAATCACTACTACAATTAATGCAATAGTAAAGTAGTAGAGGAACTTTTCTAAACCTCTTTTGGTTCTGAAAATCTCACCACCTCCACCAAACATTTGCCCTAATCCCTCAGCTCTATTTTGTAAGAGAATACTCACAACTAGTAAAGCACAAACTACTATCTGTGATATTAATAATATTTTTGTAGTATCCATAGATGGCTATTATACACTAAAAACAAAGTTATTGCTTCCTATCAAGCTCTTTATATATCGCAGTAACAAAAGATGTAAGGAAAGAAACAACAATAATTGAAATAATAGGAGTTACTGTAAATTCATTAATCTGTAATGTTCCTAATTTTAATTCACTAAATAAAAACTCCTCTATTGCGAAATCAACCATAAACATCTTTAAAATATAAAGAGTTCCACTAAGAACGATGGTTCCCATTAAAACATAGGTTATGAAATTACACTTAACTGTTAGAAAATTAAGAAAAGGACATACAACTAACAAAACAAGACCAACAATTAATAAGATAATGAACAGATATAAAAATGATACGGGAAGATGGATTGCTTCATTAAACAGACTAGCAAAAAAATGAAAGACAAGCATTCCAACTAAAGCTAACTTAACACCTTCTTTCATAGACAGTTTTAATAAATCTTAACTACTAAAGAGGATACAATGTTTTAACAAAAATTACAAAATCATATAGAATGTTGTATACTAGAATACAATTTACTGCCCAAATGAATAGAATCGCAAAAACAAAAATAATCGCTACTATTGGCCCATCTACATGGGATAATCAAGTGTTAAGAAAAATGTTTGAATCAGGAATGCTACTTGCAAGAATCAATTCTTCATTTGCAGATTTTGCTGAGTTAGATAGAGTTTCAAAACAGATAAGGAATATCTCGCCCAGGATTGCAACTGTTTTAGATACTCAAGGTACTAAAATTCGAGTTACAGGTTTACAAAAAGATACGGAGATAAAAGAAACAGTAACACTTACATCAGCCAATACTCCAAACCCCAATATTATAAAAATAACATATCCTACACTACATAAAGATGTTACTGTAGGAACAAAGATTCTTCTAGATGATGGGAACATCCAGTTAGTTGTTAGAGAGATAAAAGGGGAAAGTGTGGTATGTGATGTAATTCAGGAAGGTATTCTTAAACCAAATAAGACTGTTAATATTCCTGATATCAATCTCCATTTTCCAGCACTTACAGATAAAGATAGACAAGATATAGAATATGCAAAAGAATTAGATTTTGACTTTGTTTGTGCTTCTTTTGCAAGAAATAGAGAAGACATTATTACAGTAAAAAAGATTTTAAAAGGAAGTAATGTAAAAGTAATTGCAAAGATTGAAAATAGACAAGGAGTAGAGAATTTTGACGAGATTCTTGATGAGAGTGATGCAATTATGATTGCAAGAGGAGATATGGGGGTGGAGTTAGACTTAGAAGAAGTTCCTATTTTACAGAAACAGATGATTTTTAAATGTAGAATGGTTGGAAAACCAGTGATTGTAGCAACACAGATGCTTGAATCTATGAAAACTAATAAACGACCAACAAGAGCAGAGGTCTCAGATGTTGCAAATGCAGTAATGGATGGTGCTGATTGTGTTATGCTTTCAGCAGAGACATCTACAGGAAAATATCCTGTAGAAGCTGTGAAAATGATGAACAGAATAGCTCTAAGAACAGAAGAAATCATGAAATTATCACCTGTTCATGGAGAGACTGAAGCAGGAAAAGAGGTAGATGAATTTGGATTAACAGCATGTAAGTTTTCACAAGAGATTCATTACAATGCGATTCTAATTATCTCAGATATTAAAAGTGTAGTAGGTAGTGTTAGTAGACATAGACCAACTGTACCTATTTTTGTAGTAAGTTCTTCTATAGAGAATATCAGGCAAAATGCAATATATAGAGGCGTAAAAACACACTATATAAAAGAGTTATCTGATGACAGAGATAGAAATATTTTCTTAGCTGTAGAAAAGATTTATGGCAGTGGGGAGTTGGATTTATTGGATAAAATTGCTATTATTAGCGGTAGCTCAATCAAAAACAAAGAAACAGATAGTATATTAGAGATTGTTACCGTTAAAGATATACTAAATTCCTAGGGTGACGTAGCCAAGTTGGTTAAGGCCGCGGTCTGCAAAACCGCTACCACGGGTTCGAGTCCCGTCGTCACCTCATTTTCAAAATCACTTATATTTGATAAAATACATATATTACTAAGCAGGAATGGCGGAATAGGCAGACGCGCGGGACTTAAAATCCCGTTCTAGAAATAGAGTGAGAGTTCGATTCTCTCTTCCTGCATATCTTACCAATATCCAAACAAGGTGTTCGAAATATTCATTATCTGATAAAATAGGCATCTAAAAATCAACTAATAATAAAAATGAACTTACAACTAACTAGTCCGTATATTAAATGCCCATATGGTTGCCCATATTGTGTATCAGCTTTCGATGGAGAAAATCCCTACAACGATGATTTCTACAATAATAATACAGAGCTGTATTTAGAAAGATTAAACAAAGCTATAACAAATCATAATATATCTACTGTTGTCATAACTGGAATGACAGAACCAACATTGTTTCCTAACTTTATAAACAATGTCTTAAAAGTACTATCTAACCATCAAAATTGTCAAGTAGAAATACAAACCGCTAATCTGAATTTCAAAGGTCTTCCTGAAATAGATGTAGTAGCATACTCTATGAGTAAAATTCCAACAAAACTCCCAGTTGCCAATTTTGGAATTACAAGATATACAATTATTTTAACAGATCAATTGTCATATGCCGATATCATAGAATTAAGAAAAAGAGTTGGAGATGACAAACAGATTACAGTTAAGTATTTACAAAAAACATCAAATCACCATCCAAAGGTTGATGTGTATATAGAACAACACAGGAAAACTTTTTCAACTATAGAAGCTAAAACATTAAGAGAGAAATATAATGTATGGGTTGATGAATCATGCATGGATAGTACAAACAGATATCTGGTATACAGAACAAATGGTAATTTATATTCTACATGGGATTTTAACTCTCAGATAGAGATATAATCCATCATAAACACTCATTAGATTAAAGCACTTCATTTAGCTTCTGCTTTACAACCATTTCCATATGCTTGACAAGTTACCATAGTGGTGATATTATCAAAATGTAAATAACACACATCTATATTAAAACAACACAATGGAACTAATAAGAATATATATAAATCTAACCAACAAGTGTAATGCGGATTGCGAATTTTGCTGCATGTGGTCCGAATCATCAAAAACCACTTTCATCTCATTTGATAAATTTAAAGAAATTATAGACTCATATGATGATGACTTCGAACTTCAACTCGAAGGCGGAGAACCACTCCTACACAAAGACTTATATCTATTTATAGAATACGCTCAAAGTACAAATAGATGTAAGAAAATAATCATAGTAACAAATGGCATATTACTTAAAAGACATATACATAGATTAGTTGAACTTCACAAATGGTACAAAACACCTGTTCTTATAAAAATTAGTATCAACTATTGGTTATATAACATGAATAAGAATTGTATAGATGAGGCTAAAGATTTACACCTCTCTACTGAATTCATAAAAGACTTCAACATTATTTTAAATGTAAGATTGAGAAAAAAAGATGATTGGTTAAAAAAATTAATAAAAGAAAAAGATTTAGAGAGGATATCAAATCTTTACTATCTACAACGATATGGAAAATATGAAAACGAAAGTGAATATGATTTGCCTGTAATTGTCCAGAATGTTGATGATTGGTATATTTACTCCTGCGATGGTAAAAACTTTAAGCAAGATTTAATAGCAAGAAGTAATTATGAAAGGGGGTTAAAATAATGAATACAATAAAATTTACACCAGCAAGTAATGAAAGAACTGAAACACACAATATAGAGGTTTATGACATCAAAGAGAAGATTTTTAATAAAAAGAAATACAGAGTATACGGGAATGCTTCCCTGACAATATATATAACTAACAAATGTAATGCTAATTGTCCTTTCTGTATGAATAAATACAAGGATAATTATCTCTACTCCAAAGAGATTAATAGCGATAAAGAATATATTGAAAGACTAGATTATGTATTAAACCAACTAAAAGATTTAAACCCAGCAATAGCTATAACTGGTGGAGAACCAACAAAAAGTTCAAAATTAGTACCAACCTTACAACTTATTAAAAGATATGGATACAAATATAAAAGTTTCTCAACCAATGGTAGTGGCTTGCTAGATTTAGTTGACAACAAACCAATACTACAACATATGTTAGAAAACAATGTAGTTCAGAATATAAATATTAGTCGCATGCATTCAGATCAAAGAGTAAATTCAAAACTTATGATGACTCCATATGCGATCTCTAATGAAGATGTAAAAAGGATTGCAACATTCTGTAACATAAACGGGATGGGAGTTAGAATGGGATGTACTCTACAAAAGGGGGGAGTAACAAACTTAAAAGAAATACTAGATTATAGAGATTTCTATAAAAACCTCGGAGTTGAAACTACACTCTTTAGGGAGTTAGTCAACATTAAGAAATCTGCACCTAATTATGACAGTTATATGAACAAATTGGTTGACATATCAGAAATAGTTAGAGAATTAAGAAAAAATCAAAAATTTAAACATATTAGAGATATGGAGGGACTCTATTACTCTGTACAAGTATTTTCTTATGAAGATTCTATTGTCAAGTGTTATACAGAAAAAGATTATGATAATGACATTATAAGAGATTTCGTTTTCTATGCAGATGGACGTTTGATGGATACAGATTGGAATAACAGGAGTAAGGTTTTATTAAATTATTAAATGTAAAAACATGTCAGAATTTGAAAAACTAAGATATACACGTCAAGCAAATTTTGACATAAATCAAAAGGAGCTTATAGATTTTGACTTTGATGGGTTAAAGAAAAAGGTCTACGGAAATTGTAATCTATCAATATTTGTTGATGATTTCTGTAATGCCGACTGTAAATTCTGTGTAGCACAACTACGATATGAGAATGTGGCTAAAATCTATAAAAAAGAAACAATTAAGAATACTAATGAATACTACAAAAGGTTAGATAAAGTGCTAACAAAGTTAGAACCCCTTAATCTAAGTGTTTCATTAACTGGTGGAGAACCAACTGCATCACCTAAGTTACTAGGTATTCTAGAACTCTTAGAGAAACATAATATGAGAAAAAGAACCATCACTACAAATGGAAGCTACCTATTACACAAGATAAATGGAGAAAGTATCCTTGATTTACTAATCAAATATAACTTTGATCATTTGAATATTAGTAAAACACACTATGATGATAACATAAACAGGAAAATAATGAGATATAGAGAAGGGTATTGCTCTAATGAAGATTTAGCACGAATAATACTATATGCTTTGGAAAGAAAGTTAAGACCAAGACTAAGTTGTCTCTTGCTAAAAAGTGGGATCAGTACAATGCAAGATATAGAGAACTACATTCAATTCTATGAAAAACTTGGAATTGATAATGTCATCTTCAGAGAACTTATGGATTATGATGAAAAATCTATGTCGAATATCGAAAAAATGAAATATTGCAAAGAAAACAAAGTAGTACTGAATAACATCTGGAAAGAAATTGATAAAAACCCCAAATTTGTACCTATCAAAAATATTTTAGGGTATTATTACTATGTAGAGATATACCAATATAACAATGTAGTTGTATGCTCTGAATCTGCAGACCTAAAAAAGCTATATGCAGAGAAAGCTAAACATAAAGATAAAGTCTATGAAATGGTTTTCCACCCAAATGGAAATCTTAATGGTAGCTGGGTAGATAATGAAGATATTTTAATGAAATATGAATAAAGAGAAAAAGAAAAAACATATTGTAATTGGAGGAGCTAGTAGATCAGGAAAAACTACCTTAGCTTCTATGATACGAAAAAAGAAACCCTACTACAATTACATTCCTATGGATAGTATAAAAAGAGGGATATTTAATAATTTTGTCAAAAGTAATGGGAAAAGATGGCCTCAGGCAAGCCCTAAATTGGTAAAACTTATGAACACCATCATGGAATCAAACAACTCTAATATCAACAAGCATTTTTACATATTTGATATCCCAATATTGTATCCTCGAGATGTTGTAAATCTAAACAATAAAGACGCTATAGTAATATTCTTTGGTTATCCCAATATAACCACAAAAAAGAAGATAAGATTAATTCAAAAACATGACTCTAAATGTTCTTGGTCCTATGGATTAAGTAAAGATAAGCTAAAAAAAATTGTAGTTTCAAACATTAAATTTAGCAAAGTTTTAGAAAAAGAGTGTAAAGATTTAAATATAGAATTTTTTGACACATCAAAAAACAGAGAAGTTATTTTAAAAAAGGCATTAAAATATCTAGAGGCACAAACCCTATAGTACATATAGTGAGTTTCTGATATAATGCATGTGTAAATATATCACTTAGTGAATTTACACATCGTTCCTTATTGTTCTTTAAAAATCAAAAAAATTTATAGAAATAGTCAAGTAGTAAAGGAGAAAAACAATGAATAAAGTTATAGACTTTTATGAGCTAACAATGGCTCAGGTTGATTACTTTCACGGCTTCAAAAACCTATGGCAATGCTTTGATGTCTATTTCAGAAATGATAGACGAGAAGAAGCAGAACAGAAGGGGTACTCTATAAGTGCAGGTTTAAATGAAATCATCGATTACATTCAGAACCTGTCATTCTCTAAGGAAGAAATAGACTACCTGAGCAAGAATAGTGACTTGAAAAAAGAGTTCTTAGAATATTTAAGAACATTCAAGTTTACTGGAGATGTGTATGCCATTCCAGATGGTACACCCATTTTCCCGAACGAGCCTGTAATAACAGTATGGGCTCCAGCAATTGAAGCGAAAATCATTGAGACAGACATATTGAATCGCTTCAATCATGGGTCAATGATTGCTACCAAGGCAAAAAGAATTGTCCATGCCGCAGCAGGAAGATCAGTAATGGAGTTCGGAGCTCGAAGAGCACAAGGACTAACAGCAGCTATAAACGGCGCGAAATATGCTTACATGGCAGGGTGCGCTGGCACATCGTGCTATGGAACAGGGCTAGAATACAATGTTCCACTACTTGGAACTATGGCACATAGTCTCGTAACCCAATTTGATACTGAATATGAAGCTTTCATTGCATATGCAAGAGAGTTTCCACACAATACTGTGCTACTCGTGGATACATACGACACACTAAGAAGTGGAGTACCTAATGCTATAAGAGTAGCAAAGGAATATCTTGAACCTCTAGGTCAAAGATTGAAGGGTATTCGTTTGGATAGTGGGGACTTAGCCTACCTTGCCAAGCAAGCAAGAAAAATGCTTGATGAGGCAGGATTACAAGACTGCAAAATTGTAGCATCCAATTCCTTGGATGAGTACACTATCCAAAGTCTGCTTGCACAGGGAGCGCCCATCGATTCCTTTGGAGTTGGTGAAAACCTCATCACTTCAAAAAGGACCCCTGTTTTTGGAGGTGTCTACAAGCTTGCTGCAATAAAGAAGGGTCGTTCAATCATTCCTACAATCAAAGTGAGCGAAGACAATACAAAGACTACCACACCAGGGTTTAAGAAGGTATATCGTTTCTACGATGAGGATACTGGCTTTGCTCTTGGCGACTTAGTTGCCTTAGCAGATGAGGTAATTCCTACCGACCAGTATAGGTTAGTAGACCATAACCATCCTTGGAAATACAAAGATCTGTCGAATTATGTATTGAAAGAACTTCAAGTTCCAATTTTCCAAAAGGGAAAGTTGGTTTACAATGTCCCATCACTCGAAGAGAGCCAGGATTATTGTTCAAGAGAATTTCAAACTCTCTATCCAGAAGTCATACGTTTAGACAATCCGCATGGCTACTACGTTGACCTTTCTGTCAAACTGGCAGATATGAGGAATCGAATGATCTTTGAACAAAGAGGCGTTCAATACTGCTAAACAATAAGGAACGGAAAAGCACCACAAGAGGTAAGATATATGTACAACAATGTACACTCTAATATCTTAAACCAACCTCAAGTGGTGCTTTTTTCATAAATAAAGGTATGCCCCTTGACAAACAACCCTGTTCTTACTATAATGTTAATATCAATATAAATTAATATTAATATATAATGAAAAACAAAGAAACAAAACTGCTCATTGTTGTGGATATGGTTAATGGTTTTGTAAAAGAAGGTGCACTTGCAGATCCCAAGATTGCAAAAATAGTACCTGAAATTACAAGACTCATTGAACAAACAATAGATGAAGGCAATCGTGTTGTATTTGTTAAAGACACACACCATGAAAACAGTAAGGAGTTTGAGTCTTTTCCTCCACACTGTATCAAAGGTACTTCAGAAGCAGAACTTATCGATGAATTTAAACTATATGAAGAGTTAGACTTAGCAACCTCATATGAAAAGAACTCAACAAGTACTATGTTTGCAAAAGGATTCCTTAAAGATTTAGAAGAGATGGAGGAGCTAAATGAAGTTGTAATCACTGGCTGCTGCACAGATATCTGTATTACAAATCTAGCAATTCCTCTTAAGAACTACCTTAATGAAAACGACAAGGATGTAAGAGTCATTGTTCCAGAAAATGCTGTAGATACATATGATAGTGAGTGGCATAACAGAGATGAGTGGAATCTAATGGGATTAGCAATGATGAAACAGGCTGGAGTAGAAGTGCTCAAGGAATACAAAGCAGAGACAGATATTCATCACGAATGGAAAACTATTAGCTAATTAAGCTTATAACCGAAAACAATGAAGGATTTTAATGCAGAGAAAGAAACTAAAAACATAGTAGGATTCATAAAAGAACATTACAAAAAGAATAATCTTGGTGGAGTTGTCATTGGAGTTAGTGGAGGAAAAGATAGTGGAATAGTACTAGGACTTCTTGTTAAAGCACTTGGAAAGGAAAATGTTGTTGCTGTATGGATGCCTTGTCACTCTAAAGATCAAGATATGAAAGATGCTCAAGAAGTTACTGACTACTATGGTGTAGATTTACTCTCCTTTGACCTTACAAAAACATATGATGTCTTTAAAAAGGAAGTAGAGAAGGTAATAGGGGAAGATGAAAAATATATGCTTAATGCAGATATCAATGTAAAACCACGAATGAGAATGACTACCCTTTACTACATTGCTGCATATATGACTGCTAAAACTGGAAAACAATATATTGTTGCAGGAACATCAAACAAGTGTGAGATATTCATCGGTTATTTTACCAAATGGGGTGATGGTGCAAGTGATATAGCAACAATTGCAGACTACACAGTAGAGGAAGTAATAAGGATTGGAGAGTATCTAAAAGTACCAAAGTCTTGTCTTTACAAAACTCCAGATGATGGACTCTCAGGATTAACAGATGAAGAAAAATTGGGAGTGAACTATAACGAGGTTATGAAGTATATGAAAGACCCTCAAAAAGTATCAAAAGAAGCTAGGGAGAAAATTAAAAAAATGCATGAGAGTTCTCAACATAAATTTAGCATACCAACATATAGAAGATAATGAGAATTGGAATATTTGGAGGGTCGTTTAATCCTCCACACAAAGGACATTATAAAATTGCTACAAATCTCATTAAAAATGGATATGTAGATAGAGTGATTTTTGTACCAACAGGTAAAGAATATCCAAAAGATGATTTAGTTGAAGACAAGCACAGGTTAAAAATGTTGAAGATTATGACAAGTCAAGATTCTAAGTTGGATGTCTCAGATTTTGAACAGAAAGCAGAGAGAGTATATACATATCAAACATTAGATTTCTTTCAAAAAAAGTATCCCAAAAACAATATATATTTCATATGTGGAAGTGATAATTTAGAATATTTTACCACATGGAAAAACTGGGAATATATACTTACTAATTACAAACTTTTAGTGCATATAAGAAGAATATTCTCATACCCTCAAGACTTAGAAAAATATAAAAAGAATGTAATATTTTTACAAAGAAGATATAATGTGTCCTCTACAGTTATTAGAGAGCTATTAAGAGATAAAAAGGATAGAAAATGCCTAACAAGATTTTTAGATCCAAATGTATTAAAATATATTGAAAGGAAACATTTATATGAAAGAAACAAAGTATCATTCGGAAGAAGAGTTCTTACAACATTACAATCCCAATGACTACGAAAGATTATCTGCGACAGTAGACATTTTAATTTTTAGTGTCTCGGATACTTTTACTGATAATTATAGAAAAACAAATAAGAAAAACTTTAGTATTTTGCTCGTAAAGAGAAAGACTTATCCATTCAAAGACAAGTGGTGTTTACCAGGAGGGTTTGTTGATGTAAAAGAAACAATTGATGATGCTGCCAAGAAAGTACTCGCCAATGAAACAAATCTTCATAACATCTATATAGAACAACTATATACAATGGGTGAAGTTGATAGGGATCCAAGAATGAGAGTAATTAGTATTTCGTATATGGCTTTAATAGATAAAAATCTTTTAGAAGATAAACTTCCCAAAAATGCAGATTGGTTTGATATTTCATTAAACGAAAATGAAGAACAGATAGATGTTGAGTTAAAAGGAAAGAATGAGAAAATTAATTTTTCAGTGAAAAAAGAGTTAATAGAAAAAACTACAATGAAGTACCGATACAATGTTGTACAAAACGATAAGATTGCATTTGATCATCCAGTAGTAATTGCAATAGGAGTTGAAAGATTAAAGAATAAAATAGAATATACAGATATTGTATTTAATATGATGCCAAAACTATTTACTTTAGGAGAATTACAAAAAGTATATGAGGTTATTCTAGATAAGAAACTATTAGCTCCAGCATTCAGAAGGATTATTAAGAATAAAGTAGTTAAGACCAATAATATGAAAACAGGTGCAGGACATAGACCATCAGTACTATACAGGCACAAAAATATAAGAACTAGATATTAGTCTTATCACTCCGCATCATTAAACTTATCAGGATTATTATTCCCACACTTAGGACATACCTTTAGTGTTACAGCTCCCTCATAAAGATAACCACACATCATGCACTTCCATCTTAACCACATACTATCCAAATCTTCTCTCTCTGGATTAGGATTAAGCTTGTCATATTCCACAGGGGTCAAATTTGGTTGACTTGGCTGTAGTGGATTACTTTGATCATTATTTAATATATCCTCCATCTTTTATCCTTTCTAAAATTAAATCAAAAGTCTCTTTTGCATTTAATTCAGAACTATCTAATACAATATCATTATACAATTCCTGCTTACCATACTCCACATCATACAATTCCTTATACCTCCGTCCATCCTTTACCCTTCTCCTTGTTAAATTAAAAGAATTTACAATGTAAAACCATATCTTTCTCAAACCTCTAAGATTCTCCTGTTTACCTGCTAATCTTTTTACTCTTACATGAAGAGAAGAATCTAACCAAATCTTTACAGTACAAGGTATATTTTCTTTAGAAGACAATGCTCCAAAAACCTTACTTTCAATCAAAACATTTCCCTTTTTCGCTCTTTCAATTAAAAATTCATCAACTTTTCTATCTAGTTCAAAAAACTTCTCCTTTTTCTCCTTACTGTAAAAATCATCAAGACTGTCATAGCCCAAATCTTTTACAAACTCTCTGAATATTCCTCCAGCATACACTCGCTCAAGATTAAAATGTTCAGCTAACATTTTTGCAATAGTGGAAGACCCACTACTTCCGGGCCCTCCAACAACTATAACTAAACTATTTTCTTTTTTATTATTCATATTTATTACTATATATAGTATATTAATAGCAGGCATATGTCTAGAAACAAACCAACAAAAAAGACAAATTTATTCAACAAGAAATATATCCCAGACAAACTGATCCTTTATTTCGTGATCTTTATGGCTATCTTTGGAGCAATTATGATTTTTGATGCAAGTGTGTACAAAGCTAACGAGGAATTTGGAGATCCTTTCCATTTTCTAAAACTACAAATTGTATGGATACTTGCAGGAGCTTTAATTGCTACAATTATATATTTCTGGGATTATAGGAAATTACTGAAAGCCTCAGTTCCTATTTTAGTGATAATTATTATCTTACTAATCTTAGTATTAATATTAGGAGAAGATATTAATGGGGCAAAGCGATGGTTTGCCATAGGACCACTTCCACCGATTCAACCAGCAGAACTTGCTAAGGTTGGAATTGTTCTCTATCTCTCTAGCTGGATGAGTACTAATAAATATTTTCAAGATAGTACTAAAGTTGAATTAAAAGGCTCTTTTCTTAAAGCTTTTCTTGGTTTTGGTGCTATAGTAGGAATTGTAGCTTTACTAATCATTCTTGAACCTGATCTAGGTACTACTATGATTGTTGGCTTGACAGCTTTTGCTATGTTTCTTTTAGCTAAAGGTGGTTGGGATCATACAAAATATACTCTTGGCAGTCTATTACTTCTCGGTGTTCCACTAGTAGCTATTGCAACAATACTAGCACCATACAGATTGGGAAGAATGAGAACATACCTAGATTTACTTCTAACAGGTGAAATATCCGATCCAAGAGGAGATGGATATCAAATTCAACAAATCTTAATTGGTATAGGATCAGGAGGATTCTTAGGAAAAGGTTTTGGACAATCAAGACAAAGATATGGATATTTAGTAGAAAACACAGCATTCACAGACTCAATTTATGCAATTATCTTAGAGGAACTAGGTTTTCTAGGAGGAACTATACTTGTTATAGCATGGCTCGTATTCCTTTGGAGAGGTTTTAAGATAGCGAACAATGCTCCTGACAAACAGGGGAAATTATTAGCAACAGGAATAACTGTTTGGTTAACACTTCAAGCTTTACTAAACATGGGAGCAAATACTGGATTAATTCCATTAACTGGTATCCCAGCACCATTACTTAGCTATGGTGGTTCAAGTACAATTGTTACTTTCATAGGAATTGGTATACTACTTAATATAAGTAAGTACTCCACAAACGAAAATGGAAGATAAAGAAATATTAAAAAAGAAAATAATCGTAACAGGAGGAGGATCTGGGGGACATATCTCTAGTGCAAAAGCAATAATTGATGCTCTTAATGAAAAGTTCATACTAAATGATAATAATTTTCTCTATGTAGGTAGTGATTTAGGAAGAGAGAAAGAGAAACCAGGTTCCTCAATGGAAATGAAAATATTTAAAGATGAATGGTTTAATCAAAAATATATTAGGGGTGGGAAACTACAGAGAAGATTTAGTATTAGAGCTGTTCTCATACTACTTAGAACGATTTTAAGTTTCTTTGATTCTTTTATGATAATAAGAGAATTTAAACCAGATATTGTAATATCAACAGGTGGGTTTGTCTCAGTACCTGTTTGTTCTATGGCAAAGATATATAAAACAAAAATTTATCTTCATGAACAAACAGCAACAGTAGGATTATCAAACAAGATAGTTGCCAAATTTGCTGAGAAAATATTTATAGCATATCCTTCTTCAGCTAAGTACTTTCCAAAAGAAAAAGTTATACACTCAGGGAACCTTGTAAGAAAAGAAGTTTTTGAAAATACGGGTAAGGGAGGTATTACAGAATCTGTAAAAAAAATGATAATACACCAAGAAGATTTACCAATAATATATGTATCAGGAGGAAGTTTTGGTTCACATATAATTAACAATGTGATTAAGGAATCTCTGTTACTACTACTTCAAGACTATCAATTAATTCTACAAACAGGAGATAACAAATCCACTAATGACTTTCAGCTTTTATCTTTAGAGAGAGATAAATTGACCAATGAATTAAAAGAAAGACTTATTGTTACAAAATATATTGGTAATGAAGAGATTGGTTTTGTACTAAATAATGCAGATCTTTTCATTGGAAGAGCAGGAGCAAATACTGTTTACGAACTTGGATTACTCAGAATACCTTCAATATTAATTCCTATTCCTTGGGTAACACATAATGAACAGATGGAGAATGCAAAAGTTTTAGAGAGTATAGGCCTTGCAAAAATAATTAACGAAGGAGAACTGACTTCAGAGAAGTTACAAGTAACACTAAGACTTTTCTCTAAAGAAAAGATAGTGGTAAACGAACAGAAAGCAGATGAAATATTTATAAAAGATGCTGCTACTAAGATAATTAAAAATATTAATTTTAATTAAGTTTAGTATTCTTAAAAATGTCTGATTTAGTAGTAAGAGGTGGAAATGTTCTTTCAGGAGATATAACACCAGCAGGAAATAAGAACTCTGCATTACCTATCCTTTGTGCATCTTTGCTTACAGATGAGGATGTCATTATAAAAAACTTCCCTGATCTTACCGATGTTCAAAAACTTATTGATTTAATGATATCAATGGGTTCTAAAGTAGAGTGGGATAAAGAGAGAAATATTCTTAAGATTAATAACTCTGAATTTAAGGACGATTTGGGTGAGAATGGATTTCCAATGGGGATGAGGGGAGCAATTCTTTTACTTGGACCACTTGTTACTAGAATGAAGTACATTGAAGTTAAAAAAGAGGTAGGTGGTTGTGCACTCGGTATTAGAGAGTTAGATCCACATCTAGAAGTCCTACAAGGATTAGGTGTTAAGGTGATTGATACTAAAGATTTGCTTAAAATAGATAGCTCAAACGGACTAACTGCTGGACATCTTTGGCAGGACTATATGAGTGTAACAACTACAGAAAACTTCGCAATGGCAGCATCTAAAGCAAAAGGTACTTCCTCTATGACCAATGCCGCTTCTGAACCGCACGTACAAGACTTATGTAACTTCTTAATCTCAATGGGTGCAAAAATAGAAGGTGTTGGAACTTCAACCTTGACAATTACCGGAGTAGATAATCTTCATGGTACAGAATTCGCTATTTCCTCAGACCACCATGAAATCACAACCTTGCTTGCGCTAGGTGCAATGACAGGTGGTGAGATTAGAGTTAATAATGCAGAACCAGAATTCTTCCCATTGATAGTAAAAACATTTAAGAAATTCGGAGTAGATGTAGAGTATGAGGGAGACACAGCAATTGTAAGGGCTAGAGAAGAACTAATAATCCAAGAGCCTTACACTAAAAATATGTTACAAAAAGTTGAAGCTGCTCCATGGCCATATTTCCCTGCAGATTTAATTCAGTTAATGATTGCACTAGCTGTTAAATCAAAAGGTAATATTATGTTCTGGAACAAACTCTATGAAGGAGGATTCTTCTGGATTCCAGAGATGATAAAGTTCGGAGCACATATTGTAATGTGTGACCCACATAGAATTATTGTATTTGGAGATAAACCACTACAACCAGCAACAGTTGATAGTCCAAACATTATAAGAGCAACAGTAGCACTAATGATGGTTGCACTTACAATAAAAGGAGAAAGTGTCATTAAAAATGCAGATTCTATTAAAAGGGCACATCCAAACTTTGTAGAGAATCTACAAAAATTAGGTGCAGATATATCTTGGATTGACTAAGCTATAAAGTCCCTAGCTTTTTAAGAAAATCTGGAATCTGATAAAGGCCAAGGGAGTGACTTCCCTTCAGAAGTATTGCAACTTTCTTATCCTTTAATCCTTGTAATTTTGTATTAAGTAGGGCTGCCACTTCATCTGCCGATTCTATCTTTTCACCAACACCAAAATCATCAATATTCTCTCCAACATAATAAACTTCATTAAAGTTACATTCTTTAACTAATTTCCCTATCTCTACATGCCTCTCCTTTGAGACACTACCTAATTCTTTCATATCACCTAATATAGCAATAGTATAGAAATCTTTCCCAAATATTTTCATAAAGGTCTCAATAGACATCTTCATTGAGGTTGGATTCGCATTGTATGCATCATTAATAATTGTTACATTATCATATTCAAGCTTTTGAAACCTACCATCTTGCCCTTCATACTGTTTAATACTCTTCACACAATTATCTATACTTACTCCTAACTCATTAGCAACTATAATTGCTGCCATGGCATCACAAACAAAACCTTCTCCATATACACTCAAATCAACAGGTACTACATTATCATCATAGTATCTGAATTTGAAATGAGTTCCCTCCTTATTAACAGAAATATCAAAAATTTGGAATGTAGCTCCTTCTGTCTGACCAAATGTAATTAAGCTAGAATTTTTGTTGTAATTCTCAGCAATATGAACAAGCCTTTCATCATCAATGTTTAAAATTAAAGGTTTACCAGTTCGTTCCATATAGTCCGCAAGATCTTTTTTCTCTTGGAAAATTTCATTAATAGAACCTAATTTCTCTGCATGAACATCTCCTACATTAAGTAGAATTCCATAATCAGGATCTACAGAGTTAACATGCCATGCAATTTCTCCCTTTCTATCCATTCCACACTCCAAAACAATTACATCCTCGTTATTATACTGACCAAGAAGGACTGCATTTCCCCATACCGTATTATACCTATCAGCAGATAGTACTTTCATATAGTTCTCAAGAATTGTAACAAGCATCTTTTTTGTTGTTGTCTTCCCCGTACTACCTGTGATTGCAATTACTGGCTTCCTGATATATCCAATAGAGTAGTTTAGAACCTTCATAAGACCTTCTTCAATGCTATCAACAATAATTACTGGTTTTGTAACTCCCTCTAAGAAAGATTGTTTTTTATTTTCACATAAAGATACAGAGCAACCAGCATCTAAGGACTGCGCAATGAAGGCATGTCCATCAAACCTTTCACCTACAATTGGAATATACAAGTCATCAGGATTTACCTGTCTAGAATCATGAGTAAAACCTGTGAAAAAAGCATTCTCATCATAGTTTCTAAATCCAAACTCTGGGAACCTTTCCTTTATATCTCTTAAAAAAATCTTCATAGCAGTACATCTCTAAGTTTATCCTTAACATAATATATTGGTTCTGTGGTTATTTATCAAGTCCACCACCTTTAGGGTCTGTCCCAGATCTGTCCCCTGTTTTCCATACCTTTCTGCCTGTTTATCAAGGTTTGTTGGTTTGGGTACTTCTAATTTCGGCTTACAAAAATCATTCGTAATACGACGCTTCGGATTAGGAAACGATTATACAACAAGAAAAATAAAGAAAATCGTCCTAAGGGTCTATCCCAGATCTGTCCCCTGTTTTCCAAACCTTTCTGCCTACCTATCAAGGTTTCTTGGTTTGGATACTTCTGATTTCGGCTTACAAAAATCATTCGTAATACGACGCTTCGGATTAGGAAACGATTATACAACAAGAAAAATAAAGAAAATCGTCCTAAGGGTCTGTCCCAGATCTGTCCCCTGTTTTCCATACCTTTCTGCCTGTTTATCAAGGTTTGTTGGTTTGGGTACTTCTAATTTCGGCTTACAAAAATCATTCGTAATACGACGCTTCGGATTAGGAAACGGTTATACAACAAGAAAAACAAAGATCTGTTCTAGATCTGTCCCTCCAGCTATCGGTTGAAAAGGTAGACGAGATAGGGAGGAGGTATATATGGAAAAAGCCTGCGCTTTTGGATTAGTTCTTGGCCTAGAGTGTTATATCTTGGCCTGTAATATTTTTCTCTTGACGTGTACAACAGATACGGGATATATTAGTGGCAAGAAGTGGTAGAAAGTGGTGAAATATGATATAGTGGAAAATATGATAATCGGAGAATACAAAAGTAAAATAGGAGAAAAGAAAAGAGTATCACTTCCAACAAAGTTTAGGGAAGAGATTGGTGAAGATTTAATTCTCACCAGAGGATATGAAGAAGCCCTAATCCTTGTAAATAAGAAAATGTGGAAAAATGTAGCAAAAGAAGTAATAAATGGCTCTTTTACAAATAAAAATATTAGAGATACAAGTAGATTCTTAGTAGGAAGTGCAAAAGAAATTGAAATGGATGGACAAGGAAGATTTGTAATCCCCCAAGCTCTTTTTGATCATGCAGGTTTAGGAGATGAAATTGTATTTATAGGACTTGTTAACTGGATTGAGATTTGGGATGCAAAGAAATGGGCAGAAAGAGTAGAGTACCTACAAAAACATGGAGATGAAATAGCTCAAGAGATAGGTAAAATGTCAGAACAAAAGAATGGATAAGATTCATATTCCAGTACTTCTTAATGAAGTTATAGATTCTTTAGCAATCAAGGAAGATGGTTTCTACATTGATGGGACACTTGGTGATGGAGGACATAGTTTTGAGATTCTCAAAAGGCTCTCACCCCAAGGATTCCTTATCAGCATAGACCAAGATCAACATGCAATTGATTTTGTCAAAGAGTACTACAAAGAATCAATTCCTGATAACTGGATAATCATTAAGTCAAACTTTTCCAAGATAGATAAAGTTGTAAAAGAATTTGGAAAAGGTAGACAACCAGACGGGATATTACTTGACATTGGCCTTTCTTCAAGACAACTAGAAGAATCTCACAATAGAGGATTTAGCTATCAAGAAGAAAATGAACCTTTAGATATGAGAATGGATGAAACATTAGGAGTAACAGCAAAAGATTTACTAAGTGCACTCTCAGAGAAAGAACTAGCTAGAATTTTCTGGACATATGGTGAAGAAAGATATTCACAAAGAATCGCAAAAGAAATTAAAAAGAACATCTCTAATATTAATACCGTTGGAGATCTTACAAGACTTATCTACAAAGCAGTACCGGCTGCAGATAAATCTATTACTAAGAACCCTTCTCGCAGGGTCTTTCAGGCCCTGCGAATCGTGGTAAATGACGAGCTGGGTAGCTTAGAGAAAGCGTTAGATAAATCTTTTGAGATCTTAAACAAGAATGGAAGACTCTCAGTAATAACATTCCATTCATTAGAAGATCGCATCGTTAAAAACTTTAATTTAGAAAAATCGGGAAGCGGAGAAGGGAGTTTGCTGTTTTCAAAACACATTGCCCCAACCGATGAAGAGAAAATTTCAAATCCTCGCTCCGCTTCTGCCAAGTTAAGAACATTAATTAAAAATTAGGTGGTTTAAATAGTGAAAATTATAAACAAAGCAACTCAAAACATAGCAGGAAGTATTTTCGTATTAGCTACAATAGCCTTTGTTGTATGCCAATTAGTCATCAACTCAATACTTGCTCCTCTAGGTAAAGAACTACAGAGCCTTAATCAAGAAAAAAACTACTTAATTGAGGAGAATAGAGGAATGGAAGAAGAGATGGCAAAAAGCAATTCAATAACAGTTATTCAAAAATTAGCAGATAAATCTTTAGCTCTCTCTCCCACAAATGATAAAACTGTAGTATACATCCAAGAAGAGTCTATTGTTGCTAACAAATAGTCATGGCAAGTTTAACACATCTTCACAAAGCAAATTTAGGCACAAGGTCAAGAAAGAAATCAGATAATAAAGGGAAAAAGAAAAAAACTAATAACTCTTGGCTTCTGTACGTAATTACATTTTTTGCATTCATTGTTATCTTTCAATCATTTAGATGGCAAATTCTCCACGCAGATAAATTCAAAGACCTCTCAGAGGAACAATACAAATCAACACAAATCTCTATTGCTCCAAGAGGAAAAATAACAGCTGCAGATGGTACAGTATTAGCAGTTGATGAACCTGTATGGAATATCTACGCAACACTTAGTAACAACAAAGAAGAAAGAGACAAATTCTTTAATGATAAAGACAAATTTGTATCTGAGGTCTCTGGTATCTTAGGTATTAAAAGAGAAGAGATAGAATCAAAGTTAACTGATGATTTTGTATACGCACCTCTGAAAAAAGAAGTTTCAACAGAGAAGAAGAAAGCACTTGAAAGTGCAGAGATATTTGGACCAGGTACAAGAGGCTTTGGATTACATTTTGAAAAAGAAGAGAAAAGAATCTATCCAAATGACACACTAGCTGCACATGTATTAGGCTTCATAGGAAGAGATAGCGAAGGAAAGTCAGTAGGACAATATGGTATACAAGGATATTACTTTGGAGATATAAATGGAAGATTTGGATACTCATACGAAGAGAAAGACTCTTACGGTAATGTTATCTTAACATCAGAATACCAACCTGTTCTCCCAAGAGAAGGGAAAGATTTCAAACTAACAATACAACCTAACTTACAAAGTAAAGTTGAAAAAATCTTAGAAGAAGGAGTAAAAAGCACACGTGCAAAGAGTGGGAGTGTAATTATAATGGATCCTAAAACAGGAGCTATATTAGTTATGGCAAACTTTCCAACATACTCACCAGAAGAATACTGGAAAGCGCCAGAAACATCTGTTTTGAAAAACAAATCAATAACCGACGTTTATGAATATGGGTCTATCCAAAAACCTCTCACAGTAGCAATAGCATTAGATGAAAAAATAATAGATAAAGATTTTAAATGTCACGATAAAACTGGATATTTAGACCTATACCAAGCAACTGGATATGCTGATCTAAAAGGAGCTAAGGTGTATACATGGAACAAAAAAGCTGCAGGAATACTAGATATCGCTGAAATATTTAAAACATCAAACAATCCATGCACTGCTCAAATAGCTCTAAAGGTGAACGCCCAAGAGTACTATTCTAAGCTACAAGAATTCGGTTTAGGTAAATTTATCGGTATAGGTTTACAAGATGAATCTTCCAACTACTTAAAACCTTTTGACTATTGGACAAAATTGGATGTAATAACCTCAGCATATGGACAAGGTATATCTGCAACAGCTCTACAAGCAATCTCCGCATTTAGTGTTTTTGCTAATAATGGTGTAAGAATGAGACCATACATAATAGAAGAGATAAAGGATGAGAATGAAATAATTAAGATAAAACCACAAGTACTTTCACAACCCATCACAAAAGAAAGTGCACATATAGTACGAGATGCTCTCAATACAGCAGTACTGAGAGGATCACTAGGTGGATTAGTAAAGGAATTAAAAAACTATCCTGTCGCAGTAAAAACAGGAACTGCACAGATTGCAAAGAAAGATGAGGCCGGATATAAGAGTGACTATACAAATGACACAGTAGTAGGTTTTGCCCCCCTTGATAATCCAAAAATGATAATGTTGATAAGATTAGAAGAACCTCAAACAGCAGGATTCTCATCTTTAACAACAGCACCTATATGGGAGGAACTTTTCTTAGCAATCGCAGACGACCTAGGAATTAAGAGAAAAAACTGAGATAATAGAAAAATAAATTATTTTCTACCACATATGACAGAAATATTAAAAAAGAGTATAGAATTGCTTTTCATCTCCACATTAGTATCTGTTGTCTTTGCACCAATAATGATCTCTTTCCTTTATAAATTCAATCAAGTTAGTGGAATTAAAAAGTCAAAAATAGGAGGAGGAGAAGGTGACAACACTCTTTTTATGAAAATTATGAAAACTGCAACTACTAATGGAACTCCAAATATGGGAGGATTAATGATTCTAGTAATCGTTCCAACATTAGTCCTACTTTTTGTACCAATAACAGAGGTTGTAAAAGTATTCTTAATAGGATTCGTCCTCTTTGGAGTGTGGGGATTAATAGATGTTGCTGTCTTTACAAACGGATTTAAAAATAATGAAAAAATGAAGGCATTTCAAGAAACTTTTGAATGGAGACTTGGAAAACTACTCTTTTCAATTGTATTAAATATCGGCGTAATGTCACTTCTACAAAAAACAGGAGCTATACAAGAAATTAATATTGTTAACGGCTTTGCTATTAACTTCACACCAATAATTGCTGCCTTAAGTGGAGTAGTAGGACAGTTTGCTATATATTCAGCAGAATTAACAGATGGTGCAGATGGTTTGATGATAGGTATAATGATGATTATTACTATTACTTTCTTTTTCCTCCTAACCATCCAACAAAAATACGAATTTTTACCAATTTTAGCAATACTTCTTGGAGTAGAAATTATTGATCTTTACTTTAATATCCCTCCAGCAAGATTTTGGAATGGAGGACCAGGAGCTATGCCTCTTGGCTTTACAATGTTCTTCCTTGCTATTGTAACTAATAATTTACTACCATACTTCTTCATGTCATCAATAACCTGGTTAATCATGCTTTCCAGCCTTATACAAATAGTTAGTATGAAATTTTTTAATAGGAGAGTGTTTAAAATTGCTCCAATACACCATCATTTCCAGGCAAATGGATGGCCACAATATAAAGTAGTTATGAGATTCTGGTTATTTACACTAGCAGTCTGTATACTAGGTTTCTACATAGGAATACTTTAAGAAGGTTCTATTTACACTCTACTGTACCTTTGCTACAACTACATAACTGTCCTGACTCGGAATCACTAAAAACATCATCCTCACCAAACAACACTCCGTTATATAGACACGCTTCAAGATCTATCTTCTTTCCTTCTTCATTCTTGTAATACACAGAATAACTATCTTCTTTTTCAACTTCAAATGGTTTTACTATAAATGTATTTGATACTAAACAATTTTGTGTATGTACAGATTCTTCAAAAGCACTCATTGTTGAAAAAGTAATTTCCTGTGGACCAGATTCATAATATGCTACCTGACTTGGAGCCACTAAATCCTTACTACACCAAACTTCTCTTTCAATCACCACTTTTAATTCATTATCCATCTCCGAAATATCAACTACTTTTACTTTACTAAAATCAGGTTTTGAAGAAACTAGAGTATTTAAGAAGGAATAGGAAAATTCTAAGTTATCTGTTCTAAAGGAGGAAACAAGTAAAGAATCATCATTTGCATCCTTCTCACAAACCATAATACCATCTTTTGTACAAACACAAGGAGAGTTTGTTTCTTTATCAAGAACTGTCTCACCATGAGATACAATCTCCCCATTATATTCACATACATCCGTTTTCGCTGACTCAATAAGTTTGTATACAACAACACCTATTGATAATAGGAACAAAAAAACCGTAATTATTAACAACCAATTCGTATTTCTCTTTTTTACCATTGCTGTATGATTTTACCATATAACACCAAGAATTGTGTAGTTTGTGATAAAATGAAATATGCATGACTCACATATTCACATGGCCATGGAGCCATTAAAAAGTAATGTATACGAGATAGTAAAGACTTTTCTTGATGAAGGTGGAAAATATATTCTTACTCAAGGAACAGATATTGCAGATTTTAATGACAATTTTGAAGTAGCTAAAGTTGCAAACATGATAAAGGACAATTGTATGCAAGTAGCTATTGGTTTACATCCAATATATTTTGAAGAGATTACTCTACAAAGAGGTATAACTGAAGATATATTTGAGAAATCACAGAAAGAGATAGAGAAATTTCTAGAGATTTTTAACAAAAAGAAGAAAGAGATAAGTGCAATAGGGGAATGTGGTTTAGATTACTATCAATTTACACTAAACCAAACATATACAGAAGACATAAAAGAGCAACTAAAAGAAATCCAAAAGATTATGTTAAGAAAGGAGATTCAATTAGCGATAGAGAACTCGTTACCACTAAGCATTCATGCAAGAGATCCTATGGGTGAGCATGAATGTATGAATGATACAATTAGAATAATTGCAGAAGAGGGGAAAGGTTTAGTAAAAGGATCTTTCCATAGTTTTACAGGAACTATTGAACAGCTACAACAAGTGCTAGATTTAGGTTTCCATGTTGGATTTAATGCAATAATTACATACAAAAGTGGGGAGAATGTAAGAGAAGTTCTAAAAAACACACCAATTGAAAGAATACTCTTTGAAACAGATGGACCATTCCTTCCTCCTCAATCTGTAAGGAAGAATAACAAGATAAAGCAGAAGTTTGCACAACCAAAAGATATTAGAGAAATAATGCAAGTAGCAACTGAAATCAAAAACATAAGTATGGATGAACTAGAAAGAGTCACTGATGAAAGTTACCAATCTCTCTTTATCTAAACACACACACAAATTCACCATGTGGATTCTCATCAAATTTTCTTTCTTCTAGTTGTTCTAAAACATCTGATATCTTTCCACTAAAACTTTCTTCTCTCATCTTTGATATATCTTTTGCTAAATACACATCCATGTCTCTAAACTCATTCAATATTAATCTCAAAAGCCTTGTTAACCTCTGTGGAGATTCATAAATCACAATTGTATTTTCTAGATTCACATATTGTTCTAATAGCTTCTTTCTCCTTTCATCACTCTTTGGCAAAAAACCTAAAAATACAAACCTATCTGTTGGTAAACCACTAACAGAAAGAGCAGCAATTACAGCAGATGCACCTGGTATTGAAATTACTTCATAACCTTTCTCTCTTAAATCTCTAACCAACTTAAAACCTGGATCAGAGATTAGGGGAGTACCAGCATCAGAAATCAGTGCTAAATCTAAACCCATATCCAACTTCTCCAAAACCTTACCTATCATCCTCTCATGGTTTTGATCTCTGTATGAAATCAACTGTGTCTCTATCTCATACCTATCAAGAAGTTTCTTACTCTCTCTTGTATCTTCAGAAAGAACAAATGCAACACTCTTTAATACCTCAATTGCTCTAAGAGTCATATCAGATAAATTACCAATTGGTGTAGCAACTATATATAGTTTTCCTTTTTGCATTTCTTAATCTTCTAATTTTAATATCTTCTCTAAAACTAATTCTTCAGAAATATCCTTTGAATCAAGAGCATCTTTAACATCATACTCTCCAATCTCACTTCTTCTTAATTCTACAGCTGTTGCAAAAGTACCAAGACACTTACCTAAATCATCAATCAATGTTCTTACATATGTTCCTGAAGAACACTCTATTTCAAAACTTACAAATGGCCAATCATATTTAACTATTTCAAAACTATGAATATTTACCAGCTTTGGTTTAATTTCAACTTCTTTCCCTTCTCTTGCTAGTTCATATGCTTTCTTTCCTTTAATCTTTACAGCAGAGTAGGCTGGTGGTGTTTGCTCTATCTCTCCCAAAAAGTTCTTCCCTATCTCTTTAATTATCTTTTCTTTAGAAATCTTTTCTACATTTTCTGAAATATTAATCTTCTCACCTGTACTATCCTGTGTATCTGTTGCATATCCAAATTCTGTTTTAACTAAATATTTTTTCTTCAATTGCAAAATACTAGTCATTCTCTTAGTAGCTTTTCCTAAAAGAATAATTAGCAGACCAGTAGCAAATGGATCAAGAGTTCCTGCATGACCTATCTTCTGTTTCTTTGGTAAAACTTTCTTTAGTTTTCTAATCACATCATATGATGTAATATCTCTCTGCTTGTCTATTAGTAAAATTCCGTCTATCATATATCTAATTATATATGATTCTACTACAAACATGTTAAATGGGATAACAATAGGGATTATAATTACTGCTGTATTATTTTTTGGTGGCATTATTCTAACAGTTTTGATTAATGCTTTACTTGCTCCAACAGTTAAAACTCCACAAAAGGTAATCTCTGAAATTCTTGACCTTATGAATCTAAAAAAGAAGGATATATTCTTAGATTTAGGTTGTGGAGATGGTAGGGTGGTATTAGAAGTATATAGATATGCTAAGTGTAAGTGTTTTGGATATGATATTTCACCAATTATGATAATACTTGCTAGAACAAGAAGAATTTTAAGTTTTCCTATGTCAAAGGATATTGTATTTGATGCTGATAATGTGTTTAGTGTTGATTTGAAAGATATTACAAAGATATATTGTTATCTTGATCAGAAGAGTATGAATGCTTTAAAAAAGAAATTTACTCCTTTTATTAAGAATGGAGGAGTAGTATATAGTTATAGATATGGTATTAAGGGTATGAAAGGTGAGAGGAAGATTAAACTAAGTAATGATGAGTATTTGTATATTTATAGTTAAAGGATTTTAAAGGGGAGTAAAAAAACATAGGTTGAGAGCATTTAGCTACACCAAGTTACTCCCCCTCAAGGGTTCTACTAAAATACAAAACATCTTTACTTTATTAGCCCCAACACAAGGGCTAAAAAAACAATAATTAAAATTACGGCACCAAAAGCGCCGTAATTGGCGACTGATTGAGATTGTTCTTTTGGAACAATCCCTTTTCTGCCTAGGGCTCTTGCCCCGGCATACAATAACAAAAAAATCAATACACTTATCAATAATTTTTCCATTTTTTATCTCCTCTCTTTTTTTAGTAAAACCCAATATATCCTCTAAAACAGATAGAGAACATATTGGGTTTACCAAACAGAAAAGTATGTAGAACCTTTTTAAAGAGCAGAAAGTAGCATAATGCATACCCACTTATATTATACTATAAGCCACTCAAAACCTCAACAGGTCTGACCTAGGTCTGCCCCCAGTTAAGAAAAATTTAATCTCAAGGATTATGCACTTCACAAAAGGTCTCATAACCCTCGGCATTGGTAGTATATACGAGTTACAAGTACAGACACAGGGACAGACACCTCAAAAGGGTATATCAGAAACAAAGATTTGAGCCTTCAAAAAGTTATGAACGAAGGTCAGACCTAGGTCAGGCCTATGTAGTATAATCAGGTATGAGTAACGAACCACTAGCATCAAAGTATAGACCTAAAACTCTTGAAGAGTTTGTAGGACAAGAACACCTAGTAGGAAAGAACGGTCCAATAAGGAAGTTTTTGGAAACAGGAAATATCCCATCTATGATATTCTGGGGTCCACCAGGTACAGGTAAAACAACCTTAGCATACATCCTTTCTTTAAATCTCTACTATGATTTTCACAAAATGCAGGCTGTAAATAGTGGAAAGGAACATCTAAGGAAAATTATTAAAATAGCAATCGGTAATCAACAGTATGGTAAGAAAACAATCCTCTTTCTAGATGAAATACACAGATGGAACAAAGCACAACAAGACACACTCTTACCATATGTAGAGAAAGGAATCATTACACTAATTGGTGCAACTACAGAAAACCCATCATTTACTGTAATATCTGCACTTCTTTCTAGAACAAAAGTATTTGTATTCAAACAACAAACAGAAGAAGATATATACAGTCTCCTAAAGCGAATATCAAAAGAAGAATATCCTGATATTAAAATATCAAAGAAAGTATTAAAACAGATGGCTAATCTCTCAAATGGAGATATTAGATCTGCACTAAATATACTGGAAATGAGTTCTACACTAGCAAATGCAACAGATGGAGAGAAGAAAGAGATAACTACAGACATATTAACAACAACAGTACAAAAGCCAGTATATTATGACAAAACAGGGGAAGAACACTACAACATTATCTCCGCCATACACAAATCAATGAGGTCATCTAATCCTGATGCTGCTTGTTACTGGACAGGAAGGATGTTAGCAGGAGGAGAAGACCCACTGTACATCGCAAGAAGAATGCTAAGGTTTGCAAGTGAAGATATCGGTAATGCAGACCCACAAGCTGTCATATTAGCCAATGCAGTATATGAGGCTTGTCAGAAGATTGGTATGCCTGAGTGTGAAGTATTCCTTATGCAATTAGCAATATATCTCTCCAATGCACCTAAAGATAATACAGCATACAGAGTAGAGGGTGAGGTAAAGATGGATATTGAGAAGTATGGTAATCTTCCAGTACCCATGAATATACGAAATGCCCCTACAAAATTAATGAAAGAAATAGGGTATGGTAAAGGCTATGAATATGACCATGACTTACCAAGTAAGAAGTCAGATCAACAATGTATGCCAGATAAATTAAAGAACAGGAAATATATTAAGAAATAGGAATGTTTATTGCATCATCAATCTTTTAATTGTATAATTCTCATATAAACTCCCCAACATATATTATTTTGATGATCTAATAATATAATATGGAAGTTCCGGAGTTTGAACAAGAAAAAAACACCCCTTACTATAAAGATGAAGAGATTCTAGCTTCCACTGAAAAGAATGTTGACCCTCAAAAGATATATTATAATATACTTTCTCAGATTTCAGAGAAGATAGATTCAATAGAAACTCACATTAAGAAAGTATCAGTATTTCCGAAGGATAAGGATGATAATGATAATACTGATTATAATTTGGAAGGTTTTAGAGATGATGAAGAAGTAGTTAGTATTGCTATTGAAAATAACGGTTATGCTTTAAAGTTTGCTTCTGAGAGAATAAGGAGTATAAAAAGAGTCGTAACAAAAGCAGTTGAAAACTATGGCTATGCTTTAAGATATGTTTCTAACAAACTAAAAGCTGATAAAGATACTGTCTTTGCTGCAGTTGAAAGTATTGGTAAAGCATTAAAATTCGCCTCAGGAGAACTACAAGATGATAAAGATATTGTCTTAGCAGCAGTTAAAAAGGATGGTTTAGCTTTAGAATTTGCTTCAAAAGATTTCCATGACGATGAGGAAGTCGTTACTACTGCTATTAATAATAATGGTTATGCTTTAAAGTTTGCTTCAGAAAGATTAAGAAATAACAGAGAAATAGTTCTAAAGGCTGTTAGAAGTAATGGCTATGCTTTAAAGTTTGCTTCAGAAGAACTACAAAACGATAAATATGTTGTCCTAACAGCAGTTGAAAGAAATAATGAAGCTTTAAGATTTGCTTCAAAAGAATTACAAGCTGACAAAGATATTATCCTAGCTGCAGTTAAAAATGATGGCTTTGTTTTAGAATTTGCTTCAAAAGAATTACAAGCTGATAAAGATGTTGTTTTAATAGCAGTTAGAAATGATGGTTATGCTTTAAGATTTGCTTCAGAAGAACTACAAAACAATAGAAATGTTGTCCTAACAACAGTTGGAAAGAATGGTTTAGCTTTAGAGTTTGCTTCAGAAGAACTACAAAATGACAAAGATGTTGTTCTGACAGCAGTTAAAAATGATGGTTATGCACTATATTATGCTTCGGAAGAACTGCAAAATGACAAAGATGTTGTCCTTGTAGCAGTTGGAAAAGATGGTGAAGCTTTAGAGTTTGCTTCAAAGAGACTTCGTAATGATGAAGATGTAGTTATGAGAGCTATTGAGAATAACGGTAATGCTTTAAGATTTGCTTCAGAGAGATTGAGAAATAATAAAGAGATAACTCTAAAGGCTGTTAGAAAATATGGTCCTGTTTTAGCATATCTTTCCGAACAATTAAGAGATGATAAAGAGATTGTCATGGAAGCAATTAAAAGCTATGGCTATGTTCTACACTTTGCCTCAGAGCGACTAAGAAATAATAGAGAGATAGCTCTAAGTGCGGTTAAGAGGGATGCTAGAAACTTCAGAAATCTTTCAGCAGAGTTTAGAAATGACAGAGAATTAGCTATAATTGCAGTTAAAGGCGATGCAATGAATCTAGAATTTGTTTCGGATAAACTAAAACATGACAGGCTAATAGTCATAGCAGCAGTCAACAATAATGGTTATACATTAAAGTTTACTCCCACATTATTCTAAAAATATCCAGAGAACTGAAAGATACTACAATTTTACTAAGAATCTCATTAAAACTAATGAAGATAGAATTCACACAATTAGTAGTTAAGAACATATAGCTAAATCCACCAAATACATATATAATCAAGATATGAAAGTTAAAAAAGATTTAGAAATAATTGAAAGGATACTAAACAAAGGAGTAGAACAAATACTCCCTTCAAAAGAAGCTCTCAAAGAAAAGCTTCTCTCAGGTAAAAGATTAACAATATACCAAGGCTTTGATCCAACAGCACCAACTCTACACATTGGTCACACAGTTGGAATGAGAAAGCTAGAAGATTTTAGGAAACTAGGACACAAAGTAATCTTCCTCATTGGTGACTTTACAGCAAGAATAGGGGACCCATCAGATAAAAAGGATGCAAGAGCATCTGCAAGAAAAGTGTTAACCAAAGAACAGATTGCAGACAATCTAAAAAACTATGTAGAACAAGCATCACACATCATTGATATAGACAACAAAGAGAATCCTGTTGAGATTAAGTACAACAGTGAATGGCTTGATAAATTAACCTTTGCAGAAATAATTGAATTAGCATCAGAATTCACAGTACAACAAATGCTAAAGAGAAGTATGTTCCAAGAAAGATTAAAAGAAGACAAACCAATATACCTAAACGAATTCCTCTATCCACTAATGCAAGGATATGACTCTGTCATGATGGAAGTTGATGTAGAGGTAGGTGGAAATGACCAACTCTTTAATATGTTAGCAGGAAGAGACATGGTATTTAACCACTTAAACAAAGAAAAAATAGTCGTTGCAGGAAAACTCTTAGAAGCAGCAGGTGGAGAAAAAATGGGTAAATCTGAGGGTAATATGGTAAGACTAGACGATAGTGCAGAAGACATCTACGGAAAAATCATGTCTTTTGATGATGAAAAGATATTAATCGGTTTTGAGATTCTTACAAACGCAACACTTCCTGAATACGAAGAATACAAAAAGAGATTAGAAAGTGGTGAAAACCCCATGATTCTTAAAAAAGAACTAGCATACAGAGTTACAAAAGAATTAAAAACAGAAGAGAAGGCAGAAAATGCACAAAAGGTTTTTGAATCTGTATTTCAAAAGAAAGATGTTGAAGGAGAAATACCAACAATACAAATCAAAGAAAACAAACTACCTCTAAATGACTTACTTGTACAAATTGATTTTGCAAAAAGCAAAAGTGATGCAAAAAGATTAGTAGAACAAGGAGCAGTAAAAATTAACGATGAGAAAAAGACTACCTACAACGAAGAGATAACTATCACAGACTCTCCTCTAACCCTTAAGGTAGGTAAGCATATTACAAATATAACAATTCAAAAATAATGGAAACAGAAGCACCAACAGGTGTACTAAAAAACAGGATATACTCCCTTGTACCTAAATCCTTCACTGGAGACTTAAAGAAAGCTATTGCTTACGCAGAAGAGAAATACAAGAACTCATACAGGTACAACAATGAACCGATGATTAATCACACACTCAGAATTGCCATATCACTTCTAGAAGAAGGGTTAGACCTAAACACTACATTTGCCACACTCTTCCATGAAATGACATTAGATGAAAAAACAAGAAAAGAAATTACTAAAGAGTTTGGAGTAGATGTATTAAATATACTTGATGGTATTACAAAGATTAGAAGGGGAACTAATAGTGAAGATACAAATCCTGAGATAATCATTAAATATATCTTAAACAGTTCAAAAGACCTCAGACCAGTCTACCTAAAAATATATGACACCTTACACGATGTCCTTTCATTTGATGAAATCCCCGAAAACGAGAAAAAAAGTAAGCTTTACAAAGCAATTAACATATATGCAAAACTTGCAGAATACCTTCATTTAGAAAAACTAAGAGCTCAACTAGAAGAAATATCATTTAAGTATTATCTACCTCTTGAATATCAAAGTATTACAAACAAGATGGGCATATTAGGTATATCCCCTGAGTTACAAAAGAGATATGAGGAAGTTATTAAAGAGTGCATAAAGGAATCCAAGGTAAAACCAGAGATACAGGGTAGAATTAAAAATAAGTACAGTATTTACAAGAAGTTAAAGAAATATGAAAAGGAATGGATTGATCCAAATATTAGAAGATTAGATGATTTAATTGCTTTTAGAATTATGGCTTCCAATGAAGACTCTTGCTATCTAGTCATTGAGAAACTAATGGATAAAGGAGAGATAAATGAAGAGAGATATGATGACTACATATCCAATCCAAAACCAAATGGATACAGGGCTGTACAATTTCCAATTAGATTCCCTGAGATTTCGGATATGTTTGTAGAAATACAGATTCTTACAGAAGAGATGTATTACGAAAATACTTTTGGTAAAGCCTCCCACATTGCATACAAAGCTAGTAAATCTAGATTTGCTAAACCTACTAACAAATACGATTGGGTTAAAGATATACAAGATGAGATTACTCAAAGCAGAAAAGAGACAAGAACTACAAAGAGTTACCCAATTAAATGTAACATCTTTGAAGATGAGGTTTTTCCTTTTACTCCTAAAGGTAAAATTATTCCATTAAACAAAGGAGATACTGTCTTAGATTTTGCTTTCAAGTTACATACTGATATTGGAAATAGTATGGAATCAGCAAAGGTTAATGGTAAACCTGCAAAGTTAGGACAAGAGTTAGAAACAGGAGATGTAGTTGAGATAAGGGTGGATAAAAACAAGACACATCAGAAAGATGCAACTTTGGAATATGCCAATTCTCCTACAACTAAGAACAAAATTAGAAAGAATTTGAAAATAGGGGTTAAATAAAGAAATAGAAGGGTTGTGTGATTTTCAATACTAATGTAGAGAAGATCCACACAACCCTTTCTTTTAACTTACTTCAAATCAATTTCACTGAGGGGATATTAAAATCCCACCATTAACACCACTAAATTGTGGCAAAACACCATTCCATTGCATTAACTTAATATACTCTATTAAGTTTGGAGTCAATCCAATTGCAATGAGTTCATTTGCCTGTGCTCTCGCTTTTGCTTCCTGCGCAATTCTATACGCTTCTGCATCAGCACGAACCCTGACTTCTTCGGCTTGCTGCCTCGCAGTATAAAGTGCAGCATCAGCAATAGCCTCTTGCTCTGCACGTGTAGCAGCAGCTCTAGCCTCTGCTTGACTAATTGCTACTCTTTTTTGACCATCAGCCTCTACAACTGCTTGCTCAGCAAGAGCCTTCTCAACATCAATATATTTCTCAGCAACTAAAGCCGTCTGCGCAGCCACCATTTCTTCATTAAGCTGAATTTCATAATCCCCCTTAATGCCAAGAGTTGGCTTTCTAAAACCAAAGAAGACTAACTCTAAACCTGCCTCTTGCATTTTGGAGCTTAATTCTTCCTCAACAGTTGCATCAACATTATCTACCTCAAGATAGATTTGTTTTGCAGTGAAGTCTTTTAACTTCTGCCGCACAATAATTCTAGTTGTGGCCTGTACTGCTTTCTCTACAGCCTCATCAAGAGAACCAAAATTTTCGTAAATATGAATTACCTTTTCAGGAATGATTTGCCCAATAACGGTATAAGTTACAGAAACTTGGACATTGTCCAATGTAACTAACGATGCTGGGTGTTCTATATAGTCATCAGTAGCTGTTTCCATGTAACTCTCAATCATAGTTGAATACGTCCACTGTTTTTTACTAAAAACAACGACTCTATCAACATATGGAATAAGAACACGCAAGCCAGGATTACCAATCTCTATCGCCTTACCCAATCTAGTTACCACACCGACTTCTGTTTGATCAATAGTGACAAACCCACCAATGACAAACTGAAGTGTAATAAAGAGAATAGGAAGAAGTACAGCAACCAATATCCTAATTTTCTTATATTTCTCTTTTTCCAAATCGGTGTCTCTCATATCAGGACCAAATCTCCAAAACAATACCCATCCGATGCCAATAAAGACAACTAGCGTTACCAGAAACCATATTGGATGGCTTCCTAGAGTTCTAGTTCTATCCACTTCACCAACGGAACTACATCCGCTCAAGAGTAATGAGAGAACTAAAACAGATAGCACAAAAATCAGAGAAATTTTCCTTTTCATTATCCTTTCCTTTCATTAATGAATTCCAACTAAAATGTTTTTGAAGTAAGTTGTTCAAGATCATCAATTTCATTGAATTGACAGATAAATTATACCACAAAAGACCTATAGTGTCAATGTTTCTACATAGCCTTATTTCCAAAATTATTCAAAAAGAGATAGAATAGAATATGGCAAAAATAAAGAAAAAAACAAAAAAGAATGTAAGAACTATCTTAAACATAATATTAATAGTCGTTATGCTTGCTGGTATTCTACTACCAATGATTTTGGTTCTTACAACTCTCTAAAAAGATGTTAACTAAGAACACACCAATATCAGAATTAAAAGGCATTGGACCTAGGTCCTTACCTCTGTATGAAAACTTAGGAATATACACTGTTAAAGATCTTCTCTTTCACATACCTTTCAGATATCAAGACACATCTGAAATTATCTCAATCAAAGAATTCAAAGAGAGAGGAGAAGGAACATTTCTTGCAGAGATTGAAGATGTAAAAACCACATACTTTAGGAAAAAGATAACAACTGTAAAAGTAAAAGATGATACAGGAACCCTTAGACTTGTCTACTTCAACCAAGCATATCTTTCTAAAACATTAAAAAAAGGAGACATATATCTCTTTGATGCTAAGATTACAGAAAAAAATGGTAGAAAGAATATTTACAATCCTAAATTTGAACAATTCAAAGAAAAGAAAGAAGATCAGTTACATGTTGGAAAAATAGTAGGAGTGTATCCAGAAACAAAAGGATTAACATCTGCAATGCTAAGACGAAAGATTGCAGACTTTCAAGATGATATACCAGAGATACTAGATGACCCTTTAGAGGGATATATTAAAAAAAGCAACCTGAAGTTGCCCTTCATTTCTAAAGCTATTGAAAAAATCCACTTCCCAAAAAGCCAAGGAGATATTGAAAAAGCACAAGAAAGATTATCTTTTGACGAAATGTTAAGAATTGCAATTAAGATTGAGAAAGAAAGAGCTAATACAAAAAAAGAAAAAGCACATGATATCCCTTTAGACAGTAAAACTGTAAATACCTTTATCAAATCACTCCCTTACAAATTAACAGATGATCAAAACAAAGCAATTCAAGAGATTCTAGAAGATTGTAATAGTAAAAAGCCAATGAACAGACTTCTAAATGGTGATGTAGGAAGTGGAAAAACAATTGTAGCAGCAGTAGCAATATTAAATTGTATTAAAAATGGATTCTCTTCAATTCTTCTAGCCCCAACAACTGTACTTGCTAAACAACATTTTGAAACATTTAGTAAACTTTTTAAAGATTTAAATATTGACATTGAACTCTGTATCTCAACAGAAAAGAACATATCGGATGCAGATAACAAGTTAATAATCGGTACACATGCAATTCTATATGATATGACTCTTCCTAAAGATTTGAACCTTGTGATAATTGATGAACAACATAGATTTGGAGTAGAACAGAGAGAATACTTCAGAGAGAAAGGAAAATATTCTCCCCATTATCTTACTATGACTGCAACACCAATTCCTCGTAGCTTAACAGAAATCTTCTTTGGTGGACTAGATGTATCCGAAATTAGAGAAAAACCAAAAGGAAGAATTGAAGTTAAAACATATTTTACCCCTGCTAAAAAGAGACTAGAGTGTTTTGAGTGGATTAAGGAGAAGATAGTTGCAAGCAAAAGACAGGATCAGGCCTTTGTCATATATCCACTCATAGAAGAAACTGAAAAATCTACAAGGAAATCCATTCTAAATGAATATGAGACATTAACAGAGATTTTCAAGGGATTAACTGTGAAGTATCTACATGGGAAATTAAAAGAGAAAGAGAAGAATAAGCTACTTGAAGAGTTTAGAGATAAAAAGATAGATGTATTAATCTCTACAACTGTAATTGAGGTTGGAATTGATATCCCAGATGCAACAATTATGGTAATTGAAGATGCAGAAAGATTTGGTCTTGCACAATTACATCAATTAAGGGGAAGGGTGGGCAGAAGTGATAAAGAATCATATTGTTTTGTAATACCAAGCACTTCTGTTGAAAGAAAATCTCCAGCAGAGGAAAGATTGTTGTATTTTGCAAGACATAGTTCAGGGTTTGAAGTTGCAGAGTTTGATTTACAAAGTAGAGGACCTGGAGAAGTATATGGTGTAAGACAATCAGGTATTCCAATTTTTAAGGTTGCAAGTATCTATGATACAGAACTTCTTAAGAAAGCAAGATTGTTTGCGAAAAAGTTAATAAAAGAAGATAATGACTTGGAATATATTTTAGATAATCTTTTTAGATAATGGAGATACATATTGTACTTGATAATATTCGTTCTGTTTTTAATGTTGGTAGTATTTTTAGATCTGCTGATGGAGCAGGGAGTGTTAAAAAGATATATCTTTGTGGTATGACAGCAGATATTGACAATCCTAAACTAGAGAAGACTGCACTTGGTGCAATAGATATGGTTCCTTCTCAACATTATGATACTACACAAGAGGCTTTGGAAGAGATTAGAGCACAGAATATTCCAATATATTCAGTAGAGTTAACAGATGATGCAGAGGATTTTCAAAAGGTAAAGTATCCTAAGAAACTAGCATTGGTATTTGGTCATGAGAAGATGGGAGTAGGCGAAGATATTTTAAAAGATTCAGACAAAAAAATTTTTGTTCCTATGAGAGGTAAGAAAGAGTCCTTAAATGTCGCTAACTGTGCAACTACTGTTTTGTATGAGATAACCAAATAACAGACCTGATATAATAGACATATGAGTTTAAAACACGATTCATTTAAAAAAATAAGAAAAGAGAAAAACAAATGGAGATTAGATACCCCTGAGGATTTCATAGAGATGGAAGATGCATTTCTTAAAGAAAGACTTATGAGTAAAGAACCTACCATTACAACTACTGTTAGAATTACAGGCGGTAAAGCTAGAAACTTTACTCTTGAAGTACCTAAAGCTACAAGACCAATGACAGATAGAATGAAAGTTAGAGTCTTTGATATTCTCAGAGAAGATATTGTAAATAAAGACATTCTCGATCTCTACGCAGGAGCTGGTTCTTTTGGATTAGAAGCTCTCTCAAGAGGAGCAAAGAGTGCAACATTTGTAGATGCATCAAAAAATGCAAATATTGTTCTTAAAAAGAATGTTGCACATACTGGTTTTCTTGTTGAATCTGAGATTGTCAAAGAAAAGGTTGAGGAATATCTTTTTAGAATGACAAACAAAGAGAAAGAGGAGTTTCAAACCTTTGACATTATCTTCATGGACCCTCCATACAAACTTTTTAATACCAAGAAAACATTTAAGATGGAACAAATTATCAACATGGCTTCTGAACTACTACCTGGAGTACGAAATCCACAGATAAAGAAATGGAAAGGAGCATTAATACTTAAACATCCTAAAAGGTATGATTTAGAGAAGATTGATATTAAACATTTAAGATTAGTTGAGAGTATTAATCTTGGTTTGAATGTAATTTCTTTCTTTATTGTTAAATAAAGAAGTAAAATAGCTTCCCCATAGTAAGATTAAAAAACCTTAAATTTGACCTTTTAATCCTCTACCGATAAGGATAAATCTACAGACCAGGTCTGTAATCTAGTTGCAAAATTGAGATTAAAAATATAAAATACATCTGTGTACAAAATATACGGTATAAACAAATCAAAACTAAACAGAATAGTTTTTACAACACACAACTTTTAATGTGTGTTATTTCCAATCCACACATATTTCTTAATTAATATTTTTATTTTTGTATATGGAAAATGAAGAACAACAACAAGTAGAACTGTTAGAAGAGATAAGGCACTCAGCATCACATGTCTTAGCACAAGCAGTTCTTAAACTTCATCCAGATGCTAAGTTAGGAATTGGTCCTGTAATTGATAACGGTTTCTACTATGACTTTGAATTTAGTGAACCTATTGAAGAAGAAGATCTCAAACCTATTGAGAAAGAGATGAAGAAGATTATTAAACAAGGTCTTCCAATAACTCAGGTAATGATGAAAAGAGAAGATGCAATAGAGTATTACAAAAAAACAGATCAGATATATAAGCTGGAGTTAATTGATGAAATAGAGGGAAAAGAATTAAGCTTCTTTATCACAGGAGAAAATGAATTTGCAGATCTTTGTAGAGGACCTCATGTTGCATCTACTAAGGATATCGGAGCAGTTAAATTAACAAAAACTGCTGGAGCATATTGGAGAGGAGATGAAACCAAGAAGATGTTAACAAGAATATATGGAACCGCTTTTGAAACTGAGAATGAATTAAATACTTTTCTTAAGAATCAAGAAGAAATTGAAAACAGAAATCATAGAAAAATTGGCAAACAGTTGGAGTTGTTTGCAATAATGCCTGAGATAGGACAAGGGTTACCTGTTTGGTTACCAAGAGGATATACAATAAGGAGAATCTTAGAAGATTACATGTTAGACCTTGAAAGAAATGCTGGATATCAACATATTTTAACACCACATATCAATAGATCTGTCCTCTTTGAAACATCTGGTCACTTAAGTTTCTACAAAGAATCTATGTATCCTCCAATGCAGGTTGAGGATGAAACTTACTACCTTAAACCTATGAACTGTCCAGCAGGAATGATGGTTTACAATTTAAGCCCTAAAAGCTATCGAGATTTACCATATAAATTAGGTGAATTTGGAACAGTTTATAGATACGAAAAAAGTGGTGAATTACAAGGAATGCAAAGAGTCAGAGGGTTTACACAGAATGATGCACACATTTTCTGTACTCCAGAACAACTTGAAAGTTCAATAAATGAAGTATTAGATCTTCTAGCTATATTCTACAAAGATATTGGATTTACGAAATACAAATTTAGATTATCACTTTCAGACAGAGAAGCTAACCCTAAAAAATATGCTGGTGATATTGAAAGATGGAGACAAGCAGAAGAAACTCTAAGGAAAGTTTTAGTGGATAGGGGAGAAGAGTTTGAAGAGATGCCAGGAGATGCAGCATTTTACGGCCCCAAAATTGACATCCAAGCAGTTAATGTATTTGGGAAAGAAGATTCTGTCTCCACAATTCAGCTAGATTTTAATCTTCCAGAGAAGTTCAACATCAAATACATAGATCAAGATGGAAGTGAACAAGAACCTTTTGTTATTCACAGAGCATTAATTGGATCATTTGAAAGATTTTTTGCATTTTTAATAGAGACTCACGGTGGAGACTTCCCTCTCTGGTTTACTCCAGAACAGGTATATGTAATTCCAATATCAGATAAACACCATGACTATGCTAAACAGGTTTATGAAGAATTATACAATGTTGGATTAAGAGTAAAACTCGATGATAGAGCAAAGAGTATGCAATCAAGAATTAGAGATGCAGAGAAGATGAAAATACCTTACATTGTAGTCGTAGGGGACAAAGAGATAGAAACAGAAACTATCTCTGTAAGAACAAGAAAGAATAAGAGCGAAGGTTTGATGAAAGTTCAAGAATTTATAGATAATCTTAAGGAAGAGATAAGGACAAAAGAACCTTTTACTCCTCCTATAGAAGAAAATAATTAATTTTTTAATAAAAATAAACAATGGCTTTTGATAAGCAAGAAGAGTTAAGGAAGAAGTATGGTCCTAGGAGAAATGAATATATTAGGGTAGAGGAAGTACAGTTAATAGATCAAGAAGGAAATAATGTAGGAGTAGTAAAGACCTACAAAGCCCTAGAAATGGCAAAAGAGGCAGGGCTAGATCTTGTAGAGGTTGGTCCAAATGTTAGACCCCCTGTTTGTAAAATCATGGACTATGCAAAATACACATACTTGCAAAGTAAGAAGAGTAGGATGAACAAAAAGGGGAAAACGAGAGATGTGAAAGAATTTAAGTTCTCTCCTGTAATAGATAAAGCTGATTCAGAACATAGGATAAATAGAGCATTAGAATATTTAGAAAAAGGATATCCCGTAAGGTTAACTATGTTTAGAAAAGGAAGACAATCTAAAGAACAAGCCAAAGAAGTTTTTGATGAAATATTGACTAATTTCACGGATTATAGTAGCATTGAACCCAATCCTATATCAGAAGGTAATAATATTTTTGTAACATTTAGGCCAAATGGCAAGACAAAGAACAAACAAAACAGCAAAGAAAAGAGTGAGGATATCAAATCCTAGAGGACATAAAAAGGGTGTTCTTAGATATAAACAGAGTCACCAAGGTCACTTGAAGACAAAGAGATCAACTAGATCCAAGAGAAGACAGAGCGATAGTAAGAGAGTTGATAAGAATATTAGTAAAAGGATGATTGCAAAGATTGTTAATATTTAGTAGCTATAAAAATGAGAGTTAAGACTGGAATAACAAGAAAAAGAAGACATGATAAAATCCTTAAGAAAACTAAGGGTTATAGAATGACTAAAAATAGACTCTACAAAGTTGCTCATGAGGCATATATGCATGCAGGACAATATGCATATGACCACAGACAAAAAAGAGGAGCACAGATGAGAAGGGTTTGGATTGCAAAGATTAATGCTGCATGTAAGAATAACAATATCCAATACAAAGATTTAATTGCAGGTCTTAAGAAGAATAAGATTGAATTAAACAGAATGGTACTAGCAGATATTGCAGTTAACAATCCTGAAGTATTTACAGTAATAGTAAAATCACTTTAGAGTCTTTTAAAATTGATCTTAAAGGACTCTTAATCTAAAAGAGTCCTTTTTTATTATCCCCCAATGTTATATACTAAACTATGGAACTAAAAAACAAAAATCTTCAAAAAATATACACCTCTTTAGAAAAAGATAAAGAAACACTCTCATCTGAAGAGTTAAAAAAGAAATATCTATCTAAAGAAGGATTATTAACAAAAGCCTTTAGTGAAATATCAAAAATAGCACAGAAAGAGAGAGCTCTATATGGGCAAGAAGCAAACAAACTCAAATCATACATTAATGAACTGATAGAAAGTAAAACAAATTTTACAAATGCATATTCCTCAAAAGAGAGAATTGATCCAACAGCACCTTTTGATATCAATACAAAGATAGAAGATAGACCTCAGTTCTTAGATACAAAAGGCACACAACACCCACTAACAAAAGATATAGAAACATTTGTAGATATATTTAAAGGTATGGGTTTTGACGTTTTAGAAAGTAGACAACTTGATGATGATTATCACATGTTTGAATCTCTAAACTTCCCTGTAGGACATCCAGCAAGAGATATGTATGATACTTTCTGGACAGAAGATGGTCTAGTATTACCAGCACACACCTCTACAATGCAAAATAGGGCTATGAAGATGTTTGGACCTCCTCCAATTGCAGTTGTATTACCTGGTAGATGCTTTAGAAATGAAGCTACAGATGCAAGTCATGAACATACATTCCATCAAATAGAGGGAATATATGTAGACGAAAATGTTTCTTTAGGAAATATGATAGCTACTATTAAAGAATTCTTACAAAGATATCTTGAAACAGATTTAGAAGTAAGAATACAGCCATCATTCTTTCCATTTACTGAACCAGATTGTGAGTTTGTGATTAGCTGTCCTTTCTGTAAAAAAGTGGGGTGTTCTACATGTGGAAATTCTGGATGGATAGAACTAATGGGATGTGGAATGATACACCCAAATGTTTTAAGGCAAGCTGATATAGACCCAAACAAGTATTCAGGATTTGCATGGGGATTTGGAGTTGACAGATTAACTATGATTAAAATGGGAATAAATGATATTAGATACCTAAGAGATTCTAACCTTAACTTCTTAAGACAATTCTAATGAGAGTAACAACAGAACTACTAAAAACAATTGGGAATATTACAGTAGAAAGTACAGAAATTGAAAAACTTTTAAAAGAGCATATTGCCAATGTTGAGTACTCTCACAATATTGGTGAGGATTACAAAGGAATTATAGTTGCAGAGATAGTTGAAAAAGAAGATCATCCAGATGCTGATAAATTAGGAATTTATCAAGTATTCACAGGGAAAGAGAGAGTTCAAGTTGTAGCAGGTGATAAGACATTAGAGATAGGGGATAAGGTAGCATACATACCACCTGGTTCAATTGTTCCAACAACAATATACACAGAAGAGAAGCCAATTATTATTGAATCCGTAAAGTTAAGAGGAGTTCAATCAAATGGAATGTTGGGATCTGAAAAAGAATTAAATCTTGGACCAGATCATGAATATGTAATGAGACTCTCAGAAGATGCTAACCCTGGCACTTCATTTGCTAATTACTTCATTTTCAATGACATCGCTATTGAGATAGAAAATAAAGGATTAACAAACAGAGGAGATCTATTTGGATTAGTAGGTATTGCAAGAGAACTTACAGCTATTACTGGTAATAAATTTGAAAATCCTTCATGGTATACAGACAAGAAAAAAAATCTTAAACCTGAAGAAAATTGTTTAAATATTCAGGTAGTTAATGATGCAGAAGCCCTATGTCCAAGATATGTAGCAGTAGCTATGGATCATGTAGTTGTCGGACCATCACCAATCTGGTTACAGTCAGCTTTACTAAGGCTAGATATTAAGCCTATCAATAATATCATTGATATCACAAACTATATTTCAGCTCTCTTCGGACAACCATTACATGCATTTGATTATGACAAAATTATAAAAATAGATCCTGCTCCAGATAATAAAGTAACTATAAATGTAAGAATGGCTAGACAAGGTGAAAAAATACTAGGACTAGACCATAAAACTCACGAGCTAAATGACAGAACTATTGTAATTGCAGATAATAACCATCCAATTGCAATTGCTGGCATTATTGGAGGACAAGATACTTCTGTAGATGAAAATAGTAAAAGAATTATCTTTGAATCAGCGAACTTTGATAAGAATAGTATAAGAAGAACATCTATGGAGTTAGGTATCTCTACTGATGCTTCTACAAAATTCAAACATTCTCTTGATCCAGAGGCTTGTGTCCCTGCTATTCTAAGAGCAGTAGAACTAGCAAAAGAAATAGCAGAAGGAAAAGTAGCATCAGAGATTATAGATATATACGAAGAACCATATGAAGAAAAAATTGTAACTGTTGATATAGAAAGATTAAATACACATACCGGATTAGACTTAAGTAAGGAAGTCATGTCTACAATCTTAACAAACTTAGGATATAAAATAACTTCATCTGATAACTCCTTTATAACTGTTGTAGTACCTAGCTGGAGAAGAGATGTACAGATACCTGAAGATATTCATGAAGACATAGCAAGAATATATGGATACAATAATATAGAAGTAGAATTACCTAGAAGACCAATTACATCATTAAAAGATAATAAGATATTTGATCTTAAAAAAGATATAAGAAAACAAGCATCTGCTTTAGGATTAAATGAAATTTTAACTTACAGCTTTACAAGTTTAGATAATTTCAAGAAGTCTTCTTTAGATGCAGACTTAGCATACAAAGTGAAAAATGCTCTTTCACCAGAATTATCTTTAATGAGAGTATCTCTACTACAATCCATTTTCCAAAAAGTAAAAGAGAATAAAGAGAAAGGATTTAATAAATTTGGTCTATTTGAAATAAATATTCCACATATTAACACATATATTGGTGAAGACTCCCTTCCAAAAGAAGATTGGCATTTTTCAGCTGTAATAATTGATTCAACAATATCAAATTTACAATCTTCGTACTATTTCGCCAAAAAATATACAGAAAAAATCCTATCTACTAGAAATGTAAAGGCTGACTTTGTACTTGTTGCTGATTCTTTAGAACAAGATTTAGACGAAGATATTAAAGCTATTCTAAATATTTTTGATCCTAATGTTTCTGCTTTGTGTATTGTTGATAAAAAAGTAATAGGTATTCTTGGAGAGATAAAAAACAATATTAAAGAAAACTACAAATTACCTGAATATTCGTGTTGCATAGATATAAATCTTAATAAATTACTAGAAATTGAAACAACAAAGAAAGAATTTAGGGACATCCCAATATATCCCACTTATTCTGTAGACTTCTGTTTTGAAACTGATATGAATGTTACATATGGAGATATGGAAAAGGAACTAGATAAAATAATAAATAGTAATGACAGTTGGGGTAGAGTAGAAGGTCTAGATATTTATCAAGATAAAAAAGATAAAGAAAGAAAAAGAACTACTTTTAGAGTCATTGGGAGCAACTACAAGAAAACAGTAACAAATAAGGATATAAAAGCAATCATAGATAAAATAGAAAAGAAGTTTAAAGAGAAATTTGAGGCAAAAATAATATAACTTACTGGATAGTTACTGTAATAATATTACTAACAATATCATTCCCATTTGAAGATTGAGCAGAGGCAGATATTGTTGCTTGTCCTAACGATGTATCGGGAGGGATAGTTGCAACCCACACACCAGGACTTTCAAGAACACCGTTAACGTCCTTAGAGTTCACCTTAAATATTACACTCCCTGTAATACTACCAGTAACTTTCGCTTTCATCTGTGTTGTACCTCTTGTTACATTTGCACCATTTTCTGGAGATATAATAGAAATAGTAGCAATAACACCCGTAACTGTTACAGATACACTATTGCTGTGACTTTTTCCAGCAGAATCTTTTGCTGTAATAATAATATTCAAAGTTGGTGCAGTATTTGGTACTGAATAATTAATCACAAAAGTCCCATCGGCATTAACAGTTGGAATACCAACTCCAGGTACATTACTACCATTTACTTTAACAGTAAATGAAGTTAAAGCTCCAGCAAAACGAACAGATCCTGCTATTTCTAAGTTTTTTCCTGATTCAACTTTCTGACCATTTGTTGGTCTGACAATATCAACAACAGGAGCATTACCAGGACCAAGTGGCAATGGACAAAGCTCTGTCTTCGGCTCCTCAAAAATATAAGAGCCTGAATCTAAGAGATGAGATCTATAAGCATCTACCTGATTAGGATTTTCTAATTTTGTAGTGAGAAGAATCTTAGGAGACGTCAAACCAAAAAGTTTTGCTGCATCTAAATTAGTAGGAATAGCATCATTAGCAGTACAAACCTCTATCGTCTTTCTTGCATCTACCTGTGGAGCCCTACCAGCGATATATATTGATGCTTCTTTATTACACTCAACTTCATCAGTAGGAGACCCTCCTGTATCAGTACACACAGAAGTTGTCATAATCCCAGCAGGTCTATTAAAATTAAACTCATTATATTTATCTATTACCCTTCTAAAGAATGAATTAGTTATATCCAAAGAAACAGTAGAGGACCAACCACCAGGCATAACCTCATTGTTATTATTTCCATTCCAAACTCCAACTACCAAACTCTGATTATACTGAAATGCTAATAAATCTTTAGGACCATCTGTGGTCCCTGTTTTTCCACAAAGTTTGTTCCTTCCAATATAGAATGATCTATTCGCATACCTATCATTAAACCCATTCAAATCACAAATCATCCAGTTGACAACATACGCTTCTTTCTCATCTATAACCCTTTGTCCCTCGGACTCCTTAGCTTCTTTTAGTACTTTTCCTTTAGAATCCTCAACCTTTAATATCGCAGTACTTTCATGTCTAATACCACTATTTGCCAGTGTTGCATAAGCATTAGTTAAATCTAACATCCTCATCTCTGCAGAACCAAGTCCAAGGCTCAAACCATAACTAGACTTACTTTCAATCCCCTGTATTCCAAGTTTCTGCATTAACTGAAGATAATTATCAATCCCACCAACCTGTAGAGTATATACAGTAGGAATATTCCTAGAAAGGACCAAAGCTTTCCTCGCTGTTATCAACCCGTTGTACCTTCCATCCCAGTTCTTAGGTTTATAGTTGCCAAAAGAGATACTATCAATATCTGGTGTTACCAACCAAGGACCATAACCCTGACTAATCATATTAAGATAAACAAATGGTTTAACAGAAGAACCAGTTTGTCTCATACTAGTTGTAATATTTACATTCCCATCAATTCTTGGGTCTTCAATATTCCAATAATCAACAGAACCTACCATTGCTAGAATCTGCCCATTCTTAGGATTCATAACAATCATTGCACCATTATTAACATTATGCCTTTTGTTGTCTGCAACACCCCTGATAATCTCCTCTTCTGCAATACCCTGTAAAGTAGGATCTAAAGTCGTTGTAACCTTAAGACCACCTCTTTGTACAACATCAACACCAAATTCTTCTTCTAACAATCCTTTGACATAGAAAACAAAATGTGGAGACTTAATATCTATTCTACTACTTTTGTATACTAATTCTTCATCCCTTGCAGCTTCAATATCCTCTTTAGAAACACCAAAAATTCTCTGTTTCTGTTCTAATTGATCCAATACATAGTTCTGTCTGACCTTAGCCATTTCAGGCATGGCACCAAATATCGGAGCATAGTTACTAGGACTCTGAATTAAACCTGCAATTAAAGCACTCTCTGCTAATGTCAATTCACTTACATCTTTTCCAAAATATGAATTAGCAGCTGCTTGGAATCCATAATTTACACCTCCTAAGAAGACCTCATTCATATACATCTGTAAGATTTCATCCTTAGTAAATGTTTGCTCAACCTGCATTGTTATTAATGCTTCTTTAATCTTTCTAGAAAGAGTCCTTTCATACGCCTCTTTACCAAGAATATCTTCCAGCAATGTTGTTTTAACTAATTGTTGTGTAAGAGTACTTCCTCCTCTTACAACCTTTCCACCTTTTAGATTCTGGAAAAAAGCTTTCATAATACCAAAGTAATCTAAGCCTTTATGTTGGTAAAATTCTGCATCCTCTGCTGCCAACAAAGCTTTCTTTGTATGCTCAGGAACTTTATCCAACGGTATAAACTCCCTATTCTCATCCCCATAAACAGTGTAAAGAAGATTTCCATTTCTATCCAAAATTTGCGTACTTTGATCTGACGACCTTTCAACTAACTGATCTGGAGAAGGAAGAGCATCACCAATCTTCTTCAAATATGCACCTAAAACTATCAAACCAACACACCCTATGAAAAACCCAACACCCAAAACAATATATAATACTTTCTTTATCCTCTTCTTGAATTCTGGATTCTTACCACCTTTTTTATCTTTCCTAGATGACTTAGTACTACCAATACGATTGGAAGAATATTTCTTTACATTCTTGTATGTATTAAATCCAAAACTTGGAATTGATTTACCTAAGTTTCTTACAGTTTTTCTCCTTCTAGGAGAGAAACTACTTTTCTTAGAATTAGAAAATCCTACACTATATTTCATACAATACATTATGCCCCTTTTTGTATGTAAATTTCAAGGCCAACCTGGTCTGTAAAGTTATACTTTTGTAGAAAGAGTTTTTTAATGTTTTGTTACGATTAGTTAATTTACTACAAGATAATATATGTTTTTTCAATATGGTATAATTCACTATGCAAGACAAAATGAAACCACAAACATTAAAAGGATTTTACGATTACTTTGCGGATGATATGAATATCCGTAACTTCCTCAGGGATACTTTTCGCAATTTAGCCGAAAAATATGGTTTTGAACCATTAGAAACACCAGCTTTAGAGTATTCAGAATTAATTCTTGGACAGAGTGGGGCAGAGGCAGAGAAACTTTACTACAAATTTCAAGATAACGGAGGTAGGAATGTAATGCTTAAATACGAATTAATGATTCCAATGTGTAGAGCTGTCGCAGAGAATATTAATAATATACCGATGCCATACAAGAGATACCAGGTACAAAATGTTTGGAGAGCAGATAATGTGCAAAAAGGTAGATGCAGAGAGTTCACCCAGATGGATATAGATACATTAGGAAGTAGCTCACCTTTTGCAGATGCTGAAATTTTACAATTCGGATTAAACTTTCTAAAAGAACTAGGATTTAAGAAATATCAAGTAAGGATAAATAGTAGAGAAATAATTCAAGGTATAGTTGATTCTCTCCTACTAGGTCAAAAAAACTTTGAATCTGTATATATAGCCATTGATAAACTTCAGAAAATAGGAGAGGAGAATGTAAAGAAAGAATTAATAGATAAAGGGATTGCAAGTAAAAAGGTTGATTCCCTTTTGGAGATATTAAAACTAAAAAGTATTGATGAAATAGAAAAAGAAATTTCTCAATCAGAAGCAGGAGAGAAGGGAATTCAGAATGTTAAAGAAATCATCTCTATTCTAAAAGACTCTGGTATAGAGGATGAATATATTAAATTTGACCTTTCATTAGCAAGAGGACTAGCATCATATACAGGTGCAGTTTGGGAATTTGAAATCATAGATGGTGATGTAGGATCTGTTAGTGGAGGAGGAAGATATGACAAAGCGGTCAGTAAATATATTGGAAGAGAAGTCCCTGCAACAGGTACATCCTTTGGTTTAGAAAGATTAACTGAAATAATTAAAGATAGAGAAATGTTACAAGAAAGTAGAAAGAAAAAAGATGTTTTAGTTATCCCTCTAGCAAGTAAAGTTCTTCCTTACACAATGAAAGTCGCAAACAAACTAAGAGAATCTGATATTAATTCAAATATTTACCCCAACATTGAGAAATTAAAAAACTCTCTTAAGTATGCAGACAGGAAAAACTACAAATTGGTAATGATAATAGGTGAGGAAGAACAACAAAAAGAAGTTGTACAACTAAAAAACATGAAAACAAAAGAACAACTCTCCCTAAGCATTAACGATGCTATAAAAACAATTTCCAAAAAGTAAGAATTTTGTAAGAACAGAGGTATACCATTTCTGCATGGTTAAGAAAAAAGCAAAAAAGGTATACCTTTTTACAAAAGATTTAGACCTTATTAATAAAATCAGAAAAAGTGTTTACTCTCTCAAAATCCCTTTAACTTTTCATTTAAACCCTAATAGCTGTAATGAAGATTTTCCTCCAGACATCATAATTACAGATCAAAGATTCTTTGAAAGAGATAATGTAACAAACTTAAATACTACTACTAAAATAATATATTTAACAAACAATTCATCACCTGAAAACATTCAAACTATTTTAGAAACAGGAGTTGATAATATACTCTTCTGTCCAATTAATTTTAATTATCTTCTTTGTCTAATTAAAAAATATCTCGGAGTATTAAAAACAAATGAATATCGCAAGCTTAGACATAAAGGAATTACACTATGTAAAGATTCCTCATCTGTAACATACAATGATTGCAAGGTCTATCTTACAAATAGAGAATTCTCAGTAATAGAATCAATTATGACTAACAGTAGAAATAGTGAAATTTCAAAAGAAACATTACAAGTAACAGTACATAGAATAAATAAGAAAACAAAAGAGGGAATAGGGCTGAAACTAATAAAAAATAGAAGAGCAACAGGATATCAGATAGCTATCTAAATCTTCTTTTTCCACTCAACAATCTTCTTCAATGCTTCAAGTGGGGTCAAGTTGTCAGTATCAAGTTTTTGAATCTCCCTTTCAACTTCTGAATCCTTTGCAGAAAAGAGAGGATATTGAACTGCATTAATCTTAGATTTAGCTTTTTCTTCTTTTGTTACAAAAGATATTTCTCTAACTCCTTTTTTAGATGCAAACATATTCTTCTGTTCAAAGCTTTCTAGAATTTCATTAGCTCTTTTAATAATCTTCTCTGGTAAACCTGCCATTTTAGCAACATATATTCCATAACTTCTATCTGTTCCACCTTCAACTATTTTTCTTAAAAATATTACTTCTCCTTTTTCTAAATCTTCTTCTACTAAAACATTGTAGTTACTAACAGCATCTGGGAATTTCTCCGAAAGTTTAAGAAGCTCATGATAATGAGTAGCAAAAAGAGTTCTCGCTTTAAGTTCATTAGTTATATACTCTGCTAGTGCCCATGCGATACTAACTCCATCATATGTGCTTGTACCTCTACCAACCTCATCAAGAACAATTAGACTATACTTTGTAGCATTGTTAATAATGTTAGCAGCTTCATCCATTTCTACCATGAAAGTACTTCTCCCCCTAGACAAATCATCAGATGCACCAACTCTTGTAAAGATTCTATCTACAATTGATATAGATGCACTCTGTGCAGGAACAAAAGAACCTATCTGAGCCATCAGAACAATTGTTGCAACTTGTCTGATATATGTGGACTTACCAGACATATTAGGACCAGTTAAAATACACATACCACCTTTTGTTAAAGATAATTCAGTGTCATTTGAGATAAAATCCTCAGAGCTTAGAGATTCTACAATTGGATGTCTGCCTTTTTCTATCTTAATAATCCCATCATTCTCTCCCATTTCAAAAATCTCTGGTTTAACATAGTCTAAATCTCTAGCCACATATGCGAAATTGGATAAGACATCAATCTTTGCTATCACTTGAGAAAGCTTCTGTAATTTTTCTAAACTAGGAAGAAGAGATTCTCTAAATTCATTAAACAATTGATACTCCAAAGCAGAAAGATTATCATGTGCATTCAAAATAATATCCTCTCTCTCTTTTAGTTCTTCTGTAATATATCTTTCAGAATTAACTAATGTCTGTTTCCTAATATATCTATCAGGTACTTTATCAAAATGCGTCTTTGTAACTTCAATATAATAACCAAAGACATTGTTAAATCCAATTTTCAAGGAAGGAATTTCTGTTTCTTTTTTCTCCTTCTCCTCAAATTCCTTCAACCATTCTTTACTATCACCTGAAAGGGATCTTAATCTATCAACCTCATCATTAAAACCTTTATTAATTATCCCTCCCTCAGTTATCGCCAAAGGTGGATCTTCTACAAATGTTCTATTAATCTTTTTTGCTAATTCATTAAAGAAATCTCTATCTAAATCTTTCTCCTTAATCTTCAACTTCTTCTCTGCTAGTTCCAAAATCTCAATAGAGTTAAGGAGAGACACCTCAAGTGCTTTAATATCCCTTGCATTAACTCTGTTAAGACCAATCTTTCCAACAATTCTTTCAATATCATTAATACCATCAAGTTTCTCTCTTACTTCATTAAGAACATCTTCATTCTCAAAAAACTTTTCTACAACATTTAACCTTTCATCTACCTCCTTCTTATTTATCAATGGATTAAGAATCCAAGAGTAGAGTAGTCTAGTACCCATTCTAGTATTTGTTCTGTTCAAAACAGAAAAGAGAGAACCTTCAATCCCTCCGCTATATGCATTTGAAACTAACTCAAGATTTCGAATAGTAGCTCTATCTAGAATCATTGTACTATCCAAAGAAACTCTTTTAGGTTTAAGAATATGAGTAGGATTCATTAATTGTGTTTCCTCTATATGTTTAAGAATCATTGCAACAGGAACAACAGATTCTGAATCTTTTTCTAAACCAATAGATTCTACATTTTTCAGATTGTAAAAATCCTTAACTAATTCTTCACTAAATTGAATGTTTTTTAGACCTTTATCTAAAAACTGAACAGGTAGGTGATTAAGATTTTCATTACTCTCTCCCTCAATCAAAAGAATTTCTACTGGATTGTAAGCAGAGAGAACAGAGTTAATATATCCATTTCCTTTGCCTTCATTAAGTAGAAGAAACTCTCCTGTTGAAATATCTGCTAGTGAAACAAAAACATTTTTCTTAGAGAAATGAAAAGCTGCAAGATACGAGTTGTGAACAGCATTTGCTTGATCACCGTCTACAGTTCCAGGAGTAACAATTCTAACAACACCTCTTTTTACAATGCCTTTTGCTAACTTCGGATCTTCTAACTGATCTACAACTACAACACAATGACCAGCTTCTATAAACTTAGGAAGATATTGGTCAATTGCTTTGTGTGGAAATCCTGCAAGAGCAGTTGCATTAGCCTTCTTATCTCTCTTTGTAAGAGTGATATTCAAAACCTTAGATGCAATTTTAGCATCCTCTCCAAAGGTCTCAAAAAAATCACCCATTCTAAAAAGGACTATCTTGTCAGGATACTGCCTCTTAAAACCTAAAAACTGTCTCATCATCGGAGTCTCTCCCATATCTTGTAGTATACCACAACACAACAGGTCTGACCTAGGTCTGCCCCTAGTTAATCTAGATTTAATAATTATGTGAGAAAATCAAAACCATGAGAAAAGAAAAGGTTGAACAACTTTATAGAAGAAGTGGCTATTACCATATCTATAACCGTGGTAATAGGAAACAGGATATCTTTTTAAGAGAGAAGGATTACAAAATCTTTATAAACCTTTTGTATAAATACTTGAAAAAGAAAAGACTTTTATTAATCGGGTATTGCCTTATGCCAAATCACTTCCACTTAATAATAAAAAATGGAGCAGATGTAAGAGCAATTCCCCACTTCATGCAGTGTTTTATGACAGCTTATGTAATGTACTTTAATCGTCATTATAAAAAAGTTGGACACTTGTTTCAGTCTCCTTTCCAAGCAAAAAGATTACCGAAGATAAGAGATCTGGAAAATGCAAAAAGATATTTAGAACTTAACCCATTTGAAGCTGGAATACCTATCCAAAAGATAGAAGAAGGATATAAATGGCTATATCTCAGAAAGGAAAAATGAAAAATAAATTAACGCGGGGCAGACCTAGGTCAGACCTGTTATTTACCGAGGATTATGCGACCTTCTTCATCTGCTACAACCTTTCTAGCCTCTCGTATATCTTCTGGTGTAACAGCAACACCATAAACTCCTGTTTGTACAGAGTACTTCAGAAGAGGTTTACTGTTCTCCACAACAACTATCACCTTCCCAGCCTTATCTCGAACAGAAGTTGTAATATTATCTAAAACCTTAAACACACTTGATCTTGCCAAGTCATATTTCGCATTCTTCTCATCAACCTTAAACCCTTGCATCTGTCTCGCCACTCTAGGTGTATTCAAAATCACACCATCAATCTTTGTATTCAAAATTTCATCAATCAATATAACTTCAGAAGGATTATCTAATACAACATACATATTGAAAGAGGACATCCTTCTTAATTTCTCACCTGAAAGCAACTTCTTTATCTCTTTCATAACATCCTCATTCATTGGAGCATGGATACCCAAAGAAACATTTCTCTTTTTATGCACATTCCTAATTCTACGAATAATTCTTGCAACTCTTCGTAACAACTCAGGGTTAGCAATATAGTGAACAGCACCATAAGCTTCAGCAGACAGAGATTCATCTTCAAATTTTTTCCCACCAACCAATCCTCTAAATTCCTTAACCTTAGAAGAACCGATTGTGATAACAACCTCATCTCCTTTAACTAAATTTACATATTCTAAAATCTTCTCACAAATTTTCTTAGTATAGTCAACAAATTTTTTATCATTCACATACTGCAAAATATGTCTTCCATCCTCAACCATTATCTTATCCAAATCTATATACACAATCCCATTAGAATCTCCAACATAGTCAAACAGTTTCTTAGAATCTCTATCAACCATAGAAAATACTTTAGTAGCAGTAGGTGGCAATGTAATATCCTTAGGTGGGGTAGAAGTATCCTCATTTTCCAACTCAATCTTTTCCCTATCCTCAGCAGTAACCTCACCTTTAGCATACGCTCCAGCAACAGGATGTAATTCTTTCTCCAATTCCTTTTCTAACTTCTCGCTCTTGTATACAGTTCCTGAATTCCCATCAAGCTTTACAAAATCCCCATTTCGCAACAGTGAAGACGCAGAAGTCGCACCTACAACTGCAGGAATCTTAAACTCCCTACAAAGAATCGCTGTATCACTTGTTAAACCTCCAGTCTCCATCAAAACACCTCCAGAAGAAAGAATCATACCTTCCATCTCGGAAGAATACTTCTTAATCAAAAGAATATCTGATTTCGTAAACTTCTTGTCCACAGGTGCATCTACAATATTAATCTTACCAGTAACAATTCCAAAACTTGCTCCAATTCCTGATATAACGAAATCCTCCTTCTTTGTTTCCTCCTTAACTAACTCTGTATCTAATTCTTTCTTTGCTTGGTATATTAATTCCTCAAGCCTCTTAATGTCTTCATCGTTGCTCTTTTTAATTATCTTTTTAGCTTCCGTCATAGCAGATGAAACCATTTCATCTTTACTCTCATATTTCTCAATAAAACCTAAAATCTCTTCTCTAATATTTGCTCTAACAATTAAAACTCCTTCATTCTGAATCTTATAATCCAAAGACTTGTACCTAACTGGCTTATTCTGCAAAACCCAAAATCTTCCACCAGAGAGAACCCACTCAACATTTTGAGGTTCATTACTCTTATCCTCAATCACTAATGCAATTTTTGAAATCTCTTCAATATCTTTATCTGACAGTTTCTGTTTATGACTCCACCCTTTAGAAATCTTTATCTTCTCAATGCCCTGAGCCCCTTTCTTCGCCTGTTTCATTGTTCTTACCTTCATCCACTCCTGTGGAGCAATATGTTTTTCAACAGTAGACAAATCTCTCTTATTAAGAAGATATGTATCTGGAGTAATCTCACCTAGAGAAATTACATCACCCAATCCATACACAGCCTCAATATTTAGTTTAGTATTATCTTGAGAAATTGGATCTACAGTATATACAATTCCAGCAACTTCTGATTGAACCATTTTCTGTACAACCACAGCCATTTTTACATCAGAGATATCTACATTCATCCTACTAGCATAAGCAACAACATCATCACAAAACATTGAAGAAAATATTCGTTTGATAGAAGGAAGAAGTTCATCATATTTCCTAACATTTAACTCCGTAGAAAAAACACCTGTAAAAGAAACTTCCTTATCTGCGGGAAAAACAACTGAAGACCTAACTGATACCCAAGCATCTGTAAATCCAGACAATCTAGTATACGCAGAAAGTATCTCTTCCTGTACCGATTTCTCAAAAGACTCACCAAGCATTACAGCCTCAACTTCTCTCGCTTCAGGATTTTTCCCTTTTGCTAATAATTTACCTTTACTGTTTTTAAAAACTTTTAATGCATGTTTAACAAAAACCTCACTTGAAACAACAAAGAACTCTGGGACAGGGACGTCCATATCCTTAAGCCTAAAAAGACTCAATCCTTTTCGTCCAATCTTATCTTCATTAAGCTCTTTAGCTGAATAATCTTCAAAGAAGTATACATTTGTCTTGTTTGAGCTCTCGCTACTCATTGTATAGGGCAGTACAAAACTTAAATCATTTCCTAATTAACGATACCTTTAGCTTCTAGTTTTTGCAAGTCTATATAGAATTCATAAAGAATTTTAATTAAAACAATAAAAGGAACTGCAATAACAGCACCAAGAGGACCTGCTAAGATTAATAGGATAATAACACCTATCATTATATAGAAAGGTTTAACACCAACAACATTACCCATAACCTTTGGAATAATGAGATTGTTTTCAACTTGCTGGTACAAAACCATCAAAACCAAAATTATAATAGCATTAATAGGTCCAACAGTAATTAAAGAAACAATACCAACAGCAAGCCCTGCTAAAGTTGCACCAATACTTGGAATTGCATCCATTATTCCAACAAAAACAGCAAGAGGTATTGCGAATGGTACTTTAAATAACGAAAGAATGATTGCAGAAAATAGGGTAGCAATAAGACTAACAGTACCTTGACCCAAAACCCAGCTCCCCAGTTTATCTTCCACTTCCTCTATCAGTTTTTTCACTCTCTCTGTTTTCTCCTTAGACCTAATTCTCATAAACAAGACATCTGCTAAAGAATCATGCTCTGCAACTAAATAAATTGACAAAACCGTAGCAGAAAGAAATGTAGTAAAACTATTAAATACTCCACCAACAGCAGAAGTAACATTCTTAACACTATCTGATGTTGTAAGAGATTTCAGACTATCTGAAATTGTTTTCTCAACAGAGTGTACATCAATAGTAACACCACCAATATTTACACCATTAAGAAAATCAAGTAACTTTGCAATCCAATCAGGCAAAGTATTAATTAACCCTCCAACCTGATTTATAAATGGAACAATAATTATGGATAAAATAATGACAATAAAGACCAGAAGGGAAAAATAAGAAAGAAATATGGCCCAACCTTTAGTCACTTTCTGTTTCATAAACCAACCAACAATAGGGCGCATAGTACACATAAATACAAAGGAAAGCATTAAGAAGAGAACTATTGATACTAACTGCTTACCAAAAAACACAACAGCTAAAACAAAAAAAATCAAAGCTAAAAGAGTAGGGGATAGATCTATAAGAACTCTTCTAGGTTCTCCACCCCCATAACTCTCTTTAGTATCAACAGAGTAAACTTTTGCCATATGTGGTATTAATTGCTTATATTATCTCTACAATAATACCACAATTTTACTATGCTATTCTATTCCTTTTAAAAACAATTACACCTGACGATACAAGAAATGCTACTAAAGCTAATAAACCAAGTATTGCCATCATCTTTCCATCTCTGATAATAGATAGCGCTAACTCTAATTCTCCTGCTGCCACTGGTAAATCCGAATCAATAACTGCATTACCATTTACAGAACTATGTTCTGAATATATAACGGAAACCTTCTCTTCAACTTCCCTGGTATTTCCAGCTTCATCTTTTAACACAACAGAATATACATTTACACCATCTTCTCTTAAAGTAATATCTTTAATAACAAACATACCATCTTCTCCAACTTCAGTCTCATAAACATCTGTACCTCTCTTTACAATTACAGAAGTACTTGGTTCTCCCTCTCCTGTTATTGCAAAAGTCTCAGTACCTACCTCTTCTAGATAATTAATTTTTGCTAATTCTGGTGCTGTTCTATCAACTGTAACAACTATTGGATCTGACTTTGGAGTTGTAGTCTTCTTAAAGCAACCTTTAAGAGCTGCTGTTGAAAGAATATACTTACCCTCATCTTCAATTTTATGTTTATATTCATATTTTCCATCCTTATTTATCCTCACCGTTTTTACTAATTCATTATCTAAGTAAATCTGTGCTCTCTTGTAACCAGAAGCCTCACCCTTAACAATTATCTCCTCACCATTAACTGCAAGTGGAGTTTCAGCTAAAGATGGAGGTGTCAATGTTTCATCAAGTACTGGATTCTTCTCTCCCTTAACAAAGGAGAAAACACCATATCCTATTAGCAACAAACCAATAACAATAAACAGTGTTCCTATAAGTCTTGAAAGAGATCTATCTTTGATATCTTTGATCTCTACTTTAGAGAGCATAGAACCCTTGGAAGAATTTACTTTTTTGGCAGTTACTTTCTTGGCAGATTTGTTTTTTTTCTTTGCCACTTTTAACCCATATTAAAATTTATATACTAGGTAATTTAGAATAATATAATTTCAGGAATAATGCAACTATTTATAAAATTTAGTAGAATAACAATAGATTTATGAAAAAACCAATTAAAATCATATTAACTCTTTTCCTCATACTATTGGTTCTTACACCAATATTCTTTTTCATCACATATCCTTTCTACAATGATATCGCTCTAAAGCTTAAAAATTTAAATATATATGACAGAACAAAAGAAACATTTATCACCTTACTTACAACAATATCTCCAACACCTGATAAGTTTAAAACAGAAGAGTTTTCAGCTAATTCAATTGAAGAATCTATCAAGTCTACAGATATAATTCTTGATACTAAATTACTTGAAGAACTAAATACAACATTAAGCATTGACAATGTACTAATTGAAGGAAGAGTATTTCAAGGAACATCTTCACAAACAATGGACTTAGGATTTTGGCATTTTCCAATCTCAAAATATCCAGGACAGAAAGGAAATGCAGTGATAATAGGGCACAGATTTCTTAATTTACCTCCAGCAAAAGATACTTTCTTCAATCTAGACAAAGTTAAAATAGGAGACGAAATTGTATTAAAACATGATGAGGGAGAGTGGAAATATATTGTAACTGAAACTAACATTGTGGATGAGAATGACATCTCTGTAGTAAAAGATACTGATGACTACAGACTGACCTTAATTACATGTACACCATTATGGACATCAGAGAAGAGGTTGGTTGTAATTGCTAAGCTAGACAAACTATACCAAAAAGTGTAGAATTACAGCGATAATTTAATAGAAATATCTCATGAACGATTTTTACACAAGAAAAGATGTAGATAAAAGTACCATTGAATTTACAATCACAATTCCAAAGGATGCTTTTCAGAAAAGTTACAAGGCACTCCTCGAGCAAGAGCTTAGTAATACTAAAATAGATGGTTTTAGAAAAGGAAAAGTTCCTACAGATTTGGTAGAACCACAAGTTAGCACAAGCATTAAAACCAAAGTATTAGAGCAGTTAGTTCCAATGTATCTAACAACTGCTTTACAGAAAGAGAATATTAATCCAATTGCACCTCCAGATTACAAGAACTTTCCAGATCTATCAAAAGATGAGGATTTAGAACTTAAGGTAGGAATCACAGTAATGCCAGAATTCAAATTAGGATATTTAAATAAAGTCAAAGTCACAAAAGAGAAGGTTACTGTATCTAAGAAAGAAGTTGATGAGGCTCTAAACAATCTTTTTAAAAATGAAAATCTTGGAGAGAAAGAGATTAATGATAAATGGGCAAAGGGTATGGCAGAGAAAATTAAAATTGAAGGTGTGAAAACATTAAAAGAGTTAGAGGAATTTGTTAAGAAAACAATTAAAGAGCAGAAAGAGATAATAGCAAAGAGGAAGGCAGAAGAAGAAGCTTTTAATAAAGCTATTGAACTTAATAAAATAGAGATTCCACAACCAGCAATTGAATATGAAGCACAAGAGAGAGAACATTCTTTTGTTCATGATATGGGACATGACCAAACAAAGATTGATAACTTCCTTAAGGCTAATAATATTACAATGGGGAAGATGAGAGAACTTTGGTTAAAAGATGCAAAAGAAGCATTGGAGACAGATGTTTTCTTAAAACTCTATGCTAAAGAGAAAAATATAAAAGTTACTGATGAAGATTTAGCAAAGAAAATAGAGGGGATTAAATCAAAATCTCCTCAAGTTGAAAATCAGACAATATTTGAGAATGAGGAATGGAAAGAGTATGTTAGGAGAGTAGAAGTTAAAGAGAAAGCATTTAGAGAATTTATAAAAGAAGTTCTAGGAGAATAGTAACTGCCTGTTTAAGTTTTTAAGAATTGATATATGGGTTTAATACCAACAGTTATTGAAAAAGAAAGAGGTGGTGAGAGAGCATATGATATCTATTCTAGATTATTAAAGGATAGGATAGTGTTTGTTAGTGGAAAGATAGAGACAAATATGGCAAATACTATAGTTGCACAGCTTCTTTTTTTAGAGAAGGAAGATCCTAAGGCAGATATCCAGATGTTTATCAACTCACCAGGAGGATATATTACAGCAGGTATGGCAATTATTGATACTATGAACTACATTAAGCCAGATGTTTCAACTACTGCTGTAGGATTAGCTGCATCTATGGGAACTATGCTCCTAATTAATGGTGCAAAAGGAAAAAGGTTTGCATTACCAAATAGTAAGATTCATATTCATCAACCACTTGGTGGAGTAGAAGGGCAAGCTAGTGATATTGCAATTGAAGCTAAGGAGATACTAAAGATTAGAGAACAGCTTTACAAAATGATTTCTGAAAAAACAGGAAAGAGCATATCTCAGATTACTAAGGATGCTGATAGAGATAAATACTTTACTGCCAAAGAGGCTAAGGCCTATGGTTTGGTAGATAAAATTATTAAGAAAAGATAATAATGCCAGAGAGATATTATACAGACACAGGAGATCCGTTTGATGCTTGTCAGAAGCAGGAAGATTTAGATGTCGTAAGAAAAAACCTTGAAGACTTTCTAAATCACGGTGATAGTGGAGATTAGGAAACTCAAAATTTACTCAATATCACAAGTAGAGATGTTAGATTTTGCATAAAGGATTTGATTGATAATGGAGATATTGATGTAGAACATTACAATTGTCTAACTATTGATGATGCAGAAGAAAAGGTAATGCTATGCGATTATTTGTCAGTAACTCTCTACGATACTACTAATATGAATGGAGATATACAAGTACATATCTTAGAAGCTAAAGATTTTGGACTAACTGTTTCCGTAATACAAACAGGTAGTAAAGGTGTGTCTATAAGATTTGAACCATTAGAAGAGAGTCCTAAATTTTTGAGAAGAAAATGGATACAATTGATTAATGAACAGAGTAAGCATACTAGAAACAAAAAGCTTACAGGAAAAGAAAAACAAAAAAGATTTGCAGAACTTAAAAACGATTTTGGATTGTAAAAAGATTTAAAAGGATATAGAATTGTTCTTACTGTGGGCGATTAGCTCAGCTGGTTAGAGCGTCACATTGACATTGTGGAGGTCACAGGTTCGAGCCCCGTATCGCCCACCATTTCGTTTTAGGATATGACAAGCAAAACTAAATATGTTTGTTAGTGAGAGATAATAATGACAAAAGAAAAAGAGGTACTTTCCGTTTTTACAGAAATTTACAACCTAAATGTTTGTGGAGAAGATCCTCTTAAAATATACAGAGATATATCAAAAACAAATGTTAACTCCAAAGTTATGATTATTGCAGAAGCAATGGCACCAAAACAGGTTAGATTATCAGGAGTAAACTATTTCTACAAAGATGGAAGGATTGGAAGTACTGGTAAATATTTAGAAAAATTTCTAAACCTGTTTAATCACAGTGTATATCCTAATCACCCAAATTGTGTATATCATACTGAGATTGTTCACAATTTCCCAGGATATATTATAAAAAATGGGAAAAGAAATATTAGAAGACCCAATTCTGAAGAGATAAAGAAATCTGTTGAAAGTGGAATACTACAAAAAGAGATAGAAATAATAGAACCTAAGTTAATACTCTTAATGGGAAATACTGCCTATACCACATTCTACACACATTTTTTAAAACAGAAACTAGAAAGAAACTTATCAGAAGAGATAGAGAAAATTAGTTTAACAGGCATTTATAAAAAGTATAAAGACATTCCAGTTATTCCAATACAACATAGTTCAGGAGCAAATCCCAGATTCTCTAAGTTTCTAAAGAATAATAACCTTTTAGAAATAATTAAAAGAGTGTTGATATAATAGTTGTAACTAATATGAAACTAACAGAGAAAACACAGAACCAAGAGGATATAGAATACTTACAAAAGCAATCAGAAAAGACTCACTTTGATCTCTACAGAAACATCAGCAAAGAAGAGTTCACTTCCTCATTGAAAAAAGCAACAGAGGTTAAATCTGAATTTTTCGAACTTGCTATCCAAGAATCTCTAGCTCTCTTAGGTGATGCACACACATATGTATATGGAACAACTGATTACGAATTACTACCATTAAGAACAAAAGAAATAGATGGGAACTTTTACATAATAGGAGCATCAAGAGAATATGAAGATATGTTAGGACAAAGAATAGAGAAAATTAATGGTTATAAATTAAAAGATATTCTAGAAAAAGTATCTAGACTGTCATCAAAAGAAAATAAAGAGCTTCTACTAAAAGAAAATGCAGCAGATATTATCTCTAATAGAGTTTTAAGATACTACGGTTTTAGTAATGATTCATTAGTAAAAATAACAACGGAGAAAGGTACTAGAGATGTTGATACAAAAGATGACAGTGCAATTAGAACACTCAATCCTTTTGACTGGAGAAAGGAAGATACTAAAGACCCAACCTTCATAGGAAATGAAATTTATAGATTTAGGATATTAGGTAATACTTTACTTTTCCAATACAATGAATGTACCAATGAAGGTAAAACTAAAGAAGAATTAAAAGAGTTTAAAAAGCAATTACTAGAAAAAGTTAAATCTGTAAAATCAATTGTTGTAGATTTAAGGCAAAATGGAGGTGGAGACACCGACATTATGGAGGACCTCTTTAATAAACTTCCTGAAAATAAAAACATTTATGTAGCAATTGGTCGGAATACATACTCATCAGCAATACATCATCTCCTATATTTAAAAAACAAAAAAGGAGCAATACTAATAGGAGAGAATGCTGGACAAAAACCTAGTAGATTTGGAGACAGTAAAGAATTTGTCCTACCTCATTCACAACTGAAAGTTACATGTTCTTTTAGATACTTTGAACTTTTACCTGGGAAGGATATTGATGTAATAGAACCAGATATTAAAATTCCTGTTAAAATTGACAACTATATAAACAACATAGATCCTCTTAATGAATGGATCAAGGAAAATATGAATTCTAATCCTTATGAGCATAATCCCCATACTTCCCACTAATAGGATCTTTAAAGATAAAGGCCTTAGGAGGAAAGTAAGAGAAAATTGCAAAAAGTACACCTATTATCACAACAAATACTGTTGCAATAAACTCACCAAATAATAAAATTCCCTTAGTTAATATCCTATACTCTACCAACAACCCGATTGCTATTGAAAGAAAAAATATTACAATTGTTAACCAAAGAGGAACTTTTTTCATAATTACTCTTAAAGGTTCAAAGAGTAGAGGCATTGCGATAAGTTCCATAAAAAGAAGGGCTAGAGTAGCATTCCAAAAATTAGAATAAACACCCTTAAAAGCAAAATACTGAAATACAATAACTAAAATAGTAGGAGCTAAAAGTAACTTCATATGCTCCCATGTACTTTCATTAAGAGCAGAAAAAACATGTAAAAGGATCCCTTTCTTAAACCAACCATGAGTAAAATGGAGTAGGGTACCAAATGTTGAGATTACAAAAAACGAAATTAGCAACACTTTCCAGAGTTCCATACTAAAGTATAACACTTAACCAACAAGTTGTAACAACACTTCTCTTACACCTTCAACAGTATCTAAATCCATAAGGGTAGTTCGTAATTCAACAGCCCCTTCAAAATTACTAATATATGCTTTAATATATTTTTTCTGACTATTAAATATATCCATATTCCCTTTTTCTTTTTCAAATATATCTAAATGATGAAGTAGGGTAGTTATTCTCTCTTCCTTGCTAATATTTCCATTCTGTTTTTCTAAATCTCCTGAAAACAACCAAGGATTATTTAATATTGCTCTTCCAATCAGAACACCATCTACTTTGTACTTTTCTACATATTCCTCTGCTTGAGATTTACTCTTAACATCACCATTTCCTAAGATTATAGTTTTTGGGGAAATACTATCTCTTAACTTTACACTCCTAGCTATCTCATCCCATCTAGATGGAGTAGCATATCCTTCTCTAGAGAGTCTCCCATGTACAGTTATCATATCTAAACCTTGCTCAAGCAGAAAATTTATCCACTCTTCTGTTTCTATCTTCTCAAAACCAATCCTTGTCTTTACACTAACAGGGATATTCCCAACACTCTGTTTTACTGCATCTATAATCTCCCCAGCCAAAACCTTATCATTAATCAAAGCAGATCCTCTACCTCCTGAGAGAACATCCCTAACAGAACAACCCATGTTAATATCAATTCCATCAGGTTTTAACTGCTTAAGGTATTCAATTGTTTCTACATAGTATTCAGGAACATTCCCCCAAAGCTGTATAATAATTGGTCTCTCAACATCCCTAAACGCCAATCTATGTATAACTTTCTCTCTACCTTTAGAACAGAAGCCTTCAACATTGAGAAATTCAGTAAAGAACAAATCTGGCTTACCAATCTCACAAATAACTTGCCTAAAAACAGTATCTGTAATACCTTCCATAGGAGCAAGAGCAAATATATAATCTTTCTTTTCAAGTATCTGTTTGTATATATTCATAAATGTATTCTACCACACACTTTTCTTTTTCATTAACCTATCCAAAATCCTTGCAATCCACAACTTAACTCTGTACTATTTAGTATCAAATAGTATCTTTTAATTAATATTAAATTAAAGGAGGAAGGTTTATGAAAGAAGAGTACAAACCACTATTCACCCCATGGAAGATTGGTAATCTTGAAATCAAAAACAGGATTGTTATGACATCTATGGGTGGTACTTCACTCTTTGGATGGATGGAACCATTCGGTAACCATTTTGACAAAGAGGCAGCCAATTTCATCTTAGAACGGGCAAAGAATAATGTAGGATTAATACTCCCTGGTATTGCTCCAATTCGTGATATTCTTTGGGGAAAATGGCTATACAAAGGTAAAGGCAAATTCAAAGAACTTAAAGAATTTATGGATGAATTTCATAAAACAGGTTCCAAACTATTCATTCAACTAGGTGCAGGTTTCGGGAGAAGTTTAGCAATTAATCACCTAATGGCAGAGGCGTATCATAATAAATTGCTAGGAACACTTCTTAAGCCAGTCATTGATGTTGATTACCTAACAGCTAGTGCAAGTGCAACACCAAACCGTTGGCTTGAATCTGTAATGTCAAGGCCAATGACAGAGAAAGAAATACAGGAAATCGTTGATGGTTTTGCTAAAACAGCTAAACTTTGCCAAGAGGCTGGAGTTGATGGTATTGAAGTACACGCTGTTCATGAAGGTTATCTTCTTGACCAATTTACAATGAAATATACAAATTTCAGGGATGATAAATATGGAGGTTCATTTGAGAATAGATATAGATTTCCTGTTGAAATAGTGCAGGCAATTAAAAAAGAGTGTGGTAAAGATTTCCCTGTATCACTTAGATATTCGGTCGTTTCTAAGACAAAAGGATTCGGACAAGGAGCACTTCCAGGTGAAGAATACACTGAAGTAGGAAGAGATATGGAGGAGTCAAGACAAGCTGCAAAATATCTACAAGATGCAGGGTATGATATGTTAAATTGTGATAATGGAACATATGATGCTTGGTACTGGGCTCATCCTCCAGGGTATATGCCTCACAACTGTAATCTTGAAGATGTTGAAGAAATTAGAAAATCTGTTGACATCCCTGTAGTTTGTGCAGGTAGAATGACACCATTGGCAGCAGCTGAATCGATAAAAGAGGGGAAGATTGATGCAATGGGAGTTGCTAGACAATTCCTTACTGACCCTGAGTGGATAACTAAACTCATGAACGGTGATGAGGAAAGTATAAAGCCATGTATCTGTTGTCACAATGCTTGTTTCAGCATGGCTCATTACAAAGGAGTAGGAAATGACCAATCAATTTCAGATAACGCAGGGATGGCAAGATGTGCACTAAATCCAACAACTATGCAGTCCAAGAAATACAAGATTGTTAAAACAAAAAATCCTAAACATATTGCAATCATAGGAGCAGGAATAGGAGGAATGGAAGTTGCAAGACTCTTAACACTACGAGGTCACAAGGCAACTATTTATGAAAAGACTGACAGGGTAGGAGGAGTTTTTACATATGCTTCAACACCTGCCTTTAAGGATAAAGAGAAAGCCTTGCTTGATTGGTATGAAAAAGAGATGAAAGATCTACAAATTGAGATTAAGTTTAATACTGAAGTAACTGATTTAGATCAAATAGATGCAGAGGAAGTAATTGTTGCAATAGGTGCAACACCAAAAAGATTAAAGATAAAAGGGATTGAGAATACAATTGAAGCATGTGACTATCTAAAAGACAACTCTAAAGCTGGAGATAAAGTTCTCATCATTGGTGGAGGTTTAACTGGATGTGAAATTGCACTAGATCTATACCAAAAAGGTAAGATACCTATCATCGTTGAAGCAAGGAATGATTTAATAGCTGTAAGAGGCGTCTGTTTGGCAAACAGTTCATATCTCAGAGAGTTCTTTGCATTAAATAATGTTGATGTCCATCTAGAAGCTTCCGTTCAGGAGATAACAAAGGATGGGGTTGCCATAAAGAACAAAGATGGTAAAGAAATTTTCATAGAAGCAGATACTGTCATTATGTCAGTTGGGTATAATCCGAAAACTATTCCTGAGACAAAACGCAAAATCCATTTAGTAGGAGATTGTCATGAAGTTGGAAACTTAAGAACAGTTACCTGGAGAGCATGGGATGTTGGAATGAAAATTTAACCCACCAGGCCTGGCCTAGGTCTGACCTTCGTTCATAACTTTTTAATCCACCCAAAAGGTCTACTACTACTACTAAGTAATTACAATATCCTATGTCTCCCTAGACCCAAAATTTTTACAAAATACAAAAGTTTGTTTCAAGGATAACTCTTAGGAAGAGGTTTGGAAGATGATTAAATATAGATTAACGTGGGGCAGACCTAGGTCAGACCTGATGACCCTTACCAACCCTTGCAAGAGAAGAGATTTTCGCATAAACTGGTAGGAAGAAGAAATACTGCCCAAATGGAACAAAAAAATCTACTAAAAAACACAGGTCAACAACTGATTGACACAGATAGAACCGATTCATACTTACAAATCCTTGTATATTACATACAAGATTTCCTAAACTGGTGGTATGTTAAAATGTCTGTAAGACACCTAAAAATCCTAGGAAGACTATCAACAATCGTAGATGACAACCTTTCAATATCATTACTTTTCAAAAACTTCTTTACCCCATGGCATAGAGATAGAACAATAATAGGATATTTCTTCGGAATCTTTATCAAACTACTTTACCTTCCAATAGCACTAGTAATATACATGTCAATAATATTTCTTTACATGACATTCATTTTGATTTGGTTAATTCTGCCAATAGTAACAATCGTATTTATAATAACATCAATATTTTAAAATGGCATTAGAATTTGAAAGCAAACAAAAAACAATTATTGGTATACATAACAGAAAAAATAACACCTTTTCTGTTTCAAAAAAAGATAACCCTATACCAAAAGATGAAGATCACTCAATATTCTTACTAACTAGAGATAATTTTTTTTCCATATCAACACCACAAATCAAATATCTTTTAAAAAGTAGTCCAAAATACGAAAAATTTGAAAATATTAAAAGCATTGTAATAAATACTCTTCTAATACCTGGATTACTTATAGCAGTAACATACATTCTTAAGTTTTCATCACTCTTACAAGACTATCCACAAATTACAAAAATACTAAACCTACCCATTGTAAATATCCTCTTTGGAATATCAATTTTTTCAATCTTGCTTCTTTGGCATGATTTCTGGGGAGATAGGAATGAACAAATTAATCTTCCTAAAATAAAGAAAATCTCTCAAAAAGATTTAGATGAAATCAATACTGTTGGTTTTAAATTTGGTAGATATGCAAATTTAGACACTGTAAACTACATCTCTTCAGAGACAATACATTTACTATCTGATTTCTGTATTAATGAAACCTTTAAAACCCATACTTGTTACAGCACCCTAATTAAAGAGAGTTTTGAAATACAGCAGATTCTTAGAAGAAGTGGACTTGAATCATACGAAGAGAAGCTAAAAGAAGCGAGAATTACAGACAAAGAGGTAAATAATTTTGACTTTACATCAATTAGAGGATTGCTTATTTACGCCTTAGAAGAAGCACTACTAACTGAAAGTAAACGTATTGAACCCCAACACATATTCTTGGCAATTACAAAAATCAATCCTTCTATACAAAAACTATTACAAAAAGAGAATCTAAATATAGATATCCTCAGAGAGGTCGTTAAATACCATAATTTCTTAATTCAAAGGAGAGCAAAACCATTAGATCCCGACATCCCATACTACCGAAAAGGGGGTATAGGAAAAGCTTGGATTTACGGATGGACTTTCATTCTTGGACACTTCAGTAAAGAAGTTAATAAAACAATTGCAAGCTCAAAAGATATTTTTGGAATAGGACATGATGAAGAAGTAGAAAGTTTAGTCTCAACATTGGGTAAAGTTACAAACAAAAATGCGTTATTAATAGGAGAACCAGGTGTTGGGAAATCTAGCATTATTCTCGGATTAGCACAAAGAATTAATAGGGGTGATGTACCCATTCAATTAAAAGATAAAAGAATTATAGAATTAGACATTAATGCTCTAATTGCACAATCACAAAATACAGGAAATCTAGAAGAATTAATTATCAAAGCTATGACTGAGTTAGCAAAAGCAGGAAATACAATTCTTTACATAGATGAGATACAACAGATAATACCTGTAAAAGCAGCAGAGAGTGGACATAGTATAGCAGGAATAATGCTACCATATATATTAAATAGCCAATTCCCAATAGTTGGAAGTATTAACTACGCTGATTACAAGAAATATTTTTACACAAACGAATCTCTAAGACAGAGTTTTACAAACATAGAAACCAAAGAAATTTCTGCAGCAGATGCTTTAACAATCCTAGAAAGTAAAATACCATCATTAGAGAGTAACTTTAATTGCTTTGTAACATTTCCAGCCCTTTTTGCAGCAGTAGAAGTCTCTCAGAGATATATTAGAGACAGAAAGTTGCCAAGTAGTGCAGTGCAAACTATAGAAGCAACATGTTCGTGGGCACAAGCAAATGGAATAAACAAGATTACAGCTGAACATGTGTCAAAAGCAATTTCTATACAAAGAAATATTAACATCGCAGAAATTGATCAAGATGAAAGTAATAAATTGATGAAGTTAGAAGAAAATATAAAGAATAAGATTGTAGGACAGGATGAAGCTGTAACTGCAATATCCGAAGCATTAAGAAGAGCAAGAGCAGATATTAGGAATCCAAACAAACCAATAGGTTCTTTCCTATTCATTGGTCCAACTGGTGTAGGTAAAACATATCTAGCAAAAGTAGTAGGAGAAGAATATTTCGGATCACAAGATACAATTATAAGATTAGATATGTCTGAGTACCAAGAAGTTTCAAGTATTAATAAATTTTTAGGAACATCCGAAGGCGATAGTCTGCTAGGAGTAACAGAGATTTCACTAATAGATAGAATTAAGAGAAATGCCCATACAGTGGTTCTTTTTGACGAAATTGAAAAAGCACATCCAGACATTCTAAATCTTTTCCTACAGATCTTTGATGAAGGTAGGTTAACCAGTACTCAAGGAGAAACAGTTGATTTCACACATTCAATCATTATCTGTACAAGTAATATTGGAAGTAAGATACTTCTAGATTCCCTTAACGAACCCAACATTATATGGGAAGAAGTAAAAGAAAGAGTTCTATTAGAATTAAGACAATTAATGAAGCCAGAACTAATTAACAGATTTGATGATATTATTGTTTTCCAACCACATGATACAAGTAACCTATCTGAAATAGCAGTATTAGAATTAAACCAACTAGCAAAGAGATTAGCAGAAAAAGAAATAACCATTAAGTGGTCAGCTCAAATTCCAATGCTAATTGCAAATAAATCAAATGAACCAGGAATGGGTGCAAGACCAATGAAGAGATATATCCAAGATAATATAGAAGGGCAAATTGCAAAAGGAATAATTGAGCAGACAATAAAGCCCGGAGAGGAGATTGAAATCAAGGAAAGCTGGATAACATAACTGAAATTAACTTAAACCGACCTATAAGAAGATTAAAATTCTATTAAATATACAGATAAACATATACTAGAAAAGAATAAACTAACAGACCTGGTCTGTCTTGAAAAATATTGATATATAAAATATAATCGTCAAGTTAATATATACTTTAAATAAAAATGGGTGCACTACCAAAAAGAAGAATTTCTAAGGCTAGAAAAGGAAGAAGAAGAGCACATAATGCATTGAAGCTGGAAGGTGTTTCAAAATGTCCAAAGTGTGGAAGCTTAAAGAGAAGCCACTTTGTCTGTCCTAATTGTGGAACATATAAGAAATAATGAAGAGATCTACAGATCCAAGACATCTTGCTAGAATACTTGCACTGCAAAGTCTTTTTACTAAATATTTTGCACAAGAAGACATTGTAACAGATATGATACCTGTTACAGAGTTACTCACGATAGATGAAATAGAGGAATACAATACTGAATTGTTTGAAAAAATTACCAAGGGTGTTGTTAAGAATATAGATGAGATAGACAAGATGATTACAAAGTATGCTCCTCAATGGCCGATTAAACAAATGAAGCTTGTTGATTTACAGATATTAAGAATAGCTATCTATGAAGGCTTCATTGAAGAAATTACCCCACCTAAAGTATCAATAGATGAAGCTATTGAAATTGCAAAAGATTTCGGTGGTCAAAGTAGTGGAAAATTCGTAAATGGTGTACTAGGAGCAATATATGAAGAGATGAAAAAGGAGGAAGAAAATGAATGAAATTAAGGAAATAGAAGAAAAAATAGGGATATCATTCAAGAACAAAACATATCTTGAAACTGCATTTACTCATAGATCATACCTAAATGAAAATAAGGAAGAGGATATAGAAAACAATGAGAGATTAGAATTTCTAGGAGATGCGGTTCTAGAATTAATAATATCTTCTAACCTCTATCATAACTATTTAGATAAAGCAGAAGGAGAACTAACAAGTATAAGAGCAGCTATTGTTAGAACAGAAAGCTTGGCAGAAGAGACAAAGAAACTTGACGTTGGACAATATTTAAGAATGTCTAAAGGAGAGAAAGATTCTGGAGGAGAAGAGAAACCATATCTTCTAGCAAACCTTTATGAGGCAATACTTGGAGCAATATATCTTGATGCTGGGTATGAGGAGTGTCGTAATTTTGTAGATAGAACACTTCTTAAAAAGATTAAAAAGATTATTAATGAAAAGCTTTTTATAGACCCTAAAACAAAGATACAGGAAATTATGCAGAGTAGATTTAAGATAACTCCAACATATGAAATTATTAAAGAAGAAGGTCCTGATCATAATAAGTCTTTTACCGTAGCACTCATGAGAGGAAAGAAAAAAATAGTAGAAGGAGTAGGACAGAGTAAACAGAAAGCAGAAGAAGATGCTGCTAGTAATGCAATAGAGATTTTTGAGAATGAAGCAGAATCTTGAATTAAATAAGTTCTTTTGATAAAATTCAGCACTATGTTAAAAATAAGACTAAAAAGAGTTGGTAGAAGTAAAGACCCTAGTTACAGAATTGTAGTAATGGAGTCTACTCAACCTAGAGGTGGAAAAACCAAAGATGAGATTGGTATCTATGACCCTAGAAAAAACCTATTTGATGTTGATAAAGAAAAAGCAGAGAAATGGTTAAAGAATGGGGCTCAGCCAACAGACACTATTGCACAATATTTTGTAAAAGAAGGACTTCTAAAGAAGTTAAAAAGAGGTTCTACCAAACCAAGTACAAAGAAGAAAGCAGAAAAAGCAGAAGAGTAGTATAATTTATTTACATAATATATTACCTATACAAGAATGAAAGAATTACTAGAGTACATAGTTAAGTCTATTGTAAATGTTCCTGATGCTGTAGAGATTGAAGAGAAGGAAAGTGTAGACTTTCCTGGTCTTACAATCCTCACTATTAATGTCGCAGAAGACGACAAAGGTGTAGTCATTGGTAGGAAAGGAAGAACTATTAATGCTATCAGAGACTTAATCACTATTAATGCAATTAGAACAAACAGAAGAGTAAAAGTATTGATTAAAGATGATTCAAGAGAAGATAACGAAAAAAGTAATCATAAATCTAATGAGGTAGATGAAAGTATCTTTGAAGATGAGATCTAATTATCAGTTACATCTGAGCTAAGTCTCTTAGCTTTATCTTTTAATATTTCCATTGCATCAGAAAAATCTGTATATGGTTTAAATGGTTGATACAGATTAAAGACTGCATAATCATCCTCTGTAATATAATATCCTGTTAAACTAAGCTTAACTTCCCATCTTTCAGCACTTCTTTCCAATGAAATATTTTCAGGAGAAACAATATATGGAGAAGAAGTATAGAAACTATCTAAGAAAGATAAAACATTTTCTAAAGAACCATAATAAGCTAAAGGACCATTAACACCCTTATACCTCTCATTCTGTTTGTCGTCTTCTTTTTTTGTAGTACCAATATTAACATCACCTGCAGAAATAGAATCAGCTGTTAAATTCTTAAGTCTAGCAAGCTCATCAATATAATAGAGGAAACTAGAGACCTTTAATGTCCTAGGTATAACGTTTTTTACATCAATTAAATCTTTTGTTAATTGGTCTTCAGAAATCTTCTCTACAGATTCTTTTAAAGTAGTAAGCTGCTTACTTTTTGATTCAATACTCTTCAATTCGGTACGATATCCAGATGCTTTGGTTAACATTGGAATGAAGAGAAAAACAGTTATTAGTATCAAGATGATAGCAACAACTATTGGAATAACTAAATCCTTAAACTTTAATCTAGTACCTTTTACTCTCTCACTAATACTTTCTAATTTTTTCTTGTTATTCGTTTGTCGTATCATTTTTATTTTCTAAACTTTTAGTGTTAAATGCACCTTCTTTCATAGTTACCTTAAAAGAAAATCTAACTGAGTCATCTAATTTTGATATAGAGTCTAAAATAGCATTATCTACCTTCTCATCTTCCGTTAAAAGATACCAGAATCTAGATACTGTATCTAAAGTATTTCCCTTACCTTCAAAATCTAAACTTGTATCAGATCTAAAAATAAACCTATCTAAATGAATATTTTGATCAAAAGAAGCTATATTAGAGAAATAATCAAAAATAATTTTAGGAGAATATTGATTAGATTCAATGTCGTTATATAAGTAAATTCTCTTCAAAATCTCATTATTAGATAATATTTTTGAACTAAATTGCTTCATATCCTGTTCTTGTTTGGATAAATTTGTTTTAGCATTATCAACCTGAATCTTAGAAACAGTAGTAAAGACAACAATTGATATTGTAATAACTAAAAAGACAATAATACTAACGATTGCAGATATATTAAGTTTAACTTTTTTCTTTTCTGCAACTACTTCTGAGCGAGACATTATTGGGATAAGATTTATAGAACTGTCATGATCCGCTATAAATGTATCCTCCTGCTTTTTAGGTTTTACCTCTTTAGCAGTCTGTGAAACTACTTTTTCTGATTTGTTTTTTACTTCTTGTTCCTTATTCATCTTTCAAAGCTAATCCTATTGCAACTGTATAAGATGGAGCTCCTTTCATTGCAATATCTTCAAATTTTTTATCCATTATAATATTATTCCATGGCATAGCTATCATCGCATTTGCATTTAAACTCTTTGTTACATATTCTCTCAGACCAGGAAGTAAAGCACCATCACCACTTAGAATATAGTCAGTTGGAGCAATAGAAAAAGTTCTACTCTTAAAGAATTCAACACCTCTTCGTACCTCAACCATTATAGATTCAATAATAGGGGTAAGTACAGAATATATTTTACCTTCTAATACAGTCTCTACAACACCATAGTTTCTCTTAAACTCCTCAGCTCTCTGATTATCAAAATTGAATTTGTTAACTATTGCCTGTGTTAATGAGTCAGAACCAATTGCAATACTTTGTGAGAATACTAAATATCCCTCTGAGATTATACTCATATCTGTACTATTTGCACCGAAATCTAGCATTACAACAGCTTTTTTACCAGTAGATTTATATATAGCTCGGCCCATTGCTACAGATTCTGTTTCAATTGAAAGTAGATCTAGCCCTGCCTGTGCTGCAATATTAATATATATATCTACAACCTTTTTAGCAGCTGCTACAACTAATACTCTAGGAGCATTTTTTTCCGTATTAAAACCAATAGGAACATAGTCTAACTGTACTTCATTAAGGGGTAGGGGAATATATTGTTTAGCTTCATAATATACAGCTTCCTTTAGTTCCTCCTGCTTTACACCTGGTAGTTCAAAAAATCTAGTAAAAACTGAGAACTCTGGAAGTGCCATTACTACCTGTTTATTTTTAATTGCAGAGGCATCATAAAGTCTTTTAAGAACATCTGAAAGTTTCTTTTGATCTGCAACATCTTCGCTATTTATTACCCCCTTAGGTGTAGCTTGAGCTCCAAGATTTACAAGCCTTGGTTTGTCCGTAGAAATACCAGCTAGCTCTACAGCTTTTACAGAGTGAGTTCCAAAATCAATTCCAACATGATCGGGCAGTTTAGCCATGTTTATTTAATTCTTAAGTTATCTTTTAATATAATATATCAGGGATGTAGATAGTTTCAACTATTCTAAATCACCAATATACTTGTTTAATTCCTTAACCAATCCTTCATAATCTAAATCTGTTTTAACAAGATATGAGGATGCTCCCAATGTAAATGATTCTCTAATAACAGATTCACTTGTCATATTTGTGAGTATAATAACAGGGGCATCTCCATATTTCCCTGTATTTGTCTTTATAGCTCTTAATACCTCCAAACCATCTACACCAGCCATCATTAAGTCTAACAAGATGATATCTACATTACCTAAGTTCTTTGCCAATATATCCAATGCCTGATATCCATCAGAAGCTATCAATACATTTAACCCTGCTGACTCTACCAATTCTTTGTAAGACTCAAGCAAGTCCTTTTCATCTTCTACTATTAATACTGTTTTGTTTTTACTCATGTGTAGTAATTCTTTAAATTTAGTAGTTCTAACTAATAATATTAATATCTTACCATATTACTCCCTCTGTTTTAACAACTGCTTGTCTATAAAAACTTCTATTTAACAATCCACCTTTTGCAAAATACCAGTATACTGCAGAACTCTTTAAATCAAACTGTATTATTTTATTATAATCGTCTCCTGCTAAACTCTGTTTTATCTTAAAATCCTCAATATTCGCAAATCTGGAGTTGAGAACTAAATAATTAGATTGATGGTTAACCTCAGGATTAAAACATCCTTTATGACCTTCAATATTATTATCCATATCCTCAATAGATGTTTTTAAAATATATCCTTTTACCACACCAGCATTATCAGTATCAGAAGGAGATCCTTTGTAATATGCAACACATAACCATCTACTAGAACCATTGGGCTTAATATGTATCTCATTTCCCGTCCCTGTTGTTACTTCCGTAAAGACTCCATCTCTAATACTAACATTATTATTAATGGTATCAAATTCTCTTCCACTACTATCAAATATCTTCACATAATCTGGACTCGTTGTTCTTATAGTTCTTTTAAGTAACTCAAGTACATACTCTGAATCCGTTCTAATTCTCGCTTTATTAGTAGCCGTGGTAGATACTCTTAGAAGAGTAGTTAAAACAAGTGCAGAGATTAACATAATAAAGCCGAGAAGAACTGTAGTTATTAACATTTCTATTAAACTAAAACCTTCATATGTTTTTCTTTTGTACACTCTTATCATAATGCTATAATACTTGCATAATTATAATCTTTTACATTATTCTTACGAGTAAAGTCACCTTTACTCTGTATATGTCCTACCTTTACTACCACATTCAAATATTTTGATTGGGATAGGGAAGGAGCAGAGAGGCAAACATATCGGAAATACTCTTTCTTTTCTCCTGTTACATCTTGTTCTACAATAACAATTTTGCTGTCATTTCTATCTACAGGTTCCACTATTTTTGTATATACATTATTATCTTTTTTAAAATCAAATACTGTTCTATCTGCTGTTTCATCTACTATATATGGTACGTAACAGTTAGTAGCACCTGCTAATAAATCAAATTTTTCTTTTGGATCTTCTCCTTTATTTTTCATTTCAAGTATTATAGCTTCTGTCATAGTTGCTCCTTCTATAGCAAACTGTGTCATCTTATCTATTCTTTCATTCTGTACAGCATCCATTAAAGTACTGGCTGCTAGTCTCATTAGAACAACAGATGCTACACCAACAATCATAATAGCTATTAGAGATTCAACAAAACCTACAGCTTTATATTTTTTTATATTACTCATTTGCTTCAACAATTACTCTTCCTGACATATTATATATTGTTATTTTCTTTCCTTTACCTCCAATACTTGGTTTTATTCTCATAACAAAATTGGTCGCATCCTCCCTAGGAGTCATTGGTGTCTCAGCAAGATTATAATTCAAGAGACGACCAAAGACATTATAGAAGAATGTTCTACCTGTCACAGATTCAAATAGTACATATCTAACAGTTTTGTTACGAATCGTATCTGTAGATAGTTGATTCACCTCTATAGTTCCTTTAGGAGGGTTAGCATCTATTCCTGTACCAACTCTCCCATCTCCATAAAGTATATGTTCTTTCAACATTTGTTGTGAGCCATCTGTTCCACAATTTCCTGGAATAATTTCATCAAAATTTGTTTTTGGTATTTCTGAATTACCTGTACCTACAGTAGATGGCATGGTTGGATCATAATTAGGAACTAATGAACTTGTCCTCAAATCTCCATAGTCAGAAAATCCTGAGCACCATTTAAATACCTTGTACTGTCCATAAGTATCATCATTATTTATACTTCCAAAATCAATCCCTATGCCATATATCCAACCTTCATTTGATTTCTTTTCTAATAACATTGCATCTCTTTGTGCCTTTCTAATATTCTGTTCTAAATTGTTAGTATATTCATTTAGTCTAATTGTAGCTTGTAAGTTTTGATATGTAGCAAGAGATAGGGTAATAATGGTAATTATTACTGCTATAACAATTAACATCTCTATAAGAGTAAAAGTTGAGTATTTTGAATTTTTGTAAAACATAGAGGGCAGATTCAAATTACTACTATTAATTTATCATATTGATTAATAACAATCAATTAGAAATACACATACTTAATAAGGTGTTGAATATCTCTGTTCCCCATATGGATGAGATTAGAAATGATATAGTAAAGAATGGAATCATTGGTATTTTAATTCCTTTTAATCTTTTCTTTTGTAATATACCAAAACATATCGCATAGAGTAGGGCAGTGAAGATACTTAACCAGAAAAGAACTGCAAATTGTTTGTAGTCTATAGCTAATCCTAATGATAGTAGAATTAAGATATCACCAAAACCAAATGATTTTTTAATTATTAAAGTTAGGAGAGAGATAACAAGAAGTATACCTACAGTTAAGAGTACAGAGGTTAGGTTTAGATTAAAGAATATGAATATTAGTAAAGATATACCAATCAGTATGTGTACTAGTATTCTAGGTACTTCTCTATAGAGAATGTCGTAATAGGAGAGGATGAAGAGAAAAAGAAGTAGAATCCATATATAGAAAGGAACTGAGTACATATACATTAGTAAGAAAGATATACCTAAAAACAACTCAGAGAGAGGATATATTATATTTACCTTTGTATTACATTTAGAACATTTACCGCCAATATATATATATCCCAGTATGGGAACCAACTCATACCATGTAAGTTTCTTTTTACATTCTTCACAGTAAGAACTCTGGGTAAGTAGCGCTTTTAGTTTAATACCTTTCTCTATTCTATATAATGTAGCATTTATATAGCTTGCTATAGATGCTCCTAAGAAGAATATACAGATATATATAATTACCATATATCTATTATATATATGATTAGATAAAAGAAAAACCCCTCAGAAGAGGGGTTTTAATTTCTAGATAATTAAGGGGGCATTAGAAGCTCTTGTCTTCAAAGTTTGCTTGGTGTGTGTCTGTAACTTCAAGGATATCATCATAAGCGTCGTCATCTGTCTCAACTTTATCTGTCGTCACAGTTACTCCAACATCAGAATCTGAGAATCCGTTACCTGCACATACAATACCTTTACTACCTTCATCATCTATACCTCCAAGAGTAACACAGATTAACATAGATTGGAATTCACCATCTACAAGGTAAAAATATGTTGCATCCTTACCTCCAAAAGAACCCATATCAAGATACTGTCCTATTGTATTTTGGCCGGATTCACCAGTAATAACTGCAGACAAACTGGCAACACCTTCAGAACTTATTTGAGGAAACTTACCATGGTCTGTATAGTGAGCCTGCATAGCCTGATATAATTGGGTAGCACCATTTCTATTTGCAATCTCATTTGCTCTATTGATTGCAAATCTACCAGCAGCTACTCCTACTACCATAAGGATAATAAGAATACCCATAACGATAAGCATTTCAATCAATGTAAATGCTTTATATATTTTTCTGTCCATAAATTAAAACAGTAAAATTTAATTTAATTAATAATAAACTACACAACTTAAGAAACTTTGTCAATGCCTATCCCATAACCTTAGCTAAACCAAACATAGGCATATATACTCCTAATGCAATAAATGCAACAGCACCACCCATGATAATAAGAAGGATAGGTTCTAAAATAGTTGAAAGATTAGAAGTAGCCATATCAACCTCTTCCTTGTAATATTCAGATACTTTCTCCAACACAGCATCAATCTCACCTGTCTCTTCTCCAACAGAGATCATACTACTAACAAGCAAAGGGAAATACTCACTCCTTGCGATTGGAATTGCCAATGGACCACCTTTCTCAACCTCATCTCTAGCATCCAAAACAACATCTTTAAAAACAGAATTACCCAAAGATTGACCTGTTAGTTCTAAAGCTTTAACAATTGATAAACCACTACTTAAAAGAAGAGATAATATTCTACTAAATTGTGCAATCTGTGTCTTAGAAACTAATTTACCAACAATAGGTAATTTAAGAATAACCTTATCTATTGTTTTTCTACCTTTCTCAGTACTTCTGTAATACCTAAAACCCAAAAAAAGGATTAATATTGTAACCAGTAATGCCCACCAATAATTAATCATAAAATTACTCATAGCTATAATTGCTTTAGTAATCCATGGAAGTTCTGCATCAAAATCTTTGTATATCTCAGACATAGAAGGGATAAGGACAAGCATCATAACTAGAATAACAGCAATAATAACAACAAGAATAATACTAGGATAAATCATTGCTGATCTAATTTTCTTGTTTAAAGAATCTCTCTCTTCCAACTCAGTAGCTAGCTTCGCTAAAATAACCTCTAAGTTTCCACTCTCTTCACCAGCTTCAATCAAGTTCAATGTAATATTATCAAAGACATCTTCCTGCTCCCTAAAAGCGGTAGAAAGAGACTTACCTGCCTGTACAGAATCTGACACATCTCTAAGTACTTTTTTAAACTTAGGGTTATTAGACTGTTCAACCATAATTTCTAAAGCTCTGTTAAGAGCTAATCCTGAAGCAATCATAGTAGCCATCTGTCTCATAAAAACAACCTTTTCCTTCATTGGAACTCCACCAATATTGATTTCTTGTAACCTTTTCAAATCTAAGGCACCAACCTCTTTAATGGAAACAACAATTAAACCTCTATCATGAAGAATATCTGCTACAGCAGAACTATCTCTTGCTTCAATATCAGATTTTACCTCTTTACCATCTTTATCTCTTGCAGAATATTTAAATCTTGCCATATTTTATCCTTTCAATAATCTTACTACTTCTTCAGGGTATACTGCATACTCTTGTGCTTTCTGTGCAGTAATTACTCCTTCTCTAACTAATGATACCAAAGATTTTTCTAGATATACCATACCCATATCAGCCCCAGTTCTAATCATATTATCTATCTGGTGAGTCTTAGCTTCTCTAATTAGGTTTGCAATAGCTGGAGTGTTGAACATAATCTCAGAAACAGCTCTTCTTCCACCTCTATCAAGAGGTATAAGTCTCTGTGCTATAACAACCTGCAAAATATTAGAGAGTTGGAGTCTAACTTGGGGTTGCTGATTTTCTGGGAACACATCAATAACTCTATCTATCGTTTGTGCTGCATTATTTGTATGTAGAGTAGCAAACACCAAGTGTCCTGTCTCAGCAAGAGTAATAGCTGCAGCAATAGTTTCATAGTCTCTCATCTCACCAACTAATATGACATCAGGATCCTGTCTCATTGCACTTCTAAGTGCAATTGCCCAAGAATTAGTATCATCATTCATCTCTCTTTGATCTATTAATGCTTTTTTACCTTCAAATATATACTCAATAGGATCTTCAATTGTAATAATATGATCAAATCTATTCCTGTTAATATCTTCCAGCATAGCTGCTAATGTGGTACTCTTACCATGACCTGTAGGACCAGTTACTAGAACTAAACCTTGTTTTAATTTGGTAATTTGATGATATACCTGTGGTAGAGAGAGTTCTTCAATGGTCTTAACCCTAGTAGGAATCAATCTAAATGCAGCAGCAAGATTCTTCATCGTATAGTATGCATTGATTCTAAATCTTGCTGTAGTAGCACCTTCATGTGAGTATGCAAAGTCAATCTCTCTGTTAACTTCTAACAATTCTTTCTTATCATCAGGAATTATGGATAATATCAATTTTTCTGTATCTTCTGGAGTTAACAATCTCTCACCTACATCTATCAATTCGCCATCAATTCTAATAATTGGTGGATATCCTACAGATATATGTAAGTCTGATGCATTTCTACTTACAACTTCATTAAACAGTTCATCCATAGAAAAGTTTTTACCATTTGTTCCCATCTCTGTAGTTATCTTGTTGTCTTCTATTGGGGAACTACTCGTATCCGCAGATCTTAATGGTTTTGAAAGATTGTTTTCTTTTTCATCTCTCTGCATAGCTTTTATCTGATGCATCTCTGGCATTATACTTGTTAAAGAATCACTCCAATTTTTCTGTTCTGCTGGTTTAGTCCCTAAGTTGGGTAATTCCGTTGGTTCCTGTGTATATGTTTGTTCTTCTGCTTTCTCTTCAACAACAGGTACCTCCTGTTTTTCTTCTACTTTCTCTGAAGTAGGAGTATCAAGCAATACACTAATATCTTTCTTTAACTCTTCTAATTTATCCTCATCAATATAGTTAGTTGACTCCTGGGGTGTTGAAGGTGTTGTTTGTACTGGTTGAGATAAGACAGGTGGATCAGAAGGTGTTACATTTACATCTGCAGGAGGAGGTGGTGGTGGAGTCGGCTGAGTAGGGTTAGTTGTTTGAGAAAAATCAGGATAATTAAACTGAGGTCCATTTGGATTTTGTACTTGGGCAGTATTTTCCATATATTTATTTATACCAAAAAAATTATTCTTTTGATACTCTTAGAACTTCTTCAAGAGTCGTTATACCTTCAAGAGCCTTTAAATAACCATCTTGTATCATTGTTATCATCCCTTGTTCAATTGCTGATTTTCTAATATCAGAGTCTGTAACATTCTCCATAATCATTCTACTAATTTTCTCTGTAACATCTAGTACTTCAAATATACCAATTCTTCCAGAATATCCAGTACCACCACAATGATCACACCCTTTACCTCTATAAAGATATATCAAAGGAGTACCATCTGCACCTGTCTCTGGCGCTTTCATTACGATAGGATCATCTTGTCCATCCGTTTGTACAGAATTTTTTGATGCAATTACTCTGTTAATATACCCAACCAAATCAAAATCTTTAATACCCTGCATTGTTTCTGTAATATTTCTTAAAACTTCTGGAGTAATAGGGTAGGCCTCTATACAATGTTTACAAATTCTTCTTGGTAATCTCTGAGCAGCAACTGCTCTAATAGTAGAAGCTAAAAGATATGGCTCTATGCCCATATCCATTAATCTTGGTATAGCTGCAGCAGCACTGTTTGTATGTAGTGTAGAGAGAACTAAGTGACCTGTTAAAGATGCCTGAACAGCAAGCTGTGCAGTCTCGTTATCTCTAATCTCACCAACCATAACGATATCAGGATCTTGTCTTAAAACAGCTCTTAGACCATTTGCAAATGTCAAACCAACATCATCATTTATCTGGACCTGAGTTACACCAGGGACTCTAATCTCAACTGGGTCTTCTAAAGAGATAATATTTACCTTTGGATCATTAACTTTCATAAGAGAGGTTGCTAAAGTTCTAGTTTTACCACTACCTGTTGGACCGGTAACAAGAACAATACCATTAGTAACACTAAGAGCATCTACAAATATCTTGTAGGCATTACCTCTTAAACCAGTATCTTCTAATGTAATATTCTCTGTCTCTGATTCAAGTAATCTCATAACAACTTTTTCACCATAAATCATAGGCATAATAGAGACTCTGATATCTACTTTGTTTGTCCCCATCTTAACTTGAAATCTACCATCCTGAGGTATACGTTTTTCATCAATTTTTAAATTTGCAAGAATTTTTACCCTTGAAACAACAGCTGCTGAAAGACTCTTTGGTAAAACAAGTCTCTCTGTCATAACACCATTAATTCTAAAACGGACACGAACTTTTTCCTCCAATGTCTCAATATGAATATCTGAAGATTTACTTTTAACCGCATACTGAAGTATTGAGTTTACAATTCTTGCAACGGGAGCAGCAGCTAAATCAGAAGAGCTTAAACCTCCCAAAGCATTACCAGTATCATCCTCTGTAATATCAGTAACAGGAACATCAACATCCTCCAATGCCTCAGTAACTTGAGAACTCATCATATCACCAACTCTACGATCCAAAATCGTACTAATTCCTTCTTTAGGTGAAATATATACCTCCATACGAGTACCAGCTGGATATCTACTTTGAAGTGCTTGAGTCGCTTGAATATCAAAAGGATCTTCCATTGCTATCTTAACCAATCCATCACTTCTTGCAAAAGGAACTGCTCTATATTTCGCTAAATTATCTATTGGAATCTCTGCAATAACACTCTCAGGAACTGAAACAGTAGATAAGTCAATGAATGGAATACCAAAAATTTCCGATTTTGCTTTTGCAATATCAGCATCACTAACAAGATTAAACTCTCTAATTAATGTTTCTTCACTCTTGTTGCTACGAGACCTTTCTAGAAGGACCTTTCTAACACCTTCTTCATCAATCAAATTCTTCTGCTGTAAATATTTCAAAATAGATGTTTGGGCAGCCATTCTTATATCAGTTTATGATACCCAATAAAATTAGTCAATGTATACACCAAGATAGGGTTACCTTACCAGTTTTGCTACTCCTACCAAAGACTATATTATCTTTTTAACAAAAATTTAACATACTAGAAGATAAAAATAATACACGAAGTTTTATTAGCTAGGAGTTTTTCTGCAAATCATATCCACAAAGAGAGTTAATCTGTCTACTTTGTATTTGTGTATTACTTCAGACTAAACAACCTTATAGCAAGTTAACTAATCGTAACAAATACATATATAGTCCTTTCTAGCAAACATAAAACTAGTAAGGTAACCCCGTTCGCTACTTATGATAAAATAAGATATGACATATATCCTAGTTCGCAAAACAGAAGATGAAGAAAAGACAGCACTACGACATTTTCTAGTAAAAATTCTTAAAGAAGATATTACACTAGATATGATATATTCCCACCCAGATATACATAATCTAGAAATTACAGATAAATTAAGTATTGGAATAGAGGATGTAAAAGATTTCCAAAAGAATTTAATCTACAAACCATTTCAAGAAAATTCACAACTTGGAATTATTCATGATGCCCAAAAACTAACACATGAGGCTCAAAACTCCTTACTAAAAGCATTAGAAGAGAGGACTAAAGAAACAATATATATTCTTACAGTAAACAATGAAAAAAACTTACTACCTACCATTCGTTCAAGATCAAGGATTGTATATATCCAAACAGAACAAGAGGAAACAGAGAACAGCTTAGATGACTTTTTAGACTTAGACTTAATTTCACAATTTGAAATAGTTGAGAAAGCTTCTGAGGACAGAGATTCCTCACTAGAATTCATAAATGAACTAGAAGCAGTAATAAAAACAAAATTTGAAATAAGTATAAAAAATGGTAATATAGATGGTTCTAAAAAATTTCTAGAGGACCTTAAAGTAATACAGAAAAGTAGAGAGAAGATAGCTGCAAATTGTAATCGCAGATTGACTTTAGAGGCAATGGTAATACAGTTAAAATCTTAGCTTTTTAGGCTAAAAAATGGTATAATGAAGTATAGATTTAGAACTTCAAAACGAATTAACTTACAAACAAAAACAGAGATTAATATGGGCAAAGTTTCAGATTACGGAGCATCAAATATTCAAGTATTGAAAGGTTTAGAAGCTGTTAGGAGAAGACCTGCTATGTATATCGGTTCTACAGATACACACGGTCTTCACCATATATTCACAGAAATTTTAGATAACTCTGTTGATGAGGCAATTGCAGGATATTGTAACCATATCTGGGTTACACTCAATAAAGATGGTTCTCTTACTGTAAAGGATAATGGAAGAGGTATCCCAGTAGATACGCACCCAGAAACAAAAGTTTCAACTTTAGAAACAGTAATGACTAACCTTCATGCTGGGGGTAAATTTGAACAAGGTGCTTACAAAGTCTCTGGTGGTTTACACGGTGTTGGTATGAAATGTACAAATGCTCTTTCTGAATGGATGATTACAACAGTAAGAAGAGATGGTGGAATATATCAACAGAAATACGAAAGGGGAGCACCTACAGCACCAGTTGAGAAAATTGGAGACTCAGAAGAAACAGGAACAGAACATACTTTCATGCCCGATGAGCAGATATTTAGCACAACTGAGTTTGATTTTGATACCATTGTTAAAAAATGTAGACAACATGCATACCTAACAGCAGGGTTAAGAATATCTGTAATTAATGATATAGAAGGAAAATACGAACAGTATGACTTGTATTTTGAAGATGGTATTAAATCATATGTACAATTCCTTAACCTAGATGAAAAGGTGATAGGGAACGAACCTTTCTACATGAACAAACAAGAAGATGATGTTATCGTTGAAGTATCCATGCAATATACAGATGGTATGGATGAAGATGTTAGATGTTACACTAATAATATAATCAATCCAGAAGGTGGTACACATTTGGCAGGTTTCAGAACTGCTATTACAAGTGCAATTAATACATACGCAACAAAAGCAGAATTACTTAAAGGTCTAAATGGAACACTTAGTGGCGATGATGTAAGAGAAGGATTAACAGCAGTTGTTTCTGTAAAAGTACCAAGTCCACAATTTGAAGGACAAACAAAGATTAAGTTAAACAATCCTGAAGTCAAAGGTATTGTAGGAAAGGTTGTTAGAGATGAACTTTTAACATTCTTAACAGAAAATCCTCAAATTGCAAAAGATGTGATTGGCAAAGCAGTTTTAGCAAACAAAGCAAAGGCTGCAGCAAAAGCTGCAAGAGACGCTGTCATTAGAAAGAGTGCATTAGAGACAACAACACTACCAGGTAAGCTAGCTGACTGTACTAGTAGAGATCCAGCAGAGAGTGAACTCTTCATTGTTGAGGGTAACTCTGCAGGTGGTTCAGCAAAACAAGGTAGGGATAGACATACACAAGCAATTCTTCCACTAAGAGGTAAGATTATCAATACACATAAATACAGGGTGGATAGAGTTTTGGAAAATAGTGAGTTTAATGATATTACAACAGCATTAGGTGTAGGTATTGGAGATACTTTTGATATTTCAAAATTAAGATACCACAAAATCATTATCATGAGTGATGCTGATGTTGATGGATTACATATTACAACCTTAGTATTAACTCTTTTCTTTAGATTCTTTAGACCTTTGATTGAGAATGGTTATGTCTATGTTGCTCAACCACCTTTGCACAAGGTAGAGATTGGAAAGAAGAAATATTACTTCCTAAATGATGAAGAGAAGAATGAGTTTGTTACAAAAGCTAAAGCAGAAGGAAAAAATCCAATAGCTAACAGATTTAAAGGTTTAGGAGAGATGAATCCAGAACAATTAAGGGAGACAACTATGGATCCTGCAAACAGAGTTTTAAAGAGAGTACATATTGAGGATGCTGAGGAGGCAGAAAAGACTTTTGAAATGCTAATGGGAAATGAAGTTCCTCCAAGAAGAAGATTTATTCAAACTCATGCTACTAAAGCTATTTTAGATATTTAATTTTTTAATTTAACAAAAATGACAGAAACATATGAGAGTGAAAGAAGAAAAGAACTAACAAGTTTGTTGGATGTTGCAAGAGCAATCAGTCCAGATTCCCAAGAAATAGCTAAAAGATCAAAAATAGATAGTGGAGAAGAAAACGAGGTGCTAGCACTCACAAAACTATTAGACGATGATGGTAAAGCAAATAGAATCCTTTTTGAAATACTCAAAGATACACCAACAGGAGAAAAGATTAAGAAATATTTAAACCTAACGGACGAGAGGAACCAGGAAGGTGATTTGATTGTTGATACAAGAAAAAATTTCTCAAGTTCAGGACAAGATAAAAAAGTTATTGTCCTTTACGACGAAAATAATAAATACCAGATTGTAAGATTTGAAAAATCACCTGAACAACCTTATGAAATTGATGTTATAAACACAGAAGAGGAAGACAGAGGTTTTTCCGTAAACCCAGAAACTGCAAGGAAATTAGATGAACTTATCAACAACCAGAGAGAGATTTATGAAAGTAATCTTACAGAATTAGCAAGAACAACTTTTTAAAAATGGAACAATATACAGAAACAATACAAAAGATAGAAGTAGGTAGACAAGATAGCTGTTCAAAGAGTGATAATTGGTCGGAAAGAGGAGGAAAAATGATTGAAGCCTTACAAGAAGCATTCTATAAATTACTTCCAAATACAACTTGGAATAATGACACTGAGATTGAACACACTGGGGGTTTAACCACAGACGAAGCATGGGAACATATGAAATTTATATGTATAGACGGTACTATGCGTTCCCTTGCCTATTCTGGGTATGGAGAAAAGATTATAGTACTCTTAGCAAACAAACCAGAAGAAGAAGCTCTTAAGTATTGTCTTACAAAGAATTTTCCAGAGGACAATCGTCCTTCTGTTCATCACACTGATGCATACTTAGAAGCAGTTATGAAAAATGATCTATATACAGTAAGGAGATTACAAATTGATTTTGAAAACTTAAAATCTGATTTAAAACATGGAATGAAGCCAGAGACCCTTAAAAGTGAAACTGGACTAATTGAAATAAGAAAAGATATTATGTCTAAATTCCACAATTATTCTTTACTCCTTCCAGGAGAAGGAGAAAATGAACTTTTCATATTTCCAATTTTTCAAAAAAAGAAAGAAGTTGTTGGAATGCCTGAAATCCATCCTCTGGAAATATTCCCAAAAGACATGATTAAAATAAGTCAAAAAACCATGAAAGAAAAAGGAAAGGAATTATTACTTATTTTAGAAGAACAAAGGAAAGAATTAAAAGATTTCCTACAAAATCCTTTTAAAGCATATGGACGAAGATAAAAAAACAATACAAGAGAATACAGATACGATAGAGCAGAACTCCTCATTTAAATCCGGAGAGATTAGTAATAGGTCAATTGTAGATGAGATGAAAGGTAACTACCTTGACTACTCCATGTCCGTAATCGTATCAAGAGCACTACCAGAAGTAACAGATGGTCTAAAACCATCACAGAGAAGAATTCTTGTTGCAATTAATGACTTAGGTCTAACACCTTCATCACACTTTAGAAAATGTGCAAAGATTGCAGGTGATACTTCAGGTAACTATCACCCACACGGTGAAGCTGTAGTGTATCCAACCTTAGTAAAAATGGCTCAGGACTTCTCCATGAGATATCCATTAGTAGATGGACAAGGTAACTTTGGTTCCATTGACGGAGATGAAGCTGCAGCTATGAGATACACAGAAGCAAGAATGGGGAAGATTACACCAGAATTAATCTCTGAGCTAAACAAAGGTACTGTCACTTTCGTACCTAACTATGATGGAACAAGATTAGAACCAACAGTACTACCTGCAGGTTTTCCAAATGTACTAGCAAATGGAGGAGATGGAATTGCAGTAGGTATGGCTACAAAAATACCTCCTCATAACCTAACAGAACTAATCAATGCTTTACAAAAAATGATTTCCCTAGGTAACAAATGGGAAGGTAAAGCAGTATATGATGAATTAAGAAAACAGAAAGAGAAAGGTGAGAGAATCCCACAATTACTTAATGCACAACCAGCAGATTATTTAGAAAATTACATAAAGACTGAAGATGCTACTAACCAAGAAGTTCTTGATACTCTAAGAGCAAAGATAGAAGAAGATGGAAATGTCCTCTATCCTGAATTTAAGTCAAACATTACACCAGAAGAGTTAGTTGAGATAATACCTGGCCCAGACTTCCCAACAGGGGCAACAATATACAACAGAGAAGAAATCTTAAATACATATGCAACTGGAAGAGGAAGAATACTACAAAGAGCAAAAGCATCCATAGTAGAAGGCAAACAAGGAAAATACCAAATTGTCATCACAGAGATACCTTTCCAAGTAAATAAAGCAAACCTCATTACCAAGATTGCTGACTTGGTAAAGGATAAAAAGATTAAGGGTATTTCTGACATTATAGATGAATCCAATATTGAAGGAATGAGAGTTGTTGTATATCTCAAGAGAGATGCACAACCAAAAGCAGTTTTAAACAAGCTCTACAAATACACAGAGATGCAGAAGGTTTTTAATGCAAATATGATTGCATTGGTAGAGAAAGAGCCAAAGACATTACCTCTTAAAAGATTCTTAGAACTCTTCCTCTCATTTAGATTAGTAGTAACAATAAGGAGATTTGAATTTGATTTAGCACAAGCAAGATACAGATCTCACATCTTAGAAGGATTACTTAAAGCAATTGATATGCTTGACGAGGTCATTGCTACTATTAGAGGTTCAAAAACTCAAGAAACAGCAAAAACCAACTTAATGGACAAGTTTGACTTTACAGAAGTACAGGCACAGGCAATCTTAGATATGCAGTTAAGGAGATTAGCAGCACTTGAGAGATTGAAATTACAAGATGAACAGAAAGAGTTGAAAGAGAAGATTAAAGAGTTAAATACACTTCTAGAAGATCCAACAAAGATGTTAGAGGTTGTAGATGCTGATCTTGAGATAATTAAAGAGAAGTTTGGAGATGAAAGGAGAACAAAGGTTGTTAAAGGTAAGGTTGATGAGATTTCAGAGGAGGATATGGTTGCTTCAGAGGATACTCTTGTAACAATTACTAATTCTGGATATGTAAAGAGATTAAGTCCAAATACATACAAGGCACAGAATAGGGGAGGCAAGGGTGTCTCTGGAGGAGAGACAAAGGAAGGTGATTTTGTAGAACATGCATTCTTGTGTAATACTCATGATGAACTATTACTTTTCACAAACAAAGGTAAGGTATATACACTACGAATATTTGAGATTCCAGATTTAGGTAGGACAGCAAAAGGATTACCTCTTGTTAATCTTGTACAACTAGACCCTGAGGAGCTTGTAACTTCTGTATTAACTAGAGATCCAAAAGGAAAGATTGCTGAAGGAAAGAGTACAGAGGAAGCTAAAGAGAAAGAAACAACAAGAGAGTACAAATATCTCTTGATGGCAACAGAGAATGGTGTTGTAAAGAAAACAGCTCTTCCTGAATTTAAGAAGATTAGAGCTAATGGGTTAACAGCAATTAAACTAGATGCAGGTGACCAATTGATAGGGGTGAAAGCTACTACTGGTGATGATCAAGCAATTATCCTAACAAGAGAAGGTAAGTCCGTAAGGTTTAAAGAAACAGATGTTAGACCTATGGGTAGAAGTACAAGAGGGGTAACAGGTATTAAGTTTAGAAGTAAAGAGGATAGGGTAGTTGGTATTGGAATTGTAGAGAGTGATGAGCAGCAACTTCTCACTCTTTCAGAGTATGGTTACGGTAAGATGACAGCACTTAAGGAGTATGCAACTCAAAAAAGAGGTGGTACAGGTATCTTTACATTTAGAGTAACACCTAAAACAGGTAATGTGGCTTGTGCAAGAATTCTGAGAGAAGAAGATGAAGAGATTGTTGTAATATCTGAGAAATCTAAGGTTATAAGGGCAGATCTTAAGGATGTACCAAAGTTAAAGAGGCAGACTTCAGGTGTAAAGATGATGAATATCGCAAGTGGTGATAGAGTAGCAACAGTTGCTATCCTCTAAAATCCCCCATAGTAAGATTAAAAAACCTTAAAAACGATATGTTTGTTCTTTCATGACAAGGAGAAATTAACAGACCAGGTCTGCTTGACAATCTTCCACTTTTAGGACATAATATGTCCCATATCTAAAAGACACAAATATGAAAAAAAGCATTCTTAAAGACAACCTAAAAACTCTTTTTTTAACAAAAGACATGCTTCGTTTACTCTCTGATGAAAATGAAGAATCTATTAACAAAAGTATTACTAGATGGATAAAGAGTGGGGATTTAGTCAAACTAAAAAATGGTCTTTACATTTCAAAGGCGAATGTGGATAGCTATTCTGCAACAGAAGGATTTACAGAATTAATTGCAAATAAATTAAGAACACCATCGTATGTTTCTTTAGAATATGCACTTGCAAAATATGGTATTCTAACTGAAGTAATATATGCAGTAACTTCACTAACATTAAAAACAGGTAGAAAGTATAGTAATCCAACTGGAGAATATATATACAGAAGTATTAGAAAAGAATTTTTTACTGGATATACAGCAATGAGATTTCTTAACTATACATACTACATAGCTACAAAAGAAAAAGCCCTTTTTGATTACATTTACTTCTCCTTAGATACACTTCCAGAAGATATACAGAATATTAACCTTGTTGAGGAATTAAGATTAAATATGAAATCTTTCAAAAAGAAAGATTTAGCAGAACTTCAGAGATATGCAAAGATATCAAAAAACAAGAAAGTTATTAAAATAATTGAGAATATTGTTAAAAATGCATCCAATTAAATATCAACTACAAACAATTGTTCAAGAGGCAAAGAGTAAGAACAAAAGTAATGCTTTGATTAGAAACAAGCTTAAGGAATACTTGCAGGATATTATCTTGTATATAATATATAGCAACAAGAAATACAAAGATCTCATTTTCTACGGAGGAACACTACTAAGAAAGGTATATGGATTAAACAGGCTTTCTGAAGATTTAGATTTTGAGAGTACTACTAGGATTGATATAGATGAGGTGGCTTCTGTGATAAGGAAATATTTTAAGGAGGAGCATTTTAATGGGGTAGAGGTAACAACACAGAGAAGTGAGAATATAATGAGGTGTTTGGTTGAGTTTGAACTGTTACATGATTTAGGATTATCAGAAAATGAAAATGAGAAGCTACATGTTAAGGTAGAGATAAATGAGAGAGTAGGGAGTAAGTATCCAACAGAATATACACCATATACAAAAGATATATACAGCATGGTTATTAAACATTACTCATTACCAATTCTAATGGCTAGTAAGATGATTGCTTGTATAGAAAGGATATACAGAAGAGGAAAAAGTAATGTTAGTATTAAGGGACGAGATTTCTACGATTTAATTTGGTATATGGAGAAAGGTATAGAGCCAGATAAAACCTTTCTTAAAGATAGTAAATATACAGTAAATGAAGCATGGGAGAGTATTGATAAGGTTGTAGATAGGATTTCAAAAAAAGACCTCTTAGTTGATTTAGAACCTCTTTTTGAAAATAGTACATATATCAATGAGTGGTGTAGTAACTTTCATTCTTTCTACAAAAGATTGAGATAGACATATCAAAATCCATTCATTCTACTAATATTAAAATCTCTGTAATATTCATCTCCTGAGAGTTCTACAATATTCTTAGAAAGCTCATCATAACTCATCCAACTATCATCTATCTTTCTCTTCTTAGTAAGCTTTTTAATTAACTTCTCAACATTTGTAAATCTTTTGTCGTATTCGGACATGCTCCTTTTAATAATGTCCAAAATGATTGTAATATCTTCGTATGTTAGTCTCATATTTTCCCTTACTAAATTTAATACTTAATTCTACACTGACCTAAGATATACTTCCTCACCTAGAGAATGCTAACTCTGTCTTGTATAATAGATACTATTTAGAAAGAGATATATGTTGTAAAATAGGGATATGGAAAAATTACTTACAAAAATAATTATATTTCTAATGGGTATTACTCTCTCTACAACTTCATTTAACTTTACAGATAATAATGAGGTAGAAAAGAAAAGGAGTACTCCAAATATTATAGTAGAGGAAAAAATACAGAATGACAATCATCAGATAAGGCGTAGTGGTATAGTACAAAAAGAGAGTATAACGAGTACTACTGGGTGGTGGAGCTATCCTACAGATATTAAACTAACAAAGAGAAATGGTGATGATTTACTTGTTTTAGTTAACAAGGAGTATAGGTTAAGTGAGAGTTATGTACCTAGTGGTTTGGTATCTGCCAGCTTATCAGGTATTAGGAGAGGAGGTAGTTATCAATTAAGAAACATTGTTATAGATGACCTACGAGATTTAGTTAATCAAGCAGCAAGTGATGGAGTGGACCTTAGTATTAGATCTGGGTACAGATCGTATCAAGATCAATTAAGTACATATAACTATTGGTTGAGGTATAACGGAAATAACGCTGACTATGCTGATAGGGTATCGGCTAGGGCAGGACATAGTCAACATCAGCTTGGTACAGCTGTAGATTTTAGTACTTCAGAGATTCAAGATGGTATAGGAGGACAATTTGCACCAACAAAAGCAGCTAAATGGTTGGAAGAGAATGCATACAAATATGGTTTTGTAATATCTTTTCCAAGAGGTTATGAAAGTGTGACAGGGTATAACTATGAGAGTTGGCATTATAGATATATAGGTAAAGCTAATGCACAGGAGATGGTAAATAGTGGTAAGATTCTTGAGATATATCTGAGAGAGAAGAATTAAAAAGTCATTAACTATACAACATTTCTTTTGATTTAATCTCAAAAATATTGTATAATTAAGTATTAGGTTAAGGGAGGTCCATTACAAAAATGTCCCTCCCATTTTTTATTCCCTCTTTTACCAAATTATCCAAAGTATGATAAACTAAATCTAATAATGAAGAAGAAAAACCTTTTTCAAAAAATAAATAGCATATATGTAGGAATGGGGTTCTTCTTCCTTACTATTGCACTAATAGCTATCATGATACCCATATGGCCATATATATGGTATAGATTAAATCCAAAAGAAACAGATAAAGAGGTAGAGAAGATTGTAAAAGAGATAACACCTCCAGAAGTAGAAATAGAGAAGAAAGAAGAGATAATAGAAGAAGCTATATCAAACCTTCCTCCATTTGATCCTTCATTACCTGAAGGATTGTTTGTGATAATTCCAAAGATAGGGGTAGAATCTCCAATATCAACAAGTAAGGATTACAATGATGGATTAGAGAACGGTTCTTGGATTGTTTCAAATTACGGTACACCAGAATATACAGAACTACCGATAATATTAGCTGCACATAGGTTTGGATATTCATATTGGGGTATAGAGAAAAGAAACAAGATATCTTACTACAATCTTCCTAAAACAGGAGAAGGTGATGAAATAATCATATATTGGAATCAGAGAGCATATAAGTATAGGATATATAAGTCAGAAGAGAGCACCTACATTAGCGATTATGACACAGACCTCATACTATATACATGTAAATTCTTTAATTCTCCAATACGTATATTTAGATATGCAGAGCGTATCTACTAAACTTTATCTCCTATTCGTATACAACCCATAGTGTTGTATATTGGGTTTCTTTATGCTATAATCCTCCTGCATTTAAATTAACTAGCCCTTTAAATATGAGGAAGTTATTTTCAGCAATTTTAACTATTGCAATGATTTCCTTCTTTAGTGTTGCTCCTGTACTAGCTAGTGGTAATCCATACGGTCCATATAATCCATATGAACCACATATCCCATTACCAACAGGTTTTGGTGATACAGATATCTTCTATCTAGTTGCATTAGTAGCATTTACAGTAGGTATGGTCATTTTAGCAATAGCTAAAAACCTTAAGGGCAAGCAGTCTGCTGCTTAATTGGTGGACTGCTCCCTTAAGGAGCTAAATGCAATCTAATTTTAATCACTGCTCAATATGAACTATTTACAAGAATGAAACTATCTTTGGTAATACCAACATACAAAAAACAAAGAGAAGTATTGGATCAGTTAGAAAGACTCTATGGTTTTCTTTCTAGAAAAAATCCAAATTTTGAACTCATCTTCGTAATTGATGGGTATGTTGATAATACTAAGGATATTTTAAATAAGTATGTTAAAGAGAACAGACTTAAGAAAGTTTCAGTAATTGGTTACAAAGAAAATAGAGGAAAAGGATATGCTGTTAGATATGGTATGAAAAGAGCAAAAGGTGATGTAATCGGCTTTGTTGATGCAGATACAGATATTCAGATTAAAACATTAGGATATGCTCTTAAAGCAATTAAAGATGATTCTGTAATGGCAGTAATACCTTCTAAACTTCATAAAGATTCTAATATTGAAATGAAATTAGGAAGAAAGATTCTCTCCTACGGTTTGATACTTGCAAACAGGATATTCTTAAATCTTCCAAAGAATGTTAATGATGTAGGATGTGGATTAAAACTCTTTAGAAAAGAATTAGTAGAGAGAATTTTACCTAGATTAAAAGTTAATGGATTTGCTATTGACTCAGATATATTAAATGAGATTGGTAGGGTAGGATACAATATTGCTATTACACCTTTCTTCTTAAACAAGAATAGAAGTGATAGTACATCTGTAAATATTAAAGAAACTTCCAAAATGTTAAAGGATATATTTAGTATTGCTGTAAATAATAGGGTATTGGTTAATAGGAATAAGGAATTATTAGGATTAGAGAAATAACTTTAATTGATATAGATCCCTAGATTTTGTATGATATAGTTAGCAGAGGGAATACTCGCCCCATATGCTTGGGGAGATGAGATTCCCTCTTTCTTTTCTAAAACTAACTATCAAGTTAATATCTTTATCAAATTTTCTCTTGTTATTAACACAAAAAACAAGTATACTTAGCTAATAGGTTGCAGAAGAGTCATCACCAAGATAGGCTCTTCTTTTTTTTACATAATCAATTTCCTAATAAATACAATTATGAAATCTAGATTGACTTGATATATAAGAAATTGAAAAACTTTTCTAAAACTAACTATCAAGTTAATATCTTTATCAAATTTTCTCTTGCTATTAATGTGATAACAAAGTATACTTGTATCAATAGGATTCGGGAGGGCCCTTACGAAAGTTTTGACCCTCCCATTTTATTTCTCAATAAAACTCTTTATTCTTGAAAACTCTTTGTATTCTCTAGAATATTTTTCTTTAATAATTCTAGCAGTCTTTTTTTTATGTGAAAGAACTGCAAACCTTGTTCCCTTCTCTCTTGCATATCGAAGTAGTATCTCGAAATCTCCATCTCCAGAAAGGAGAATAAATGAATCGTACTCTGGTTCTAATCGAAGCATATCATAGGTTAAGTCAACATCACAGTTAGCTTTTAACTTTAATCCTCTTCCTGTTCTAATATGTTTAATTGGTTTTAGTCTTAAAACATAACCAAACTCTTCTAATTTCTTGAAGAACTGTACCTTCTTAATACTTTTGTGAATCTTCTGACTGTTCTTTCCAGTCCTCTGTTTAGGTAATTTGGTCAAATACTCAAGGAGGTTCTTAATTGGATATGGGGCAGTTGATTTGATATTTGCTTCATATCCACAAGTGTCAACTCCTGAGTAATAGAAAAACTTTTTAACTTTGTATTTACTTTTGAGGTATTCCATCAGCTTCTTAAAATCGACCCTCCAATCTTGGTCATTTGGTGTTCCATAAAACATATTTGAAGCATCGATAAAGACATAACAGTTTTTAGTCATATATAGATATTACAAAACAATTATGAAATCTAGATTAACTTCATATACGAGAAACTAAGATTTTCTTGTTATCAACTCAACAAACAAGTATACTTACAACAATAGGATTCGGGGTGGCCACTCATTTTGACTGACCATCCCTTTTTTCTTAATTGTACTTCCCAACAAAATATTGCAATATATTTCCATAACATACGGAAAAGTGTATGTTACAGAAATAAAATAAATAGAAAATGGAATTAGTTAAATCCTTGTTTTAAACCTCTTAGAAAATTCTTATAATCTTCTTCAACATTACCTGTAGGATTGGTTTCAACAACTAAACCAGGAATCTTTTGTCTCCTTATCATTCTTACATTAAGCCATTCACCTAATCTTTTGTTAGATTCTACATCATCACCTAAAGGAAGATGTGTTCTTACTGTACCTTCTGTATTATCTTTACCACTCAATGAAAGATATATTGGAAAGTTATCTCTATCCATACTATCCATAATATTGAAAACATGACCATACTCTTCCTTAGGTAAACCACCCATATCTAAATCAATACCAAACCTTAAATCTCTATTTTGATAATCATTCTTAATATTTTCATAGATATTCATAAAATTAGTAAATGTACCATCTCCAATCTTTTTGTTTGGTTCAATAACCCAAGTAATACTCTTACCACCATCTTTTAATATTCTGTTAATCTCCCTTATCTTTCTAATTTCGTCTTCAATACTTACAGTCTCAATACATGTTCTAATCTTTACAATATTATCCATTACATTTGCTACTCTAAGGGTACTATCTATCTGTTCCTCATCTGAATGAGATTGTAGAAGACCATATGCATACTCCTGTGCTACAGCTATACCTAATCCTAAACCAGTATATCCTTCTTCTTTACCTTTCTTTACTTTTTCTTTAAGAAAATCTGTATTTAATTTTACTAAGTAAGGATAATCAATAGAGGATATATATCCTTTCATCTTTTCAGGATTAACTACAGATGCTAATACAGAAATACCTAAATTAACATTAGGAAATATCTTCTCTGTTACTGCTTGTGCTTCTAAGGCATTAGATATTACAGTATCTGTGTATCTATCCTTTGAAAAGACTGCTTGTCCAAAACCCTCTACAGCTCCAAATTTACCACCTGATTCTCTTGTATTACCAAGTGTAGTACTACTTATTTCAACATTTAATTCTTTACCTTCCATATTGATATTATATCAGACCTATAGTATAATATAAATGGTTAAAGAATCTGCTCTTTATAACATTATAAATCCTAATCAAAGGAGAGTACCTATTGATATTTTCTAATACCTATAGTATAATATATGTATCTAAAATAACCTGCTCATTAAATATATAGTTTTCAAATAAAGATTCATAGAAAAGGTTTTTACCTTGTATGAGTTTTTATTTTTAAAAACTCGAAGATCTTTAAAAATTTCTAAGTATATACATATGATTTATATCAGTATGTATTTAGATAAAATAGTGTGTGATGAAATAGAGATAGAGTAGGGTGTTTGTTTTACTCCTTATATATCTGCATATTCTATTGGAATGCATAGTGTATCTAATTATTAATATATTTATATTAAATATATTGGGTATAGTATGCATTCCGTTAGGATTGCAGAGCAGAGAGATACTCTAAGATACATATTTATTCCCTAAGGAGGAAGAAATGAAAGACTTTTTGAAAAATGCATTTAGTATTTTAGGAGTAGTTTTACTCCTAGCATTAGTCTGTATATTGGTAATCCCAGGAGTTTACAAACTTGGGAAAACAACATTTGATTGGGCTTGGGGTCAACCTGTAGTTCAAGTTCAACAGCCTGATGTTGCATGTCCAAGCTGTCCTGTATGTCCTTCTTCTACAGATACAGAAGAAAAATTTGACACTATGGCATGTATGGACAAAGTTATAAAACGAATTAAAGTCCGAAGGGAAAACATTAGGCAGGAAGAGCTTCAAACGCTTATTCCGCAAGCAACTGCAATGTGTCAACAAGAAAACAATGGCCAACCTGGTATTAGTAATTTTATACCTGGTACAATTATCCCATATGGGACGATTACATTTGATCTAGAGGATAGGGTATGGATTCTTGAGAATTTCAGGGTACCTTCAGTAGCAAATTATAACACCGCTTATATTATAAGTGGTGAGCATACTGTGTATGACCCTGTCACAAAAGAAAGATACAATATCCAAACAGATATAAGTAATCCAGCCAATATTTTTTTGTCTCCTTTCTGGATGCAGACTGAGCTCGGTTGGTTGAAAGACTACAGCAGAGTTGACTTCAAAGTCTGTTACAACTTTAAAGGCGATTGCGCCTTACCTCAGTCATTAATTGACGAGATGACACCATAATTTCTCTCTGCTCCCGGGTGGGGGATATCTTCTTTTTGCTTAATTGCAATAAGAACCCCCACCCACTCTCAAGAACCATCACACACTATAAATCTTCTAAGACTAAAATAAGTCTTACTGATGAGTCCATATATATAAATATTAAGGACGAAAAGATAAAATAAAGAAAAAATTGTTAAAAGAGAGGATGTATATCCTCTCTTTTTTTTACTTTAATACCTCCCTAGAAAATTCAAATACTTTCATAAAGAGAGTAGGGGGGAGAATACTAAGTATTCTAACTCCTACTTTTTGCATATACCATATTACATATTCCCTAAAGGTAGGCTTAATATTTAGATTCTGTATAGCCCACTTCCTCATATCATCTGTCAATTTAAAATGTTCAACCATCTTAGACTGACTCTCTGTTTGAAAAGTCATTCTGTATTTAAGAACAGTATCTGGTAGATTAGCAAATTCACCCTTTGTACTTAGTATAAGAAAAAGTTTAACATCTTCTACCTTCCACATATCTTCAGGATAAAGACCTATCTCTTCTAATGTAGATCTTCTTAATGTAACAGCTGGATGTGCAAAAGGTTGAAAAAGAAATCTATTTTTCTTTAGATCCTTGTCTTTTTGTGCATACTCCCTATGACCAATAATGTCCGAATTTTCATTAATGATATCTATCTGACCACCCACAGCTACACAGTTAGGATGACTCTCTAGATACTCAACCTGTTTTAATATTCTATCTGGATACATAATATCGTCTGCATCCATCCTAGCTATATATTTACCTTTAGAAGCTCTAATACCAATGTTAATGACATTACCTAAACCATTCTGTTTCTCCACTGGAAGAACTATTATCTTCTCTCCATATTCTTTAAGTATCTCTAATGTACTATCTGTACTCTTATCATCAACAACTATGATCTCAATATTTTTATATGTCTGATTAATACAACTATCTATTGCTTCTTTAATATATCTCTCTCCATTATGTACTGGTATTACAATGGAAACTAGTGGATTAGTAGAGTTCATATTTTCTTTGTTTTCTAATTTTAATAATTAAATATACAAACAGAATAATAATTAACAAATATCCGAAGTAAGAGAGGAGATTAGGCCAATAGAGGATTATAATATTTTCATAATTCTCATCAGAAATATCCCATCCTTGTTTCCAACCGTTAATTATAACTTTAGAATCTTTAGTTAAAACTTTAGGAATACCATCTTTTATCTTACCTATTGCCAACCAACCAGAATTAGAAGATTGTGGAATACTAACCAAAGCATTTTCTAATTTACCATCTGTATTATTTATATTTACTTTGTAGAAAGTAGAGTGGGGTGAATTAAAAACACTCTCTGCTTTTAATTCTTTATACACTTTGCTATACCCACTACTATACACAACAGTATCCCATTCTTTTGGATATTTCATAACTACTAAATCTCTTAAAACATTCTCCGTTAAAAGTTTGTAACTTGTACTACCATACACAAGATTCATATATTTAGATTCAGAATCACTTTCAAAGAATCTAATCTCTCTCTTTCTAATATCTGCACTAAACATCTCTTGAAACCAACACTTATTCTCTTTGTCATATATCAAACAAAGAGACGAAGGGATATTTGAAACATTCTCGCCATTCCAAAATAGCATATATTTAGAATTAGTATCCGTATTAAAAAGTTCCACATTCTGATTAACAATCTGATCTTTTGCAACTTGTCTCATACCATCAGTAACTGATATTTCATATTTACTATCATTCCCTAAACTCTCCTTTATCGGCTGCCAAAGAAGATCTCTGTTTTGATCTGCATCATATACATACAAAGAAGTACCAAAAACCAAAGGAGTACGAATTAAATATTTCTGTCCACTATTTAGATATAGATCTCTAGGAATATACTCTTTACTCTCTGAGAGTTTCTTTAAAGATGATATTAATGGAGAAAAAGATAATTCTACTTTCTTGAAACTAACCTCTGCAGAAGTATCCTTATTTGTATTGGTTGCATAGAGTATTAAAGATATTCTATCTGTTCCTGATACAACTGCTTGAACAAGTTGCTCATATTCTCCAAAATTATTCTTGTTATCAACAAACTTCTCTCTATTCAAACACCTTTTTTCTGTTTCTGAAAAGATACAATAACCAGGATAATTACCATTAGGTGCTTCCCAATTGAATTTAATCTTAACAACATATTTATTACCATAGTTAAACTCATGCAATCTTGAATATATACATGGTAATTCACTAGAACCTCTCACTCTTATCCCTGATGCAATTTCTTCTTTTATCACATTTGTATTATTCACAATTGCATTACCAGAACAATCACTACCTAAAGATTGAAGAAACTTAGGAAGAAGATCAATCGTTTTAAATCCTTCAGACAAAGAAAATATCTCCTCAATATCTTTGTACTTCTGATCTACAATGACACCTTCTAATAGCTGTTTGTCTGTGTATACATCGCCTTGAATAATATAGTAACCAAGCCTACTTGAATTAAAAACTTTAAAAGGAAGTATAGAATCATCGCCTTTAATATTGGGATAGCTTGGTGTCACAATTATTTGCCCATCTTTAAGAAAAACTTTTGTAGGAAGTTCACCTAGCTGTTCTTCTGTCAAAGAATTCTTGAAAAAAGCTCCCTGTCCTGTATGTGTGTAATCACCAACTAATTCATTTTTATCTAATCTTAAATTATTAAGTTTCAAATTAGAAAGCTTTAACAAAGGAGAAACAGAATTAGGTCTTGTAAAGTAATTTCTATCTAAACTATTATTCCCAATACTCTCTCTATACTCGTTATCAATATTATCATCAGTAACTTTATACAATTCCAAAATGTCCGAATTCCATACAACAGAATAATTACTTAAAAGACTAGAATTTCTCTTAGCATCTAAATCAAAAGAGTATCCTTCAAGATTTAAACTCTTATCAAAAAGTATATACTCAACATCATACTTCTTAAGAAGTAAATTAAATTTCTCTTTATCTCCAGATCTATATACATTACTTAAATCAAGCATTGCTTGTTCACTAAGATTAGAACCAACGGCAGAAGAGAGATCCATTACCGGATTAGGAATTGCGTAAGATATGAACTGAGAACCCCAAAATCCCCAATTATATTTTCTAAAGTAGTTATTATTTGAAGGTGGAGCATAATATATCCTTCCAAAAGCTTTGTTCTTTTTAATATATTGATTTAATCTTGAATAATCCTCTGGATAATCTACTAGAGACCTACTAGAAAAAAGATCACCCCTAAAGATATATTCTGAATACATTAATGGTAAGAGAAGAAAGAAAAAGAACAAAATGATTTTAAAAATCTTTCTAGGTCTACCTTTTTTAAAGAAAGAAGAAAGAAAAGAAACTAGATATATCAAACCAAATGTTGAGAGGACTGTAATTGAAACTAAATATATCTGTCCCAATTTTGAAAAAGGCCAACGAAGTACCTGCTTAAATAGTGGTATATTCTCTTGGAACCAGATGAATAAAGATTCAAAAGGTGGATTAATAACTTTAATGAGAAACCAAGAACACAAAGCTAATACTCCCCAGAAAAAGAGTTTTTTGTGTTTCTTAAATATTGCAAAAACTATTGCTAAAACAGAAAGAAATGCAGGAAGAAAACCAATTACTTTATAAAAGTCATATGTCTGGAATTCAAATCCCATTGGAAATATATATTTGTCACCATCCATTTCAAAAACATTTCTGTTATAAAATCTGGCTGCATTCATAGGTGTTTCCATATCAGATTCAAGATCTATCGTACTTCCTGTTATTGTTTTATTAACATACGAATCTAAAACCTCTTGACTATTTGTTACAGTGTAGTGAATGAATGGTAAAATCCAAAATAACTGAGAGATCAGAAATACTCCTAAAACTTTCGCTATTCTACTAATTACTCCCCAGAAGGTTCTCTTTAAACTAAAACCTATCATTAAGAGGAATAGACCTAAGAAAATACTGTCTATGATAAAAAGAGTGGCAATAACTGAAATAGAGTTAAAGAATATAGATACAAGAAACACAATTAAAATATTTTCCCATGATGGGTTTTTCATACATTTATACATTGTCAAAAGCAGAAGTGTGAAGAAGGCAAAATTTGAAATATATGGTGCCATTACTTGGTAGAACAACCACACAGTCCACAGAGTAGTCATATATGTAATACCTGAAAAGAGGTAAGCTATTTGGTAATACTTTCGTATCTTAGAATCTCTCACTATGGAGGAAACAAAGGCTGCCATAGAGATTGTCCCGACAACTAGACAGAGGAGATAATAAAACTGTCCAGCTCCAGCAGTACTTGTAAATGGTCTGGTTATGAAGAAGAATATAGACCTAAAAAGATCTGCTTGTTCACTATCTGAAGGAACACCTAATACTCTATATCCCCTCCATGCTGGAGATTCAATATATCTAGATATTGATAAGTTAGGATTTAGCTCTGGAGAATAATTATCATTAGAAAGTAGGAACTTTCCACTCCTGAAAGATACTATACACACCACTAACAAAAGTAATACTAGAAGTATCTGACCGTATCTTTGTTTAAATATATACCAAAGTTTTTTAAACATATTTAACATAGTTAAATATATCAGATTAATACACTTTTCTAAATAGGAAAGAAACTTGACAAGAATCATTAAAACAAGTAATTTATATACAATAATCTGCCTTTGTTGTCTTTGCAGATGTATATAAAATATTTGTTTTCATTAAATAAATATGGGAAGTCAAGATGAAACCAGAGATCCAATATTCATAGATGGGAAATTTACAGATGTTAGTGATACAGGAGGATACAAAGATGAAGCAATGGCAGCAGCCTTTCAAAGAGCGGGAATATTACCTGAATCTTTTGAAAAAAAAGACAATAGTACAACGCCTGAAACACCTACTATAAATGAAGAAGGAGAAGAAAGAAAGACAGAAATAACAACTGAATATTTAGACACTACTGCAACAAAACCAGCTGAAAACAAACAGTTACCTGATTATTACATAAAAGCCCTACAAGAAGCACAGAGAAAGAGTCAGGGACGTGTAGACGCACGAAAAAAAGAAAGAGAAGTTATTAATACAAATATTCCTAAACCAAGTACTCCTCAACAAAATATAGAAGCTAAGAAAGAAGAGGATATGACATTAAAAGATAAAATAAAAAATCTAGAAAAAAGGAATAAAGATCTAGAAGAAAAGATTAAGAAGATGAATAAGTTACTTAATCATAAAAAAGTTAGAGAATCTGTAAAGATTGTTGAGGAAGAACAAAGACATCAACAAGAATTAGACCGAAATAAAGAACGAAATAAAAACTGGAGACCATACTCAGCTTCTGATGGAATATTAAGGATGGAAGAAGATGCAAAGAAAGCAATAAAGGAGAACGAAGAGTTTAAAAGAAGATTTACATATATAGATAAAGAAGGACAAGAAGTAGAGATTCCTCTTCCAATAAGAGAAGAGATGAAATTAATACTAAACGAAAAAAATCAGGTTTTTAATCCTGAGATTGCTCACAAATATGCTATTATGGAAAATGAATTGTATAACAGAAAAATACAAGAAAGGATAGATTCTCTTAGACAAGAGAATAGGAGTGAGGAGTATATTAATAGTTATATTGATACAGCAAAAAAGGAAATAAAGATAGGTATACAACAATATGTAAAAGGGACAGTAACAAGAGATTTTCGTGATAGAGTTATTAAAAGAATTCTAGAAGAACCTGAGAAATACAAAGATTACATTGATTCAACAACAGGAAAAGTAATTAAATCTATAGATGATGAAAATATAATTGGCTATATATTAGGACAGAAGGTTTATCCAAGATGGATGAAAGGAGAAATAGAAGCAATTGAAAAGACAGACATTGTAAGAGAGGAAAAACCTAAGAACCTTAAAAAATGGGCAATAATTGCAGGAGCAGTCGGATTCGGTACAGCAGTTTTAGGTGGAGCTACTGTTGGAGGATATGCAGTTCTAGGTGGAGCAATTGTAAGTGGCACAGCTGCGTTAGCAAAATTTATTGGGAAGAAAAGAATTGAAAGCCTTACAACACAAATGAAAAAAGCAAGTGGGGAAGATAAAGCAATAATAGAAAAAAAGTTAAAAACGTGGAATAAAATTCGTAATATCGCTGAGAGTACAATGAAGATTGCTGGAGGGTTTACTACTGGTGCTGGAATAGGAAATGCTATTAGTAACATCTTCTTTGGAGGAGAAGGTCTCATAAATGTTCTACAGAGAGGAAAAGAGGTGGCACAAGTAACTCAAGCTGGATCAGCAACTAATTTAAAAAGTACAACACGAACACCTTCTTTTGAAGGAGTAACTACACAAAGCCCCGTTGAAAACATCGCAACACAAGCAACTATAGAAAATACTAATGGTATACTAGTTCAAAATGGTAGAGTTAACTTACCTAATTCACCATGGCATACAAATCTCGGTGGAAAACATATTGCAAACTGGCCAGGAGGAGCTCTAAACCATAGTAACTATACTGGAGGGATGCATGAACAAGCTGCACATATGGTAGAAGAAGCCCTAAAAGCTAATAGTATAACAAGAGATGCCCTGTTAAACAACCTTGGCCCATCAGGAACTACTGAACTATTAAATAATTTCCTAAGACAAATTCAACAGGGAATAGGAAAACCTAGCTTAACAAATGCACTACGTTCATTATCATCAGCTCAAATAGAGGGTGCTGATGCTCTTTTAAATATGGTTAAACCATAAATAAATTAAATAAATATAAATAAAATGGATTTCACACAACAAATAGAAAATATTAAGCAACAGCTTCTCTCTCTTGGCTTTACAGAGGAAAAATATAATGAATTATTAAACCTTGCAGCAGAAGAAATGATGGACAATGCTCTGGAGACTTTACAAGAAAAAGATTTAGAAGAATTACAGAATCTTGAAAGCCAACTCATCCCAGAAGTATCAACACCAGAAGAAGCAAATAAAAATATTGCTCTGATTTTTACCGCTGCATATGGTGATAAAGCTGAAGAAATGAGACAGAAAATGTTACTTGATTATCTAAATATAACAGTTGAACAAACAAAATCCACAAAAGACCTACTAGAAAGATATAATGCTGGAGATCCAACAGCTATCGCAGCAGTTGAAGCACAAAAGGATAACCCTGATGTACAAGAATTTGTAAAGTATATGGAAGAAAACAATGCTACTTCAACGGATGATGCTCTTTCACCGTTTCCTCAGCAAACTTCTCACTAGCATGTACATATTTTGTAGTCGTATTTAAGCTAGAATGTCCTAAAAGAACCTGTAAAGCAACAGGACTAGCACCTTCTTCAGCTAAGTAAGTAGCAAAACCATGCCTTAAGCTATGTGCAGATGTTGGTATCTGAATACCTAACTTTCTCCTGTACTGTGCAATTTTCTCTTGAAAATAATTTATAGACAATCTTTCAGAATGTTTACCATCTCTACCACCAGAGAAAGGTATAAAGAGGGCAGGGGACTCAAATTTTTCCAAATATCCACTTTCTCTGTACTTCTCTACAATCCTAATATATTTCAAACTATCATCAAACATCTCCAATGTCAGATCAGAAGGTTTGTCATTTTCATCCTCACCTTCTAAAGTTTCACGCTCAGTAGTGAAACTTTCTGATTCTTTCTTTTTCTCTTCTCCAGTATTAGCAAACCTCAACCTTATCTTAAGATAGTTATTAAGCCACAAAAGACTTCTTGGTGTCATGAATACTGTACGCTCTTTTTTTCCTTTACCTAAAATATATAGCTTTCCTTCAGCATTAATATCCTTTAAATCAAGACTCATAAGCTCAGAAATACGCATACCAGTAGCAAATAACATCTCTAACATACATCTATTTCGCAATGCAACTTTCTCATCTTTCTCAAACTCCATTGGACACTCAATCAACTTTATCAATTCCTCCTTAGATGCGACCTTCTTAATACGTTTCTCAGCTTTCATCATTCCAATAGCATCTGGTGGCATTGGAATATCTAAATCCCATTCAATTCTAAACTTCAAAAACGATCTCAAAGCTGACAACATTCTATTAATACTGTTCGGATCCAAACCTGAATTTTTCTTAGCAGTATTTCTAGGACGACTTGTGATTCCTAAGCTGCCATATACCTTTCTGTATATGTCAGAGAGAAATCCATCCTCAAATTTAGGTGTACTTACACCAGTCAAATCATTCACAGGCCTCTGAGAGCCTCCTAGCGCTTTGTGCTCATTTAACCCCGATATATCAATGTTTTTTGTATATTCCTCCCTAATTTTATCCAAATCTTTAAGATGTTGACCTGCAATTAAGTACCCTTTGTATGCACTAATATCTTTTTTAGTTACTTTCATAAAGGGAGTATTTCTAAAGTGTAAAAACACAGCAAAAATACAAAGATCTCTAGCATAGTTTAATATGGTCTGAGTACTGTAGTTGTTATTCTGTAGATTAACTAAGAAGTCATCTTGATCATCTAGTTTTGGTATTTCCATAATATATATTAACAGTAAAAGTTAAATTTGAAAATCAGAGTAGGGGGCCATTTTTTTGAATTTTGAGATAGGAGAGAAATATGGGTAGGAATAATATAAAGAATGGAAAGAACAGATAGAAGTATTGATTGAGATGAATAAGGAGATGATGATAAGAATGGCATTATCAAAGGTTTTCTAAATTTAATATATCCATACCGCATATAAGGGTGATTATACTCGGTGACATGTTCTAGAATTGTAACATATATCTGGTGAGAGTAGAACCCCCTCCCACCAGGTACACATATATCAACTCTTGAATCATCTCCATTCTTCTATCAAACACACAACGAAATCTTTTTATTAAGTATATTAGCAATTACTTATCCACACTGATTACTATGGGTTGTGAAACACTATGGGTTCTCAGGTCTAGCAACCCCCTACTCCCCTATGCTACCTATCCCTTTATATTAAAAAACAAAATAAGGAAAAGAATAAGGATTAATAAGAATATATAACGATTAAAGTATTCTACATAACCATTAAATAACTTCTCGTGTGTCACTGTATTCACACTTAAATAGTACCCTACTACTGGTACAAATGAGATAATTTCATGAAAGTTGCCTGAAAATACTACAGCAACAAGCAAAACAGACATTATCAATGCTGTAATCAAAGATTTTCGTAACAATTCAGCCCCATCTATTTCAATATTAATATAATGTAGAAGAGAGATAATAAAGTATAGAAAAACTATTGAGGGGAAAATAATATATACTGGTAAACCACTAATAAGGAAGGCAAAAGTAAAAGCATAGACCATAAAGATAGAAGAAAGGTAAGAGATTGTTCTTCCTACCTGTGCTAAAGGTATAGGTTTAAACTGATTAACATTTAGAGTATTAACCATAAGAAAGACAAAATAGTCAGCAAAGAATACCACTATGATCAAAAGAAGAAGAATAAAAGCTTCATATATTCTATTAAACTTCTGAAAGAAGAAGAAATCTATAAACAAAGATTGAGAAAGAACAAATAATGAAGCTTGAGTAATAAATAGCATAGATTTCTTTTTAACCTGAAAACTCAAAGAAAAGAGTAAACCTACAAACACCCCTACAAAATACAAACCTCCATCAAGAAATACTCTCCATATTGGCAAACTCTCTCTGGCAATAATTTTGTAAATAAACATAGAAAGTGCAACAATAGCAGCAAGAAGGAGCAACTTACCTCTTTTTTCATTGTCTACATTTGATTCATCTCTTCTCATTCTCAATAGATTCTAGATATTTTAAACCTTTCTGTGTAAGTACTCTACCCCTACTTGTGCGCTTGATAAAACCACATTTCATAAGGTATGGTTCATGTACATCAGAAACTGTTCCTTCATCTTCAGAAATCGAAGCTGCAAGTGTAGATACCCCTACTGGACCACCAGCAAAATTATTCAAAAGAGTAAAAAGTATCTCCCTATCTATCTTCTCTAACCCCATCCTATCTATTCCGAGTAAATTCATTGTCTTTTTTACTGTTTCCATTGTAATACTACCCTCTTTCTTACTCTCTGCATAGTCTCTACACCTTCTAAGAAGTCTTAACCCTACTCTAGCAGTACCTCGGGAAATAGTAGCAAGAGAGCTAAGAGCATCATCATCAATCTCAATATTCCATAGTCTACAAGCCCTTTTTAGAATCTCAACTAAATCACCTTCAGAGAAGAAGTCCAGCCTCTGTATTAACCCAAACCTATCTCTCATAGGAGAGCTAATCTTACCAATTTGTGTTGTTGCACCAATTAAAGTAAATGGTTCAAGACTTAATCTAATCGTCTTTGCAGTTGGTCCTTTACCCATTACAATATCTAACATACCATCTTCCATAGCTGGATAAAGAATCTCCTCTACTACCTTAGGTAATCTATGAATTTCATCTATGAAAATTACATCATTTTTTTTCAAGCCTGTTAATATCGCTGCCAAATCACCCTGCCTTTCAATTGCAGGTCCTGATGTAATCTTAATAGATGCTCCTACTTCATTAGCAATAGCTACAGCAAATGTTGTTTTACCAAGCCCTGGAGGACCATAGAAGAGGATATGATCAATAACTTCCTTTCTTCTCCTTGCAGAATTGATCATAATTTTAAGGGTTTCCTTTTCTAGTTCTCTACCAATAATTTCATCTAATTTACTTGGTCTAATTTTCTCCTCATACTGTACAATAGATGCTTTACTATCATCCTTTTTAGGATGTTTACTTTTTTTGTTTAGGGATTTCTCCTTACTTGACTCAATCATTAGTTTTTAATCACTTCTTTAATTAATTCTTCAGCAGTAATATCTTTGTTCTTCTTTACAATATCTTCAGCTAATTTAATTTTTTCTTTGATAGAGGTTGTATCAAAACCAAGTGTTTTAAGAGCACCTTTTACATCTTTGAGTAATGTAGAATCTTCTTCTGAAGTCTTAGTTAGATCAACTATTCCTCTTAGTTCAATAATGATCTTTTGAGCTCTCTTCATACCTAAACCTGGTACTTTACTTAGACTTCTTGCATCTCCCTCCTCTATTAACCCTTCTAATTCATCTCTTGAGAATGCAGATAATATAGACATACCAATCTTAGGTCCTACTCCTGATACTTGGATTAATTGTTCAAAAAAATTCCTTTCATTTTCATTAGTAAAACCATACAATGCTTGGGTGTCTTCTCTTACATGAAAGTGAGTAAAAAGTGAGTACTCTTCTCCTATTGCAGGTATTATATATGAACTTGGTACTGATATTCTGTATCCTACTCCACCATTTGTTAATATGTCTACATATGTATCCTTAGATACAACTATTTTCTGAATAGTTCCTGTTATGTATGATATCATACCTACATTATACTATATTCTTTAAGAGGATGTACTATTAGCTATCTTCTTCTCCCTAGACACCAACACCTCTGTTGCAATTGCAATAGCTATAGCATCTGCAGCATCATCTGGCTTAGGTAACTCATCCATACCACATAACATCTTAACAGCTTCTTGTACTTGCTTTTTATCAGCCTTACCATATCCTGTTACAGTACTCTTTACTTGTAATGGTGTCATTTCAGAAAGAGGTAAGTTAGATTGTTCTAAAGCTAAAAGAACTACACCTCTAGCCTCACCTACCGATATCGCTGTTTTTTGATTATTGTAAAAAAGAAGTGTTTCCATACCAGCATACTCTGGTTTATACTTCCTAACTAACTCTAATACATCTTGATATATCTCACATAGTCTTTCTGATACAGTAAGACCCTTTTTAGTAGTAATACAACCATAATCTAAAACATGAGGTTTTGAATCATTATCAAACTCTACAACAGACCAACCTGTTGTAGCTAATCCTGGATCTATACCTATTATTCTAATCATACTTTATTTTACCATAAGACAACCCTCAACACAGACCTGGTCTGTTGATTTTGTCTCTTCTAGAAAGCCTTTAAGGGTGTTTTTCACCACTTTTTAATCTTACTACAGGTAATAAATTCAATCAAAAGAAGATTTCTCCTAACAATATTTTATTGAAAACTGTAAAAGACAAAGAAAACATAAATGGGAGAAGGTAAAACTGACAGACCAGGTCTGGGTTGTACCCTACTCCAAATCACTCCAAACATTCTGTACATCATCATGATCTTCTAACTTCTCAATAGCAGCATTAACCTTCTCTAATTCTTCTCCTTCTAATTTCTTTAAAACATTAGCTTCTTTAATAAGCTCTGCCTCTTTCATAACATAACCTAACTTATTAATACTATCTCTTACAGAACCAAAACTATCATATTTAGTATATATAGCTAAACCTTTCTTACCATCATCCTCATACTCATGAATATCTAAAACACCTGGTAGATCCATAATATTAAGTTCTACCTCCTCTGGATTATCTTCTACATATTTATCTTCCTCTCCATACTTCTCTGTCTCCTCCATATGTCCACACAATATTTCAAAGTATCCCTTAGTCTCAAAATTCCATGATACAGAACCTACATCACCCATCTTTCCCCCTATCTCATCAAAAAGCTGTCTTAGATCGGCCACCGTCCTATTCTTATTATCCGTAAGTACATCAACAACTAACTGTACATCATGAGGACCAAATCCCTCATATGTAATCTCTTCAATGATAACACCATCACTACCCTCCCCTGTACCTTTTTTAATTGCTTTTTCAATATTATCATTAGAAAAACCAACAGCCTTAGCTTTATCAATATACAATCTTAATGTAGGATTCATAGTTGGATCACCACCACCCTGTTTAGCTGCATGTGTTATCTGTACAGATACTTTAGAGAAAGATTTACCCTTCTTAGCATCATTAATAGCTTTTTTATGTTTAATTGTATCCCATTTAGAATGTCCTGACATATACTAGTAATGTTATATTACTAACATTATTCTAACACAAAGGATATGGTTTGAAAAGAAGATATGGAACTCTTTATACCTATCACAATACAAAGAGTTCCAACCTAGAACAAAGGTTTTTTCTATCTTTCTTGATACCACCTGGCAATTTCGCTTAAGATTCTTTCCACAACGGTGTAGTAGGATACAATCCTGGAAACTGCTACCGATAGAACAGTTGGAAGTATACCAAAAGCACAATAATCGTGAAGGTTTTGAACAATCAGATAAGAAATATCTGAAAGTAACCATTCAATATCCTCCAACTCATCCTTTTTATCTCCATCTATAACTACTTTATTATGTTCTTGAGTCATAAAAATCATACCATTGCCTACAACCCGAACCTCAAGAACATATCCCTGAACTGAAAGAAAAATAATAATCCCTTTGGGAATTTGTTCTTTAGAAATTGTTTCTACAAGCTGATAGGTTGTCTCTAAGTTGCCATTTTCAAGTCTAATATAGACTTCACCATTTCCTGCTTCAATGGCACACACAGTCTCTATTGTCTCAAGAAAAGCTATCAGAGACTTCCTACATCCCTTGTTTAAGGATAATATTAAAACAACACCTTCGGTAAATACAATCACTGGCAAGTTTACTACTTTCAAAATATCTGCACATTCCCTCATTTTTTCTTTTTGAAACTCGGAATTATCCATACTTTTCTCCTTTGCCTTTCGGCTTTTTTATTTTTTGGTACACTTCTGTGCCTAATACAACCCTCAATAAAACATATATTAAGAATCATATAGAGCACAAAAGGTATTAAATAAAACCAAGAAATATAATAAGAAAAAAACCTTTGTTGTTAATGAACAATACCTACATACTAAGATAATAGATATCTATATTCATCATAACATTCTATGGGATTATATTCAATTGTTCTATGTATAAAAAAGAAGGACTCTTTATATATATACAAACATATATAAAGAGTCCGTTACAACGAACAAAGGATTATTAAAAACTATTGAATATCTTCATCTCCTTCACCCTCATTAGAAATCTTCTTTTTCATTAAGAAGTGTTCATACTTCTTGAAAATCCTTTCCAGATGGGGAAACACCAACTTTTCCCAGTCATAACGAAGATTAAGTGGGGAAGCCCATTCAGGAAAGTAAAGTTTCAATAAGAGATAGAATTCTCCCTTGACTTTAAAAAGAGAACATCTTTCAAGTTGATCAATCTCACAGATTTCTTGGAAGAATTCTTCTGTTTCCTGAGATACAACACTACGACGACTACGCTCATCGTAATGACGCATACTTTTCCACCCCAATACTTCTCCATTAGTCCTATGTTTAAACTCTGAAGCAATTTCACCAGTAAGTAGTGCCCTAGCTTCATCATCACGGTCATATCCCCCTTGGACCCATACAAGACAGACACCATGGATAATCTTAAACCTACACTCCGACATTTTTACTCCTTCCTATTCCACCTTTATCCTTTTCTCAAACTTCTCCATCTCTTCAATGATAAAATCAATTACCTCGAGATTAAACTTTTCCTCTGCAGACAAAGTAAGTTCACCCATAACATGATGGTTATAGTCTAACAACAGAATGGGCTCTTGATAGGCATCTTTGAATGTTGTAATTGTATTAAAGCTATCTCCTTCATCCAAGTTTGGACTAATGGCTTCTTGTTCAGGATATTCATCATAATATCTCCATCGTTCAAATGTAATGACATTACGAAGATCTTTACTGAGTTTTTCTCTCATTGCCAATATAGTCGACTTAGATAAAACATATCCCTTATCTACAGTAAGATAGGTCCTCCCATTAATCTGTTTGATTATACTAAAAGGACAATCTGGACTATCAATTGGATTTTTAAAGACAAAAATTCTACTGTGCCCTCTCCACTCTTGGACTTTTAAAACTGGTTTTTCAAGATAATCGTAAAACATTTTAGTTTCCTTTCTACCCATCTAGGTATATATATTTATTTGCACTAATGTGCTCAATACAGCCCTTAATACATGTTAAGAGGTATATGGAGCACAATAGTTAATAAATAATAGGAAAGAAGATATTAATAAAACCTTTGTTGTTAAAGAACAATATATCTACATACTAAGATATAGATACATATGTATATTGTAACACTCTATAGGACTATATGTCTACTCCTTCTTATCTTCTACTGGCTTTTTCTCTCTTGGCTTTTTCTCTGGTTTCAAATCTTCAACCTCCTCTTTCTCCTTAGGTTTTTTAACTTCTTCAGTTTTCTCTACAGACTCCTCTTTCTTCATACTACTCCTATTCCCCTTCTCACTATATGTCTGTGTACTCCACTTCATAATCTTCTCTTCTATCTCTTCTCTTGGCATACCATATTTCTCCCTAGAATGTAAAACAATCTCATCTCTAAGATTATACTTCTCAAACCTAACAGGTAAAGACTTAGCACTAAACGGTACAGATGTCATACCATCAATACAAAGCTTAATATACATAGCATATGCATCCAAAGAAACAAGATCATCAGAAGAAACAACAGGAGCAAACTCCTTCTCTAAAATACTAGCATCAGCCTGACTTACAACAAAAGAACCAAGAGTACCAACATTACCAAAAATAGCCTGTCTAACAGTAATAGGTAGTTGATCAATATACTGATTAGTCATAGTAAGATTAAGTTTGTACTTCCTAGCCTCCGAAAGAATCTTAGCAAAAGACTCTGTAGCAAAGTTCTGAAACTCATCAACATACAGATAGAAATCTGTCCTTTGTTCCTCTGGAATATCTACCCTCTCCATAGCTGTAGCTTGAAGACGAGTGATTATCATACCTCCAAGAAGAGATGCTGTCTCCTCTCCTAGTCTTCCTTGTGCAAGATTAACAAGAAGAATCTTCTTGTTATCCATGATCTCCCTTAGATCAATTGTTGACTTTACCTGGCCAATTATATTTCTTGTAACAGCAGAAGAGATAAATCTACCAACCTTATTCTGTATTGGAGATACTGCTTCTGCAAGCAACCTATTATTCTCAGCCATCTGTGCAAATTCCTCATTCCAAAATTTGTAAAGAATTGGATCATTAACCTGTTTTAATATGAACTTCCTGTAATTCTTGTCTGTTAACATTCTAATAACGGCAAGAAGAGTTGTACCCTGTGCCTCCATAACAGTAGCTACAGTATTAGTAAGAATATATTGTAATCTAGGACCCCAAGAATCACCAAACTGCTTCTTAAATACCTCCACCACCCCATCAGCAATTAAATCTCTCTGTGACTTATCCTTAAGCTCTAAAAGATTAAACCCTACTGGATGATCAACATCTGTAGGATTAAAGTAAACCACATCCTGCACTCTGTTTGGTGGAATATATGAAAGAAGTTCCTCTACAGTATCACCATGAGGATCTACAAAACACGCACCATCTCCAGCTAAAACATCAGAGATGAACATATTCTTAAACAAAGTGGATTTACCAGTACCTGTCTTACCTAAAAGATAGAAGTGTCTCACCCTATCTCTCCTCTTTATCCCAAATTGTACTTTAACATCTCTGTAATCAGTAGTACCAAAGACTGTAACATCATCATCTGTACTTCTTGGTAAATTCATAGGAGGTTCTAACTTCCTAGACCTACTCCAAGCAATATTTGGAGTTTCAACTGATATATTTGGCAAGTGATACAAAGATGCTAACTCCTCAATATTTACAATATCCCTCTGATCTCCAATATCTCTTTTGATATAGCTATCATAGATTTCCTTACCTGTACTTGTAGGTTCAGCATACACCAAGTTGTTAAGATGGGCAGTAGTAAATTGCTTAAAACTAGCTACAACATCTCTAAGTAACTGCTCTGATCTAAACTGATCCTCAGCCTTTGTTATAACTCTAATCTTAAACTCAAACCCAACTTTCAACATCTTGTTTGCAATCTCACTCAACTCCTCCTCCTGTCCTGGCAAAAGCTTAACTATCTCCTTAGCTGCTGGTTTAGCATTTGGATCGGTATTAAGAGCATCTCCTATACCTTTAGCTAACTTTGAAACTAACTCAGCAAAAGATGGTCCACTCAAACTCTTTCCTTCCTTAATAGCTGTAATATATTCTTTAGACTTCTCCTGCCATGTATTAGAGATTGGCCTCACAATTACCTGTAACCAAACTTTCTCATGCTTGTTTAATTCGGACATAGCTCCAGTTATAGCAGCAAGAGGATCTACTTCAAAACTTCTAAATGTCTTTATCGGAAATATTGAATCTTTCTCCATCTCTATCTCACCTGCTGTAACAAAGACTTCCTGATCACTCTGTTCCTTTGTATAGTCTTGAACATACTCAATATCAGCATTTGGATACTGTGCATATATCTGACCTTCTATAAAGCGACAAAGATGTTGTGGAGCTACAACAAAAAACCTAATCCCATCAGCATCAGTAGAGATAATTTCAAAACTAATCACATCTTCACCTCTTTTGTTTCCTCCCAAAATACCATGAATTGATGCAAACATCTGCTCTGCTGCCAAAGATGCTTTCTCATTCTCTTTAGGCACAAGTATCTGCATAATCAAAGGATTTCTAACCTCGTTATACACCTCCTCCTCTTCCGGTTTCTGTCTAAAAAAGAGGAATATCAAACCTAAAAAAAGAAAAGCTCCTATTATTACTACCAACATTAGTGTTAAATCCATATTTGTAAAATTTTAAAGTAAAAGTAATGATTTATCAAATATATTCTAGAAGCTATACATAGATTTAATATCCTTTCCTAAAACAACAACAATATCCCCTGTTGTCATAAAATCAGGTCTACCTTCTACTGTCTCAAACTCTACTGGTATAACATCAGAAACCACTCTGTAGGCATTAGAAAATTTATCCATATTTGAAATATATACTTTAGTTCTTTCCTCACTGTTTGGTGCATTTCCATACCTAACAACATCACAACAAGTATTAACAATCTTTCTTCCAAAACTAGATGCCACACCTGTAAGCTCACTCCCATTATACACCTCTACCCTAACCCTTTCATTCTCCAACCCTCTATCAAGAACTTTTTCAAACAGATCACGGAAAACCTTATCATACTCTGTTGTATTCAAAACCTTAATCTTATCTCCTGTTACCAAACTTCCTTCCACTAAAAAGTCATCTTCTCCTAGATTTATAATTTTTCTAATATATTTACTCCTACCATAACCAGCATTTTGAATCTCTAGTTTAATATCATAGAAAGGAATATTAGAGTAAATCTTCTCATCTAACTTTGCTAGTGAACTAGCATATCTAAACATATGAAAAAAACCTAAATGACTATTCAAATTCCTAATATTTTCAAGATTAGAACCATCATAATCAAAACTAATAGCTTCTAATGATTCAGAAGAGAAGAAAATATATTTATCACTCTTAAAACCTAATAACTGATTGATCTGCCATATTGCATACTCCACTCCCCTACCTTTTTCTAGAAAATCTCCTGCATATCTAAAAGAAGAAACAGCTATCTCATTACCAAATTTCTCTTCAAGCCCTGTATAGTAAACATGTGCAGGAAGATATATCACTATCTCAAACTGTTTATCCGGATTAGTTAAATATACATATACATCAGTTATCCTTCTTTGCTCTCCATTTCCTTTTTCTAAAACAATCAAAGTCTTTTTTAAAGAATCAACTCTCTCAGACAATATATATCCACTTGAAGAAAACTCTGTTGTAATATCCTTAGTCTTTACAGAAAAGATTACAAAAAGGGAATATATAACATAGAGAAATCCTAATGTTAAAACAATGTAAAAAAGAATTTTCAAAAAGGGAAATTTCTTTTTCGTACTACTAGATTTTTCTTTTACTCTTCGTCTTCTGGGCATTTTTGTAAAGATTAAACGATTCTCTCTCTCCTTTCATGTTTTCAAAGGAAAGAAGAATTGAAGTTAATTCTATACTATCTGGTACTCCTCCCCTACCTTTCTTTGTAGAGTATAGTGTATCACCAACAATGTTAATTCCCAAGTATTCAAGAGTTGCTCTAATTTGGTGCATTCTTCCGGTTTCAATTTTAATCAGTAATTCATTTTCATTAATTGGTTTTACATATGTGAGAGCATATTTCCCTCCATTATTAAATTTCTCTGGTGTAAACCTCATCTTCATTCTATTTACATTGTTCCTTTGAACATATCCTTCTAATTTTTCCCAACTATCATCAACAATGAAATCTCTTGATTCTAAACTTTCAATAACAGAGGAAATATCTACACCTTTCTTAATTTTTTCCTTCAGTATAGTTGGGAAATTCTTACTTTCCACATTTGCATGATAAAGTTTAACCACTTTGTGTTCTTCAAATTGTTTTTGATAATACATCTGTGATTCTTGCGTTTTAGCAAAAAGGATTAAACCAGAAACTCCTTTATCTAACCTATGAACAACACCTCCTCTTTTAACTCTTTCATCATACTCTCCTTTTGACTGAAGATATCCAACAACATAGTTAGAAAGTGTATTATCACTGTTTCCAGCTCCTGGATGAACAACTATTCCTGATGCTTTATTTAATATTAGTATTTCACTATTTTCAAAGAAAATATCTAGATCACCCTCTTGAGGAACTATTCTTAATCCAGATGTATCTTCCTTTATCTTCTGTTCTAAAAGAGAAACATCTATGTATACAAGATCATTCTCTTTTAATTTTAATGATGGTTTAACAACTTTTTCATTTACTAAAACTAAATTATCCCAATATTTCTTCAGAAAAGATCTGGTTACTAACTTGAAAGAAGTATCCTTAAGAATGTTTAATACAAAAATATCTAACCTCTCTCCAACTGCATCACTAGAAACTCTTTCTTCCATATATTATCTCGGTAATCTAATCGGTTTAGTAACCTCCGGTATTGAGACCTGTCTAACAGATGAGACACTCTCAATAGTTACATTATTAATTTTCTTGGAATCTATTGTATTCATAACTACACCAGCTATATACCAAACAAGAAGTATGACAATACCTACTATTGTTACAATTTGAGGAGAAGAAGAGAAATATACGAAACTAATAATTGCCACAGCAATTAGAGCAAAGATGTTTTGTAGAAGAATTCTTGTAGCATCTTTTCTCTTACCAGTATATATATTCATAAAGATACATTGTAAAATGATGAAAAGAACAAAAGGGATAAGTATCCACACACCATGTTTGATCCATATATCATTCTTACTTTGTACCCCTACAAAGAGATATGTTAGAGCTATCATTCCCCAATTTGAAAGATACATAGCAGAAAACAATTCACACCATCTCCATTTCTTTCTAAAAATAACTATTAGCGTTTGAGAAAGTAACACACCTAAGAAAGTATACAGAATATCTAGTTGACCATCCCAAAATTGAAAAAACCTCCACGGTAAAAGTCTGAAGAGATATACCTGATCACCATATCTCTCATATGGTAACCAATACCAAGTATATGATGAGAAATCAGACCAATTAAGGATGATGTACATAACTCTTCCTATAAATAGGCCTATGATTATGGAGACAATGAAGATATCAAAGACAGAAGAGTTATTCTTCCTACTTCTTACAGCTTCTTTCCAAAAGACATACAAACCAATGAAGAATATTACAAAAAGACCAATAAGTGGGTTAATACTACGGATAAAACTAATAATATTTGAAATAATCTCAGACACTGGTGTTAGTCATACTTAATTAAGTATTATATGATAGCATAAATACAAAGCTATCTTCTCCTTTTCTTTTTCTTCTTTTTCTTACTAACTTGATTCTTTTCTTCAGAGTTTTCTCCCTGATTTTCTTTAATATCTTCTACTTTCTCTTTCTTTCCAAAAATTTTACTATGCAGATCTCTAAGCATATCCCCTATTGCAACAGCTACTCCTTTCCTCTCTGTATACCTTACTCTCTTTGCTTCTACTACATCTGCAGCTTCCTCCTTGGATGCTTGAATCTGCTCTTCCATAACTTCCTTTGTTGGATGTTCCACCTCTATTGGAATAGTGGTTTTACCTGACATTTGATTCCCACAAGATGGACAATATTTATACTGCTTATCCATCTCTAATTCACAATTTGAACATTTCATCTTTAAAACATATCTACAGTTTGGACAAAATGTAAAACCAGGATAGAGTTGTGTACCGCACTTAGGACAATCACCCAACTCAGCAGTTTCATACTTAAGATATCTTCTCTCAAGATCTGCCCAATATATCTCCTCTATCGTCTGGCTTGGTCGGATTAAGAGATAGATAATTAAACCAACAACAAAAAGAAGAAGAACAAGAAATACATATGCTATCCTTGTTTCTTTATTTGTCGTTCTATCTCCTGAATCTAGCCAAACCCAGTAAACCACAACTATCCAAAAAGCTCCTAACGCTATACCAAAAAGGGTCCACACAAAACTAAAATCAATCGTGGTTATTCTATCAAAGAAACCTAATACAACATCTTCCATAATTAATATCACTTAACTTAAAAATATGGTCGGGGAGGGAATCGAACCCTCATGCTATTGCTAGCACGGGATTTTGAGTCCCGCGTGTCTGCCAGTTCCACCACTCGACCCTAGCCGAATTATACTAAAGAATCACTTGTTTGGAAAGGTTTTTACTTACTGCTTTTATATAGGTTTCTAAAGCTTGCAATTTCAGGAATAAAGGCAAGGCGAATATCTCCTGTTGGTCCATTCCTATGCTTTGCTACAATTAAATCTCCGATACCTTTTTTCTCAGTATCAGGATTCCATATCTCTTCTCTGTCTATGAACATGACAACATCTGCATCCTGCTCAATAGAACCAGACTCTCTTAAGTCTGATAACTGAGGTCTTCTACTCTGTCTCTGTTCAATAGCCCTAGATAGCTGAGAGAGTGCCACTACAGGAACATCTAATTCTTTTGCAATATTCTTTAATCCTTGTGATATCTCTCCTACTTCTAACACCCTACTCTCTTTACTATTCCCATGCATAAGCTGAAGATAGTCAACAAAGATAATATCAACACCACTTTCAACTGCTAATCTTCTTGCTTTTGTTCTTAGGGAATTAATATGTTGACCTGCTTGATCATCAATAAATATATTTGCATCACCTAACTCACCCATTGTACTTGCCAACTTCATTAACTTCTTATCATCCAACCTTCCCGTTCTCATCTCCCAGAAAGGAATACCTGATTGCATACCTAAAAATCTCTCCATAATCTGAGTCTTAGACATCTCTAATGAGAAGAATGCAACAGTCTTTTTATCCACTAAGGCGGCATACCTCATCATGTCTAATGCTAGCGCAGTTTTACCAACAGAAGGTCTTGCAGCTAATACTATTAAGTCCGATTTCTGAAAACCACCTAACAACTCATCTAAATCTTTAAATCCAGTAGAAATACCTAAATATGATTCATCTTTCTCTGCTCGTTCTGCCCTCTCATACGCCTCTTTAAGCAGATCTTTAATATGTACAAAGTTAACCTTAGTACCTGTTTGTGCTACATCAAAAATTTCTTTCTCTGATTTGTCAATAACCTCATCAATTGGAGTATCTTCATTCTTTGCAATAGATGAAATTGTACCTGCTGCAGAGATTAATCCTCTTCTAATAGCACTCTCCTTCACAATCTCCCCATACTCCTCAGCATGAGATGAAGTTGCAACAGTTGTTAACAAATCTGCCAAATATCCAGCACCACCAGCAGCTGTAAGTTTCTTCTGTTTTTTTAATTTATCAACAACTGTAACTAAATCTACAGGAAGAGCATTATTAAACAGATCCATAATAGCAGAATAGATTGTAATATGCTTACCATCAAAGAAATGCTCGGGTCTTAGCCATGCAGAAACAGTAATGATAGCGTCTTTGTCCATCAACATACAGCCAAGTAAGGATTTCTCTACTTCAATGTTTTGTGGTACATTTTTAATTTCTTTCATCTTAAAGATTACTTAAGAAATATAACTTCAACACTCTTCTGATCCTCCTCTACTCTCTTCCTCGCAAGATTAACAAACCCCTCATCTCTTGCATTAGCGTATCCAAAATACTGTATGAATTCCTCCCTACTCTTCAATCCCTCATCCTTCTTAGACTCCCCTTTATACGCACAAGGAATCAATATCGCTGGATCAATATTTGAAATAACTTTTTCAATCGTATCGTATTCCATAAACATATCTCCATTTCCAACAGGAAGAATCAAAGCATCAACATCTCCTAAATTCTTAACCTTCTCTGGATCAAAATCCTTACCTGTTGCACCCATATATACAGTTCTGAGGTTCTTGTCATCAATTATGTAAAATTCCTCATTGATATTTCTTCTAATCATAATTCCACCAACCTCATACTCACCTGCTGTATATATCTCCATAATCTTCTCCCTTTTATCTGGTACAACCTTATCCTCTAAGTTTAATTTTTTTAGTATAGAGGTATCATCAGGAGTACTTGGATAATCTGTAAACAATACAACATCTGCTGCAGTCTTAGGAAAACTTGCTCCAGATTCTTTAAGAATACCTGGATCTGTAAGTACAGAAATATTATCTGTAGTAAGAAGAAATGTTGTCCAACCCACCTTTTTTATTTTCATACAATATACTGATTAAACTAAAACTAGATACTTAAGTATATCAAATTATCATTGGGCAATTTTACACTTTTTACTATTTCAATCCTAATGTATCTTTAATATCTTCAAGCATAGATTCTTTCATCTGCTGTTTGATAAGCTCCGTTTTCAGACTCTCCAAAGAAGATATACTAGCTTGAAGTTGTGTCATAACTCTACTATCAGATTCTCCCCTAAGAATCATGTTTTTAACACCTCCGACTTGCCCTTCTACCCTCTTAATTCTGTTCTGAATTTTCACTGGATATTTCATACTTCAGTATATCACAAAATATTGCCTACTGTTAACCAGACCAGGTCTGTACAAAAACCATTGACAGTAAAGAGCTAACTACTGTTTTGTTACGATTAGTTAACTTACTATGAGTCTTTCTGTAACTTCTTAATCTTTGCAACCATATCAGAGAAATATGTATATACAAAAAAGAGAATGAAAGATATTGCAAGAATCTCAAAGGCTTCCTCCCAAAACACAAGAGTTCCGTACCCTTCTTGAAACATAATATTTGGCTTTGTGCTAACAAATTCTATAACTAAACCAAGTACAAGAAATATTAAACCGATCATTAAAAGCATTGCTCTTTTCCAATTCTTTTTAATAAACTTCATTAAGAATACCCCTACAACAACAAAGAAAATTAAGAAAGGAATTATGTAGTATGGTAACCATGTTGTTGATTCATATCCAAATTCACTTACAACATCCTGCAAATTCCTTTGTCCTTCCTTGATAAAAAGTTCATTAAAGAAAGTAGGTAGGTTTTCATGTATCTGACCTACTTCATCTAAAGCAAGAAAGAGAAATACAAATGCAAAGAAGATCCAAAAATACTTAAACTTACCATCAGTAGAAAGAAATAGATAAAAAGCAAAGAATGAAACCAAAAGGACCTTCATACCTTGATATATCGTAGGTAAATTACTCTCTACATCCAAATTAAAAAATGTTTTTTCTGGGAAAAGAGAATGTAAAAGCAGAACAAGTGAATCAACAAAAAGAAAAAGAATTATGAACGATATTAACTTGTTTTGTACAATCCAACTCCTTAATTTCATGGGTTAGAATACCATAATACGAAAAAGAAAGCGACTATAGTAAATTAACTAATCGTAACAAAAGTATGTTTAATCCTCACCCAGTAAGAAGAATCTTACAGACCTGGTCTGGTTAATGAAATTGACATACGAAGATTCGGATAGTATAATCCAACTTGCTTATGAAAAAAGACATACATCCAAAATATAATAATGAATTCAAGATTACATGTTCATGTGGTAATTCTTTTGTTACTGGTTCTACCCTACTTGAAGATGGAATAACAGTAGATATCTGTTCTAAGTGCCATCCTTTCTATACAGGAGAACAGAAAATTGTTGACACTGACAATGTTGTTAGAAAGTACGAGGAGAGATTAGAGAAATCTAAGAAGATGTCTTTCACAAGCAAGAAAGAAAAAATGGCTAAAAGAAGAGAGAAGATGGAAAAAATGGCATCTACTCCTGCTACTTCACTCTCTTTAAGAGATATGCTTGCAAACGCAAAAATCTCTAAGTAACAGTTTCCAATATAATATAATGTTTTGTGATATCATCTAGAGATGGATATTGAATCATTAAAGAAAAAATATAAAGAAAATACAGCACAAGAAAAAGTTGTTGAGTTGGAAGAGCAGATGAAAAAAGGGATTGAGAGTGGTGATAGGAATATTGGAGATATTAGTGCTGATTTAGCCTACTATTCAGAACTCTCATACAAGACTTCAGATATGCAGAAAGCTCTATCCGATTTAGAAAACACAAAAGAGATGGTTAAGAATGAGCAGGATTTAGAGTTAAAAGAGATGGCATCAGAGGAGATGACTAATCTAGAAGAAAGAATCACATCATTAGACAGTGAGATTAAGAAGCTACAGATATCTAGGAAGTTTGTTGATGAGGATGATAATAGGTCTGCGATTTTAGAAATTAGAGCTGGTGCTGGTGGTGACGAGGCTGCTCTTTTTGCTGCAGATCTTTTTAGGATGTACAAAAACTATGCAACTTCAAATGGTTGGAAGATGGAAATAATAGATAGTAATGTTACAGAAGGTGGTGGGTATAAGGAAGTTATCGCACATATTGAAGGTAAGAATGTATTTAAGAACCTTAAGTATGAAAGTGGTGTTCATAGAGTACAGAGAGTCCCATCTACTGAGTCCTCCGGTAGGATTCACACCTCTACTGCCTCTGTAGCTATCCTTCCTGAGGCAAAAGACCTAGATATTGTTATTGACCCTGCTGACCTAAGAATAGATGTTATGAGAGCATCTGGAGCTGGTGGACAGAAAGTAAATAGAACAGATTCTGCAGTAAGAATAACTCACCTACCCACAGGTATAGTTGCTAGTTGCCAAGAAACAAAACATCAACAACAGAATAGAGAGAAAGCCATGGCTATTCTCAGATCAAGACTCTATGACTTAAAAAGACAAGAGGAGGCAGAAAAGAGAGCCGATATGAGGCTTTCACAAATTGGTTCTTCTATGAGAGCAGAAAAGATTAGAACTTATAATTTCCCACAAAACAGAATTACAGATCATAGAGTAAAGTTATCATGGCATAATCTAGAATCAATACTTAATGGAAACATACAAGAGATGATTGATGACATTAAAGATGGTATTCAAAGTCAACTTTTAGCTCAGGAAGATGAATCTTAAAAAACTTTTTCAGATACAGAAAACTTTAGAAAAGACAGGATATTTTGATATATCTAGAGTTGCTAATGAGATATATAGCTATTCAGAAGAAAAGGATGTCGAAATAGAAGATATCTTAAAAAGGATAGAGAATGATGAACCTTGGGAATATATTCGTGGATATGCAGAGTTTAGAGGTATAAATTTCTTAGTAACAGAAGATACATTAATACCAAGAATAGAGACAGAACAAATTGTTGATATTGCACTAGACTTAATTAAAAAAAAGAATACCCCCTACTCTAGAATTATTGATATTGGTACAGGAACAGGTTGTATTATTATCTCCCTGTATAAAGAGTTAAAGAAAAATAAAGAAGAGATAAAGGAGAAAGAAAAAAGAAATCAAGATGAAGAATATATATTTCTAGCAACAGATAGTAGTAAAAAAACTTTAGATATTGCAAAAGAGAATGCTAAAAGAAATTCCATTAAGAATATCTCTTTTGTTAAAAAGAATCTGATTAGTATTGAAGATTTAGAAAATAATTCCTTAGTGTTAGCTAATCTTCCATACATTCCTACTAATATGTATGTGAAATTAGATAGATCTGTTAAAGATTTTGAACCTAAAAAAGCATTAGATGGAGGAAAAGACGGTCTTAAATACTACAAAGAACTCCTTTCTATTATTCAAGATTCTAAGAAAAAGAATATAGATTTAGTTGTAGAAATAGAGCCTAGCACACTTAAAGATTTCAAAAAGCTGGTACCTGAAAATACCAACTTAAAGACCATTAAAGATTTTAGGAATCAAGACAGATTCTTACTCCTCCATTTCGCCTAGTACAACTGTAAATTTCTGCTCAGCTCCTTCTCTCCAAACCTTTACTTCTACACTCTCCCCTACTTTATGCTTTTGAATCATCTCTGCAAGAGACCTATTAACTTTCTCACCTCCGAATTCAATTATAAAGTCACCTCGTCTAATGCCTGCTGTGTATGCTGGAGAGAGAGGATCTATTCTTACAACAAGTGCACCTGGTACAACATCTTTGTAATACAGTGCTTCGTATTCTGAAATCATCTGGTAAGAGACTCCTAAGAATGGTCGGATGAATTTACCATAAGTTCTATACTCCTCTAATCTACTCTTTACCTTGTTTATCGGTAATGCAAAGGAAATATTATCCACTCCAGATGTTGTAGCAAAGTTAACACCAATTACTTCTCCTTGTGAGTTAAGTAATGGTCCACCAGAGTTTCCAGGATTAATTGCAGCATCTGTTTGAATTACCCCCTCATAACTCTTTGTTGTACTACCAAACCAACCAGTACCTGCTGTAACACTTCTATCTAAGCCACTAATAATTCCAGTTGTAACACTGCCTGAGTACTCTCCCAATGGTGTACCAATTGCAATAGCTTCTTGACCAACGACCAATTTATCAGAATTCCCTAATTTTAAAGCTTTAATCTCTTTATCTTTCTTATCTATTCTTAAAACAGCAATATCAGAAATATCATCTCTAAGAACTTTAGTCACTTCAAACATATCACCGTTATGAGATACAACTTTGTATGTTGCATTTGTATCAGAAACAACATGCTGATTGGTCACAACAATTCCACTCTCATCAACGATAAAGCCTGTTCCAATTTTACTAGTTTTATCCCCTACTCCTTCACCTGGTTTAAGCGTAATTTGAGAAACAGCAATACTTACCACTGATTCCTGACTCTCCTTTACAATATTTATTGTATTTGCCTCCCTTTCTGTTACAACTAACTCATAACTATCTTTCTTCTCACCACTCTTAAAAGTATCAATATATTTCCTTAAAGGACCTTTCTCTCCAAAAAGCAAAAACAATATTAATAATGTTGTCATTATTGTTGAGAAACAAACAAGAATTAAACCACCAAAAACAAAGTCAAGAATATTCTTTTTCTTTTTTGTTTTTTTAACAACAGGAATATCTTTTTTTTCTTCCTTCTTCTCTTCTATTTTTTCAATAACAGGAATATCTTTTTTCCCTTCTTCTTTTTTCTCTTCCATATTCTTTAACTATTTAATTTATTTACTTAATTCCTCAATAGCTTTGTTAAGCTGAGGATCTATACCCTTTTCAAAGTCTGCATTACTGTAAGGAACATTAATATCTGGAACAATTGGATTATCCCTATCTATATTCTTCCCATCAGGGAGTAACCATTTAACAACAGTTAAATGAAGACTAGAACCATCATTGAAATCAAAAATATTCTGTGCAGTACCTTTTCCATATGTCATCCTACCCATCAAAGTTGCTCTTTTTGCCTGTTGTAAAGCTCCTGCAACTATTTCTGAAGCTGATGCACTTCCCTCATCAATTAATACTAAAATTTTAGCATCAACTAAAGCACCTCCCTTTGTAGATTCATATTTCTTAACATTTCCCTTAGCATCTCTTTGTTGCGAGATAACGAAACCTTCATTAAGAATATCATCAACAGCATATATTGCAGCATCAAAATACCCTCCTGGATTACTTCTCAAATCTAAAATTACTCTATCTACTTTAGCCTCTTTAATACTTCTAACACTCTTATCCCATTCAGCCTTCCAAGAAGCCAACGAACTATCAGTAAATCTTGACACCTTAAAATGTGCAATGTCTTTCTTTTCTCCAATAAATTCTAATGTCATACTAGGAACAGTAATCTCCCCTCTGGTTATTTTTACTTCTGTTGTTTGTCTGTCCCCTTTATGCAGAACTGTCAATGTAACATCTGTACCAGCTTTACCTCTAATCTTAGCAACAGCATCATATACTGTATCTTCTGGAGTAAGAGTATATCCATCTACCTTAACAATGTAATCTCCAGGTCTAATACCTGCAGCTTTTGCAGGAGATCCATCAATAGGAGCAACAACTACAACCTGACCTTCATGATACCCTAATTCTGCCCCTATTCCTTCAAAATACTTACCCTCACTTGCAGCATCATATTCCTTTGTCTCTTCTGGATCTAAATATGTCGTCCCGACATCAGAGATTGAACTAATCATCCCTCTTATAGCACCATATATCATAGCTTTCTCATCCAACTTGTCAGCATCAACATAGTTTCTCTTTGTAGTCTCCCATACATTCCAAAACATAGTCATATCTGCTTTCTTTCCAAAAGAGGATGCAGACAATACCATACCAGCGTCTTGCACACTATAATTTCTACCAACAAGTAATCCTACAACAAAAGCTACAACTACTAGCAGTGAATATCCTAATATTTTCCCATTTTTTTTCTGTTTATCTTCCATCATCTATTCAAGAAAATTTAATTATGTAATGTCTAGTGAACAATTATACTCTAAAGAGAAATAAATTCTACTGAACCTATATGTATCATTCCTTTAGAACCACCCTCCCACTCTACAGTTAGAAAAGAACCTTCCTCTTCAACCCCAACAATCTTCCCTATCATTGAATAATTAGAAAGAGAAAGAGATCTTACAGTAGAACCTATTAAATTCTTAACAAAATTTCCTTTTGTTTCTTTTCCTTTATAATCTGAAAGGAAAAATATCTGACTTTCATCTAAATCAACTACACAGAGACTAGAATCTTTACTTCCAATAGATTTCAAAATCTCATTTCCACAAGATATCTCTCCAAAACCACCTAATATGCCAAGTGGTAGAGTTTGCTTTCTAAAATCAGAGTAATCCATAGAGTATGTAAGAACAAATGCTGCACCTTTCTCAAAGAGATCCTGCAAAAGAGATGTATGAAGATGTTTACCAGCAAAAACAATCTTGTTAGTATAATCTTCTCCTTCTGCTTTTACTTTAAGATTAACTCCATCCCCTATTACTACAAACTCTCCAAATATTTTACCCTTCTCTTCTTCTTGATACATTTTAGAAAGAACTTTGATATCCATAGCTGATACCTTTGCTTTAACAACAATACCATCTACTAGATTCACTTCCATTATTTCTCCAGTAAATGAACTCTTAAAAACAGAATTTGTCTCCTCTCCAAGAATATCTATATATCCACCATCTAATCTACTTAAATCTACAACCCCCTCTATGGGAGAAATTAGTTTCTTAACAGTTAGACCTCCAGTTGTTTCTTTTTCAACTAAAACATCCCCTTCTTTTACTAATTCTCCATTAATACAGGTGACATACTTTTTAACATCCCCTGCTGAGATAGGGATCTCGTTTGGAACATAGAAAGTATATGCTTTGGAATTCTGATTCCTTTCAAGAATAGGATCCCCTACTTTTACCTTCTGTCCTTCTTTAACCAACACTTTATCAGAAGAGGTATAAGGAATTTTGAATTCATAGTCATCATACCTACTTAGTATTTCATGTTTAATTATCATTTATCCAAGACTGTAATTTAACTCTGTTTGTATATGCATCAGGACCATAAACTATTGGCCTCTGTCTAAAATCAAACAGTAAACTCTCTATTTCACTAACCCCTGGTATTGAGATATATTCTAAAGATGTTTCTCCTAAAGGATATGTCTTTGCTCCATTTCTTAGATTCATACTTAATATCATTTTCTCTTCATGTTTTGGTAATTCCATTATGGTATATTGTGAAGAGAGAGCATAGAAATCACTTCTCTCTATATCTAATGACTCAATATTTCCACTTAACAATACTCTGTTTCTCTTACTATCTTTTGTTAATGGAATTATTACTTTAGTTAATTTAGGTAGTATAGAGCCTTTTGTTAGTATGATATCTGTACTTTCTGTTGCATTTACATATGATTTACCAAAAGCTATTGTTTTTAAATCTAAATCAAAGTAACAATCAAAGTTACCTGTTATTTCAAGCCCATCTATAATACTTAACATTGTTTTAGACAAACCTAACACTCTAGGAATATTTCCAGTAACTATCATTGCTGTCTTTGTATACTCTCTTCCAAAACCTTCTATTTTTGCTTTGTTATCTCTGTATATCGAGAAATTTTGAATTGTAGAGTATGCACGAATAATATCTAGTAGAGAATTATCCTGAACAACAAGTGGTTTATCTATCACAAAATTACCCCATATATTAAAAAGGTTCTCAGATGATATCTCTGTTGCAAGAAATGCATTAAATCTACTATCTTTAACAGAATCAATTAAGGATATTTCATCTTTCCATGACAATTTAGACTTTGTGAATGATAATTTACCTGTGGGTTTACCCTTTTCATAATCTGCCTTTACTCTAAATATTGAGAAGTGGAAGAGATCCATATCTACTAACATTAGGTCATCTAGATTCATTCTTCGTAAAATTCCCTCTAAAACACTATTCATATATTGATCATCTACCACCCTCAGGGACACATCATTAGAGAAATCTCTTACAGAATCAAATATCTCTCTGAAAAATTCTTGATTGTCATCTATCTGTACTCTTACTCCAGATATACCATCTCCCTCCTCTTTGAATCTTCTAAATGTAAATATTGATGATTTATCTTTATCTACAATGTTCCAATTAAATACATTTTCTAAATTATCAAAGTATTCAAACCAAAAGTCTTTAGTAAAGACATTGTCATCTAAAAGAAATCTTAAGGAATTGATATCTGTATAGTCAGAAAGTATATATTCTCTGTTGGCATTGTAGTCCATATATGCAAGATATCCCCAGATACCATTATCTTTAATCAATACATTGATATATGCATTTTTTTCCAATATGGACAGTTTTGGCATACTCTATATTACTGAATGTCTAACATATTTTCAACAAAAAGGGAGGCTTTTAGACCTCCCTTTCTAAACCAAATCTAATTTACCTATTCATTGGAAGAATATGGAAGTAAAGCCATATATCTTGCTCTTCTAATAGCTAACTTTAACTGTTTCTGGTGTTTGTGACATGCTCCAGACTTCTCTGTAGATATCATCTTACCTCTAACAGATGTAAATTTCTTTAGTTGATATACATCCTTGTACCCTACACTCTTAACACCTGCTTCACATAGAGGACATTTTAGATTCTGAATAATCTTTCTTCTCCTTCGTGGCTTTTTCTTTTGCATAGAAAAGCTGTCATCCTCTGTAAAAGATCTATCATCATAGACATCATTTAGAGATGGTGTTTGTATATCTGTATTTTTTACTTCCTCTGACATTCCTTAATATATCTTAAATTAAAAAGGTAAATCTTCCTCCAATGGATCCTGATCTTCTTCCTCAGTTTCTTCTACTGGAGCTTCTTCTTTCTTAGATTTCTTAGCTGGTTTCTCTTCTTCATCTTTCTCCTCTACTCCGTCCATACCTGCACCCTGTTTTCCTTTACTATCTAAAAGAATCATATCCTCTACTCTAATCTCTGTTTTGTATCTTGTACTTCCATCTTCTGCTTCCCAACTTCTTGTATTTAGAGAACCTTCAACATATACCTTCATACCCTTTGCAAGTAACTGCTGACAGATCTCTGCCATTTTGTTCCATGCAACTAAGTTATGGAATTCTGCTATCTCTTTTGTCTCTCCATCTTCATCCTTCCATGACTTATTTGTAGCCATCCCAAATGTGACTACTGGAGTCCCAGAGTTTGTATATCTCATCTCTGGGTCTCTTGTTAGGTTTCCTATTAGGAGAACCTTATTTAAAGATCTTGCTGCCATTTATTTATATATAATAATTTAACTTACCTATTACTTTAACCTAAAATTATTAAATCTAGATTAAATCTCAATTTCTTTTTTCTTAATACTCTTCCCTATCTTGGAAGTGTCATCAATACTAACTATCATGAATCTCAAAACTTCCTGTTTTAATTGCATCTGTCTTTTTATCTCTGCTATCTCCTCAGGATATACTTTAAAGTCATATACTATGTAATATGCTTCATTATGCCCATTTATTGGATATGCTAAATATCTCTTACCCCATACATCTACATCCAAAACCTCTCCACCTACCTCTTTAACACCATTTACAAATTCTTTGTGCATTTGTTTTCTTAAATCATCAGGTAACAAAGGTTTAAGAGCAATCATCATCTCATAATTATTCAATTTCTTTACTGCCATTTCTATGTATATTAAATTAACAACTAAAGGATTCTAGCAAAAAAAAGAGAGTAAGACAATATATACTTCTATGATTTTAAATATTTTCATTTAGAATGTCTTAAATCCTACTTCTTGTTTGTAAGTTGAAGTATCTGTTCCAAAGAATAACTCTGATATCTTAGTATACTTAGGATGATAGTTAACTATTAAAACTGGATTGGTTACATTAAGTAAACCTAAATCTCGCTGAAGTAAGAGACCTAAATCGTTGTTGTTTTTAGCAAATGATATTAAAGAACCAGATACCTTAACCCCATCTTGTAGTTTATCTGGCCTATTTGTCTCTGCTAATACCTGTATCTGTCCCCTAGCTATCATAAACGCATCTATTACATCATACTGTACTACTTCTCCTGTTGTTCTTGATGTGCTATCTATAATGATATTACCTCCTGCAAAGAGTATTAAACCACTAGTTTCAGGATTTTGTCCCCCTGTGCCTGGATTTATCTGTATATTTGCTATCGCTGTTATATTTGGTCTCACTATTATATCTTGTTCTGACACTACTAATATCTTACCTTGATACGTTGTGATTGTTACAGATTCCCCTGTTGGATCAGTTGAACCGATATCAATTGATTCCTTAGATTCCCAAATACATACCTCTTTATTGCCACATTGATTTAATGAAGTTATCGATTTAAAACCTAGTTTATACCTATCTAATTTTAACTTTAGTAAATCAAATCTATTAGGTTCTAAAGTATTACCATCTGTTACATTAATTACACTGGTTGGATTCTTAAAACTTTCTGACATACTTAGTGTAGAAGGATGGTGGGTATGGGTGGTAGTTATTAACTCTGTTCCAAGATTGTATTCTTGTCCAGCTATATCCTTTGGAATATATCCTATCCTTCCTTGAGAGAATAGTACGCCTCCCTTAGTTGATATCCAACGATTTAAATCAAATGAGGGAGTAGATGTTGCATCTGATGTGATGTAATTACAAGCTTGATCATATGCAGTTATATAGAATTGAAGAAGTCCTGAGTCATTTTCATGTATATCTATTTTAGTTGAATTTATTGGAGAATTATAATACCAACCACTACTCAAAGGATCAATTTTACCTATTAATGATGATGTTGGCGTCCCTAATACTGTAATAGCTGCCTCTGGCAGAGGATCTATTCTCTTAACAGCTCTACCTGAGATACTATTATATACATTTACCACTGTATCTTTTACTCCTGATTCAGTATCATTACTTTGCCAACTTACTGTTGCCTGTCTTTGGTCATTAATTGTACTTGTAAAACTTCCAATCGTAGGATTAACAAAATCAAAATTCCAATACCATGGAGTTTCTGTCTTTATATTCTTTAAATCTATAAATAGATAAGGTTTGTTAGAAGGGCCTCTATGACTAAATATATCTGTCATTCCTGCATAGAAATTATATTTACCTGTTAAGAGAGAATCGGTTGGAAATTTTAACTCTAAAATTACTTTATATCTGTTGGAATCTTCAGGATCAATACCATGAAAGACTCTCGTTATACTATCTATTACTACTTTTCTTTGACCATTATCATCTACATATATCTCTGTAGTACCCTGTGGATGCTCACCATCTACATCTCTCCCCCACCCATGAAGAGTGCCTCCTGGATTATTAGCTTTATATATTGATGTCTTAGATACAAATATTCCAATCCTATTTATATCTGAAGTAGTCTTATCACCACCCATCCAATAGGACTTATCTAAATATCCAGCAATACTGCTACCATCTTTTACAAGCCAAAGTACTACTCCATTAATATCGTTTACTCCATCTGCATCTGTTCCTGTAATCTCAATTGTTAATGGATTATTTGCTTCTTTACCTGTGAAATCTATTGCTGTACAACCAGCTGATGTTGTATCGTTACCGTATCTTGTTAAACCTACAATATTAGGCAGTATATCTACTTTGTAATACCCTTTTCTCTCATCACTCTCTTTCCAATTATTATCACATTCATTAAGAGTTGAATGCTTAGCTGTGACAGAACCTATTTCTCCTTCTGATAAAGATGTAGGATAGTTATCGCTGTATCTATGTGACGAGGAATCTGTACTTGTTACTCCTACTACTCCCCCTATTAGATATCTTATATCTCTAGCACCTGAAGGTAGAGATATTGTAGGTACTCTAGTACGAGTAGGAGATATTATAGGGAACTTAACTCTTGTAGGTTTACTAGAGTCAGTAGAAAGATTACCACTATTAACCCATACATATGCATTTGGATCACTACTATTTGGATCATCTCTCCTATCTACTATTAATTCTATTTCTTCTGGAGAAGGTGGTTTGGTATTAGTTTCAGGACGATAACAAACTTTTTTAGGATAAGTTTGTGTACCACATTCAGATGAACAAGAACATGTATTTGGACCAGCACATCGCGGACCTGTATATGCATCATAATATCCTGAATCACACCCCTGATTACACGAACATTCGTATGATTTATAACAAGTAATCTGACATTGATTAGATTTCCAATTTCCACATTCTGTCCAACAACCATCTTTGAAAGTTTTAGAGCATGTCCTTCCTGAAGAAGGTGCTGGAGTATAATAACCCTCCTTGCAAGTCGCTGTACAAGAACAGGTGTTATTGCAATTCCATGAACATCCCCCACTCAGATCTTCAAGGCAAGCAGAACCCGCCCCCTCATAACAATTCTTACTACACGAGTCATATGAACATCCCCAATCATCTGCACAGGTAGCAGTATTCCAACAATGTATCCAATAGCTTAAACATGCATATCCTGGGGCTGACCAGCATTTATATCCTTCAATAGGAGCATCAGTACAATAGCCAGAAGATACAGAAGAAGGTTTTATTAAACCTAATAAAAGAAAAAAATTGATAAAAAATAAAATACTCCATATTCGCTTCATTGTTGCCTACTTATATAATTTATGCTTATCAAAACTTAGACTATATTTCAATTATTTTATAGCACTTATGGTATATAACAATAATTTGTCTAGATTTATTGTCTTATTTTCAAGGTTTTTCCTGGCTTCCTCTACAGAAGAATTGATATAATCCTCGACATCTGGTACATACATATCTTCAAAATTTTCGGGCCTTACCACACAAATCGGAAAAAGCTCCTTCTCTCCCAAATCTTTTACAATACCCTGTCGAGGAATAATTGGCTCCATATCGATACAACCTTTTAATATGCTTTCTGGTACAATTGTATTGCTTGATACAGTCATAAAATCATATTCCTTGTTAATTTCTAAATCTGAGAAATTATCTGAGGTTACAATTGATACTCTACCTGTTTCATCAATTCTATTGAGAAATCTTTTGGATTTAAATAAAACGTTGTATCGCTGCCCCTTTATCTCCCCTTCCATAAGAAGCTCTAATGTGGAATCATCTAAAGTTATGGATTTGAGAATAAAATTATAGAACAAAACAAAATCTAAATTAGCTCCACCAACCGATACACTATCTAATGAGTTATAATTATTTTTTCTAATATCTGCTAATTCCTTAGTTAGAATTCTTGGTCTTAATTTCTTTAAATTGCTGTTTAACTCAAATAATTTAAATAATTCATTGTCATCTAAAATAGTGAGTTTTATTTTATCTAAAGAATAATTAAAAATTTTCCCCCTTTTATAATCTAAAACCATTTCTACTGGTAAAAAAGCATTCTCAACCGCATATGGATTCTCCCAATCTATACTATCTTTTTTTATACACAATGTAGAGTCTCGAAGATCCTTATCATCTTCTACTAGCACCTCTACTAAAATACAATCCTCCTCATTTTTTGTCTTAATATCCTTTAAAACTGCTTTACAGTGTAATTTAAGCAATCCCTTATCTTTCTCAATTTCACAATCTTGTAACAGCTCTGAGTATTTATCCAAGTTATAAAAAGTTTTAGTGCTAATTATCTGTGAAATTCTATCCTTAAAAATGAGACCTAAAAAAGCAATTAATAAAAATATAAAGCAAATTATTAGTACAATAATACTTTTTCTATTAATAACAAATTTCATAATTTCAGTTTAATATGTTTTTTTTATAATGTAAAGGCTGGGGGTGTTTAATGGAATTGCAAAAAATACCTACTTATGGTATAATCTGCCACATTATTAGATGGTGTTTTATTTATCATAATAAACCCTTTTATTAAATAATGTGCTCTTTAAAAGTATCTATAAATATATAATGATTTAATTCAATATATTTTTAGATTAAATAGCATGTGATGAGATTGCTATTTTAATGGGATGCACTTTGTATCTATTAACAATATATGTACAGAATGCATTCCATTAGGATGCAAAATCAACAAGAATCCAAAAAGAAGGAGAAAAAAATGAAAAAGATAATGTTTTTGCTAATTGTTCTATCTATCCTTTTAGTTGCTTGCGAAGCAACACCTGCAGCGCCAACAGTGGTGCCTACGGATAAACCCACGGAAATTCCTACCAAGGAACCAACTTCCGTACCAACGGAGGAACCAACTATCGTTCCGACACAGGAGCCAACTCCGGTACCCACCGAGGAAATTCCTGAAAGTTGTCCATTGGATAGTTTTTCCGTGCCAGAAGATATCACAATAGACTTGGGAGTATATGGTGAATTCGAACTTACAAACGGAATAGGTTTAGATATATTCGTCATGCATCCCACGTTACTCAACCCCATACGTGAAGGGGAAGATGTTACCACCTTATACAATGAAGGCGGTAGCTTTTCTTTTCAAATGCCCTCTCCTGGTTTCGCTTACACTGGTAAAAATACCAGCATCACTGTAGATGGCGAATTTTGGGGAGAAGAAGGCTTTGCTTTCTCAGAATCAGGTGAGCTTGTCATTCCGGCTGGAGCTCAAGTTATGGTTGAGACAGAGGGTGGATTTGAAGAACAAGAATCACCTATCATCGTCTATTTCCTTTCAGGGACACCAACTAAAGCAGATGATATATCTTTACCTGAGAATGCAACTTTAAGCTGTAAAGACCTATGGCAGATTACTATTAATAACATTGATAGTAATGATATTGAACTCTCTGTTAACACGGGACATAATTTGTTGTTTCCTGGAACTGAAGATGATATTCTAGGTATAAAATTCCCGAATAGCACTGATTTCCAACCGTATGAAGAAACATTTCTCCGTAGAGAGGCTACCCTGAAGATCAAGGGGAACGGTTCCATTACAGGTTTTATATTTGACCTGTACGATAAAGATTAAAATCTTTACGGATTCTGGCTTGTTAGACAGTATATTTATTTAGATAATCATTATCTATATAAAAATACATACTCTCATCACATGCTAGAATCCTCACTTTTAAATAAATATATATCCTTTTCCATTAAATAATAACTCTGTTGAGTTTACTTGTTAGACAACACAATCATATAGTCTCCATCTTTAACGATATACTCCTTCCCTACATTCTTTACTAAACCTTTCTCCTTTGCTTCTGCCCACCCTCCACTATCTATCATACTATCAACATTAACAATATCAGCAGTTACAAAACCTTCTTCTAAATCTGTATGTATAACACCAGCAGCTTCTTTAGCTGTAGCTCCATTCTGTATACACCAAGCATTACACTCCTTCTGCGAACCAGTATAGAAAGTAATGAGGTTTAGTGTATTGTATGCAGCTTGAATAATATCACCTACCAAACCAGGCTTAACATCCAACATACTAATATACTCAGAAACCTCCTCATCAGTCATGTTAACCATCTCACCTACAAACTTAACATCAACTATTACAACAATATCACCTGTTCTCTCTTCTAATTCCTTCTTCCAACCCTCTACCTTTTCCCTACCAATACCCTCCTTGTAATTAAGTATGAATAATCTCTTTTTGTTTGTAAGAAGAAAAAGATCATATATCAATTCCTGTTCCTCATCATTTAGATTCATATCAATTACAGCAATATCATCATTAAGACCTTTCATAACCTTCTCTAACACCTCATACTCCTTAATACCCTTCTCATCCCCTACTCTCTTTAACTTCTCAACACTATGTAATCTCTTCTCTACACTCTCAATATCTTTCAATATTAATTCTGATTGTACAATCTCAAAATCTTCAATTGGATTTATCCTGTCATACACATGAACAATATTAGAACTATCAAATGCCCTAAGCACATACATAACTACATCTGTTTCTCTAATATGTGAAAGAAACTGATTACCCAGTCCCTCTCCCTTAGATGCACCTTTAACTAATCCAGCAATATCTACAAATGTCATAGCTGCAGGTACAACCTTCTCAGCATTAAAATACTCGGACAACCTCTTCAACCTATCATCAGGTATCTCCACAACCCCAACATTCTTATCTATCGTACAAAAAGGAAAGTTCTCAGCAGGTACTGTTAACTTTGTTAACGAATTAAAGATTGTAGACTTACCAACATTAGGAAGTCCCACAACCCCAACAGAAAGTGAATGTGATTTCTTAACTGGCATAATGGTGTAATTATACCACAGACCTGGTCTGTACATTTTTCCTTACCCCTAAACACTTAAAAGACCAAATTTAAGGTTTTTTAATCTTACTATGGGAAGTTACCTAAACACCCTTAAAACTCTCCCTTAGATATTGAATAATATAGTTATAGAAAGAAGAAAGATTCTCTCTCTCATCCCTAGGAACAAAAGGACTTAAATCTCTAACAAAATCTTTCTTAGAAAACCAAACCAACCTCTCCTCCAACATCTTAGAATTAATATCATGTATATCATAGTACTCTAATTTCTTAATCACCAAATCTTTATCAAATCTAGCTCCTAACTCTTGTAAAACCCACAAATCATACAAATCTCTATGCTTAATCCTTGTCATTACAGCTCTTACCTTCTCTGCAAATATCTCATTAATACTAAGAACATTCACAAAACTTCTAAATACAATTGGATACTCTGTTCTTAATATACTCTGAGTTGGTTCAAGAACATTCTCCCTAGTTGAAAAATCCAATTTCACAAACACCCTACCTTCTAAAAATGGAATATCTGCAGTTAAAAGATATGTATATCCTGATATACTCTCTTTTCTTTTAAAAGAAAATGGATATATATTCTCTAACTTCTTTAAAAAAGGAACTATCTTCTCTTCAAATTCATCCTCTTCCATATCTACAGAAAAATCTAAATCTTCTGAAAACCTCTGCCCTTTATATACCAATCTAATAGCAGTACCACCTTTAAAAAAGATATCTTTAGAAAATGTTTCCTCATACAATTCTTTAAGAAAAGAAAGTTGTACAAATTCCCTAACTATTACAGCATCTGATATCTGAGTTTTTTTAGATAATTCTTTTACTTGTTTCTTAGTTATCATAGATATTTTGATATGAGAAGTTTAATTTCTTTTTTTGATTTTGAAGACAGAAGAGGAAGATATTCTTCTACACCCCTTTTCTTAATATTTGAAAAATCCATCTCATTTAGATATTCTTCACTTTTTTTCTTTAAAGCTACCATGTAAAGGTAATCAAAAAGAGCTTTCTCTGGATATGCAATTAAACAATTACCTGATTTGTAATATCCCATATACAATCTTTTATTTATCTTAATATATCTATATGTTTTTCCTAATATCTCTTTCTTCTTACTTTTCTTTGATGTTGCAGATGTAATTTCAAAAGGAAACTGACTCAGTATTCCGTGGTAATTTAAAGCTGTTTCAAAAGAGATATATGAAGGAGAGTAAAGAAAGTTTGCTATCTCAAAGTCAGAAACATCAGATTCTGCAACCATGTATTTACCCTTTTCTAGAGATATGAGAATATTCTTTTCAATTAATCTTCTAATATTATTCTCTAAAGTCCTTGTAACTTCTATCCCTGTTAATCTAGAGATATCCTGCGTTGTTAAAAGACTTCTTTTATTATTTTCTAACAGATTTGCTGTTTCCATATACCACCTATTTTAGGTGGTTCGTGGAAACATGTCAAGAGATAACACCACAGACCTGGTCTGTACATTTATCCTTACCCCCAAACACTTAAAAGACCAAATTTAAGGTTTTTTAATCTTACTATGGGAGATTACTTAGTCAACCTTCATCTCCCATACCAAAACATGATATTATAATATTCATGAAATCAAAAAATATTTTACTAACAATTTTGTCTATCTTTTTTCTTCTCACTACTACCTCTACCCTCTTTGCACAAACAAATCCTGATTTTAAAATTAATACATATACACAGATCTACTACACCACAGGTAAGGACTACGTAACAGTTATTAATGAATATCAAAGACTTGTTGAAAATAATTCCTACTATTTCACAAAAGAAGGAGAAAAGGTATTCCATATACCAGATGTAAACACAGATGAAGAAAATGTGAGAAAGGAAAGAGCATTTAAGCTAGATACTCTCAAAGTTACAGATACTAGGAACAATCCAGTACACTTTACAAAGGAGGAAAAAGGTATAGGAGAAGGGATATATATACATATCCCATACTACAGAACTACTACTAAATCCCTACCTTATAAAATTTTAATGACATATGATACTCACGACAATGTAATCAAAAGTGGCAACCTAATTACTATAGTTGCATCCTCACTCCCTACTGACACCCTATTTATCAGAAACGACGAAAAAAGCAAAACAACAACAGAATTTAATTACGATTTATCCATCATCACCGATAAAAACATCCCTACTCTAGCAAAAGCATATCCCTCTTTTATCAAAGAAGAGAAAGATGAAAAAATATATTACAACTTCAAAGCAGAAGATAGAATTGGGAAATCACCAACTCTTGAATTTGGAACTTCAGTCATTTATAGATTTGAATTAGAATACGAAACACCAAAAACAGACAACCTAATACCTTCCCAATATTCAGAAATATTTAAAGCTCTCTCCACAAACATATATGAAATCTCTTTACCAAGAGAATTCTCAGAAACTGATCAGAAGGTCATTATAGATGAGATAATACCAACACCTAGGAAGATATATAGGGATAGTGAAGGAAATGTAATTGCCTCTTTTGAATTAGCTGCAAATAAAGAAGATAGAATTAAAGTTACAGGTTATATCTTCTCTAACCAAAATGCACATAATTCGGTGACTAAAAATCCTATGGATATTAGTTTCAGTGAGTACTTAGAAAAAATCAAAAATGATAAAGGAAGTAGCAAATATTTAACACCTACAAAGTACTGGGAAGTTAAAGATCCTTTTATCCAACAGAAAGCATCAGAGTTAAAAGAAGAAAAACAAACACTCTATGATGTAGTTGACGCTGTTTATCAATATGTAAATGACACATTGACTTATGATGAAGTCAAAGCTAGTTCTGAAAATGAAAGGATTGGTGCAGTAAAAGCCCTGACAGGAGGTGCATCTGTATGTATGGAATATGCAGACTCTATGATTGCAATACTAAGAGCTCAAGGTATACCTGCAAGAGCTGCCTTAGGTTATGCAAATATTACAGACACTCCAGTAGAATTAATTAGACACCAATGGTTACAGATATGGATTCCTGATTATGGATGGTTAAGTATTGATCCTACATTTGAAAGTCCAAACAGAAAAATGGGCCAATTAATTGAAAGAGTACTTTGGGAAACTTTCTACGATGATTCACTTTCAAATATTAGTATCTTTTCTGCAAATAAATTAGGTAATTTTAGTGAAGAGAAATTTTCTATAAAAATCTATTCTGTTGAGGAAACCCCTCCAGAGAGGGAATTAAAGAGATATAGCGATATACTAGATATTGAGAATTCAAATAGATATACTGTTGGTAACTTTACAAATTCACTATTTAAAACAACAGTACTAGGAAAAGCTTTACTCGTAACACTCCCTATTATTGTTACTATCGCGCTCCTCATATTCTTCATCGTAATAATAAAACTGGGTATCAAGAAAGTAAAAAAGAAGAAAGAACCAGAGAAAGAGAGAACCCTCACAAATAGATCAGTAGGTAGATTTACTACTTAATCTTATACATCTTCTCTATATCAAACATCCCCTTACCGTTAGAGAGCCTATTCTCTGTCATTGCATACATAGTTATTAGCTTGTCTCCCTTTTTAACTGTGTCACCAGGCATCTTGTGTATATATATTCCAGCTTCCTTTACCTTAGGATTACCTAGTGCTCTTGCAATACTTACTAGTGCTGTATTATCTATACCACTTACAACTCCATTCCTATCAGAGAGCATATCAGCTGAATATTTTCCACTCTTTATCTCAGAAGAATGGACCTCTTTAGTCGCTCCCTGTGCAAACGCTATCTCCCAGAATTTCCTAAGAGCTTTCTTTTCATTTAGTATATTTAGAGCAAATTTCTTACCCTGACCTTTCTGTACTGTATCAGTCATCTCAAAAATCATACCTGCCATATCCAATATCACCTTTTCTAATTCCACACTCCTTTCCTCATCTCTCTCTAACATCTTTAAAGCTTCCCTAATCTCAGCATTAGGTCCTATACACCTTCCATCCGGACCTTTAATCAATCTCTTAATCGTTTCACAGTGGATGCCGAATTTTTTGAATAGTTTCCTGAATTCCCTATCAAGCATAGAAACATCATCAACTCTCTCAACCTTTGAACCTTTACCATATGGAAGATCTATGAGGATATGTGTAATACCCATTGAAATTTTCTTAGCAACAATACTAACTAAAACTTTCTGGAACTCCTGAATTCTAAGAGATCTTTCAACATTAATAATTACATCATCAGCAGGTGAAAGTTCTAATGAACCACCCCAGAACATACAACCTCCTGTCTTCTTAACAACCTCATATACTTTCTCCTTTGTAAGAGATACTGGCATTACTACCTCCAAAATGTCTGTAGTACCAGCAGGTGATGTAATAGCTCTAGTTGATGTATTTGGAACAATCAAACCACCAGAGACAAGTATTGGAATTAATGTGGGTGTAATTGCTTTACCAGCCACACCACCAATGGAGTGCTTATCTGCAATAATCTCCTCACCTGGACGAATGTTCTTAAAATCCATACTATCTCCTGATTCGGCCATACCCTTCGTCATCCAATATATCTCATCATCATTAAAACCTGGATTGAAAAATGTTGAAACAAAAAATGCAATCTCTGTCTCCCTCAGTTTCCTAGTACCAATATCTTTCATAATAGATTCTAGATCCTCCTTAGAAAGAGGTTGGCCTAACAACTTCCTACTGATTGCATCCAGAGACCTACTTGACTCTGGAATATCCACAAAAATTGAGGATCCATTTGGTATATCATACGCCTTCCAAATCTCTTCAAACAACCCTATCTGTCCTTCAGGAACTTTTGAGTCTGTTTCCATCACATCAGCATAGAGTTCTATCTCTCCAAAACCAACCATTATATTCTCTCCCTCTCTTACACCTATTCGTTCAGCATCCTTTCTATTTAACACCACATTAAAATCATCATCCTCTCCCAAATCTAGATTATGACCAATTAAGTAGGCACCCATAAAAGTTGTATTAAAAATTAATTATCAAAAATCCATGAATAGTGCTCTTTCGCAAGAGAACCAACATTACTAGGTAGAACCATTCCGAATTCTGTTAAATAACCAGTTATTAACGATTTATCTACAATCTCAAAAGCAGGATTATACATATGCAAACCTTTAGGAGCATCCTCCCATAATTCCTTTGACTCTCTAACCTCAATCTTTACTGATTCAAAGAATGAAGTAGGATCTACTTTTAGTAGAGGAGTGACAACATAGAGAGGTTTACCTGCATAATATGCTGCTATCGCTATACCCCAACTTCCTATCTTATTAATCGTATGACCCTCTGCAGTAATCTGATCACAACCAATAAATACTGCATCCACCGGAACACTCCCCCTATTTATTGCAAATGACTCTGCTGCACTATCCGCTATCAATGTTGTTTTTACACCCCCTTCTAGTAAACTTTTCGCTGTCTTTCTCCCTTGTAATCTAGGTCTAGTTTCCGTACACACAACTTCAAAATCTCTATCTCCTTTCCCAATTGATTTAATTAATGATACAGCTGTAGATGAATGACAATGTGTTAGAACTTTATCAATATTTGTTAAATTTTTTGTGTTCTTTTCAATAATGTTCCGCTTACTCTCAGCTATGAGATCAAGATATTCATCACAGAGTCTTGTAAACTCCTGTTTCATGACCGAAAGCTCTGGTAAAACAGAATATTTCTGTCCGAAAAAATGTTTAATATATGTTACACCGTTTCTCGCCAAAGGCTCATTATCCCTTGCATGTGCCAGAGCATCCCCTATCTCAAATAATTCATGTAAGAACTCCTTACTATCCTTAACCTTACTTAATTCAATATATAGCTTCATACCCTCAAAGGTAGAAATCGCTACATTGGTAGCACCCTGAATGTTCAACTTTTGTATATCATTATATATTTTGTCAATTGCAGGATATTTCTCCATATATTTCTTACTCTAATTTTACTTCCTCCATATGTTCTGGGATATATATATCTTTATGTATTTCTTCCTTAAGATTCTGTGCAAAATCATTAATTATCTCAGGATCTCCATGTACTAAAAATACCTGTCTTGGTGTATGACCAAAGCCTCTTAACCAGTATCTTAAATCTCTTTGATCCCCATGACCAGAAAACCCATTCAATGTAAATAACTTCGCATTATTCTGATAATCCTGTCCCATTATTTTTACAACCTTCTCTTTATCTACAAATCTTCTTCCTAGAGTCCCCGCTACTTGATAACCAACAATTACTAAATGCGTTGTTGGATTCTCAATATTATTCTTTAGGTGATGTAGTATTCTTCCTCCTGTACACATTCCACTTCCTGCGATAATGACAACACCTTTCTTCGTTACCAACCTCTTAGATTCTTCTGTAGATTCAATTTTTGTTAGGCCTGGGAAATCAAATGGATCATCTCCTTTCTGAATTAATCTCTTAGCATCTTCGTCGTAAAAATCAGGATATTGCCTAAATATCTCTGTAGCTCTACTTGCCATTGGACTATCTAGATATACAGGTAAGTCAGAAATTAATTTGTTTTCAATAAAGAGGTTTAACTCATACAGAATCTCCTGAGTCCTCTCTATTGCAAAGGAGGGTATCAAAACATTACCTCCTTCTCTTTGAGCACTCTGAAGAGCTGCAAGGAGCTCTAGGACAGTCTCATTTCTATCCTTGTGCAATCTATTACCATATGTTGACTCACAGATAACATAGTCAGCATCTCTAATCAAATCAGGATCATTAACTATCCTTGCACCTGGCTGACCCAAATCCCCAGAAAACACCAACTTTCTTAATCTATCAGCACTGTTCTTTATCCATAATTCTATAATCGCAGAACCAAGTATATGACCTGAATCTCTTAATCTAAACTCACAATCAGGAGATAGATTAACAGATGTACCATATGGATACACCTCAAAATATTTCATACACTCTTCTACATCTTGTTCTGTAAAAAGTGGTTTCCTCATCTCCTCCATCTTTGCTTTCACTTCCCATCTCTTAGACTCCTCTTCCTGAAGATTAGCAGAATCCAAAAGAATTACTTTAGCCAAATCCCTAGTTGGTTGTGTACATATTATTCTTCCCTTAAACCCTTGCTTTACCAAAACAGGTATTCTTCCACAGTGATCAAAGTGAGCATGTGTAAGAAATACAAAATCAATATCAGCAGGATTAAAAGGAAACGGTTCATAATTCCTATCTTCAAGTTCTTCCGGACCTTGAAAAGCACCACAATCTACCAAGAATTTAAGGTTATCCGTCTTAACAAAAAAACATGAGCCTGTTACAGTTTTTGCACCACCTAGAAACTGTATAGTCATCAAGTATGAGCAGTTAAAATAATCTACACTACATATTACATTAGATAGAAACATTCATCAAGACAAACAGACCTGGTCTGTAGATTTATCCGTATCAGTAAAGGACAGAAGGGCTGTTTTTTGGTTTTTTAATCTTCCTATAGGTCATTTACCTGTTGAACCAAAACCACCATCTCCTCTCTCTGTTTCTTCTAATTGTTCTACTACTTCAAGATTATCTTTAAGAGACAAACATGGGACAATAACTATCTGTGAAAATCTTTCACCATCTGTAAGAATAATATCTTCTGTAGAAGTATTTACTACCTGAGCTATAATCTCACCTCTGTAATCACTATCTATAACTCCCACGGAGTTCTTTAACATCAAACCTTTCTTACCAAAAGAAGACCTTACAAAAAGCAAACCTACATATCCTTTTGGTATCTCTAGATATACTCCTGTATAAACCTCTGTACTCTCTGATGGTTTAATTACTATTGATTTATCTGCCTTTACTTTTAAATCCGCCCCAGCAGAAAACTCTGTTTTTACCTCTGGAATATACTTTGAATCATCCACTCTAATTCTCATTTATCTCCTTAACAATCTTAGATAATTTCTCTTTTGTATTAAGCATAGGATCATCAAGGACTCTTTCTAAAAGTTCTCTAAGAACCTCACCCATCTTAGGTCCTTTCTCTACCCCTAATTTCTCTAAATCCTTTCCTGTAATATTTAAATCTGTTACTTTTAGTGCCATATCTTGATGTCTAACATCAGATATCCTTTTTTGTAAAACTGTAATCTCATCAGGTTTAAAAGATGTGAAAGGATTAGATTGGGCATCCGCCATTCTAAGCTTAAACAAATCATCAATATTCTCCTCTCCTACCCTCTGTATGAATCTTCTAACAGCAGAATCAGACCATTTATGCAACTCAATATTCTTTTTTTCTTCTTCACTCATACCCTCTTCAATATGAGGATAGTAGAACATATGATTAAGAATTAATTTCTTTGTCCTTTCTATCTCACTCTTTGGAAATTTCATTCTTTTCATAATCTGCTCTGCCATATCAGCACCCATTTTGTCATGACCATAGAAATGACCATTGCCCATATCTGTCCTTGGTTTTGCAATATCATGAAGAAGTGCAGCCAATTTAACTGAATCCTCAGCAGCATCACATGTCTTTATCGCATGATAGTACACATCATCTGCATGAAAAAGTTTCTGTTCAACTCCTACTCCCTCCGTCAGTTCTGGCATGAAGATTTGTAAGAGACCTGTCTCTCTCATTAATTCAATACCTACAGAAGGCTTGGGAGAATTAAGAAGCATTTTCATAAACTCATCACGAATTCTTTCCATTGAAATATTTTCAGCAACTGCCTTAGACTCTTTAATTGCTTCAAATGTCTGTTCTTCAATTGTAAATCCTAACTGAGCAGCCATTCTACATGCCTTAAAAGATCTCAAACCATCTTCCTTAAACCTCTCAAGCGGTGTACCTACTGCCCTAACAACTTTCTTCTTAATATCCCCTATTCCATCAAAAGGATCATATATCTCAACCTCTTTTAATTCTTTCCCATCATCTAAGTCTAACTTAGAAAGATCCACAGCCATTGCATTAAATGTAAAATCTCTCCTACCCAAGTCTTTATCTATCTCATCAACAAACTTAACTGATGAAGGCCATCTACCATCAATATATCCTGCCTCACTTCTAAATGTAGTTGTTTCAACCTCATAAGTTTCTCCATGTTCATCCTGAACAAGAACAATTACAGTACCAAACTTAGCTCCTGTTGATATTGATTTTGGAAACATATTTAACATCTCATCAGGTAGAGCATTAGTTGCCAGGTCATAGTCATGTGGTTTTCTACCAAGGACAATATCCCTAACAGCACCTCCTACAAGGTAACACTCATACCCCTCTTTTATGAGAATCCTTGCTACTTTTTGTACATAATTTGGTAAATGAATAGTTACTTTCATACTTTTTCTTTCTTAAAACAGAATACCAAAGAAAGAGATCTACAACAAGAAGCATTACACCACAAGTAAGAATACTAAAATCAATATTACCTGTCTTAGGTAGTTCTACAAGAGTATCTGTAACACCCAATACTACCCCTTCTTTTTCTGTTTTAATATCTTCCTTCTCTTCTACTTCTTCTGATTCAACATCATCAATCATTAGCTCTTCTTCAGATTCTCTCTCTATCCTAATATTCTCTGATGTAAAAATATATGGATTTCTCTGCATACAGAAACTCTCTTGAGATGGCCCCATACTTCCTCCAGCAACCCAACCACCATCTTCTCGTTTTGAGAACACAGATATTGATTCAACAGAGAAGGTATTACTAAAATTATTCCCAAGTACAGTGCATTTTCTAGCAACATTATTATCCTTTATAACAAAACTACCTAAATCACCATCTTCAAACTCCCCACTAAGTTGGTATTTAACCAAATATTCTTGTTTTCCTTGCAGATTTAAAATCTCTTTAAAAGAACCATGTTCAAAAGAAATACCATTGTATGGATAGCTAGTAGTATTCTTTACTAAAACCGTAATCTCTACTCCACCTTCAATTCCTTTTACTTCTGGTTTGGATATCTCTAAGGGTAACTTAATATGGAATCTATCTAAAACAAAACTACCTTTAGCATCAACAGGTATATCTTCTAATCCTGAATATCTTCTAAAAATACCTTTACGAGTAAACCACTTACCAGAAGAATACAAATTAATTGGTTCTAGGGAAAACTCTTCACTAGTAAAGTTCCCAAATTCTGTTAAATATCCCAAAAATGAAATATGCCCTCTTGAGTATGCCACAGCTATCTCTTGGATATTAATAGGATGGCTACTTTCATTCCAATAGTGATACAAAACATCTACTGTCATACCTGGTGGTAAAGCTATATATGTACCTTTACTGTTAATTCTCCTCTTAACACTATCTTGAAACAGAGAAGCTACATCTATATCAAAGAGTTCATAGGAGGATGTAGCTACAACATCAAAAGGTGAATATGTTATCACTCCATTCTCTACTACTATTTTCTCAGGTAACTCTTCACCTAAAGCATATGATATTGTACTGTAAAAACTATTCTGACTAATATCTCCACTATCACTAAAATCATCAGCAAACACAGGAGATGCTAAAAAGAAAAAGAACAGAAAGAAAGGAAGTATTTTCTTCATATTTAAATATCTCTAAAGTTATATAGAGATATGATACATTGGAGATATTAAATCTAGATTAACTAGGAATGTTTTTCTGGAAGTTCTTCTTTACGTACTTTTTCAGTAACATAGAAATTTCTTTTAAACTGCCCCTTGCCCAACATCATCTCTGTGATCGCCTGTATATGAGGAATGAAGTTAAATGTAAGCATATTTACAGAGATTAGATATGTTTCTGCAATATCCAAAAGATTTCTCCACCATTTCCATCCTTTGGGAATGGGAGAGATCTTTCTTCTTAAGTAAACAGTAAACACATTAGTTAACATTGCTACTGTAAATACAATACTCAATATCCTTGGTAGATTAAAAGAGAATACCGTGTACTTAAACTCTGGGTTAAGTGTAGAAATAATCATAAGACCAAATGTCAAAACAAAAACAACTGTAAAAAGCCACATCTGTTCTACAATTGATTTAATCATAGTGGCTCTCTTAAATGCAGATATCCCACTACCCTTTCTTAATATTACAGAGAGGGTGATTGGGAATGGAATCTTCCCCCAACCCCATCTGTACTGTTGTTTGTAGAAAGAAACATGTGTACTTACATAATCTTTGTTTTCAACAGCATCATTATATGTTGGAACATATACCTCTTGTCCCTTAAATGTTCCTTTACTTCTTACCATGGCGTTCCAGTAAAAAGCAGTATCATCATTAGGGATTTCAGGATCCCAGAATTCAAATTTCTTAAGTGTATTAAGGTTAACAACATATGATGAAAATGTATCCCTAGTATATATCTCCTCTTTTCTAAAAAGTGATTTAACTGACCTTTCCACTACCCAAGTGTAAAGAATTGCAAGAGTTGTCATTGTTGAGAAGACTCTAATCAGAGATGGCACACTCCACAGATTATTATTAAATGTATGTACTGCAGAGGTATAGAAAGAGTTCTCTGGATCCTCTGTTGTTAAGTATCTGTAAACAACAGAAGATAAATATTTAGGATGTGGTCTTAGGTCTGAATCACATGTAATGAGAAGATAATCATGTAAATCTTTACCTTCCTCTTCAAGTTTCTTTACAAAATTTCTAGCAGCAAAATTAATATTTGCTCCTTTTACACCTGCTATCTCCCCCTCTATACCAAAAGGATGAACATAGTAAGTCATACTGCCAAATTTATCTCCATATTTCTCTTTTAATTTCGCAAAGTTTTCTTTCTGTAAATCCGCTTTTTTCTCTTCCATAGCCATCACAACATCTATCTTCTTAGTATCAATATCACTACTTGACCAAGCATCAAAGGAAGGATCAAGAATACTAAACTCCTCTCCATATACAGGACACAGGTATATGAATCTCATCTTTTCATATCTTGGATCTTTTAATTCCTCTATCTCCTTAATCCAATCAGTTGTAATTGCTTCATTCATTCTCCTAACTCCGATATTGATACCTATGACAAATTTCACAGCCCTAAAAAACCAGTATGAAACAAGAAAAGCCATATATACTACATATGCTGTATCCCACCTAAGCAACGCAAATACAAAAGGTATCAAAAAAAGAGACCAAAAAACCAACCCTGGTATTGTTTCAAAAAGTCGTTTCTGCCAATGAGGTAAATCAACAGGAAATCCTAAATATCTGTCTTTTGGTCTATATGTCTTTTTTCGTAAGTCTTCTTTCTGTTCCATCTCTCTGTATTCTACCACTATTCAAACAATTTTTCTGGATATACGCCATCATCTACTAAATCTCGTAGCTTCTCTCTTACTATTGGACCATCTTCTTTGTATGTTACTCCAAACCATTTACTATCACTCTGTAAAACCTTAAATTCTACTTCTTTATTAAAAATCATATTATCAAATATTGTAGGAAGAAGGAATTCATCTGTAAGAGAATCAGGATGTTCCTTTAGAAATTTTTCAAATTTTTCTTCAAGAGTAGTAAATACTGAAGGATGTACTTCAAACATGTTCATGGATATGAAATCATCATCTTTTAATTCAACTTTTTCACCATTTAATCTCTCTCCATATATTTTCCCATCTTCTTCTCTCTTTATCTCAAACAATTCTTCAATACTTTCTAAATATCCATCTTTCTCTTTACATAATCCTCTTTTAACAGTACCATTTTCACTAAGTACATTCTTTAGTTTGTAAGTAGTAATACCATATGTTTTTTCACTACACTCTTCTTTAAGAAATTTGGCAGAAACTCTAAAAGCATCACTACCATAGAAATCATCTCCATTTATAATAAGTGTAGGTTCTTTAATAGCATCTTTACCCATTAGAAGTGCATGACCTGTACCCCAAGGTTTTACTCTTTCAGGATTAAGTTTGTACCAACTTGGTAATTTATCTACTGATTGAAATACATACTGTAAATCAATTCTATCTTTGTACCTTGTCATAAACATTTCATTGAAAATCTCTTCCATATCAGGTCTGATTACAAAAACAACCTTCTCAAAACCTGCATTAATTGCATCATATATTGAATAATCTATGAGTGTTTCTCCACTGGGACCAAAGCCTTCCATCTGCTTAAGACCACCATATCTACTACCCATACCAGCAGCAAGTACAAAAAGGGAAATATTTTTATTCATAATGCGTATATGTATAACATTATTTATGGCGGAGAGAGTGGGATTCGAACCCACGGTACAGAAGACTGTACAACGGTTTTCAAGACCGTCTCTTTCGACCACTCAGACATCTCTCCTGATAATTAGTATTATACCAAAAATATCGCTAACCCCATATATTCTTCACAACACTCTCTAATGTAGGCTCTTCAATATCAATATCTTCTACATCAAACTTATCTATCAAAACCTTAGTAACTTCCTTTATCTTCCCTCTATCTACCAACATTAATCCTGTTGTTCCATTAAACTCAAGTACCTTACCCAACCCTGAAATTTCTTTCTCCTGATGTACTTCAGGTAATACAAAATGAACAAATTTCTCCTTCACAAATTTCTCTGTTAATTCAGACAATCTACCATCATACAAAATTTTACCCTTATCAATCATTATTACCCTCTTACAAAGGTTTTTAATATCCTCCATATTATGACTAGTAAGTATTACTGTTGCCTTCTTTCTCTTGTGATACTCCTCTAAAAAGTCTCTTAATCTCTGTTGAGAAACTACATCTAAACCTAATGTTGGTTCATCTAAAAAGAGTAATTCAGGACTATGAAGAAGTGATGCAATTAACTCACATTTCATTCTTTCACCTAGTGAAAGTTTTCTAACTGGTATTTGTATTAACTCCTCTACACCTAATATTTTAACCATTTCATTGAGATTCTCTTCAAACTCCTTATCCTCTATCTGATATATCTCTTTGTTTAACAAAAATGTATCAATTGCAGGTAATTCCCACCATAACTGACTCTTGTTACCCATTACAAGTGAGATCCTCTCTAAGAAATCATAGTCTCTTTTTTGAGGAATATATCCCAATACTTCAACCTCCCCACTATCCTGAACAAGTAAACCTGTTAAACACTTTAGTGTGGTTGTCTTACCTGCACCATTTTGACCAATGAAGCCTACAAATTCTTCTTTGTATATATCAAAAGAGATATCATTTACAGCCTTTATCTCTTTCTTACCAACCTGAAATGTTTTACTTAGGTTTTTTACTTGTATAGCTAGTTTTCGTTTCATTTCAATATACTTTGTGTTGTCTTAAAACTCACCTTTGCTACTTTACTTAACTCATCCATACCATGCTTTGCTAAAAATTCTTTAGCAGAGGGAATAACATTTGATGCACCCTTAGGAAAAGAGAAATAGTAACTATCACTCATCTTCTGCATCTCTTCTAAAAATATTGCTCTTGCAAAAACAGATGCACAAGCAACTGCAATATCAGACTCACCTTTGTGATACTGTTCAAACTCCACACTTTTACCCAAAGTACCTAATTCGTCCCTCACCCTATTCTGCTTACTTGAAAACTGATCAATTACAACTTTCTTACACTCAATATTTTTCTCTTTTAAATCTTCTAATGCCATCTCAATTACTTTAGAATGTTGCTTTGCAAGAAGTATTGCCACATTACCTGTATCCTTTATCAATCTGTTGTATTCCTCAGGAGAAACAATTGATGGATAGTAGTAAGGATAATCCTTCATCTGCTCATATATCTTCATTATCTTCCCATCAGAAAACTTCTTAGAATCCCCTACTCCAATATCTATAAATTTCTTAACAGATTCCTCATTAACAAAACAAGCAACAACTACAAGTGGACCAAAGTAATCACCCTTCCCTACCTCATCAACACCGATATGAGGCTTCACAGCAACTTCTTTTGTTTCAAGACCTTGCTTCACCTTAGCAACTATCTCATCAAAATCTTCTTTACCTTGAAAAACTAACTTCCTACTTGTATAGAGAATTGCAACTGACCCATTATCATTCTCCATCCTAAATACCACATACTCATTCTCCATCGGTTCTTTTGTCCAACCAGCATCTCTAAAGGTTTTCTCCAAACCTAGACATTCATCTAGACTTAATTGTACTGAAACTGTATTTTGCATCATATTTTACTCACAATTTGACCATCAGGAGTATCTGAAACAACATATCCCATCTCCTTTATCTCATCTCTTACCTTATCTGCCAATTCATAGTCCTTTTCCTGTTTTGCTTTCAATCTTTTCTCCAAAAGCTCATCTAATTTCGCACTATCACCTTCGGAATATCCTTCCTCCTTTTTAATATCATCCAAACCTAATCCTAAGACTTTATCAAAATCTAATACCGTTGCTAATATATCCTCCTGTTTGTTATCAGATTTAATCATCTCATTTACCAAAGCTAACACTCCAGATATGTTTAGATTATTTCTTAACTCCTTTTTAAAAGCTTCTACATATTCAGGAAGAACCTTTCCTTTCTTTGTACCCAACTCTACAACCTTTTTCTCTAATGCCAGTCTTGAATTTCTAGCACCATCTAATGCTTCAAGAGAAAAATTCATCTTTACTCTGTAACCAACCGAGATGAAAAGATATCTAACATCCATTGGGTCATATCCTAATTCTAAAACTTCAGGTAATGTGTCTGCTCCCTTGCTCTTTGAAAGCTTTTCATTATCTTTGTTTACCAACCATTCATTATGTACCCAATATTTCACAACTGGATGTCCAAAAGCACCTATATTCTGTGCTCTTTCATTTGCATGATGTACTGGAATATGATCAATACCTCCTGTATGAATATCAAAGTTCTCTCCTAAGATTGCTGTACCCATTGCAGAACATTCAATATGCCAACCTGGGAATCCATCGCCCCATGGAGATGACCAATTCATCAAATGATCTTCATACTTTCCAACTTTTTTCATCCAAAGAACAAAGTCAGCGGGATTTCTCTTGTCAGGATCAACTCCTACCTCTTCCCTTACACCAACATCCTTCTCTTCCAACTTCTGACCTGTGAAGATTGTATAGTCAGGAACCTTTGTTACATCAAAGTATATCGCTTGGTCTGTCTCATATGTATATCCCCTCTCCTCCATTCTCTTAATTATCTCAATCATTTCTTGAATATATTCAGTTGCTCTTGTCCACCCATACTCTGAAACATTCTCATGATTCAAATCTTCAGGAATCTCCTCTCCATTCGGAGCAAGAATATGTAGTGCTCTGTAATCATCAAGGACGGAATTTATATATTTGTTTGCAATATCAATAGGTTCTACACCCTCCTTCTCTGCCTGTCTATCCATCTTGTCCTCACCAAAGTCATCACCAAAATCATCTTGTGATGTCATATGTCCAACATCAGTGATATTCATCACCCTATTCACCTTGTATCCTAAATACAACAATGCTCTGTGAAGAATATCCCAGTTTACATATGCCCTAATATTTCCCAGATGCATACGGTAGTAAACAGTAGGTCCACAGTTATACATAGATATCACACCCTCCTCATTCGGCTCTATTTCAACAATCTTTTTGTCTAATGTAGAGTAAAGTTTCATTAAAAATCCCTCCTTCCCTCCAATGCTTTCTTTAAAGTTAATCTGTCAGCATATTCAAGGTCAGCACCTGTAGGTAACCCCATTGCTAACCTTGTTATCTTTAGTTTACCTTCTTTTAGTTGAGTTTTAAACAGGTCATATATATAACTAGCTGTAGCCTCACCTTCCAAACTAGGATTTGTTGCAATGATAATTTCTAAACTGTCCACCTCTTCTAATAATTCAACAACCCTCGCTTTCAATTCTTTGAATCTTAATTCCTCCGATGTAATACCATCTGCTGGAGAGATTACACCACCAAGTACAAAATATATTCCGTCATATACTCCTGAATTCTCAAAAGCCACAACATCCAATGGTTCTTCAACCACACATATCCTATCTTTTTTTCTTAATGGACTAGAACAGATATTACATTCTTCCTGATCGGAAACATTAAAACACTTCTTACAGTTAACAACACTCTCATCCATCTCCACAAGAGCATTAGCCAGTTTAGTGGCATCTTTGTTAGGAGACCTTAGATAGTGATATGCCATCCTTGATGCAGACTTAGGTCCCACACCAGGTAATCTACCAAACTCCTCTATTACTTTTTCAACACTTTTGGGTAATACTGTCATATTCTATTTTCCAAACATACTTTTTATCTGATCTAAATCCATGTCTTGAACCATCTCTTTCTGTAGTTTCTTCTGATAGTCTTTGAATGCCTCCTTAAAACCTTTTTTAATCTGATCCATCATATCTGGGTCTAGATAATCTTCATCAATATATACATCCTCAAATTCCTGTGCCCCGTTCATGTATATTCTAACCATACCATTCTTAGACTCACCTTTTATCTTCTTCTCTCTTAATCTGCTCTGCATTTTTTTAGCTTCATTCTGCATCTTTATTAGTTCCATTGGATTTGGTAACCCCATATATTTAAAAACAAAAAATTTATATATCCATTGGTATTATACATGAAAAAAGGGGAGAATATTAGGTCTGGCCTAGGCCTGCCCCCAGTTAAGAAAGTTTTAATCTTAAGGATTATGCCCTCCCCAAAAGGTCTCCTGACCCTCGGCACTGGTAGAATGTACGAGTTACAAGTACAGACACAGGAACAGCCACCCCAAAAAAGGTTTGTCAGAAATAAAGATTTTGGACTTTTAAAAAGTTATGAACGAAGGTCAGACCTAGGTCAGGCCTGTTAAACCCACTACACCCCCTCAAATATTGCTTCTATAGCTTTCATCTTACTACTATCCTCCTTAGGTTTGTACTCTTTCTTTGGTTTCTCAGAAGGTTTAGGTGTTGGTAAATTCCTTAAAACAGTATCAGCATCAGACTTCTCAACAGGCCTCATATCAGGATTAATATCACAATCTATAACACATGGTACACCGTAAACTTTCATGAACACCTCTGCGATTACATTCCTACTCTTTGGAATCTCTATCCTTTCTTTGTGAAATGAAAACGGTACTTCAATATGTAAAATTCCCTGTTCAAAGGAGATGACATGGGCAGTACCTACAAAAGCATAAAGATGATGGTTATGGGGTCTAATCTCATCTATAAATTGATCCCATTTACTCTTTATCTCTTCTAGTGTCACCTCTTTATCCTCAACTGGTTGTTTTAATGGAGTTTCTTTTTTCTCTTCTTCCTGTACGGGTATTTTCTTCTTCACATCCCTATTCACCATCTTTATCTCCGTACTCACATTTGGTTTCATCATTTCTGGAATAATCATCTCTAATACTAATAGTTGGTTATTCGCGTATCTAAGTTTGTTTTCTGCATCCAAGAACAAATTAATTAACTTATGCAATTCTTTAATATCAACATCTTTCATGAATGGAAAATCTTTCTCTACAGTCCCCTTTATCTTTGCAGTTAAAACTCTTCTAAGAGTATCTAAAACATATGCAGTAAATTGCTGAAGATTAACACCTCCCTGCTCCAATCCTTCAAGTGTTTCTAATGCCTTACCTCCATCTCCATCCAAAAGACTAGTTAGAAGAAGTATTACTTTCTCAGAATCTGGTAATCCTAATGTCTTTCTTACCTCATCTAATGTGATTTCAGACTTATCATGTTCCTGACCACTATAGACAACATCCATTAAAGAAAGAGCATCTCTGTAACTACCTTTTGCATTCTGCACAACAACATCTAACGCTTCATCCTGGATAGTAATCTTTTCTTCTTTACATATACCCTTAATTAAATCTCTGATTTCATCATCTGTACCAAGTCTAAAGTCATATCTCTGACATCTTGAAAGAATTGTAGGAGGTAATTTATGTACATCAGTTGTAGCTAAGATAAAAATTACATGTGCTGGAGGCTCTTCAAGAGTCTTTAGAAGTGCATTGAACGCCTCTGTGGTTAACATATGCACTTCATCAATGATATATACTTTGTATCTACCCTCAGTTGGTGAAAATTCTATCTTCTCTTTCAGTTCTCTAATCTGATCAATACCTCTATTTGATGCTGCATCAATTTCAATTAAATCTAAGAATGTACCATTGGCTATTGATTTACAGTTATCACACTCCAAACATGGATTCCCATCCTTCTTAGGTTCTAAACAGTTTATTGCTTTTGCCAATATTCTTGCTGTTGATGTCTTCCCTGTACCTCTTGAACCAACAAAGAGATATGCATGAGCTAACTGATTCTTCTTAACAGCATTTTTAAGCAGTTTAGTAACATTATCCTGACCTTTTAACTGATCAAAATCCTGTGATCTATATTTTTGATAGAGTACAGTAGACATATATCAGATATTAATCTAAAAATTCACCTTTGCCAAGTGAAAATTAATTACCCACCCTTAATTAACTAAGGATTTTTCTTGTACATTATTGACGATTACCTTTTTACTACCCTCTTTTCAAAACCTTCTCTTCTTTTTTGTACTAATTTACCATTAACTAAAGAATATGTATCACTTAACCATGTCCAACCTAAACCTACAAATAATATGATAGCTCCCATTGTTACAATATTTTCAGATTCATCAAAAAGACCTGTTTTAGGTTGTTCTGGTATATCTGAAGGAATAGTTGGAGATGGGGTTGGTGTCGGAGATGGAGTTGGAGTCAGAGTTTGATTACAGAGACATTCTGTAAGAGCATCTGTTTCAATTGTTGAACCATCTGGCTTAGTTGCAATTACAGTATTTTTATATGTACCAAAATTTTCTTTAGCTACAGTTATTTTGTAGGTAAATAGTTTCTCCTCATTTTTCTTAAGCACAAGAGGTGGATTAAATACCCAAGTAATCTTACCATTTGCATATACTCCACCATCTGATATCTCTGTTGGATTAGAAACTGTTTTGTTGTTATCTAGAGTGTCAACTATCTTAGCAACTGCACCATCTCCCTCTCCATTATTTGATAATTTTATAGTATATGAGAGGACAGCATATGGGTTGTCAGTATCTTCATTGAAACACTGAGATGATCCTACTTTTGTTAATACTAAATCAGCTGGCGAAGCAATATCACAAGTACACATTACTGTCGCATCAGCTTCCATTGTAGTATCATCTCCCTTTGTTACAACAACTTGATTATCGTAAGTACCAAAGTTCTCTTTAGAAACATTAATCTTATATGTAAACTTCTTCTCGCCATTAGCTGCTATCTTTAATGGAGTAGAAAATGTCCAGGTTATCTTACCATTTGCATATACTCCACCATCTGATATCTCAACAGGAGATGACACTACTTTACTATCTAATGTGTCAACAATACTCTTTATCTCTCCATCACCATCACCTGTATTTTTTACTGTAATTGTATATATAAGTATTCCTCTAGGATCTACTGCATTATTATCAGAGTAACGACATAAGGATTCTCCAGATTTTGCAACACTTAAATCTGCTGATTTTGGAGGTGCTGGAGGTTCCTCAACATCAACAGCAATAATTAAGAAGTAATCATTAAAATCGTAGTCTCCTACCCACTCCATCCAATCTGCCCAACATTGTTGACTAATTATCTTATGTCCTGTATCTTTCACCCAATTAATATCTGCCAAAACAGATGGCTTCCCAAATCTACAACATTGCTGTTGCTGAGGTGGTCCCCAAAAACCTGACCCACATGTATTATCGCTGTTAGGATTAATCCACCCTAAGGATGAGTATTGATCTATATTACTTCCGCAACCCGGTGCAAAGCTTCCAGACCCATTTGTAACATCAGAATCTATTGTAATAACATCTCCTCCTTTCACCTCAATATTCGTTTCTTTGACCTGTCTCCTATTCCCATCTAAACTATTCATCACAAAAGACTGCCCATTTATCTTGAACCGCGCATACATCGACCCTTCCAAGCTTTTATAATACAGAACTAATTTCCCTGTCGTATCAGCAGGAATTGTTATCTTAGAAGGAATAGAATAGCCTGAAAGCATATCACCTCTTGCAGATCCAAGAATCACCCCATTTTGATAGTAAGGTCTACCTGCATTTTTCCATGCAATTAAATCATTTATGGGTTTTTCACCACAACCACCAGCACAACTTCTACACTCAGATGTTTTGTCACTAGCCTCACTACTAGTAGGAGAAATCGCACTCTGTTGATTAACTCTCCATAATAGATAACCGCCTGTTCCTACTACTACTAGAAACAATATTGATAATAATATGATAGCTGTTTTCCTACTCCCACTAAATCTCATACTAGCCATAATATATATGGTTTAAATAATTTCTCTTTACATATAGTACACAAACTAACAACCTATTACAAGTAGAAAGTTATATAAAAAGTATTACTGAATTAACTTACTCACTGCCTCTGCCAACATTTGTGAATAAAGACCATAACCAACAGAATTAATAGCTCCAGATTGATTTTTTCCAAGTATATCTCCAGCTCCCCTAATTTCTAAATCTCTGTTTGAAAGAAGAAAACCTGATCCTAATTCCTGCGAATTTTTTAAAGCTTCTAATCTAAGAGCTGAATTTCCTCTAAGAGAATTATAAAAGAAGTAAGCATACGCTTGTTTCTCAGACCTACCAATTCTTCCACGAATCTGATACATCTGTGCAAGACCTAACATAGTAGCATCATCTACTATCAAAGTATTAACATTTGGAATATCTAGTCCATTCTCAATTATCGTAGTACAAACTAAAATCTTGGACTCCCCTTCTACAAACTTCTGCATATTTTTAGATAAAGTTTGAACATTCATCTGACCATGAACCACAGTCACATTCGCTTGTGGGAACATCTTGTCCAATTTCTCAAACACATTATCTATTGTTTCTACTCGGTTATGTAAAAAGTAAACCTGCCCTTTTCTACTAAGTTCTTTTGTAATGACATCTTTAACAACATCCCAATCAAACTTACCAAAGTGATTCTCTATCTCAATTCTTCCTGCAGGAGGTGTAGCTAACACAGAGATATCCCTAATTCCAAGTAATGCCATATTCAAGGTTCTAGGAATTGGTGTTGCTGTAAGAGAGAGTACATTAGTATTCAATTTCTTCCCCTTTATCTTCTCCTTCTGCTTTACCCCAAACTTCTGTTCCTCATCTACTACAAGTAAACCTAAGTTTTTAAACTGTACACTGTCACTTAACAAAGCATGTGTACCAACAACAATATCTACAACTCCACTCTTTAATTCTTCAATTACCTTTTGTTTCTCCTTCTCTCCTACAATCCTAGAAAGTGCTTTGATAGTAAAAGGTGTATTCCTAAACCTATCTTTCAATACTGCATAGTGTTGTTCAACAAGAATTGTTGTTGGAGCAAGAAGTGCCACTTGAAAACCTGAATTTGCCACTGCATACATTGCTCTTGTAGCAATCTCTGTCTTACCATACCCTACATCACCTACAAGTAATCTATCCATAGGCTTACCTTTCTGAAAATCCTCTACTAAATGCTTTGTGGCAAGTAACTGATCATCAGTATCTTTGAATTGAAAGCTATCTACAAAATGCTCAAATTCATCTATCTCTGCCTCATCTGTAAGAAAAGGATTAATATCAACTGTCTCTCTAAGTGCATACAATTGAAGTAACTCCTTTGCAATATCCTCAGCTCTCTCCTTAGCTTTCTTAGAAATCCTTCTCCACGTCCCACTATTCAATCCAGTTAGAATTGGTTTAGCTTTCCCAGCACCAATATATTTAGTTAACTTCTGTGATGCACTAAGAGGCACAAACAACTTATCTTCTCCTGCATACGCTATCTGAATGTAGTAGCCTCCTTCTCTCTGTTGTAGATCCACATATTTACCAATACCGTGATCTTCATGCACAACAAAGTCTCCCGGAATGATTTTCTTAAGTATCTCAACAGAACCTGGATCCATATTGATATTCTTTTCCCAAAATTCAGAGAGATCTAACTCTCCTAACACTTCCATATCTGTTAAAACAAGAAGTTTACCTGCATTAAAAACAAAACCTTTCTTTACAATATTCTTGTATCTATCATTCAGAAGAAAAACCTCATCTATGGACTCCTTTAGAGACTTCTCTGTCTCAAGTTCATACCTATCTAGATTATTTGTCAGATACAGCACCTCATATTCCCTTGTTTTGAAGTTTTTGACTATCTCCTGAGTAACATGAACAGACGAGAACACCTCTATACCCGGAATAGTACGTATTCCAAGGTTTACAACCTCACTGGAGGTCAGACCTAGGCCAGGCCTCACAGAAATCCTTACCTGATCCTCTGCCTCTTCATTTCCTACAAGAAGTTGGCTGGTGGAGTCTATGAACGACTTACTCTGTACACTCTCAATCTTCTTCCTACTAGTACTCTCCACGATATCTATACTCTCCACTTTCTTACCAAACAGACTCAGTCTTACAATATTCTTCATACTAAAAGGCCATACTATGACAATATCTCCCAATACTGCATACTCTCCTTCATCCCATACTCTCTCAACTCTTGTATATCCTAAATCTACAAATGAGGAAGGATTAAAAGTATCTCCCACTTTAACAGTAAGAAGACTCTTCTCTTTCTCATCTGGTTCTTCTGAGGTAGAGAGCCACACAGTTTTACCCAGAAGTACACCCAAAAGCTCTGCTGTAAGCTCAAAGTAACCTTCATCAACATCCGTTACAACCTTTTTGTCTAGAATATCCTGCTTTAACTCTTTAGTATTGGATATTAATTTTTCACTTAAGCTATCCATATATTTGAAATTACAGAAGTATTTCTGGAAGAATTGTATTTACAACATCATCAATTACTTCATCAAGTACTATCTGTTCATCTTTTGTAAAATTCATCAGTACAAAATCTTCTCCAGGGATGTTTTTTTCAATTCTACTCTCAATTCCTACTCTTACTCTTTGAAACTTAGTTGTTTGAAGAATCTTTTCTACATCTGCTACTCCATTATGTCCTTTTGGAGATTTACTCTTTTGTATTTTGTATTTACCAAAAGGAATATCTAAATCATCATGAATTAGTATGAAGTTCTCTTCTAACTTCTCAATGTCATATTTTTTAATAACCTTACTTACTGCTTGTCCTGAGTTATTCATATATGTGAGAGGTTTTTGGAGTATCGCTATAACCTTGGAACCTTGTTTAAGAAAGGACATCTCAGACATGAATGTTTTTTCTTCTTCCCAATCAGTTACGGTGTAGTTTTTTTGAAAAAGAAATCTTTCTCTTAATCTGTCTAATACAAGAAAACCTACATTATGTCTATTCTTTTGATATTTTTTACCTGGATTGCCCAGCCCTGTTATTAATTTCATTAAGTATATTCTGCAATATATTCTCCTGTTTTACAAACATTTCTTCTTTTTCATTTTCTTTGGTAAATTCACTTACATGATTATATCCTAAAATATGTAGTATTCCATGAACAATATTTCTAAGTATTTCTTCTTGAAATTTTTCAATAGGAATGTTTTCTAAAATATATTTTGGACAAATATATACTTCTCCAACTAATGGCTTTGTATTAAGGGTGAATGATAACACATCTGTAACAGAGTCTATACCTCTGTACTGCATATTAAGGTCTTGTATATACTCCTTACTAGTAAAGATTATACCCACACTAGAAATATTGTATTCAGAAAAGTGTTTTTTTAATATTTTTTCTAAATCAGAAGATGAGAAAGAAAGCTTAGGATAAAGCTTTTTTAATGTATTCCAATGCGATATTTCTACTAACATATCTATGTGTCAAGGAGAGATTCAATAATATCTTTGACCATACCACCTTCTGCTTGCTCAGCTATTTCTTTCATTACTACTCCCATTACCTTACCAAAATCTTTCATACCCTCAGCTTCAAGTTCTATTATCTTTGCCTTTACAACCTTCTTTATCTCTTCTTCACTCATCTGTTTAGGTAAGTACTCTTGAAGAGCTTCTAATTGCTTTGTTTCCCTATCTACAAGGTCCTGTCTTTTTGCTGCAGTAAACTGGACTATTGAATCTTGTATCTTCTTTACTTCTTTTCTAAGAACTTTTACTATCTCTTTATCATCTAAAGCTTCACCCTTCTCTATCTCAGCATTCTTGATAGCTGCTATAGCCATCTTAAGGATGTCTTCTTTTGTGGTATTACCCTCTTTTGTAGCAGAAAACATATCTTTTCTTAAAGTTTCTAACAAAGACATTGTGATGTATATAGCTAAAATTATCTAGCTCTTCTTGCAGCAGCTCTTCTTCTTCTCTTTCTTTTTGCCCATTCTTTTCTTTTAGCAATTTCAAGATCTGCTTTTTTAATTCTGTATGTTTTGTTCTTGTATGTTTCAAGAATTTTTTCTCTTAGTACTTCTCTATGAAGTCTTTTGAGTGCACTATCTATATTTTCATTAGAATGTACGATAACTGACATATTTACCTCCTTTAATTAATACAAAGGGATTATACCATAATATATTTAATTTGTACTATCTTTTACTAATTCTTTTTTCAAATCTTGATCTGTTATTCTCTAACATCTTACCTCTTACTGATATTAGAGATTCTGTTATCCAAGACCATCCTAAGCCTAAGAAGAGTAAGATAGCTCCCATAATTACAATATTTCTTGAGTCATCAAAGATACCTGTTTCTGGAACTTTCTCAGATGGAGGCTCCCCTGGACAAGTACAATAGTCATTGCAAGTACTCTCTTGACCATATGCATTAGTACATACACTACCTGGAGGATCACACTGTTCTCCAGGATCCAGATTACCATCACCACATAATGGATTAACAACATTACACCTTGCCTCTATACTAGCATTAGCTGTCAAATCAGATCCTGTACTTGGCTTAGCTGTTACTACATTGTCATACAAACCAAATGCATCCTTCTTTACTGTAAATGAATATGATAACTCCTTAGAACCACCTGCTGCTATTTGGAATGAACCCCATGTAATTGTTCTATCTGTATGAGAATATACACCACCATCGGATATATCAGTTACAGAACCATCTACCACCTTAGAATCTAACTTATCAACTACACTAGTTATTGTTCCAGAGGCATCACCCTTGTTTGTAATGAGAATAGTATAAGTTAATTTAGCAATAGGGTTTTCTGTACCATCATCTATACATTCTTCAACTACTTTTTTAGCTATGTCCCAAGCAGGATTCTTTTGGGCAACTATTGTAAATGGAAAATCTTTTTTACAAACATCTCCTCCTGCTCCATAGATGTCTTCCCAACTTATTCTAAGTATATATGCTCCTGGAGTAAGACAGAATGAGGATGTGTTTAAGGTTCCTTCAACAGTTATATTTTTTGCATCGTTTGGTGGAGTTTTAGTAAAATCCGTTATTAGGCTTACAAGGTTTGTTTCTGTTACTTCTGCATTTCTTAAGCTTATTTTAATTCTATCTGCTTTTACTCCATCTGTATCTCCTGTTTTATATCTGTATGTAAAAGAGTCTCTACAAGTTTCATATGAGCTAGCATTGGGTGTTACAGTTATTGCAGAGTCTGCATCTTTAGCATCACAAATATTCTCTTTTGGGCTATATTTAACTTCCTTACTACAAACACTTCCACTATTCCCTCCTATATCAACCCAAGAGATTTTTAAGATATGTTCATCTGTATTACAGTTTTTATCTCCAGGGATTGTACCAGTTATTTTCTTTGTTTTTCCTACAACTACTTCATTGAAATTTATATTAACACCATCCAATGTTACTGTTACTTTACCTACACCATCAGTATCACCTGCAGTATATGAAAAATCAACTTTTGCACAATAATTGGGAATAGTAGGAGAGAGAACTATATTATCTTCAGCACCTACAGCATCACAGACATTATCTGCAGCTTTTTTAACACAATATATACGAAATAAATACGGATTTTCACATCCTTTACATACTGCTCCACACTGCTGCATACATATTTTACTTGTCTTATCATTCTCACAAGAATTTGGTCTTTCCAAACCATTGTTTTTTAAAAATTCTGCTACCCTTTTAGCTTCTCCATTTACCATAGCCTCACAACTTGAATCAAATTGGAATTGCTCATATCCACTAGGACAAGGATTTGGAGTACATCCAGGGACAGCATCTTCACAGAGTGGAGGAAGAACGGTAGCAGTAGTACTATTACAAGGCCTACATGTACATTTATTATGCAAACACCAAGCCACTTGGGGCCAAATACAACTATACGAACATCCACTTCCTTTCTCACACCACTCCGCTTCCGCCTCACTATCCGTAGGTGCTACTGTCTTCTGTTGATTAACTCTCCAAAGTAGATATCCACCTGTACCACCTACTAATAGAAATAATATAAATAACAATATAATTGTAGTTTTCCTACTAGTATTAAACCTAATATTACTCATTATCATATTATATAAACTATTTAATTCTTCTTTCTAACCTACTCCTTCTATTATCTCTAATATTCTTTTCTTTCTTTTCTTTAAAATTATCAGAAGTATTAGAAACAAATACATATGCCTTCTTAGGAAGTGTAGATATCCATGTCCATGCCAAACCTATTACAAGTATAACAGCACCAAAAATCATAGTATGTTTAGAATTATCAAAAATACCTGTATCAGGAACAGTCGTTGCTGCACCACCACAATCCACAGGACAATTCGCTTTATTCTCACCTTCAGAACATATACCATCTCCACAAGTTACTGGACAATCTCGTGGACAAGTAATTGCATTCTCAGGAGGTATACATTTCCCATCTCCACAACCTTCACAATCTGTAGGACAATTATTAACATCCTCCCAAGGATCACATATATTATCACCACAAGACATTTTAAATTCTGCTTTTACAGTAATATTTGCTTGTACATTTGTATCTGTTCTAGTAGCTGTAGTTACTTTATTATCACTCCATTTATCAAATTTATAATTTGTATCTGCTTTTGCTTCAACAGATGTACCATCTTTACCTTTTTCTACTGTTTGAGTTGCACTTCCTACTATACTACCACCAGTACCAGCAGTATATTTAAGTGTAAATTTCTCAACAGGAGCAGTTTCAAAAGTTGCAGTATATGTAGCATCTGCCTGTACATTACTATCTGTTCTAGTTGCTGTAGTTTTACCATCACTCCATTGTTTAAATATATAACCTGTGTTAGGTTTGGCTTCAGAACCTATACTTCCTCCTGGATTTACTTCATTCTGCCCTGCATTCGTTACAGTACCACCATCACCAGCATTATATGTTATATGATATTTTGATACACCACATGGGTATGTTTCTGTATCCGACCATGCACAACACGTTGTATCCGTACAACCAACATTCTCTCTACCCTCTGAATCTCCCATTGGATTACACTGACCATTTGTATCTTTTGGTATATAACAATTAGCACCTGCTTTACACCTACGACACATCTTAGGTACATAGGCATCACTATCAGTAGGAGCTACAGTCTTAGGTTGATTAACTCTCCATAGTAGGTATCCTCCACCTCCACCTAATAATATTGCACCAATGATAAGGACAATAACCATACCCTTACTCCCTACTTTAACATTCATATTACTCATATATTTAATATATACTTAATTAAATAATTCTTTAATACTATCTATATTAACAATATCTTTAATTATTATAAATAGTATCAAAATTATTAAAAAGATAAAACTAATATTAATTATCTTAGACTCTATCTTCTCATCTAACTCTTTCCCTACTATCCACTCTATCAAAAGTATAAAGACTCTACCACCATCAAGAGCCGGAATTGGGAGAAGATTTACTATAGCTAGGGAGACAGACAGATCAGCAACCATACCTATGAAGGTAACTATCCCAAATTTCTTAAAGTAATCAATTACAAAATATATACCAACAGGACCAGAAACAGAATTAGAAAGCTCGGTATAATCTCCTGTTACTTTAGCTTGTGAGATAAGTCCCTTAAGTTTACTTCCCATCAATATCAAACTATTACGTATATGAGAAAAACCTGCAAAAAGCTTACTCTCTTTATACGAAAGAATCACTATGTAATTGGATAGCATAAAAATACCAACCTTACCTTCATCTGAGACTTTAACATTGTAATCAGTACATATATCTTCCACACAAGCATTAATAGATACATATTCCCCCTTCTTTGACCGAATAATCTTCCCAACATCATCTGTATATTCAATTTTAATACCATTTACAGACTTAACTATTCCTTTCTCAGGTAAACCAGCTTCTTTAGCACTTCCTCCATCTATCAACTCATACTCAACATCTCCATCCCTCTCCCGATATATTGTCGCTCCAACAGGTTTAAAATCTTTAAATTCTTGATTAAGTACTAACTCCCAACCATTTGAAGCTAAAACTATGTAATATATACTAATTGAAAGAAGAATATTCATAGTAACACCAGCAAGCATAACAATAATTCTCTGCCATTTAGGTTTCTTACTTAGATCTTTCTTCTTCTCTTCTTTTGAAATTTTTAGCTCTTCTGGATCTCCATCTCCAAGAATTTTCACATACCCACCAAAAGGTAAAGCTCTAATGCTATACATTGTTTCTCCAATTTTCTTTGAAAAAAGCTTTGGACCAAACCCTATTGCAAATTCAAATACCATTGCACCAATTGCTTTTGCTGCAATGAAATGCCCCAACTCATGAACAAAAGTCAAGATACTAATTATGAGAAGAAACAATAATATATTTACAACAACAGACATTTCAATTGTATACTAGATTAAATAGTTAAAAGATCTTTCTCTTTTTCGTCTTTAATTACTTCTATCTCTGCATTCGCATCCTTAACAATCTTCTCACCTTCTTCTCTTAACCTATCTGCCTCATCTTCAGACATACCACTTTTCTGTTGCTCATCTATTGTTTGCATAAACTTCTGTCTAACTTGTCTTACAGACACCCTTCCATCCTCTATTCTTTCTTTCATGATTTTTACATACTCCTGCCTTCTTTCTTCTGTAAGATCAGGAATTTTAACAAGAACCCTATCTCCTTCCATAATTGAAGAAAAACCAAGGTTTGCAGAACTTATCCCCTTATTGATATTTTCTAGAATTGTTTTATCCCATGGTTGAATAGCTATTGTTTTAGCGTCCATTACAGATATTGATGCAAGGTTCTTAACAGGAGATTGTGTCTCATATGCATTTACCAAAACATCTTCTACAAGCTCTGTTGTAGCTCTACCTGTTCTAATTTGAGAAAGGTCCTCTTTAACATGTTCTACACACTTTGTGATATCTTCTTTGAATTGATTTATATCCATACATATTTCCCAACAATATTATATGGATTAATTGTATACCAATGTAAGTATGTTGTCTACTAATTTAGAAGAAGGAAAGAAGAAAAATGAATACTCTAGTAGAGGAATGTTAAAAAACATTATTCCCCTACTAGAGGTAAAAAATTGTCTATACACGAGTTTTAAGAAAACTTTCTAAATACCTGAAAGCTTCTTCTTGATTGTTGTATCCTTCCTGATATGGGAACTCAACAGTAAAACAACCCCGTAGAAGTCCATGCTTGTGATGTCCTTCCTTATCCATCGCTACAATGATATGTTTATCTGGAAATGCCCAAGCAATCTCACACATCGTACCAATAGAGGGTCTGGTCGCATCAGAAAGATCTGCCATAATGACATCACAGCTTCTAACAAGCAGATAATCTCTTTGTGCAATAGAATAATTGGTTGCCCCAATATTCATAGACTCTGCTCTTTCTTTTAGATTCGGTCTTACGAAATCTTTTTCTATCATAGGACGAACAATTTGACATTTCCCTTCAAATCTCTCCTTAATCTTAGAATAGTATTCTAAGATACTTTCGAAGTTACCACCACTTATTGGGTGAGCAAAGTACACCCTGTACAAGTCTTTAGAAGACATATTACCTCCTTATATGTGTATAGACAAATTCTTAAAGAACAAACAATCCTTATATCTTTTTCCCTATCATTGCCACTCTATACAAATTTTCTGCCACACTTACTATCTCACCACTCTCATCTGAAGCTGACCACTCCATTTCTATTTCATATCCTTCTAGTGTTTCAACAATATTAACACCTTGACCTTCAGGGTTTTGTATAAAGGTATGTTCAGGATAATCATCTTTAATATTCTCCCACTCACGATTAAGACAAGCCTTCAGATGATTCTGCCAATGTCTGGGATTTATCAATGCCCTATCTGTCCAATCAGGATGAACCTCCTTTCTTTGTGCAAAATATTCACCAAAAGGAAACTTCAACAAAAGAATATGAATACTATTCATATCGTACTCTTCAGAAATATGCTTTAGATTTGGAGGACAACCTTCCTTTTTTCCAAAGTTTGGACATCCTCGCTTATAATTATAGCATGGTTGTACACAAAGGCTATTAGCCGTACTTATATCATGCGTAACTATCTGGGCGTTTTCAATAACTATGAAAGTTTTCTCAATGTTTTCTAATTCTACTTTTTCCCTAGTTCCCACACTAAGATTCTAGTTATTTTAAGGGGCTCTCCAATCTTCTGTATTGTCTCATCTAACAACCCAGATATTGTTTTAGATTCATCCTTAAACCACTTCTGTTCTAAAAGACATTTTTCTGCAAGATACTTATTCAACTTACCTTCTACAATCTTCTCTAACATCTCTTTAGGTTTCTTCTCTTCTGCAAGTTCCTTTGTAAAAGTCTCTTTTAGATCCTTTATCTTCTCCTCACCAATATCATCTCTTGAGATGAATTCTGGTTTCATAGCTGCAACTTGGAGAGCTACTTCATGAACGAATGCTCTAAAGTCTTCATTCTTTGCTACAAAGTCTGTCTTACAAGTAACTTCAGCTAATGCTACTAACTTTCTATCTGTACCGTGTACATATGCATCAATTACTCCCTCAGCTTTTCCATCTGTATCTCCTGCTACTGGATCATCCCAACCTCTCTCTTTGATAAGTTCAACTGCCTTCTCAAAATCCTTCTCTGCATCCTCATATGCTAATTTACAAAGACCTATCTTTGCTCCTGTTAAGCTATGAAGTCTTCCTATAACATCACTTCTTTCATTAATATACTCAACAGCTTTCTTCATATCTCCCTTTGACTTAACCAAAGCTTCCTTACAAAGAGCCATACCAGCTGAAGTCTTCGCTCTTAATACTTTAATATCATCAACAGTTACTTTTGCCATATCTATTTCGTATTAAAATTATTTAATTGCTTTCTGGATATCTTTTACTGCTTTCTCACCTATTCCCTTAATCTCTAAAAGTTCATCCTTTGACATCTTCTTTAATGCACTTACAGATTTAATACCTGCTTCCCCTAAAGCTTTCACTATTCTTGCTGAAAGACCTAAATCGTCCATACCTTTTTTATCTTCCTTCTCTTTTACCTCTTCCGCCTTCTTTATCTCTGCATCAATATCTTTCTCTTTCTTAACAACTCTAATTACAGATGCTGATGCACCAGCAGATACTTTACCTTCTCTTAATGCTTTCATTCTCTCCCTATCCTCTTCTTCCATCTTAGCCTGCCTCTCCTTCTCTTCCTGTGCATCTTTTGCCAACTTTGCTAACATAGCTTCATTATCTCTTCTAAGAGATATTACAGAGAGTGAGTTCTTTGATTTACCAACTACATCTCCAAACAGATTTACAAACAATGAAATACTCTTTAGAGAGTCATCATTTGCTGGAATTGGATAATCAATGATATCAGGATTACTATTTGTATCAATTAGTGAAATGATTGGAATATGCATATTCCTTGCTTCCTTAATTGCATTCTTCTCAACTTCACTATCTATTACAATCACTGCCTCTGGAAGTTTATCCATAAACTTAATACCGTTGTACATTCTATTCAATCTCTCAGCATCTCTTTGAAGTAGTAATATCTCTTTCTTAACTAAGCCTTTTCCTCCTCTAGCGATCTCTTCCTCCATCTTAACCAATGACTGTACACTCTTCTTAATTCCATCAAAGTTGGTAAAAAGACCACCTGGCCATCTTCTATTTACATAGAACATACCACTCTTCTTTGCTACTTCTTCAACAATTGTAGCTGCTTGTCCTTTAGTTCCAACAATTAAGATATTACCTTTATTAGCAAAACCTTCAAGCTTAGTTAAAGCTTCCTCAAGCATATCTAATGTTTTAACTAAATCTATAATATGAATACCGTTTCTTACTTCATAGATATACTTCTCCATTCTAGGATCCCATGCACTCTTTTTATGACCAAAGTGTGCACCTACCTTAAGTAAATCTAAAAGCTCGGGCATTTGAAAACTTTTGTTTTTAGTCTCTGTTTTCTCTAAGACCTCTTTTTTGGCGTCTGCCATATTTGTATTCCTTTCCTTTTAATTAATATTTCTGAAGGATATCTCTATCCAGGATTGGTCAGAAATATATGAGATATATATTAAACAGCTTGAATTATACTAGGACTATTCTCTTTTTGCAACCAAACAGACCAACAGACCTGGTCTGTAAGATTATCCGTACCAGTAAAGGACAGAGAGGTCATTTTTAAGGTTTTTTAATCTTTTTATAGGATAGTAAAAAGAGAGGAATTAATGGTATAATATATGTAGTAAGTTGGGTAGACCCTCTGTGCGGTTGAAAAATACCGAAATGCCTTGGAATCTAGTATTCTGAGACACTATTGAAATAATATAGGTAGAACGGAGGTAATCGCCCAACTTCTTATTCCTACGAAACAGTGAAAAGCAGGTGAATCAATGGTATAATATAAATAGTAAGTTGGGTAGACCCTCCGCCGGCTGTAATAATGCCGTATTATGTTGGAGGTAATCGCCTAACTTCCTGTTTTCTCAAAACAATTTCCTTAAGACCTTCTCTATCCACAACAAAAAGCCTTGTTATTGTTTTCTTTTTATTTCTTACATTATACAAACTTAATTGCTTTGCAACCTTTTCACTTAACAGTGCATTTCCATAATCTAAAATATAATTTTGTTTATCTGATTCCCTGCCCTTTTTTATAAGTCTCTTAGCATTGCAATACTTTTTCTTCTGAGGTTTCTTCAACTCCCACTCCTTATCTCTCCATATAAAGTCATTTGTAGGCAAGTATCCAACACCATCTTTTGCTGTTTTATCCCTAACAATCCACTTAATTCTATGTCCAAGCTTTGTAAATTTTCTCACAAATTCTCTTTCATGAGGTTTAATAATATCATCATCATTAAACTGTTTAACTGTTAATCCAATCCTCTTATACAAAGGAATTTCTACTACCTTTCTACTTTGCTTTTCTATTAATTCTGATGAATGGAAACCCTTACCCATCATACCTATATCTCCACCCTTCTCCATTCATTCTTAGCAACCACAATATGATCTAACAATGTAAGTCCTACCAACTCTAATGCACTATTTATCCTTCTAGTTATCTCAACATCTTCCATACTAGGCCTACTATCCCCAGATGGATGATTATGTGCTAAAACAACACTACTAGCATTAAATTCTAATGCTGGAATAATGATATCCCTAGGAAGAACATTAACCCCGTCCAATGTACCAATACATATTGTTTTCTTGGATATAACTTCAAATCTAGAATTAAGAAAGAGAGCTACAACATGCTCTTGTTTTCGCTTACCAATATATTTTAATACAGAGTATGCATCCTCAGAATTCTTGATAAATATCTTCTCTGTATTACCAATATCGTACAATCTTCTTCCAAGCTCAATACCACACAATATCTTCATACCCGTAACCTCTCCAATACCTTCAATATCCCTTATACTATCTAAAGTAATAATCTTCTTAGCTTCTAAAACAGAACGCATTTTACTTAACAAACTTCTTGATACAGACATAAAGTTCTTACCCTTAATACCCCTACCTATTATTATGGCTAATAACTCCATATCAGAAAGTGAATCTATACCTCTCTCTTTGTATTTCTCTCTAGGAAGCATACTAGATGATAAAGGAGAAATATTAAATCTAGATTAACTATTTTTCTAAATATGGATATGCTATAACATAGATGTATCACGATGAGAGGACTACCAAAGGTTAACATTGATTACCGCGGGAATGCCTCTCCTTTTGTTTATTAACTACTTACTAGTTTTCTTCTTCCCTTTCTTAGCTCTACCCTTCCTAGCATTCTTAATATATGTACAATCAGGATAATTACTACAACCAATAAATGTTCTTCCCCACTTACTCCTTCTTTCAACCAAATTATGATTACACTCAGGACATTTCTCTTTCAAAAGTAATGGTATTGTACCCTTACATTCAGGATAATCCTCACATGCCCAGAACTTACCATACTTACCACTCTTTAATACAACTCCTTTTCCACATTTGGGACACTTTGTCTGCTCTTCATATTTCTCCAAATCAATCTCTATTCCACCTGAGAGATCTTTCATACCTTTACACTCAGGGAATTTAGCACAACTTAAGAATCTACCATACCTACCTACTCTAACAACCATCTCTCCACCACATTTTGGACACTTCTCATCAGATTTACCAAGAATTACAACATCCTCTTTTTTAACATTTTTATCTGCCTCCCCAATACCATCAACCAACATCTTGTACTCCTTGTCTATCACTGGAACATACTGCTTCTTACCCAAAGAGATATCATCTAGCTCATCTTCAACACCTGCTGTATATGCATAATCAACCAACCGTGTAAAGTTCTTCCTCAAAAAATTAGTAACTAGTCTCCCTACATCCAAAGGAACAATTGCTTTGTTCTCTTTCACAACATACCCCCTTGCAAGAATCGTAGAAATGATTGATGCATAAGTAGAAGGTCTTCCTATACCCAAAGCCTCAAGTTTTTTTATCAATGATGCTTCAGTATATCTTGCTGGTGGTTGAGTATATTTCTGCTCATTCACAAACTTAACCTTTTCTAACTCATCCCCCTTCTTTATCTCATACATCTCTTGTAAATCTTCACTCTCACTCTTTACATACAAAACCTTTCTAAAACCATCAAAGAGAACTCTCTCACCACCCATAACAAATTCATATTCTGGAGATTTCAAGTCCTTTGGAACTAATGACACTGTTAAAACTTCAACCTCCTTACTACTCATCTGACTAGAAACAGCTCTCTTCCATATCAACTCATATAACTTACCAGCAGAATCACCCAAATCAGCAGCAACCTTCTTAGAATCAACCCAAAAATCTGTTGGTCTAATTGCCTCATGAGCCTCCTGTGCATTCTTAGCTTTTGTTTTGTAAAAATTCGGTTTCTCTGGAATATATTCCTTTCCATATCTCTCCTCAACTAACTTCCTAATTCCATCAACAGCTTTCTTACTCAATGTTGTAGAGTCCGTTCTCATATATGTAATGTAACCTGCCTGGTAAAGCTGTTGTGCTACACTCATAGTTCTTTTTGATGTAAAACCAATACCATTGTATGCTGATTGTTGAAGTGTAGAAGTAGTAAATGGAGGATATGCATGTTTACTCAACTGCTTCTTTGTTACATTTTTTACAACAAATTTACTATCTCCAATCTTCTGTTCAAATTCTTTTACCTCTTTCTCATTCTTAGGAATATATTTCTTTCCATCTTTCTTCTGTAACTTAGCTTCCAATTCATTCTTTCGCTCATCTTTAACAATTACCTTTACATCCCAATACTCTTCAGATTTAAAAGACTCCCTCTCCTCCTCTTTCTCAACAACTAATCGTAAAGCAACAGATTGTACTCTACCAGCAGAGAGACCATACCAAATCTTTTTCCAAAGTAATTCAGAAAGTTTGTATCCTACTAACCTATCTAACACCCTCCTTGCTTTCTGTGCATCAACTAAATCCATATCTATCTTTGATGGTTTTTTAATAGCCTCCTTAATCACACTATCCGTAATCTCATGGAATACAACTCTCTTAGGATCTTTCAAACCTAAAGAATTGGCTGTATGCCATGCAATTGCCTCTCCCTCTCTATCAGGATCCATTGCTAGATACACATTTCCACCTTTTGGAATTGCCTTCTTAAGATCTTTTACTACCTTACCCTTACCGTATATCTGCTCCCAAAGAGGTTCATAGCTATTCTCAACATCAACACCTAGCTTACTTTTAGGAAGATCAATGATATGACCTACTGTGGCCATCACCTTGTAGTCACTTCCCAAATATCTATTAATTGTCTTTGCCTTTGAAGGAGACTCAACAATCAAAAGATTATTGTAATTCTTTATCCCTACAGTCTTTTTAGTTGTTTTTTTGGTTTTTGTTTTTGCCATATCTTAGGTATTATACCATCTTAAAATTTCTTAACTAGACCTGGTCTGCAAGAAAATCCTCTCCTGTAAAGTATTTAGAGACGATTTTTAACTAAATTTAATAGTACTATAGGAGTATAAATTAAGCAAAATATACCTGCTCTCCTACTAGCCCAACTATCTCCTTCATATCCTCTACACTTGTTAATATATTTGCACCCTGTTTTGCCAAAAGATTGCATCCCCTAGAAACCTCACTAGTAATATTCCCAGGTACAACATATACCTCTCTGTTGTAATCTAGTGCTAGTTTTGCAGTAGTAAGTGAACCACTTTTTTCTCCTGCTTCAATTACAATAATTTCTTTTGATATCCCCGCTAGTATTCTGTTTCTTTGAATGTAAAAATATTTGAGCATTTTTTGATCTCTTGGATATTCAGCTAGTACTAGTCCTTTTTTAACAATTTTCTTTAACAATTCAATATTACATCTAGGAATTGCTGTATTTATTCCCCCAGGTACAACAGCAATTGTTTGAATATCTCTTTCCAAACAGATTCTATGCACATATCCATCAACACCTCTAGCTAATCCACTTACAACTACAATATCCAAATCTCTTAAATATTTACCTAGAAACATCTCTATCACCTCAATACCGTATCTAGTAATATTCCTTGTCCCTACAATTGTAATACACTTTTTCTTAAGCAAAGAAATATTACCGTAACAGTAAAGCTGTTTTGGGCTATCAGGAATCTCCCTTAAAAGCAAAGGATACATTTTGTCTCCTCTATATATTTTCTGCACAACTCAGTATACAAGGGAAATATTAACTTTAGATTAACTAAAGTTTTCCATTCTCTTTCATCCAAACAATCATCTCTTTAGCAACCTTAGCTGTATTGTAGCTCTGTCCTCCATCTTCTAAAAACATAGTTAAAACATATTTTGGATTATCATATGGAAATATTGTTGTTACCCATGCATGAGTATGCTCATACTCACCTTTTTTGTTTAACTTACCAAACTCTGCTGTACCTGTTTTGGCTGCAACAGTAAGACCTGGAATACCTGCTAAACCTCGGATAGTTGCTCTTGGACCATTCACAGCATTCCACATTCCTTCTAATACTGTATCTAAGGATTTCTCAGACAGAATCTTCTCTCCTAAAGGAGTAAACTTAATATCTTCTTTTACCTTTTTCTCATTTTCAAAAGACTTTGCAAGATGTGGAGTATGTAGAGTACCACCATTTGCAATTGCAGCTGTCCAATTTGCCATCTGTATTGGAGTAACAAGAGTAATACCCTGTCCAATCACAGAGTTACAAGAGTCTCCCTCAGGGTACCATACCGGTTCTAACCAAGGACTTGTCTTTGCCAGCTCAATCTTGTTTGCAGGAGATGGTAATCTACCTGGAGCCTCACCTGGAATATCAATCCCTGTATATTTCCCAATTCCAAACTTTTCAATATATGGGACTAATGCATCCATATTCCACCTACGAATCATTTCACAGAAATATATATTTGAAGATACAGAGATAGCATCAATTAAGTTAAGAGGACCGTATGAATTGTTACCATACTCCTGAAAAGACGCACCACCAGTAAAAGTATATCCTGATCTACTTACATATATTGTATTTCTTGTTAAAACTCCTGCTTCTAGTCCTCCTGCTGCTACTATTGTTTTGAATGTTGAACCTGGAGGCATCTGCGCAGCAATTGATCTGTTAAGCAAAGGATTTCTTGGATCGTTTAAAAGTTCGTTATACTGTCCTTGAGATATTCCTCCTACAAAAAGATTGTTATCATATCCTGGATTAGAGACTAATGCTAACAACTCTCCTGTATTTACATCTTCAATTATAGCTGCACCACCAATAGCTTTGTAATCAACAACTGCTTTCTCCATTAATTCATAGAGCTTCTGCTGAGTATCAATATCTATGGAAAGATAGAGGTTTTTACCCGCTACTGATTCCCTAAGAGTATATCCCTCTTTTTCAACAGTTCTACCCATTGAATCTACCTCCCACGCTATTTCTCCATCCTCACCAATTAATTCTTCATCATATTCCTTTTCCAGCCCTATTCTACCAACTGTATCTGTAGAATCTGCATACTTTAACTTTTTCAAATCCTCTGCTGTAACTGTTCCTGTATATCCTAATATATGGGAAAAAACCTCTCCATAGGGATACTCCCTTTTACTTCCACTATCCACATATACACCTGGAAGCTCATTTGCAGAAGCCTTTATCTTAATCGCCATATCATCATTTATATTCTTTGCAACTAATATCTCAGTAAAATATGTATTTGCTTCATATATGGAATATATCTTTTCTGGAAGAGAGGTGTATTTACTCTCTTCCCCAGGATTTTCATCTTTCCACAGATCCCCAATAATACCCCCAAGGGTATCACAAGCTTTTCCTAATGATTCAGTATCAACATACCCCTTTTTATCCAAGTATCTTTCAACAGAAAGATACACATTCATAGAAGAGATATTTTTAGCAAGTAAATTACCATTCTTATCCATAATTGCTCCTCTTAAAGCATTATCTTCCTTGATTCTAAGTTGATTATACTTAGATCTCTCAAGCATCTCCTCACCTCTTAAAACCTGAAGATTAGATATATGGAAGATTAAAAATCCGAATATACAGAGAAAAAGAGTAAAAAGAAGTACTAAATTCCAAGCTGGATTAAAACCCTCCTTACTACTCTTACTAATACTTTCCTTAAAAGCACCAATTAGATCCTTCTTGTTAAAAGAAAAACCAAAATCTTTCGTTTCTTTAGATTCTTTTTTTACAGTTTTTGAAAATTTCAATACCATTTTGTTATTTTAACCTAATTTGCTTAGAATTTCCCCTATCTCTAAATCTATATATTAACAGTTCACCTAACCAAACAAGAACAGTTGTAATAATAGTTTTTAATACAATTAAGAAGAAAATTTTTGTATCAATAAAACCCCAAGCTCCAGTTGTAAAGATACTTGGAACAAGGTTAAATGCAACATAATATCCTAAAGAAGCAAGAAAAGTAGTTACATACATAGGTATTCCTTCTTCATCAACCGAAAAAAGAAAGGAGAAGAGAAGAAAGATAGCAAATGGGATTGCAAAAAGTAAAAGATTTGTACCTAACCTGTAATGTAACACTACATCTAATATCAAGGAAATTACAGTAACCAGTAAAAGAAGAATCTTCCAATCAACTCTCTTCCTAGCTAAAAGAAAGATTGGGAGAAGAAAGTGAAAACCTAAAAGAGAAAGTGTAAACATCTCTAAGAAAACAGCAAAAAAGAAACTTATTATAGTTATGAAAATTTGTAAAACTATTATCATATATACCTCCTTAATCTATATTTACAAATACAGTCATTAAATCAGAGTAATCAACTAAAGGAACAACAGTTGCACTCCTAGATGTCTCAGCTGGATTAGAAGAAAGATTAACTAATTTTCCAACAACAACATATCCCCCTACTTTAGAATCGTTTGTTACCACAACATCTCCTTCTTTAACATCTACATTCACAGAAATATTTTCAATATTAATACGATCCCCCATTCCCATAATTACAGCTTTACTTAGAACTTTAACATTTTCTAATACAACTCCATTCTCTACACCAACAGGAGTAATGAAAACCTCAAGACTACTACTTTTAGAATATGGTAAAACAACAAGAGAACCATATTCATCAACAACTTCCACTAAACCCACAAACATATTCCCTAGAGATACCACATCCCCTTTCTTAACACCATCCTTACTCCCTACATTTATATTCAACATAGTAACATCAACATTTCCCATAACCTTTGCTGATAAATATTTTTTATCCTTTACTGTAAGATTAAGTTGTTTTTCCAAAGACTCTTTTTCCTTTAAAAGTGATAGATAGTAAGCATTGTTAACATCCTTCTCATACATCTCTATCTTCATATCGTTATACTCTTTTTTGAATTTTGAAACCTGAGTAATTATCCCTACATACTCCTTCACATTACCTCCTAACTGACTAGCATCTACAGATACTGGTTCAAAAAGAAAGGATACACCTTTTCTAAGTGGTAAAAGGATACCTGTGGAGTCTAAAAGGAGAAAAAAAATAATTAAAACTGTAGAAATTAAAAAGAAAAGCTGTTGACCAGAGAAGGAAAAAACTTTCTTTAATTTCTTCACCATCTAAATATATGTTAAATATTATACTAACTCCTCCCAAGATTTTTGGACTCTATCAAGAAGCTCTATATGATCTAACATTAAAGAAGTTCCTCTGGCTGCTGCTGAGAGTGGATCCTCAACTATTTTTACAGGTAATTCTAACTCTTGAGTCCAATATGTATCTAAACCTCTAATCAATGCTCCACCACCAGCAACATATACCCCAGAGGATACTAAGTCTCTAAGTAGTTCTGGAGGTGTTTCTTCAATTGCATCCTTAACTGCTTCGGTAATTAGTGAAATTGTATTCATTATAGCTTCTCTTACTTCAATACTACTAAGTTCAATTGTTTTTGGAAGACCTGTTAGTAAATCTCTACCTTGTACTGGATATTTTTTCTCTTTCTTAAGAGGCATTGCAGAACCCATCATTATTTTAATATCTTCAGCACTCCTCTCACCTATCAATGTGTTGTACTTACTTTTTATATAGTTAATAATATCTTGATCCATCTCATCTCCAGCAATTTTCATCGTTCTATTTACTACCATATCCCCTAAAGAAAACACAGCAATATCTGTAGTACCACCTCCTAAATCAATTATCATACTTCCAGATGCATCTTCAATGAGAAGTCCAGCACCTATCGCTGCCGCCATAGCTTCTTCTACTACATATACTTTTCTAGCTTGTGCAGTCTTTACAGCATCAATTACAGCTTGTCTTTCTACCTCAGTTACAGAGGAAGGAACACCGATAATTACTCTTGGTCTTTGAATTTTAATTCCTTTTGTAAAATATTTATGAGATTTTGTAATGAAATGATGAATCATTGCTTGTGTTGTATCAAAATCAGAGATAACTCCATCTCTAAGTGGTCTTACAGCAACAATATTACTTGGAGTCCTACCTATCATCTGTCTTGCATCTTTACCAACAGCAAGGACTGTTTTTGATCTTTTTTCAATTGCAACAACAGAAGGTTCAGATACCACAACACCATGATTTCTCATATATACCATGGTATTAGCAGTACCTAAATCAATACCTAAATCATATGTAAATAGTTCCCAAAAGGAATCTAAAAAAGACATTCAAAATGTATAACAATTAATCGTTAGGTGATTTTACCACAAATATGTGTATATGAAAAAAGATTTACTCCTGCTCTTTTCTAAGTAGTTTGTAACACTTCATACAAACATTCACCTTAGTTGGTGTACCATCTATATCAACACTTACACTTCTTAAGTTTGGCTTAAAACCTCTTTTTGTTTTAGGAGCTTTATACCTCCAACCAACAGAGTGTTTATGTTGTATTCTGTTTCCAGATATTGTTGTTTTTTTACAAAGTTCACATGTTTTTGCCATAGCGCTGCATTATATATCAAGAAACCAAATGGTGCAAGCTAACATAATGTTATTTACTTATTAAGTATTAATACTGTATAAAAATTTTCCTAGTGAGAGATGTTGTAAAAACATATTCCCCCACTAGGAGAAGAAATTGATATATTTAAACATTTATATCATTGTTTGCAAGGTAATCTCTGATATTACCAACAATATCAGAGATATCGTGCTCTGATTGGACGATAACCTGGTCTAGTAAAAGTTCTTGAACTAAGTATAACTCTTTATTACCTAATACATAGCGAACTACACCAGCACCATCAACATCAACTATCTCTTCTACCTCTATCAAATCACTTCTTCCTTTAAGATAGGCATGAATCGTTTGGAAAAAGTGTGTATCTGCTGAATTTGTGATTGGATAGTTCTTCATTTTTCTCCTTTCTGGAAAAGAATTAGTTAACTATATATCAATTTCTTAAAGAACACTTGATTCTATCATATAAAGAGGTCTTACACTACTAAAAGGACCATTGGTGGTTGCAATATTCCCCCCTATTTCGTATGCTCCAAGATGTTTGTTTAAATAATTATAAGTCATATGGAAGAGTTTAAGGAAAAATTAGATTACTACTGCGATTACAAAAACCATGATATAACATGCTTTTTAGACTTAGGTAATCCCATTGATGAAACTTACATTGAGACACATAGGAAGAGTAATAGATACAAAAAGTTAAATGAATATGGATTGGAAGAAAGAAATGATTATCCAAATAATCTAATGGATGACCTAGAAGCAAATTATGCCCTTAGTTTGATTAAAACTGGACTTGTTGTTTACAGAGAACCACACTTACGAGATTGTTGTAGTATTGCAGATTTTTACATCTATCACCCAGAATTAAAAGAAGGTGTGCTAGTTGAGATAACTCGATATGGGAAGAAACATCACAGTAAAAAGAAGAGAGAACAACATGAAAATCTAAGAAAATCCTGCCAAAAATACAATATCTCTTTCATTCCATTGTTCCTAGAAGACTTAGAGATTATGGGACTGACTTTAACAACTAAGAAATTAACTTCTGAACTTCAGTAATATCATTCCAGTCATATTCTACATTCCCAAAACAGAGGGAACTCTCGTGAGACTTGCCAGTGATGATAATGACATCGTTTTCTTTTGCTAATTCAAAAGCTCTCAGTATAGCATCCCTTCTAACCTTTACATTGACAGTATCATCATCAAACCTAAATATCTGAGCTTCTTTATTTTCACCATCTCTCCATCCCCTCTCAATCTCATCATTAATATCCTTTAGACTCTCAAATCTTGGATCTTCTGCTGTAAGAATTGTAATATCAGCATATTCATTAGATGTCTTACCCATCTCATATCTCTTTCCTGGATCTCTCTGTCCTGCACAACCAAATACATGAATTAATCGCCCACCATCCTTTACAAGTTTCTTAGCAGATCTTAAAGCATTTAAGGTTGAATTAGAGGTGTGTGCAAAATCTACAATTACTACAAATGGTTTCTGTTGAAGAACTTCCATTCTTCCAACAACTGGTTTTAAACTCTCTATACTTGATAATAAATCTTCCAAATGAATACCTTCATTAGAACAGATAGATAAAGCACAGAGAAAATTACTCACATTAAACAACCCTATCAATGGTAGCGTACAATCCAAATCGTTTACCTTCAGTGATATGCTATCCTTCCCTTCCACAATATCCGTAGCATAGAAATCAGCCTCTTTCTCTATACTGTATGAAGTGTAGTCCTTTGTAATCTTCTTTAACTTAACAAAAGATTCATCGTCCATGTTCAATATAACACTACCATCCTCCTTCAGGTGATCTGTTATCAACAATGCCTTCGCCTCAAAATACCTCTCCCTAGTTTTGTGATAGTCTAAATGCTCTGTAGTAATATTGGTATATCCAACATTATCGAACTTTATCCCAGCCAACCTACCCTGTTCTAGCCCATGAGATGTTGATTCAATAATGATATGTGTACATTTATTCTTTTCCGCCTTCTTTATCAATTCAAAAAGATTCTGTGCAGTAGGAGTTGTGGTATGAAAGCCTGTATCTATCTGCTCATTACCTATGTAAGCAGCTACTGTTGTTATTAATGCAGGTTTAAACCCATTCTCTTTTAACATGTGATAGACCATTGTTGAAGTTGTTGTTTTACCATCTGTACCTGTTACAGAGATATATCTCATTTTACAAAGATCTATGTTAAACAACGGAGCTATATCCGACTTCAAAAAAGCATCTTTCTCCTTTTCATTAAGCAAGTTGTTCTCATAATCCTTAACTAATTTGTGATAGAACTCACCTACCTCATATTTTTCTAATTTTGGATTAGCTCTAAAAACCTTTTCTAGAATATTTGATGGGATATTTGAGGAAAAAATGTAAAAATCTGTATCAAAAACCTCCTCCTCTGGATTTCTGTAGTTTATCTTTGCACCTAAACCTTCTAATTCTTTTGTCCTTTCACTCTCTTTCATATCAAAACCCTCTACCTGAACACCTAAAAGAAACAAGAATTTAGCTAAGTAGTAAGCACCTTCACCACCGATTCCTAAGATAGTTGTTTTTTTTGTTTCTGAATATTTCATTTTGACAGGTCAATAAAATTAAGAATTTTCTTCAGGTCTCCAGCACTAGCTAGTATACCCACCCAGGTATCGTCAAGTCTCTTCTTGTTAATCATTTCAGCAGTATGTTCAAAAGAAATAGTATTTAATATTTCTGCTTCAGGATTCTTTTTTTGTAGAATATCAATAAATGCATCTACATTTATTAATTTCTTGTAACTTTCAGATTCTCTAGTTGGAGCAAAGATGTTGGGTATATATAACACATCTAGATTTGAAATACTCTCTGCAAACTGGTCTTTAAAAGTATATGTTCTCTCATAGCTATGAGGTTGCCATACTAACAATATTTTCTTCTCAGGGAAGCAGCTTTTCACTCCCTCCAAACAAGATTTTATCTTCTTTGGGTTATGGGCATAGTCCATATACAAAGGCATCCCATTTCTAGTCTTACCTAAATATTCCATTCTAGATGCTACTCCTGGAAATTCTTTCATATCTACATTAAAACCAAGAACCTTACCAACACAGAGTGCTCTAAGAATATTCTCCTTGTTGTAATCACCTATTAAGTTTACATCCACACATGAACATTCTTCTCTAAACTCCGCACAATCCATTATCTTTGCATTACTTTTAACTTCCTTCAACACATCTTCTACATTAGCACCTCCCCTATCTATTATAATTGTATCAACAGTATTAGAAAGGAATTCAGAAAAAGCACTATTGTAATCATCTTGATCTTTGTAATAGTCGGTGTGATCTATCTCAATATTTGTAATCACAGAGATATATGGAGAGGGAGCCCTATCTAAAAACTGTCTCTTGTACTCACACGCTTCAATGACAAGATATTCTGATTCTTCATTGTAATTCCAAGATTTATTTATCCCCAAAATATTATCCCCTATTATGAAATTTGGTAAATATCCAAGAGCTTTGTACAAAACCCAAACAGTTAATGCTGAAGTAGTAGTCTTTCCATGAGTTCCAGCAATTGCTATAACCTTAAAATCTCTCCCTATTTCTCCTACTAACTTAGGTAATATTATTGACTTAATACCTTTTCTCTCTGTCTCCTCATACTCTGGATTACCTGGAATTGGACCATTAGGATATACAACAAGATCAATATCATCTGTAATATACTTACTATCATGCCCACCCTCATACAAAACCCCCCTCTTTATCCACTCCTTTGCACTCTCAGACTCTTGATTAATTTCTGATGCTGTTACATTTACACCCTTGTTAATTAGGTAGTTAGCACAGAAACTACTAAAGCCTGATGCTATCCCTATGAAGTGTACTTTTTTTAAATTACTTGTATCTATCATTCTAAAGAGTTTACATAATTGACATATTTAGCACCCCTATCAAATTCATTAAGGAACATATTAAAGCTTGTTGCACCAGGACAGAGTATTACCATATCTCCACTTGTAGCAAGTTCAAATGCCTTATCCACCACACCCTCAAGAGTTCCATAGTATTTATGAACATACCCTTCACTCTTCATTAAATCTGCAATTTTTTCTGAAGCTGTCCCTTCAAAAAGAACGAGTGCTTTTAGCTGCTCTTTCATTTTTTCTACAACCTTACTGTAATCTAATCCTTTATCCATACCACCTGATATCATGATTATCTTGCCACTCTGATCTTTAAATCTATCCAACATAGCAACCATAGCTTCTACAGAAGTTGCAGTAGTATCGTTGTAAAACTTAACTCTTCGTATCTCTCTTACAAACTGCTGTCTGCCTTCAACTCCTTGAAATTCTTTCAATACAGAAAGAATCTCAGATACTGATACTCCAAACTCTCTAGCAACAGCGATAGCTCCGAGGATATTGTAGTGATTATGAGTCCCCTGCAAAACAGCATCACTGATATTCAAAAGTTTTTCTCCTTTTTCATACACATCTAAATTACTATCTATGTAGTAAGAAGAATCCTTCTTCTCTAGAGAGAAACCTATACCCCTATAGGTATAGCTATCTAAGAATGTAGAAGATATTTCATTGTCCAAATTCACAACAAGAATTCCATCTTTACCCTGATATTTACATATATTCTTTTTAGCTTCTATATACTCATTCATATCTGCATGCCAATTTAGATGATCTGCAAACATATTTGTTACCAAAGCAACATCAGGAGACACCTTATTCTCACCCATTGCATCCAATTGAAAACTTGAAAGCTCTAAAACTGCAATATCATCCTTAGTTAATCTTGGTAACTCCCTAATTGCACTTTTCCCAATATTACCCGCTAACAGGACCTTTTCTCCAAACTTCTTTTTCAAAAATTCATATACCAAAGTCGTAGTAGTAGACTTACCCTTAGTACCAGTCACCCCCACTATTTTGCATGGAGCTAATCTATGGAACAAACTCATCTCCATCTCTATCCTTTTTCCAGCATCCCTTGCAATCTGTAGATACTGATTGTCAGGCTTAATAGCAGGATTACGAATGATAATGTCGTTGTTAACAAAATCTTCCTCTATATGTCCTCCCAAATGAAGAGTTATCCTCTCCTTGTACTTATCCAACTTCTCCAATGTAGGCTTTAACTCCTCCTCACTCTTACCATCAGTGATTGTAACTATCGCACCTTGTTCTAGAAAAAACTCTGCCACCCCAAGACCACCATCATTTAAACCTAAACCAAATATTAGTACTTTCTTGCCTTTAAAGTCTTCCATACCCCAACTATTATACTAAAATCTCAGTTATCTTGTATAATTAGGTATGAATTTTTTAACATCGGAAATACTCTACTGGATACTTTTTGCTATACCATCAATACTAATCGCTTCTACTATTCATGAATATGCCCATGCATGGGTTGCTACAAAACTTGGAGATTTAACTGCAAAGGTAAATGGAAGATTAACATTAAATCCGATATCACATATTGATCCTATCGGTGCAATCGCTATGCTCATTTTCAGATTTGGATGGAGCAAACCCGTCCCTATCAATGAGTACAACTTTGAAAGAAGAGAAAGGGATACAGCATTAGTCTCTTTGGCCGGACCACTATCTAATGTGTTACTTCTACTTCTTACAGCATTGATAAATTACTTAGTAAAACCGACAGGATTGTTTGCTACCTTTGTAATTACTTTTGCCATGATTAATACTGTTTTAGCTGTTTTTAATCTTCTACCAATTCCTCCACTAGATGGACACAAGATTGTACGAGCTTTTCTACCAAAACAGATTAGATACTATTGGGAAGAGTTAGAGAAATATCAGATAGTTTTGCTAATAATTCTACTTGCACCTGTGTTTCCATTTGGTTCTATAATATCACTTATTATGGGTCAAGTTCTGCCCTTTATCTTTAATCTATTAGGTTTTTTGTAGTATTTTAACTACAGGTCCCAACCTATTAGCTTTCTTTTTTTTCTCATGGGATAATATATTGCTCTAGAAGAATATTGGTGGTGTCATAGCTCCACAAATATGAGCTAGGGATCCCTAAATCTCTCTACTCTTTGGGGTAGAGCTGAGGGAACCCACTTTTCAAAAAAGAGCTCTATGACTCTACTTCCTTCTAGGGCATTTTTTTGAAACTCTAAAGGCCTGACCTAGGTCTGCCCCTCGTTAAGAAATTTTTCATCCTTATATTCTACACTCCCCATAAGGCTCCCTAGCCCATACCCTTGAATCGTTGTAAAAGTTTTGGTTCAGGAGGCCACAAGGAGCATGTAAAAAAGTAAGTAGCAGAAAACCGTTAGGAAATTATTAAAAAGATATGAATCAGGGGCAGGCCTAGGCCAGACCTCTTATGTGGCATTGACTCACATTTTAGGATATAATAGACTCCATAGTTAAGCCCGAGTAGCTCAGTTGGTCAGAGCAGCTGTTTTGTAAACAGCAGGTCGAGAGTTCGAATCTCTCCTCTGGCTCCAGGCAGGAATGGCGGAGTGGTCAATCGCGGCAGACTGTAAATCTGCTCCCTTCGGGGTTCATTGGTTCAAATCCAATTTCCTGCATATTTATATTATCTTCATTAATATATGTTAGAAGACTATATTGGAGCTGTATACTTTATCCTTATGACAATCTTTAGCCTACTCTTCACAGTGGGTATCATATATTTAATTGTTTACCTAGTTAAAAACAAAGAGAAAAAGATTGATCTTGGAGTCAATACTCTTCTTCATATTTACCTTTACATTATTAGCTTTGTAACTCTAGCAATTGCAACCATCGGTGCAGTAATCTTTCTCAATGCAGCAGCTTCGTACAGATTCGGAATACCTTTTTCATATCAAGTAGAACTACCATATGCCCAAGAGAAATACCTAGAAAATGAAGAGACACTAGACATTCCTGCAGAACCTACCTGCTATCAATCAAAATTAATGACGATAGAGGGAGAAGAAGTTTGTTTTGATATTACAAAACAGAAAAAAGGTTTAGTAAATGGTGTAACTTTAACAATATCAATGCTAATTCTCTTTGTAATTCATAGAATTACCCTACTCTACCTTGAGAAGAAGAATGCCATCCTATGGTTGAAAAAAGCATACAACTTCATCTCTTTAATTATATATAGTGTACTAGGTATTGTTAGTATTCCATTTTCTTTGTATCTTTTAATCAACTACTTCTACTTTAAACCTGAAAGTGTTGTTAATAATGAAGCTCCAGGAGGTATGTTAGCATTAGCAATAGTTTCAATACCTCTTTGGATAACATTCTTAATATCAACTCTGAAATTAAGAAAGCAGAAAGAGAGATAGTGCTGAATTAGCTCAGTTGGTAGAGCACATTCTTGGTAAGAATGAGGTCCCGAGTTCGATCCTCGGATTCAGCTCCATATGTGTATTGCCCTAATAATTTAGATGACATAGATATTGTGATACCTTTAGAACCTACAGAACAACATAATCAAGAGTACAGAGTTACACTAAAAGAGGAAGAATACAGATTAATAGAGGAAAGTATAAATCATCTAAATACTATCGTTGGATCTATATTGGGTAATTTGGAAGACTTCGATCAGTTTAAAAAGCAGGTTGCAATATATAATTTTAACACCAATTCTCCTACAGGTATTCATTTGGGATATTCAATATATGGAGAACAAAAGATACAGAGTAATCCTGAACATAATGAGTTTAAACAGTTTTATAAACTAGTATCTGGTAATGAGTTTGTAAAAATACACCTTAATAGAGATAACAGCATACAAATGATACAAACAAATATTGCAACTGATAAACCATATGCTGTTGTTAGTTGGTTAGATAAAATATACAAGACATTCGACCTCATACTTAATTCTCCTGAAGATTTTTACTCAGAGGGAGAGACTTTTCCGTATGAACCATTTCACCTTTTTCCGTAACCTAAAAATGTATTTAATAAATATATCAATTAAGTACCAATTTTATTTTCTCATACCAATCTGATATCATACATTATTAATTTATTACTAATATTAAAATGAGTAGAGAATCTGGCGGAATTCCTAGAGCTGCTTGGGGTAAAAGAGCAAAAGAATCAGGGTACAGATGGGAGCCAGCGTCACCACCCCCACTCCTAGAAGTTACAAATCCAGAGATACTCCAAGCAGTAAAAGAAGAATTAGGCTATATATTTAACCTAGATCCTGTCAAAAGAAGTATGGAATATGCAGATGAAGTTACTCTCATCCTTCAAAAAGGAGAAGAGAGTAAAAGGAATCTCTTTCTACATACCCCAAGAATTAGTATTGACAATATTCAAAGAGACGATCAAGGAAATATTATTGGAAAGACATTAACATTCCGAAGAGACGCTAAAATCTGTCAGTTTATCTTCTCAAACACCCCTGAAGGAGAAGTAATGAGTATAGGAGGGAATAAGATACAATGAAGCTATACAAGGTTGGGTAGAGACAGGAATGAAATTACTTAAAAATGCAATAGAGAATGATTACTACACTCCTACAACTAATGTAAAAATTACATATTCAGATACCTCTACGCCTCCAACAAAACAATCAGTTTAAGAAGATGTTAAAGGTCCTATGGAAATCTAAACAAAACATTTGACCTACTCTCTGTTTTACAATATAATACGCTAGTATTTCCCATAATAAATATTCTAATTTAGTTTTCGTTCAGGGAATGGCAAAAGTTAAAAGAGATATAATAGCCTTTAAGTGTACAAAGTGTGATAGTAAGAACTACACCGTATACAAGACTAGAAATGTCAAAGAAAAAATTGAGTTAAATAAGTTCTGTAAGACTTGTAAGAGTCATACAGCTCATAAGGAAACTAAGGTTAAACAGTAGTACAATCGCTCTTTACCATTACGGGCCCATAGTTTCAATGGTAAAACAGCGGTCTCCAAAACCGTAGTTCACCGTTCAAGTCGGTGTGGGCCTGCCAAAAGAATACTTAATTAAAAAGATTATGAAATTTTTAAGAAATATAAGAACAGAATTAAAAAATACACAGTGGCCTACTAAGAAAGAGATCTTAGAGATGACTCTCTATGTATTAGTCATTGCAGGTATTCTTGCTCTAATGATGCTTTTCTTAGATTTAGGATTTGCAAAAATTAGGGATTGGTTCCTTAATATTTAATTAAACAACAATGGAAGAAAAAAAGAAAAAAGTTACAAAAAAAGCTAAAAAGGCAGAAGTAAAGAAGAAGGTAGTAGAGAATGAAAATGCTAAATGGTATGTGTTAAATATTAGGAATGGATATGAGAATAGTATTCAGAAAGAATTAAAACAGAGAGCTGAGGCTACAGGTATGGAAGATAAGATTGTTGATGTATTGGTACCTGTTCAGAAGAAGATCTTTGTTAAGAAGGGCAAACAAGAAGTTAAAGAAGAGAAGATTTTCCCCGGATATATCCTCATTAAGATGGAACTAAACAACAAGACATGGGATTTAGTTCAGAATACAGAAGGTGTTAGAGGATTTGTTAAAACAGATAGATATCCAAAACCTCTCGCAGAAAGTGAAGTACAAGCAATCACCAAGTTTATGGAAGTAGAACAGCCTTCATTCCAAACATCATTTAGTATTGGTGAAGCTGTTAAAATTACAGAAGGCGCATTTGCAGACTTCATTGGAAGTGTTGAAGAGATTGATACAACTAAGGGTAAGATAAAAGTCCTCATCTCATTCTTAGGTAGAGAAGCCCCAGTAGAATTGGAGCTTTCTCAAGTAACAAAGCTTTAGTTAAATATATACAAATATGGCAAAAGAGATAAAGAAAATTATAAAAATTACAATTCCTGCAGGACAGGCTACTATGGCACCACCTATTGGCCCTACCCTAGCCCCTTACGGTATTAATGCAGGAGAATTCTGTAATCAATTCAATGAACAGACAAGAGAAGCTAATGGAATATTAACTCCTGTTGTTTTAACTATCTATGAGGATAGAACATTTAGTTTCATTACAAAAACTCCCCCTACTTCAGAATTGATAAGAAGAGAACTAAAGATTAAGGCAGGTTCTGCAAAACCTAACTTAGAGAAAGTTGGAAAGTTAAGTAAGGAACAAATAATGAAAATTGTTGAGATTAAAATGCCTGACCTAAATACTTCTGATCCTGAACAAGCAGCAAAAATAATTGCTGGTACTGCAAAACAGATGGGTATAGAAACAGATATTAAATAATTGAACAAACAAATATATGAAAAGAGGAAAAAATTACAAAAAACTAACAAAAAATTTAGACAGAACCGTTTCTTACTCACTAAAGGATGGAGTTAAGAAAGCAAAAGAGCTCTCCTACTCTAAGTTTGTAGGAAGTTTAGAAATTCATGTTGATTTGAAATTACCTAAAGATAAAGATCCTAAATCTTTAAAGGGAGCAGTATCACTACCACATGCTACTAGTACAAAAGATGTTAAGGTAGCAGTATTCTGTACACCTGAAAAGGAAGATGAAGCAAAGAAAGCTGGTGCAGATTTAGTTGGTATGGAAGCAATAATGAAAGATGTTAAAGATGGAAAGATTGAATTTGATGTAGCTATTGCTACTCCTTCTGTTATGCCAAAGATTGCTGTCTTAGGGAAAGAATTAGGTCCTAAAGGTTTAATGCCTAATCCTAAGAATGGAACAGTAACAGATGATATTGCAGAAGCAGTATCTGAATACAAGAAAGGAAAACAGACATTTGCATGTGATCCATCTGGAGTAGTACATATGAGTGTAGGAAAGATTGACTTAGAAGATGAGAAGTTAATTGAGAATATTCATGTAGCAGTACAAGCAATTGCAGATATTGTTGGTAAAACACCAGAATTAGCTATAGAGAGAATGCATCTTGCTCCTACAATGGGACCAAGTGTAAAGGTTGTGTATAGCAAGGAATAAACCTAAAATTCATAGTGAGTCCACATTCTGTAGACATATACTACTTTCTTTTTGATATCAACAGAATATACTAACCTATGTTGTATATTGATTCTTCTAGAATAATACCCTTCTAATTCTCCTCTTAAACTTTCATATCTAGGAGGAACTTGAAATGGATCTTTAGATAAAATGTTTAATAACTTCTTTGTTTTAAGTTCCAATCCTGCTTGTTTAAGTAGTTTTCTATCCTTACATGCTTTTTTAGAAAGAAAAATCTCATACATTACCACTCCTCCTTTTCATTATACTTCTTCCATTCATCTTTCTTTCCACCCTTCATCTTCTTAACATCTTTTACAAAATTAGGTAAAGAAGTTAGAAATAAAGTCTCCTGAATATCTCTCCAGTCTTGTTCTGATATTAAAACAGCACTCCCTCCCCTATTATTAACAATCGTTATTGGATTAAACCCACTATTTGCTCTCTCTACTAAACCGAAGAGATTTTTTCTAGCTTGTGTAATATTAATAGTATTCATAATTTCATCTTATTCATCTTATTCATCTTACTGTGTACATAATAACGTACATCTCTACTAGATGTCAACCCATCTCTTAACAAATCTTTATTACATGCTTTTTGAAAGTAATTCCTCAATCATTCTTATTTTTTCTTTGTTAGCCTCTTTCTTATCTTCTCTCTTTTTGTAAAACTCGTATTCATCTCGCAAAGGATTCACATACACAGCAATGCCGTCTATTTCCACAGTATTCAATTTTGATATATCAACTGGAAAAACACATAGCTCTACGACAATATTGTTTACTATAAATTGATCTAAACCTTTTTCATTTCTAGTTATGTTGTAATCAGAGAATATCTCCTTAACTTCATCAATTAAGTTAATATCAACACCTAAATCAATATCATTTGGAACAATATCAATACCATATATCATCAAACTAGTAGAACTACCCATAAACCAACCTTTACTATGCTTTAATCTTGTACAAAGAAACTTAACTACTTCAAGAATACTTTCCTTGGTATGTTTTGTTGTTTTATTCATAATACAGCATTATAGTAACATACCCAAAGAAACAATTAAATATCTGTAGATAATATAGTTGCATTCTTACCCATAGCTTGCTATACTATTAGTACAAGATAACGCCTTGCACAGAAATGTGAATTACAACCGGCCATTGTAGGACGGTTTTTTGTTAAACCGACCTCCCGCTCTAGTAGCAGCGGATCACTGCTACTAAAGCCTGTATATCCAAGAGGTCTGATCAACCTCAAAGATATATAGTGCAACTCTGCTGAGTAGTATGGCACTAGCCTACTAAGCACCAGAGGGTTGATCACTCTCAGGTGCATCTCAGCAGAGAATATCATTTGACTACTTCCTAGAAGAACATATAATGGAGATATGATAATAGTAACAGGTGGATCCGGACATATAGGAAATGTATTAGTAAGAGCCCTACTCTCTAAAGGCTATAAAGTAGCAGTTATAGACAAAGACCCTAAGGATAAAGCTTTAGACGGACTTCCCATTGAATACTACCAAGGTGATATCAGAGACCTAGATTTCCTTACAAATATATTCAAAAAAGCAAAATATGTATGCCACCTAGCCGGAATAATATCAATAGCAGCTGGAAAGGAAGAATTAATGTATGCTGTCAATGTAGAAGGAACAAAGACTGTAATAGAAGCATGTAAAAAAGCAAAGGTTCAAAGGTTACTCTACACAAGCTCTATACACGCACTCTATGAACCACCAAAAGGCACTCAAATCACTGAGAAACTAGCAAACATAGAGGATACAGACAATGATTATGCAAGAACAAAGATACTAGCAACAAAAGAAGTCTTAAAGGCGTCAGAACAAGGGCTAGATACAGTAGTCGTTTACCCAGCAGGGATTGTAGGACCATATGACTTCAGAAACTCAGAATTTGGCAGTCTAATTAGAGATGCTAGAAAATACTCAAAGGTATTCTACATAGAAGGAGGATACAACTTTGTAGACATAAGAGATGCAGTTAATGGTATTATTCTAGCATTAGAAAAAGGAAAAAGAGGAGAAGGCTACCTACTCGCTGGCAAAATTATATCTATTTACGAACTCTTTAAAGCCTTATCCAAAATCACAAACACACCAGGACCAAAGATAAAAGCTCCTACGAGTATCATCAAATTCCTTGCCCCAATTGCAGAATTCTTTTATAAACTATTAAAAAAGAAACCTGTATTCACAAAATATGCAATTGAAGTACTACACTCTAACCACCAAACAGATAGTAGTAAAGCAGAAAAAGAATTAGGATACAAAACTAGAGATATCCACGAAACAATCAAAGATACATTAGATTGGTTTGAAGGAAAAGATGTTGGAGTTCAGTAAACCAACAGACCTGGTCTGCAAGTTTTGATTGATATTCCAATCTTTTTCTAACAAATTTTAAGTTTTTTTAATCTTACTATAAGACTTTAAATAGTGTCTTATAAAAAGTCAATCAAAACCGAAAATGCATTAAAAAGTCATTTCTACTCCTCCTATAGTAAGCTAAAGATTCCGTTAAAAACATCTTTTTATACACTTCTGGTAAGCATTTTCTTGCAGACCAGGTCTGTCTTGCTTTGCTTTGCTTGACCTTCTCTACTTCATAGGATATAATCCACCTAGTTATTTATCCAAGAAACAAGGTGTAAAAGTAAATCCTTGTTAGATAAATATAGATTCAAATTAATTAAATAAGTAAGTGTATGGCAAAAACTCGTTCTCAAAAAACAGAGTTGCTAGAAAAGTACAAAGATATTTTGAAGAATAAATCTGGATATCTTTTGGTAAACTCTGACAAAATTGATACTGCAACAGTTACTAAGCTAAAGGTTGAACTAAAAGACCTTGATGCTAACTATGCAGTTGTTAAGAATAGTATTTTTAAAGTAGCATTACAGGAAGAAAATCAACCTTTAGAGGCTCAGAATATTGATGGTCCTACTGCGATAATCTACTTTGAATCAGATCCTACTGGTCCTGCAAAGTTGGTTAAAGAGACACAGAAAGAAACTGAATTACTTGATGCTAAGGGAGGCGTATTTGAAGGTCAATTCCTCTCAGAAGAGAGAGTTATGCAGTTGGCTGAGATTCCATCTAAGGAAGTATTACTTAGTAAGTTGGTTGGAAGTATGTCTGCACCTCTATCTGGATTTATGAATGCTGTAACAGGCAATGTTAGAGGTTTAACTATGGTTCTTAAGGGCATTTCTGAAAAGAAAGCTTAATTAGAAACAATTATTTAATTTAAATATTTACAAACATGGCAGAAGAAACAAAAACATTACCAGAGCTATCTGCTGATGGTAAGAAAGTTCTCGAGATTGTTGAGAAGATGTCTGTTTTAGAACTTGCAGACCTCGTAAAGGTTATGGAAGACAAGTTCGGAGTTTCAGCAGCAGCACCAGTTGCAGTTGCCACAGCTCCAGCAGAAGTAGCTCCAGTAGAGGAAGAGAAGAGTATGTTTGACATTGTTCTTAAGGATGGTGGTGCTAACAAGATTGGTGCAATCAAGGTTGTAAGAGAGATTACAGAACTTGGATTGAAGGAAGCTAAGGATCTTGTTGATGGTGCACCTCAGACTGTTAAGGAAGGTGTTAAGAAGGAGGAAGCAGAGGAGATTAAGGCAAAGTTTGAAGAGATTGGTGCTACAGTTGAATTAGCATAGTTCTTCTTAAATGGGACTTTGGAAAGACCACCGAAAGGTGGTCTTTTTACTACCAGTGGGTTGTTTCTCCTTTTACAGCAGTTATTGTATTTCGTCCTTGGTAGTAACCTGGAAGTGTACCTGGTGGGATAAATACTCCCCACCATGTATTCTTACTTACTGCTGTAGTACTAGTGGGTTTAGCAAGATTGAGCTCTACCTCTACAGAGGTATTAGTTAATGAGATTGCTGTAGTTGGAGTAGAATAAGGGGTAGAGGCTGTTAATGAATATTTCTGATGTGATAATACTATCGGAGTTCCTACTGTACAGGTTGGATAGTCTGTACACATTCCTATTTCCTCACCTTTGTGTTCTTGATCTAGTCCTACATTACCTGTGGCTGTGGTTATTAAAATTCTATCGAGAGGACTATTGGAACCTCCTACTAAGAGATCCCCATAATTTAATGTGCTTGTGACACTAAACGCTACTAAGGAATTCATCTCTACTCCTGTAGTTATTTCCGTACTTGTTGATAAATCTCCACTGTTGGTTGCTTTAATTGTTGCTAACCAATTCTCAGAATCATACTGTGTGCCTGTATCTGTGGGATCAGCAAAGTATTGAACACTAACGGTACAAGTATAATCTGCGGTATAATCTGTACTACCTGTACAACTACCAGTATCAACTGAACATCCAATCTCTGGGTAACAAAAGTTACCATCAGCATCTTCTGAATCATTACAATTTGTATACCCCTTACCAGATCTATACAGATATCCTTTTACACTGGTGATCTCTGTACAACCAGTATCATTAATTACTTGGGCTGTTAAGGTTACTGATTTAGTATTACCCTCTACTAAGGTTATTGCATTACCTCCATTAAGTGTAACATTTGTTACTGTTGGTAGTGGATTCACAGGGGTTGCTGTTACACTAGAAGTATATGGGCCTGTTCCTATATTATTGACTGCAGCTACTCTGAAGTAATATAAGGTTCTATTAGTTAAACCTGTTACTGTAGCAGTAGTATTAGTTGATGTTCCATCATTGAAGGTTGTCCATGTACTATTATCTGTACTATATTGAATTATGTAATCCGTTATACTAGATCCTCCATCTGAACTTGGAACATTCCATGTTAGAACAACTTGGGTATTACCTGCTGTAGCCCCAAGGTTAAGAGGTACTGTAGGTGGACCTTGTACTGATATATCATATGTATCATATTGACCATCAGGGTTAGTTAACTTTACTGCTACTGTACCTACACTAAGTGTTGGACTTACTGCACTCATCGCTGTTGTAGAAGTATATGTTGTAGAAGTTGCAGGAGTACTACCAAACTCTATAGTTGGTGATTTCTTCATTATTACATATGAAGGAGTTGGTCTACTAACTGTTTCCATATTACCTAATTGACCATAATTATTATACCCCCAACAAAAAGAACGATTATTAGATAACAGACCACAAGTATGAGAAGTTCCTCTAGCTTCTATAACGGTAAAACTAGTTCCTGCTCCAAAAACACCCTTACTAACTAAAACAGGAACATTAGAATCTATCTTACTACCATCACCTAACTGATTTCCTCCCCAACAATAACCGTTACCATTACTACCTATACCACAGGTATTGAAAATTCCTGCACTAATGTTACTAAAAGTAACACTTGATCCCATTGCTCCATCACTAACTAAAACAGGAACATTACTACTGGTTCCTGTAATACCATTACCTAATTGACCATAAGCGTTATACCCCCAACAATATCCATTACCATCACTACCTACACCACAAGTGTGATATTGGCCTGCACTGATACTACTAAGGGTAATACCTGATCCCATACTAACTGAAACAGGAATATTGCTATCGGTATAGCTACTATTACCTAATTGACCATAAGCGTTATACCCCCAACAATATCCATTACCATCACTACCTACCCCACAGGTATGACTACTACCTGCACTGATACTACTAAGGGTAATGCCTGATCCCATACTAACTTTAACAGGAATGTCACTATCTGTTCCTGTATTACTATTACCTAATTGACCAGAATAGTTATATCCCCAACAATAACCATTACCATCACTACCTACGCCACAGGTATGACGATTTCCTGCACTGATACTACTAAGGGTGATACCTGATCCCATACTAACTTTAACAGGAACATTGCTACTACCTCCTGTATTACCATTACCTAATTGACCATAAGCGTTATATCCCCAACAGTAACCATTACCATCACTACCTATACCACAAGTGTGACTACCACCTGCACTGATACTACTAAAGGTGATACTAGCTCCCATTGCCCCCTTACTAATTAAAACTGGAATACTGCTATTAGTCCCTGAACCATCAGTACCATTACCTAACTGACCATAATTATTATATCCCCAACAGTAACCGCTACCATTACTATCTATACCACAAGTATGACTACCACCTGTACTTACACTTGTTAAATTATTTATTGGAGCATAATCTAAGAAACTAGTACCAGATATACTTACATTAGTCCCTCCACTTGGAGATACGATAGATGGTGTGATACTCGTTATATCCGGACCTGAAAGATTGGTATATGTGTAACTCTTACTATTAGAAGATATATTATCCACTACCCTTGTTAGACTTAATGATACTGTTCCTATTGTATGTGCTGGTATTGGATTTAATGTGATACTTGTTGAAGCACCTGGTACTGATTGTACTATTGTATTATTACCTACTATTATTGCATACTGATAACCACTAGATAACACTGGAACATTAGAACCTATCTTACTACCATTACCTAATTGACCATAAGCGTTATACCCCCAACAATATCCATTACCATCACTACCTACACCACAAGTGTGATATTGGCCTGCACTGATACTACTAAGGGTAATACCTGATCCCATACTAACTGAAACAGGAATATTGCTATCGGTATAGCTACTATTACCTAATTGACCATATATATTCCAACCCCAACAATAACCTTTTCCATTACTACCTACTCCACAAGTGAAAGTGTCACTTGCACTGATACTACTAAGGGTGATACCTGATCCCATACTAACTGAAACAGGAATGTCACTATCTGTTCCTGTATTACCATTACCTAATTGACCAGAATCATTTCTTCCCCAACAGTAACCATTACCATTACTACCTATACCACAAGTGTGAAATCGGCCTGCACTGATACTACTAAGGGTGATACCTGATCCCATACTAACTGAAACAGGAACATTGCTACTACCTCCTGTATTACCATTACCTAATTGACCATAATCGTTATATCCCCAACAGTAACCATTACCATCACTACCTATACCACAAGTAAGAGTACCACCTGCACTGATACTACTAAGGGTAATACCTGATCCCATACTAACTTTAACAGGAACATTGCTACTACCTCCTGTAATACCATTACCTAATTGATCAAAACCATTATATCCCCAACAATAACCGTTACCATCGCTACCTACTCCACAAGTGTGATAATATCCTGCACTGATACTACTAAGGGTAATACCTGATCCCATACTAACTTTAACAGGAATATTACTATAAGTGTTGTATCCACCACCACCGTTACCTAATCGACCATAATAATTATATCCCCAACAGTAACCATTACCATCACTACCTACTCCACAGGTATGTTCCATTCCTACACTGATACTACTAAAGGTGATACTTGCTCCCATTGCCCCTTTACTAACTAAAACAGGAACATCACTATCTATATTATTACCATTACCTAATTGACCATAATCATTTCTTCCCCAACAGTAACCATTACCATCATGACTAAGACCACAGGTGTGATTACCTCCTGATGATACTTGAATAAACTTATGTGTGTCTCCTAAACCAGTAGCATTGATAGTCATACTACCTCCTCCTAAATATACTCCACTGGTAGGAGAGATACTTGTAACTCCTAATGCATAAGGAGTAGATTGTACAGTTGCACTATATGGACCTGTACCTACCGGATTAACTGCCGCTACCCTAAAGGTATATTGTGTACCATTAGTTAATCCTGTAACTGTTGTAAAGGTATTAGACGATGTACCATCATTAAATGTACTCCATGTACTACCTCCATTATTACTATACTGAATTATATAATCTGTTAATACCTCACCTAGAGGCATACTCCATCCTAATGATACCTTACCATCTCCATAGGTAGCTACTAAATTAAGAGGTGCAGAAGGCATAGTACCTGCAAATATATTATACGTATCATACTGACCATCAGGATTAGTTAACTTTACTGCGATTGTACCTGCATTAAGTATTGGACTTACTGCACTCATGGCTGTAGTGGAAGTATATGTTGTAGAAGTTGCAGGAGTACTACCAAACTCTATAGTTGGTGATTTCTTCATTATTACATAGCTTAGAGTTGGTCTGTTTACTGTTTCCATATTACCCAACTGACCATAACTATTAGAACCTGAACAGTATAATTTACTATCACTAGTACGCAAACATATAGTAGGCCCTCCTGCTTTTATACTACTTAATGAAACCCCACCAGGCACTGCGGCCTTACTAACTAAAACTGGAACATTAGAATCTATATTACTACCATTACCTAATTGATTATTATCATTTCTACCCCAACAGTAACCATTACCATCACTACCTAATCCACAAGAATGGCCACCACCTGCACTGATACTACTAAAGGTAACACTAGATCCCATTGCTCCCTTACTAACTAAAACTGGAACATTAGAACCTATCTTACTACCATTACCTAATTGACCAAAATTATTTCGTCCCCAACAGTAACCCTCTCCATCACTACCAAGACCACAACTATAATTAAACCCTACTCTAACACTGCTAAATGTAACTCCTGTAATTCTTGCTCCCTGAGCAACTTGAACTGGAATATTAGAGTCTATATAATAACCATCATTACCCAATTGACCGTATTCATTGTACCCCCAACAATAGATTTCATTATCACTACCAAGACCACAGGCATGATAATATGTTACACTTACATCTTTAAATGTCACATTTGCCGGACGTGCTCCTCGCAAAACCTTTACTGGAGTACTACTGTCGGTCCCTAAACCATTATAACCATTACCTAATTGACCAGAATTATTTCTGCCCCAACAATAGATTTCATTATCACTACCAAGACCACAAGCATTATAGTAGCCTGCAGCTATTTTAGTAAATGTTATTCCTCCTCCTCGTTCACCTTGCAAAACCTTTACTGGAATATTACCAATACCCCCTGTATTACCATTACCTAATTGACCATAATCATTCTTTCCCCAACAATAACCCTCTCCATCACTTCCTAAACTACAGGAATGTTCCCACCCTGCTTCAATATTACTAAAAGTTACCCCTGCTGAACGTTCACCCTGACTAACAATAACTGGAATATTTGAATCTGTCCCTGAACCATCAGTACCATTACCTAACTGACCATAAGCGTTCCAACCCCAACAATAACCAACACCTCCGTTCCCTACGGCACACGTATGATTACCACCAGGACCAACATCTGTCATTCCACTAATCGGAGTATAATCTAAGAAACTAGTACCAGATATACTTACATTTGTTCCTCCACTAGGACTTATTATTGAAGGAGAAACAGACGATATACTAGGTGTTGGTAAATTATTGTATGTATAACTAACACTATTTGAAGTTACATTAGCAGTTACATTCTTCAAACTTATAGATGCTATCCCTACTTTATGTGCTGGTATTGGAGAGAGTGTTATTGATGACGATCCTGCAGGAACCGATTGGGTTATTACAACATCATCACCCTCAAGATTACCAACTGTTATTTCATAATCAAAGTTTATAAAGAACTGTGTTAATGATGGTGCACCTGAGTTTGTTCCTGTATTTCCATTACCCAACTGACCAGCATTATTATACCCCCAACAATATGTTCTACCATCACTACCTATACCACAAACATGACCATATCCACTAATAGCCCCTGCATTTATATTACTAAAAGTAACTCCATCCGGACGAACTCCTTGGTCAACTAGGACCGGAGCATCACTATTAACCCCTATGTCATTATTACCTAACTGACCAACATTATTACTCCCCCAACAATAACCTTCCCCATTGCTACCTACTCCACAAGCACAATCATTACCAGGATCTATAGAATCAAATGTTATTCCTGTTGGACGTTCTCCCTTAACAACTAAGACTGGATAATTACTAGTACCTCCAGTAGAACCTTTACCTAATTGACCAAGAGAATTAGATCCCCAACAGTAACCATTACCATCAGTACCTAAACCACAGCTATTTCCACCACCAGGACTTATAGTACGAAATTTCACACCTACTGGTCTCTCACCCCGAACGACTAATTTAGGAACATCATAATCCGTTCCTGTAACACCATTACCTAACTGACCATAATTATTCTGTCCCCAGCAGTAACCGTTACCATCGGTACCCAAACCACAGCTAACATTACCAGATACACTTATAGTAACAAATTTCACACCTGCTGACCTTTCACCCGGACTAACCAAGGATGGAGTACTACTATCCACACCCATATTACTATTACCTAATTGACCATAATTATTCTGTCCCCAGCAGTAACCTTCTCCATTACTACCTACACCACAGGCATGATTATTACCCACGTCTATTTGATGAAATGTTACACCTGTCTGCCTATCCCCTGGAAGTACTAAGACTGGAGTACTACTATTAGTACCTTTCTTATTATTACCTAATTGGCCGTAGGTATTAGATCCCCAACAATAACCTTCACTGTTACTACCTAAACCACAAGAATGATAACCATTAGTAGATACACTGTGAAATGTTACACCAGACGGTCTTTCACCTTTGCTAACAACAACCGGAACATCAGAATTTATGGTAGTACCATTTCCAAGTTGTCCAACATCATTAAGTCCCCAACAATAGGCATTCTGACTTATACCTAAACCACATGTGACAGTACCTCCAGCTATAACAGATGCAAATTTCTTTGTATCTCCCAAACCAGTGGCGTTAATAACCATGTCACCTCCTCCTAAATACAACCCACTTGTTGGAGATATACTTGTTATTCCTAACACTTGAGGGGTTATTTGTACTGTAGAACTATATGTGCTTATACCAGATCCATTCACTGCAGCCACCCTAAATGTGTATGTAGTATTACTTGTTAATCCAGAAACTGTCACAAATGTATTTGAAGATACCCCATCATTATATGTAGTCCACGTACTACCCCCATTAGTACTGTATTGAATAATATAATCCGTAATAGGAGAAGTTCCATAGTCAGATGGCGCAGTCCATCCTAAATATATACTTGTCCCATTCCAACCATAATCAGCAAGGAGATGCTTAGGAGAATCAGGACCACCCCATACAACCAAAACAGGAGTATTATAGTCAGTAGTATTACCATGCCCCAACTGACCTACATTATTATACCCCCAACAGTAACCTAAACCGTTACTACCTACACCACAACCAAGATTTGGATTTGCAGTCAAACTAGTAAATGTTACACCAGAGGGTCTTTCACCTTGTTCTACTAATTTAGGAACATTATAGTTAGTTCCCGCATTACCATAACCTAGCTGACCATAGTTATTCAACCCCCAACAGTAACCACTATCATTACTACCTATCGCACAACTAAAATTTCCACCAACTGCAATGCTCTTAAAAGTAACTCCTGCAGTTCTATCTCCTTGAGCTACTAAAACAGGAGTATTTGAATCATTATTAAGCCCATTCCCAAGTTGACCATATGTATTCCAACCCCAGCAGTAAACTTGAGAATTACTACCTAGACCACAGCTATTATGTCCTCCTGTATTTATGTCAGTAAATGTAACACCTGTCGGTCTTACACCTTTATCAACTATATCTGGAACATCAGAACTTGTTCCAGTATTTCCATTACCTAACTGACCATAATTATTTTGTCCCCAGCAATAACCATTATTATCACTACCAAGAGAACAAACTGTAGCACCAGCAGCAACTATACTACTGAATGTTACACCTGGTCCCCTTGCTCCTGGACTAACTTCAACTGGTGTATTACTATCCACCCCCATATTGTCATTACCTAATTGACCCTCAGTATTTCTTCCCCAACAATATCCTTTATCATCACTCCCAACAGCACAAGCAAATTGATATCCAGAACTAATACTCTTGAATGTTACACCATCTTGCCTTGCTCCTTTCAAAACCTTTACTGGAGTACTACTGTCATTTCCTGAACCATTGGTACCGTTACCTAGTTGACCATAACTGTTCCTTCCCCAACAATACACCTCGCCATCAGTACCTAAAGCACAAACAAAATAATCTCCACCTGGATCAATATCAGTAAACTTTACACCTGCTGGTCTTTCACCCTGACTAACTAAAACCGGAGAACTAACATTCGTCCCTGTGACACCATTACCTAATTGACCATAATTATTATTTCCCCAACAATATGCATCACCCATGCTATTTATTCCACAAGCAGTATTACCTTTTGAAGTAATGGTACCAACAAAGGATAGTGTCGCAGAATCTACATCTTTAATAAAATATTTTCTACCAACAAAAAGGATAATAGGAATTAACAAAAGAAGGAAGAATGTGATTTGTACTATTCTATTGGGCTTTTTGTATCGTTTCATCAAGCAGTATTTAAATAAGCAGTTTACATTCATTAAATGTACCAGATTTTGATAACAAGAACAAGTGTTTTATCACTTTTTAACACTAAAAAGAGAAAAACAAGGTTATAGGGTTGGATAACCCTATTTTAGTACACTTCTAAATGTTAAATTTTATAGTTCATTATTCTAAATAACCCTCTGTTTTACTTAGTCTTACACATATTCTTCTGCACCCATATCCCTATATCCTTCTCACTAAAAAACACACCCTAATTCCCTACCTCAACACTATCGGTAAATGTGTTATTGACTATACATGAATGGTTATCACCTTAATTCACATTCACAACCAAACTCATCTTCATCTCCAAGACAAATACAAGGGTAATCCTCTTCATTCTCTTGAATATAGATACCAACCCTTTTCTCCCAGTTCTGCTGAAGTTTAGCTATATTCTCCTCACTACTATAAACAGTAATACAATCACCAAAAGCATCTCTATAGTTCTCCCTAAGTTCTTTTCTCTTCAAATCATGCAGAAACACTTTGTAAATATCTCTAAAAGAAATCCCTTTATCTATCCTACTTACCAAAATATCATTTTCTCTCTCATCAATATGAACGACAGAATATTTCTTAGAATACTTAACCTCTACCCTTATCATATTCCCCAAACTATTATCCACTACATAACTCCTAGGACCACTACCTACCTGAACAACTAAATCATCTCTCATCTCAAACTCCCTAACCTCCATATCTAATATTAAGGTGGAACCACATTCAGCATTAACAGAGAACTCCTTAAACTCCAAGAATCCTACTCCAGCACTAATACCAAAACCAATAAGGGTAACCAGAAGAACTACAAGAATCTTCTTCCATGCACTCTTCCTATCAAGAATAAAGTTGTACAGAACTACTATCAATGTACCAAGAAACACTATCAATGTAAGAAGAAAAAGAAGAACACCAAAGAAGTAGATTTTTTCAAAAAACCATGAAATCACAACAACTACACCACCAACAGAACAAAGAAAGAAGAATACAACAAACAAACTACAAAAAGCTACAAAACACTTAAACAAGAAGAGAACAGCTCTACCTAGAATTGAAAAAACTCCAAAATCATACTTCACTGTTATATCTCTTTTTCTACTACTTACCTCACTCTTTACTGACAAATCTTCTTTTTTTACAATCTTCTCTCTACGACTTATATCATCCTCAATATCATCAAAAGCATCTAAGAATCTCACTTTATATATATACACAAAAGAAACCACAGCTACTACAAGATATACTATATCAGTCAGAAACTCCCAGAAAGCTAATAAAATACTAGAATACTTATTACCTATCTGCACAAAGATATTTGCACCTGCATCATATATATATTGGAAAGGTAATCTCATCAACGCAATCAATACTAAAAGAACACCAATCTCAAAAATAAATTTAAATAAAGACTTAGCATTCATAGAAGTAATCATTCTAATACTCCTATCAACAATACCTGTTACACTCTTTAGGAAATCATTAAATGTATATTTTCTTGACTCTTCTAATTTCTCTTCCTGCATATCTTGATTCATTAATTCATCAAGAGTACAGTCAAAGATCTTGCATATTGCAAGGATTTTTTCTGTTTCTGGATATGCTGATCCTGACTCCCACTTAGAAACAGACTGCCTAGAAACATCTAGCTTGTCTGCTAGATCCTCCTGAGAAAGTTTTTTACCCTTTCTAAGGTATTCTAAATTCTTTCTAAAACTCATATTTACCTTATATTAAAATTAAGTGGTTCATTTTACTATCAAACCAATGGTTGCAACCACCAACTTGCAGTTGTTTTATGTAAACTTACAGTTGCATTTTACTTATTTTACAGTTTTTTGAGATAATCTACCATACCTGTAGCATCCTTTATACCACCATTAAAGGGTATATTCTCTTTTTCTAGTAGATTTTTAACTTCCTGCAAGGCAGAATCAAAGTTAGTTCCAATATATATGAAGTTTGGATTCTTTACTAAATATTTAACATTACCAAATTCCTGATAACCAACTGGTTTAGTAAAGATCGCCTTTTTACCCAGTTTTTCTAATTCAAGTACTGTTGCTGGTCCAGGTTTAGCTATCACAAGATCAGAGATAGCGAAAAGTCTAAATATATCCTGTGTATATCCACTAATATATATCCTACTATCATCTTTAAACTTTGTCTCTAACTTCTTTTTTAATTTTTCATCCTTACCTGTAAGTATAATTATCTGATAGTTAGGATCTGATATAACCTCACCAAGTTTCCATATCATACTTATAGTTGAGACACCACAGCCAGTAATGAGAATAATGTCTTTAGAAGGAGTAAATGATACTTTCTTACAGAACTCCCTCCTCTCTTTCTTTAACTCTTCTTTGGTATATGTTGGGACCTTTCTTAAAGGATAGTATCCTGTTATAACCTTACACTTAGGACAGAACTGTAATATCCTCTCCGTTGCCTCTTTGGTCGGAGAAAATATTAAATCTGCTTTTGGACTAGCCCACCATCTGGCAACAGTTATTAAGTCTGGTATCGTTATCACATATTTAAAATCTATCTTCTTTTTACAACGAGTTAATAACTCTGCTGTTAGAGCATTATTACAGATAATTAAATCAGGTTTCATTTCTTTTAGTAGCTTAAGAGTGGGTTTGTAAAGAATTGCCATTGAAAAAAGATACCAAAGTTCACTAAAAAATCTACTTTTATCTACCAACCTATATGAAATGTTAAAAATCAATTCTGCTATAGATGACTTACTAACTAAATACTGTATAGAATTATACTGTTTCGTAAAAGATGAAAGAGAGAAAAGATCAATGGTTTGAATATCAACATCTTGATTTACTTCTTTAATAGCATCACTAACAGCATTAGCACAAGAAATATGCCCAGCACCAGCATCTCCAATTGCAATAAGGATTTTTTTCATATCTTGCTATGCATATTAGACCAAGAATAACATATTAATGCAAATGTAGTAAAAAATAGGTAAAAATGATATAATTTTGCTTGAAAATCTGCCTTATGAAAAGAAATATATCTAAGTTTTTAGTTTTGTATAAATGAATTATTCTCCTTTTACTACATGGATAATTGAACATGGTGTACAAGAAAAGACTTTGGAGCTATTTGTGGCAATTACAATTATTGCAACAATAGTAAGTCTTTTTAGGTATATCTTCGGCACTAAGTCATATGGAATATATGCCCCTATTATCCTTGCAATAGCCTATTCATATACAGGACTTAAGTATGGTTTAGCAATAACACTTGTTGTTATCCTAGTCTCCCTACTTTCTCATGCTGTAACCAAAAGAATCAGAATGCACTACATTACAAGGATTGCTATAAACTACTGCTTGTTAAGTGTTGGAATCATCTCCTTTATGATAGTAATCAATGAACTTGGACTAGGATTAGAAAACATGGCATCAGTACCACCACTAGCCCTTATCTCAATCGCTATTCTTTCTGATTTTTTCATAAAACAGTTTATCCAGAAATCATTAAAGACTTCTGTAGGAACACTTGTTGGAACAGTATTGGTTGCAACAGCTGGTTGGTTTGTAATCACAAGAGACTATGTAGCGACCTACGCAATTAACAACCTTTGGATTGTACCCTTCCTTATCCTCATAAACCTACTCATTGGACAATTTAAGGGGTTAAGAATAAAGGATTACTTTAGATTTAAGTCTGTTCTAAAAGAGAAAAATGATGATACAAAAAGGTAAATACAAAGACATTTTAGGGTTAAACAGAAGGAATCAAGAGTATATTAGACCATATAATCCTCCTTCTGCAAAAAGAATTGCAGATAACAAAATTCTTACAAAAAGAGTCTTAGCTAAAGAGGGAATCAAGACCCCAGAGGTGTACAAATTAATCAGATCTAAGCAACAGTTAAAATTTTTAGACTGGGAATCTTTACCAAAAAGTTTTGTAATTAAACCTAATCAAGGTACTGGTGGTAATGGGATAATTGTCTTCTTTGGTAAAAAGAAAGGTGAACTTGCTTGGATCAGACCTAATGGAGAGATAATGACAAAAAATGACATTATCCTACACATTGAAAACATTCTTGATGGTAGGTTCTCAATGGGTAATAGAAAGGATATTGCTATTTTTGAAGAGAGAGTTAAAACAGCTCCACTTTTGAAACAGTATTCATACAGGGGTGTTCCTGACATTAGAGTAATATGTTTTAACGGTGTCCCCATTATGGCTATGACTAGAATACCTACTAAAAGATCTGATGGTACAGCAAATCTGCATTCTGGAGCTATCTGTGTAGGAATTGATATCGCTACTGGTATTACCACCTATGCAATGCAGATGGATACCTCCTCTCTACTTACTGATATATATGAAGATATTGAAACAACACAAGACCTAAGAGAAAACAAACCTTTAAGAGGTATTCATATACCAGATTGGGATAATATTTTAGAAATTGCACTTAAATGTCAAAGAGTATCTAAATTAGGATATATCGGTGTTGATATTGCCCTTGATGCAGATCACGGTCCAATTGTTTTTGAACTTAATGCTAGACCTGGTCTTGGTATTCAAGTAGCAAACAAAGCTGGTTTAAGATGGAGACTAGAGAAAGTAAAAGATGTAGAGGTAAAAGGAATTAAACATGGAATCAGGCTTGCTAAGAATATTTTTGGTGGAGAAGTTGAGGAGAATATTGAAACAATCAGTGGGAGGAAAGTTGTAACCATTAACGAGAAGGTTCTGGTGTATAACAATAAAACGAAAGAGAAGAAAGAACCTGAGAAAGAGGTTGCTAGAGCTTTTATGGATACAGGCGTACTTACATCTAGAATATCTGAGGCTTTTGCAAACAGAGTTGGTTTTCTAAATACTACAAAATATTTTAACTCTCTTAATGTTCCTAAGAAGTTTAATTCACTTAAAGATGCACAGGAATATATAGATAACAATGTTGAGACTCTGACTATGGAAGAGAATATTAAAAGGGTCGCAAAAATTGTTGATGGTGAGGATGTAAAAGTAAGACCAGTTGTGGAGGTTAAAGTAAAGATATCAGGAGAGATTAAAGATATTGAAGTCGTAATTATTGAAGATTCTGAGTATCATTTAATCATTGGAAGAGATGAGCTTAAAGGGTATCTCATAGATACAACTAAGACTTTTACTAGATAATTTATTGTATATAGTATATGGCAGAAAGGAAGACTGAGAAAAACTATCTCAAAGAAGCAGGTAATATCCATCTTTCTTACTACATAGAGGCTGCTGATATTTTAGGAATTGATTACAAGATATTAGTAAATGGGTTAATGGCTAAATTTTCTGTAGGAAACAAACATTGGTATATTATCAATACCGTCACCCCACTCGTTCCAACACCTAGTACTACAATATGTAAAAGGAAGAACTTAACACATATTGTTCTTGAAGAACACGGTGTTACAGTACCAAAACAGGAGATATTAACATGTGAGATTGATGCTATAAAGTTCTACAATAATTACAAAGATATAGTAATCAAACCTACCCAACAATTAGGTGGTAAAGGTGTCTCTATTCTTCCACAAAGCGAAGAACAGGTTCTTGCTGCATACAGAAACGCCTTTGAAATATCCCATGCACCATCTGATGACAAAAAAGTAATCGGTGAGGAATTCATTCATGGAGAAAATTACAGATTTTTAGTAGTTGGAGATGAAGTTGTAGGAATTGTTAGAAGAAAGGCTGCACATGTTAGAGGTGATGGAGAGACTTCTATAAGGAAACTCATAGAGGTAGAGAATATGAGAAGAAAGCAGAATATAATGATGCCGATAGTAATAGATAACGAAGTAATTATTAAGCTACAAAGAGAAAATACGACTTTAGAATCAATACCGGAGGAAGACCAAGAAGTGATTTTAAGATACAACTGTAACCTTACCACAGGTGGTACTACAGAAGAGTGTGTTAAAGAAGTTCATGACTTCTACAAACAGTTAGCCATTAAAGCTGTAAAAGCTGTTGGATCAGAATTTGGAGGTGTTGATATCATTGCAAAAGATATTACTAAACCAGAGAAATGTGCTGTTAATGAAATTAACTACAACCCTGGACTTAGACTACACTACAAAGTAGACAAAGGTGAACAAGTTAAAGTAGCTATTCCAATTATGGAATATATTAGAGATAAATATTTAAATTCAAAAGAATAGATATGAAAAAAGTACAAGTATTACAAGGTCTAAACCTAATATCCCCCTACTCAACTGTCATTATTGAGATGAATGAAACAGAGGAGGTAAAGAAGCTTTTGGATTTAATTAATAGCTTTCACCCATTATTTATAGAAAAATATTATTTCACACAAGGATATCTTTACATTGAAACAAGAATTGCTTTTCTTTGGAGAGAAGCTGGTGAATATTTACAAAAGTTAGCAGAAGGTAAGATGACATATGAAGAATGTAGAGAATATATTGTAGAAACTCTAATCAAACAAAGAGTAGCATCCATGTCCACTATCCCAGTACTACACTCTGCATACACTTTGGGTTATGAGATTACCCCCACAATTATAGACGATGGAATTATAGATACAGATAAATCAGGGTATACTAAGACATATAACAGACATCATACAATTGGATGTGGAAAAGATTCTGAAATTATCTATTCTATCTCCTCCAGCAAAGATTCTAAGATTGCAAAAGAGATGCAAAAAGATAAATGGTCTACTAACCTTATGATTACAAGACTTGGTCTGCCTATCCCTAAATGGGAGACATTAGATAACAAGAGTCAGATTGACGAGGTATGGGGTAATTACAACAAACCCGTTGTTATTAAACCAACTGGATTAACTGGAGGAAGTGGTGTTGTAGTAGGTATAAACACTGTAGAAGAGGCAAAGAAAGCATTTGAATTCGCACAGAAAGCTATTGACGGAAAACAAAGAGAAGCATGGCAGAGAAAGATAATGATACAAGAGCAGGTCGCAGGAGAAGATTACAGGCTACTAGTTATTGACGGGAAATTAGAAATAGCAACAAAAAGAATTCCCGCCTTCATAGTAGGTGATGGTAAAAATACCATACAGGAATTAATAGATGAAACCAACAGAGACCCTAGAAGAGATATTACAAGCCCTGCCCATACCCTTAAACCGATAAAGATAGATCAACCCCTACTTGATTACCTTAAGGAACAAAAATTAACATTAGAGAGTATTCCAAAACAGGATGAAAAAATACAAGTAAGAAAAGTAGCTAGCATGAGTCAAGGTGGTATAACTGAAGACTTTACAGATCAAGTTTCTGATGAGATTAAATACATTGTAGAAAGCATTGCTTCCTCTATCCATGCATTTGTTGTTGGAGTAGATGTACTTTGTAAAGATATTAGCAAGCCCCTTACTCAAGAAAATGGAGCTATCCTTGAGGTTAATACCATGCCAGAAGCATATCTTAACCTCTTCCCTGTATTAGGAGAAGATAGATCATATGTTGCTGATACATTTGTAAAGAAAATATTGAAAGATAACAAAACAAAGAAGGTTGTTGTAGTTGGAAGTAGTCTACCAGATATATTAACAATCTTAAGAGAGAAGAACTTACTAGGTTCATATTTTACAGATGATGAGGTAGTTGGAGAATACAAAGATGGATATTTAAGGATTAATGGATTAGAGATAAATAGTGGATTGGAGAAATGGAGAGCTATAGAAGCACTTAAAGTTAATGCATCATTAGATGGAATAATTATTCATCATAGAGATTGGGATGCTGTTAAAAGTGATGGTTTAGGATTTAATAATATTGATATGTTGATTGTAAGTAAGGATGAGGCAGAGAAAGAGGAGATGAAGATAATCAAAAAGTATAGAAAGTATATAAATAAAATTAAAATAATTTAATAAATATGAAATATCTTGTCATAGATAAAAGGCAGAGAGGTGAAATTGGTAAGAAGTTAGATATACCAACAGGTTCTGCAAGACTGTTAGAAGAATTAGACAAAAAGAATATAGAATCGGATTTCATATACAACGATCAATTAGAATTCATATTAAATGATGGTGTATTTATAATAAAAGCCAACCGTAAGGATATAACAGAGTATTCACATATAATATTCAGAGGCCATGCCCTATATAATGACAAAGAATACCACTATAAGAGATATATTATTAATTTCGCAGAACAACACAACGCAGAAAATCCAGATAAAAAAATATTAGTACAAAATGCTGAAGCTATAAAAAGATTCCCCTATTACAATAAGATTGCAATGGCACAGTTCTGTTCAATAAATAATATCCCATATTTTAATACATACTTCAGAACAGATGGAAACTACACAGAAGAGAGAGATTATCTAAACGATTTCCCATTAATTACAAAAGATTATTCCGGTAAGAACAGAATTGAAGTTATAGATGGTAAGGAAAAGATTAAAAAGAATGTATTTAAAGTTGAAAATGAAGATGGATACAAATTAAGTCCTGACTTCTTCCTACAAGAGTTCTCTGATTTTGGTGAGGATTATAGAATTTTTGTTAAATTGGGAAAAGTAATAGGTGGTTGGAAGAGAAAAGCCTCTAAAGGCTTTATGACTGTAAACAAAGGCATCTATGAGATGTACAACAAACCAAATGATGAGATTAAGAGTATTGCAGAAAAAGTAGCCTCCCTACTAGATGCAGACTTCATGGCTGTTGATTTTATGTATATAAACGGTAAACCCGTCGTCCAAGAATGGAGTTTCCACCCAGGTTACAAAGCATACGAAACAAAAATTGAAGGAGAACCTGTGAACATTGCAGAAGCCATTATTTCAGCATTCTAAAACAGACCTGGTCTGTACATTTATCCTTACCTGCTGAGACTTAAGATGCCAAATTTGAGATTTTTTAATCTTACTATAAGCTGTAGTAGTTAATCGATATTTCATAACTGAATGTGATAATCACATATGGAGCTGTATCATATTTACAACAGAGGAAACCATAAAGAACAAATATGTTTTGATAGCAATGATTTAAATGTGCTGAAGAAAATGTTCTTTGACTTGATAGGCTCTAGTAAGAAAGCAAATCTAATATCTCTATGTATCATGCCCAACCATTACCATGTTTTAGCAGCCATCAAAAAGAAAAAGGACCTTAGTATTTGGATGAGAGAAATTGGCAGAAATTATACTACATATATGAACAGAAAATATGGTTTGGTTGGAAGGATTTTTCAAGGTCCATACAAAAAGAAAAGAATTGAAGATTTTATATATTTCAGAACTTTAGTACAATATATGAGAGACAATCCAAAAGAACTGTTGCATAAACAACATCTTTCTAACCTTGTTGAAAACACACAACTAGTAGAATATTACGACTTCTTTTTAGTTACTAAATCCCTCCCATAGTAAGATTAAAAAAGTGTAAAAAGTGAGAGAAAACATAAGCTACAGAAGAAGAAATGTACAGACCAGGTCTGTTAGATACCTACCTTTTTGAATATTTTGTTCCACATCTCTTTGGATGGAACTATCTTTGCTTTAGGTATTAAACCTTCTCTTACCCAATCACACTGTTTGAAGTCTATCTTTCCTGCATACAGAAGTGGATACAGTGACTTATCATCTCCTAGTTTCTTTAACACTTTTCTAAAACCTCTAAAGTAAACAATATCTTTTGTATAGATACCTGGTTTCGCTGTATCAGCTAACCCTCTCTTTACCCTATACACAACATTGAAAGCTGAATATTTAGGGAGAGATCCTAAAAGAACATTATACAACTGTCTAAATGACATGTTCTCCCCTATCTTAACCGCATAGACATAGGCAGCTTTCTTCTTCAAACTATTCTCTGTTAATACCCCCATCTCACTCTCGTTCCACGTTGCAAGACCCTCCTCAACATCTAAATATGTTGGTAGATTAGCATTCCCTAGGGCTGTGAAACTAGTATTTATTCCATTTATAGATCTAAGCACATGTGTACCAACTTCATGCACAATTAATTTTCTTAATTTGAATTTACTTCTCTGAATCTGCTCATTTACAAGTATTTGTTTCCTCTTTATACCAACCTTAACCCCATTTTTGGATATATTTATTGACCTATACAACTCCCATCCCTCTAACCCTAATTCACTAAACACTCCATCAAACACCTTCACTATTTCATCGTATCCCAAAAACTCTTTTGCTTTAGGAGGTTGTACCAAATTGTAACTCTTCACAACACCTCTTAATACTCTTGCAGCATTCCTAAAAAGGATTGGAGATGGTATACCAAATCTTTCTTTTGATATCTCTGTAACTTTCTGATTATTCCCTACTGCATTCATTAAATCATTTGCCTGTTCTTTAGATACAATTAAATCAATGTAGAATTTAGATATTCGTGGATCAACATCAGAAATTACTTCAACCTTAGAAAGCTTGTTAAGAACCTTTTCATTATCATTCTTAACAATCCTGTACTTAAAATATGGTTCATATGTATCCGAATCAAAAAATTTCTTCTTTTCTGCATTGAGATTAAGAGGTGTAAAAACAAGAGCTGTCGGTAATTTAAGCTGTTCAAGAAGTTCTGTTACTTCCTGTAATGTCATCTCTTTTTTCTTTTTTTCAAATATTGCCATATGCTGTTTCTAAAAATTACCTTCTAAACTCTTTGTTAAACGAGAATTTTCTCTCTCCTGTCGCTAGTAATTCTAATGCAATACCTGTACCTTTAACAACACAGTATAGTGGTTCATCTGCAACATGACAAGGAACACCAGTTGCCCTAGAAAAAAGTTTGTCTAAATTTCTTAACTTTGCTGTGCCACCACTCATGACCATACCACGATCTATAATGTCGGCCGATAGTTCCGGAGGGGTTTTCTCTAGGACACTTTTTATAGCACCAATTATCCTTTTGAGTGGATATTCAATTGCCTCAGCAATATCATTGGAATTTACCATAATAGATTTTGGCATACCTGCCCCTACATCTCTACCTCTTATCTCCATCTGTTTAGGGGTCTTTATCTCAACAGCAGACCCTATCTTTATCTTAATATTCTCCGCACTCTGCTCTCCAATCATAATTCCTTTCTTCTTTTTCATATATGAAATGATATATTCATTAAGCGCATCTCCAGCAACTCTTAAAGACTCATATTCCACAACTCCATCTAAGGAAAGAACTCCTACTTCTGTGGTTCCTCCACCCATATTTACGATCATATTCCCTGAAGATGTATGGATTGGAAGATTAGCTCCCAATGCCGCTAAAAGTGGTTCAGGAAGAAGTGTAACTGTCCTTGATCCAACTGCATTTGCAGCTTTATGAACAGCCCTTTCCTCAACAGATGTGATTCCAGCAGGTACACTCATTACAACATCAGGCTTAAAAAACCTAGCTTTTCCTAATGCCTTGTCAAAAAAATGTCTAAGTAAAGCTTCAGTTATTCTAGAATCAGCTATTACACCCTCTCTAAGGGGCCTTCTTGCAACGATATTATCTGGAGTCTTACCAATCATCTGTTTTGCTTTTTTACCAACAGCAATTACCGTATATGTATTCAAGTCAATAGCAACAACTGTTGGTTCCGTTACAACAACCCCTTCCCCCTGTACAAATATTACAGAGTTTGCTGTTCCCAAATCTATTCCTAACTTCTTTCCTAACATCTAGACAATACTACAAGTTAATTACTATTTAAAAATCTATTAACATTGCTTTCTTCATTTTCTTCACAGTTTCTTTAGCAATTTCAGAAACTTCTTTACTTCCGCATAATGCTTTCTTCAAAAGCTCATCTTTCATACCCTCTCCCTCTTTTCTTCTCTCTCTAATTGGAGAAAGATATGCATTCATTATCTCAAACAATCTCTCCTTTACTTCCACATCCTTTATATTCCCCTCTCTATACCTCTTCTTCATCTCTTCTACCTCACCTTTCTGAGAATCATTAGCAAACAGATCAAGATATGCAAAAGCAACATTACCCTCAACCTTCCCAGGATCAGTTGCATGAATTCTATTTGGATCGGTATACACCTTAAAGACTTTAGTCCTTAATTCCTCTTCACTATCTGCTAAATATATTCCATTATGTAAACTCTTCCCCATCTTTTCATTCCCATCAATACCTGGAACATTCACCTTAACCCCAAACAATGCCTTTGGTTCATTGAAAATCTTTACACCATATGTACTATTAAATTTCCTAGCAATCAATCTAGTATCTTCAACCATAGGGGCTTGATCTTTCCCTACTGGAACTAAATCTGCATTAACACACAATATATCTGCAACTTGATGAATTGGATACAAGAAGAAACCTAATGGGGTTGAAGTCTCAAACTTATTCTGAGCCATCTCCGTTTTAATCGTAGGATTATGCTGTATCTGCTGAACTGTTGCAAAATTTGCTAGATATATGAATATCTCATTTATTTCAGGAATCTCACTCTGTATGAACACATGAGATTTGTCAAAATCAATTCCTACTGCATAGTAATCACAGAGAACTTCGTAGATACTCTCCTTAACTTTAGATGGATTATCAAAGTTATCTGCAAGTGCTTGAATATTTGCAACTTCAATAAAGGAATTATACTCATCTTGAAGTTTTACTCTGTTCTCCAAAGTACCCTTCAAATGCCCAATATGCATTCTTCCTGTAGGCCTATCACCTGTTAATATTCTTTTCTTTTCCATAATTGTATTTTAACAATTTATCCCCTATTATGCTATACTTTACATACAAAATGACAAAAGGAAAACAAAAGCAAAATTATTCAGTACCAGTCCTACTTTCAACCCTCTCCTCTCTTTTGGTCATAGCTTTCGCAATTATACTATTCCTTTTAGCAAAAGGTTACAGAGTAGATTTCTCCAAACAGGAAGTTAGTAAAACAGGAGCCATCTCCATTAGACCTACTCCATCTAGTGCAATAGCATTTTTAGATGATAGCAATATTGGTAAAACCCCAAAAAGCAGAGTTGTAGATATTGGAAAACATACAATTAGACTGGAAAAAGATGGATTTCACACATGGGAAAAAGATATTGATATTCTAGATGAGAAAACAACAATTGTTACTCCATGGTTGATTCTTAAGGATAACAAGAAATATACTGCTTGGAATTCAGAGAGAGAGATAGAGAAGTTTTGGGTAAATGACAATGAGGATATCGCTATACTTCTTCTTAAAGAACAAAATGATTCATACTCACTATGGAGATACAAGATTGAAAAAGCTCTTTGGGAGATACTAAATAATCCGATTAAGTTGTGGGAGACAGATAACAAGAATATTGAGATTCTACTCTCTCCTGATGGAAACTACGCACTACTAACAAATACAACAGAACAAGGTAATTCTTCATATCTTCTTAACACCTCTACAACATTTACCCCTGCTACAAACAATCAGATAGATTTAACATCTGTTGCAAATCATTCTGTAAAGTGGGCCTCTGATAACAAACATTTACTTTTTGAGACAGAAAAAGATCTGCTTTCATACAATATTACAGATAGATTAATGTATTCTGTTTTCGTTAAAGAAGAAGGAAAGAAATATATTTGGACATCTGCGAAGGATGGTATTATCTATCTACTAAAAGACAATACAGAAGAAAATTCTAAAGTATATACATATTCTTTAGAAGCTATTTCATTAGATGGAGTTAAAGGTGCCCCTCTAGTTAAAACTATTTACATGCAAAAAGAAGAGAAATACATAGAGTACTACAGAGTACAAGATTACCAATTTGTACCGTTTACAAGCTCTCCTGAAAACACACAGAACGTTGGAGAAATAGATTATATCTATGTAGACAAACAAGCTGGAGGTATCTTCATATCAACAAAGGTCGCCTCATATTGGTACAAGTTTTCAACTAACAAGTATATGACAGTTTACCCTTATCCAACTAAATTCATTAGTATCTCGGGAGATAATAAAAGATTTATGTTTGAGTCAAATCAAGATATATACACCTTTACCTTCTTTAATGAGACTTTGAATCCTTTAGAAGAGGCAGGTACTAAGATTATTAAAGATATTAAGGAAGAAAACAAACCTAGATGGATTGGTAGATCAAAACATATCTCGTACGTAAAAGATGGTTCTATCTACATATCTGAAAGTGATGGTGAGAATGCCATTAAGATACTTTCAATAGATAATGTAAATTTCTTCACAGTTAAAAGCTCAAGAGATAACATTGTTACCTTTGAAAAAGACACAGAAGAAATATTCAATATCAATGAGTACAGGTTGTAAAAGAGCATTACCTCACATCTCATAGTAAGATTAAAAAACTTCAATTTCTACATCTCAAGCCTTTACTAGTAAGGATAAACCTACAGACCAGGTCTGTAAACTATACGCACCCGGTCGGAATCGAACCAACAACCTACGCGTTAGGAGTGCGTTGCTCTATCCAATTGAGCTACGGGTGCATATCGCCAATTATACCAATAACTACCTAATTTTTCATTATCTTTTGGTTAACTACAGGTTATGAATTCTACAACTCTCATGGTATAATTAATGTTGAGATGAAAATTGAATTTATTAGAATAAAAGGAGCAAAAGAGAATAATCTTAAGAATATCTCTGTTAATATACCAAAGAACAAAATGGTTGTCTTAACAGGAGTGTCAGGATGTGGAAAAAGCTCCCTAGCCTTTGACACAATATATGCCGAAGGACAGAGGAGATATGTTGAATCCCTCTCTTCATACGCTAGACAATTTCTTGGGATAATGAAAAAGCCAGATGTAGAGTTGATTACAGGACTCTCTCCAGCTATATCAATAGATCAAAAGACAACAGGAAGTAATCCAAGATCTACAGTTGGCACTATAACAGAGATATATAATCACCTAAGACTACTCTATGGCTATGTTGCCCAACCCTACTGTCCGAATTGTAATATACCCATAGAGTCCCAAACGATTGAGGAAATTACACAGAAGGTACTAAAGAGTATAAAAGGTTCCACGCATAATGTTACCATTGTTTCACCATTGATAAAAAACCGTAAGGGGAGCTTTAAAAACTTACTTGAGAAATTGTTATCCAAAGGCTTCCTTAGAGTAATAATTGACAACGAAACATACCTTCTAGATGACATAGATACCTTAGAACTAGATGAAAACAAGAAGCATAACATTGATTTAGTCATTGATAGACTCACAACAGAAGATACAACAAGTAAAGAATTCAAAAAAAGAGTTACTGATGATATTGAACTAGCTATCTTACAGTCAGGAGGAGAAGTAAAAGTCCTAATTGGTAAAGAAGAACTATTCTTCTCTGAAGGCAATACTTGTAATAGTTGTGGGATATCATATCCAAAGATAACACCGGCATCTTTCTCTTTTAATGCCCCAGAAGGAGCTTGTGAGAACTGTGCAGGATTAGGTTTCTTACAAGAGATAGATATTAACTTGATATACAATCCAAGATTAACAATCAAAGAAGGAGGTATTTTCCCTTGGGCAAATAGAGTTACAAAAGATAGCTGGACAACAAGAGTACTTAATGAAGTAGCTAGAGTTCATAACTTCAGTCTTACAGTACCAATTAAAGAGTATCCTCAAGAGATCTTTGACTTAATATTCTACGGAAAAGGTGCAAAAAGATACTATGAAATCATATATACCAATAGATTTGGAATAACAAACACACACATGGCCCAATATGAAGGTGTTATCCCTGAATTAAGAAGAAGATACAAAGAAACCACATCTGAATTCTCAAAGCTAGAGCTAGAAAAATACATGTCCGAATCCACATGTCCTGTTTGTGAGGGGAAAAGATTAAAACCATATTCTTTAGCAGTAAGGCTTAATGGAAAGAATATTGTTGAGGTTACAGATATGACTATCAAGGATAATATTAAATTCTTCAAGAATTTAGATTTAAAAGGAAACAAAGCAGAGATAGCAAAACCAATTATTAAAGAGATTCTTACACGACTTAACTTCTTAGTAAATGTAGGCCTTGATTACCTAACACTATCAAGAAAAGCTACAACCTTATCAGGAGGAGAGTCACAAAGAATTAGGTTAGCTTCACAGATAGGAACAGGCCTATCTGGTGTTGTATATGTGCTGGATGAACCATCAGTAGGACTTCATGCAAGAGATATTTCTAAGCTAACTGCTTCATTAAAAGAACTAAGAGATGCAGGTAATTCATTAATTGTAGTAGAACACGATCCTGATACTATGAGACAAGCAGATTGGATAATAGATGTGGGTCCTGGAGCAGGACAACATGGAGGTGAGATAGTGGCAGAAGGTACATATAACCAAATCAAGCAGACAGATACATTAACTGCTAAGTATCTTAAGAATACCCTACTCATCGGACAAGATATCAAACATACTAAAAAAGAAGAACCAAAGAAATTCTTGACTATAAAATCAGTTGAAACAAACAATCTAAAAAATATAGATGTAAGTTTCCCATTAGGACGCCTAATCTCAGTTACTGGTGTTTCTGGCAGTGGCAAGTCTTCTCTGATAGAAAACACTCTCGTTCCAGTCCTAGAAAACAGAATCATGAGAGCAAAGAGTATTGAGGGGGTATATGGGGATATAGAAGGGATTGAAAACATCAACAAAATCATTAGCATAGACCAATCCCCTATAGGTCGTACACCAAGATCAAACCCAGCTACTTACACAGGACTCTTTAACTACATCAGAGACATATATGCAAATTCAAATGAAGCAAAAGCGAGGGGATATAAACCTGGAAGATTTAGTTTCAATGTCAAAGGTGGAAGGTGTGAAAAATGTAAAGGTGATGGTCAGATAAAAATTGAGATGCAATTTCTCTCAGACATATACATCACCTGCGACCAGTGTAATGGAAGTAGATACAATTCTGAAGTTCTACAAGTGGACTACAAAGGAAAAAGTATCGCTGATACGCTAAAAATGACAGTTGAAGAGGCCTCTATATTCTTCAAAAACATTCCTTCAATCAAAAGAAAGCTTGACATACTACAAAAAGTTGGACTTGGATATATGGAGCTAGGACAATCTGCACTCACCCTATCAGGTGGAGAATCACAGAGAGTAAAATTAGCAAAAGAGCTATCCAAGATATCAACTGGGCATACATTGTACGTTCTAGACGAACCGACTACAGGACTCCACTATTATGATGTTGACAATCTACTAAAAATTCTAAGAGAATTAGTGAACAAAGGAAACACTGTCATTGTAGTAGAACACAACCTGGATGTGATTAGAAATTCAGACTGGATTATAGACCTAGGGCCAGAGGGAGGAGATACAGGTGGAGAGATTGTAGCCCAAGGAACAGTAGAAGATATAATGGCTGAAAAATCAAGCTATACAGGACAATTCTTAAAGAAACATTTTGAAGAGATTTTAAAAAGGGCCTAGGAACAATATTCTTTTGCAAACATCTTTGTTCCTCATACTACAAAAGAACAATTTAGGTTAGTGAAACATTTCCCTTACACAGACACCTTCACTACACTTAATAGCTAAGACCTTTCTGTTCAAATATCAGAGTCAAAACAAAATATTCTGTCATAGAAGGGAAATTACTTATCTCAAAATCAATGAACAAAATTTCATATTTCAAAGTTGATATCTTTTAAACAAAGAAGAAAAAATTATCAAAATTTAAAAACCTATGTTTCACTAAATAAGGATATTTAAAACACCCTACACTACAACTTTTGTATGTAATATTTTTCAAGGAAACAGAAAAATTTTTCTTCAAATAAGAATGGAAAAAGATTCAGAGAAAGATATGTATTCAAACTTAGCCATACTTAGACAGAAACATGTATGTACTACTAGTATCTTAACAACAAGGATAAAAACCAAAGAAAAGATAATTACTACAGGTATAAGATATTTTTAATTAAATAGCTTCTCTATTCTATCAACCTCACTCTCTAAAGTAGAAACTATTTTTTTGAAGTCGTATTTTTTTGCTAGAGGAATAAAAAGATTTTTTGTCTCTTTCAGGTACCTCATATACTTCTCTGGCTTAAGTGCAATTGTATCTCTAACTGTACAATTTAGATTTCCAATCCTATCATACAGTTTTACAATAACTGCGCCCCTGCTCCTTGACAGTCTGTTTAGATAATTCTGAGTTACCATATATTTCTGATCCTGTGTCAAAGAGTCATCCTCCTCTTTAGGAGTTTTGGATAACAAAGACACTGTATCTGCAATATACTTGTCAAAAACTTTCTCCAGAAAAGATACTTTTATACCTCCATCCTCTACACTATCATGAAGCAAAGCTAATACTACGAGGTTCTCAATATCTTTGTCATTTTTGAAACCTTCATATAGAAGAGAAGTAACATAATATATGTGTTCATTAAGATATTTACCTCCTCCATCTCTCAGCTGCCCTTCATGACCTTTGGCAGCTATTTCTAAAGCTTTCTTTAATCTGTCCGAATCATTTATTTCGGACAACTGGGTAAGTAAATCTTTTTTCGTGAGCGATGGTAGTGTTTTCATAGTAAAAATATTTCAAATGATACTACAAATATTAGATGAAAAACAAATAACCTCTAGTAAGATTAAAAAAACATAAAAATAAACAAATATCCCTTATCCAGTACGAGTTTCTTTACAGACCAGGTCTCTCCTCTCCTCTCGGGGTGATCCGACTTGAACGGACGACCTCTACGTCCCGAACGTAGCGTTCTAGCCATCTGAACTACACCCCGCATATACTACTTAACAATCTCACCTTCATGAATATTATCCTTTTCTCCACCTTCTTTCTGCTCGTTCTCTTTCTTCCAAAGGATATATTTTTGAATTAAGTTAATAATCAAAAGCGCAGAATCATCTAAACTACCTAAGATTGGAATAGCATCAGGTATAAGATCAATAGGAAGAATAAGGTAGACAATAGCTACAATCAACAACCAATTCTTTTCAAGAAATGTATTTCTAACTGTTTTCTGCTCTGCCATATTAGAAATATAAAAAGTTAATTACATTCTCTCAACAACAGAGATTCCTAAATTGTATAGACCATGCTCAACTACATTCATCACTGCCTTTACAATCAAAAGCAATATCTCCCTATCATCCTCAGATACCTCAGAGAGTCTCACATTCTGATAAAAAGAATTAAATGATTGACCCAAATCAAAGAGATATTGAGTAAGAATGGAAGGAGAATAGTTCACAGCACTATCAAGCAGAGCCTTCTGGTATTTGCTAGTCAACCTCATCAATCCCAATACAAAAGGATTGAAAAGATCTGTGTTAACAGAGAAGTCCTCTACATTTTCAAAATCATACTCTTTCAAAAGAGAATTTGCCCTAGAATACACATACTGAATATACGGACCTGTATCCCCATCAAAAGCTGTAGCTTGATCAAAATCAAAAACAATATCACTCCCTATACCAACCTTAAGAAATGCATACTTAACGGCACCTATTGAAATCTTCTCACTAACTTCATCATGTAACTCCTCAGGCAAAGTATTATTCTGTTTCATCAACTCTTCAACTTTCTTCTTTGTTTCCCCTAACAACCATTCTCCTTCAATAACTCCACCTTTCCTACTAGACATCTTCTTTGCACCTGGTAATTTAATCATGCCATGTGGAAAATGCTTAGTCTTCTTAGGTATTTCAGGGTTAAGCTTCCCTAAAGCATCCATGACCACCTTAAAATATGAAGTCTGCTCCTCTGCAGTAATGATAATAGATTCATCATAATCCAAAAGCTCTTCCTTCTTTAAAGCCAACCCTATCTCCTTTGCCTCATAAGTTGGTAATCCATACCTATTTACAAAGACCCTTGTATGCAAGCCCTTCTCTTCATCCCCCTCATATATTACTGCTCCATCATCTTCCTTAAAGATCTTTCCAACATTTTCTAAAACCAACTTCAATCCAGCCTCTCCAACCTCACTTTCAAAGAAGTAATGGGCGAACTTTGTACCTAACCTTTTGTAAATTGTTTCAAAATATTCAAGACACCATAGTCTGCCTTTCTGATATTTTTCTTTAATGTTAGCCTCTTCAAACTTGGAAAAGTCTTTCTTTTCTAACACTGGATTTGTGATGTAGAAAACATAGTAGTTCAAATCATCAATTTCTTGAATTGCCTTTTTATCTTGCACATAATCGTAAGCCTCAGCACCCATCACATAGGCATCGCCAATATACCTAACTTTCTCTACTAAACCAAGCTTTTCTATGGTTTCAAAGTCTTTCTTTTCTTCTTTCAATTTTTCCTCAAAACCCCACAATGTTTTAGCAACATGTAAACCAACATCCCCCTGATATGTAATTCTTTCTACTTGCGTACTTAAAGATTCCTGTAATCTAGAGATAGCCTCCCCTACAGCGTTTGTATAAAGATGCCCAATATGAAATGTTTTGAATGGGTTAGCATCGGTATATTCAACTATTGTCTTCTTTCCTTTATTTACATCTGATTTGAAATATTCAGCTCCTTGTGTTGCATATTTCTCCATCTCCTTTAGAAGATATGTTTTTGAAAGGTAGAAATTAATGAATCCAGGAGGAACAAATTCAACTTTTTCAAAGTCATCATCTTTCTCCATACCCTTCACTATCTCCTCTGCAAGATCAACAGGGTTCTTACCCACCTTAGAAGCCATTCTCATAGCGATATTCGTGGAGTAATCTCCCTTAGACTCATCTTTAGGCTCCTCCACTATAATATCCTCCTTAGAAACCTCTATGGAAAGCTTTTCTAAAGAATCTAATACTAGTTTTGTTATCTTCTCTTGTATCATAAGTCTACACGCACCTGGAGGGATTTGAACCCCCAACCCTCGGTTCCGAAGACCGATGCTCTATCCAGTTAAGCTACAGGTGCATCCCTCTACCCCATATTTTACCACATTTCAGGCCTGACCTAGGCCTGACCTTCGTTCATAATCTTTTAAGAGTCCAAAATCTTTACTTCTGATACGTCTTTTTTGAGGTGCACGCTCCTGTGTCTGTACTTGTAACACGTACATACTACCGATGCCAAGGGTCAGGAGACCTTTTGTGAAGTGTATAATCCTCATGATTAAAACTTTCTTAACGCGGGGCAGACCTAGGCCAGGCCTATTGGGTGCGTACCTGGCCGGAATCGAACCGACAACCTTTGGTTCCGCAAACCAGTGCTCTATCCAGTTGAGCTACAGGTACATCTACGAGAATTCTACCATATTAAAAGCATTTTTAGAATCTAAACCTCATACACCCCTCCTCATATGTAACAAAATATTGCACATTCCGACTTTTCAATTTTTGAAGTGTTTCACTATGAGGATGACCAAACTTATTCTTTTCCCCACACATACAAATCGCCACCTCTGGTTGTGTGAAACTTAAAAATTTTTCAGAGCTTGAAGTCTTAGAGCAGTGATGACCTGCTTTCAAAATATCTATATTTTTCAAAAAATCATATTCCAAAAGTTCCTCTTCTAACTCTACTTCACCATCACCCATTAAAAGGATTTTGTAGCCGTTAATGTAGAAAAATGTAATTACAGACCAGTTATTTAGATTTCCCCCTTGCAAACTTTCCCCCTCAAATGGATAGAGAACTGCAAAATATATATCCTTGTATCTAAAATTATCCCCTGCAACAACCTCTTCTAACAAATCAGAATATTCACCTTTTAAATACTCATACCCAGCATTGTTAAAATTCACTGGTGCATACAACACTTTTCCTACCTCATACTTCTTCAAAAGCAACATTAAACCAGCTAAATGATCATCATGTGGATGAGTAAGAACAACCACCTCTATTTTCTTATCATACCAAGGTAAATACTTAGCTAATTCGTATAGAAGAGTATCATCAGGCCCACCATCAATTAAAATCTGAAAGTTATCCTGCTGTACCAATATTGCATCACCCTGACCTACATCAAGAAAAACCATCTCTACACCATCCACCCTATCTTTTCTTAATACTACAACAACAAAGAGAGCTAAAAGAAAGAAAACAATATTCAAAAAGTTTTTTAACAGTATATCTTTAAGAATTTTTAAGATAGTGGTTGTATTTTTCATTTTTAATTGGATAGAAAAAGATTATTAAGACTACAAAACAGAACAAAAGTACCAACGAAACAATCCTAGATGTAGTATCAGAGAGTGAAACTTGTCCAAAGTTAAGCCTTTGAACAAAACTAACTACTAATTCAAAGTATTTAAGCTGTACATTCACTACAGAGAAGAAAATATATGAGAATGGTGAGAAAATCTCTTGAAAAAGTAATGCTAGAAAGCCAAAAAGCATTGTTGATTCTACTACTGGAAGTACTAATGTATTTACAGGAACAGACCAAATTGAGAATGTTTTGAATGTAAAAACAGAAAGAGGAAGTGTAGCAAGCGTGCAACTAAGCGTTGGAAGAACAAAATCATCAAGAAATTTGTATTTCTTCGTTACCTTTTCCTTTAGTGATACTAATATTGGCATAATGTAGACTAGTCCAAAAACTGCTGATATGGAGAGCAAAAAGCCTATGTCTGATAAGGCAAAAGGATTAAACAGAACAAAAAGAAAAGCAACAAAAGGTAATGCTACATGTACAGAATTACTTCTTCCAAAAAATAGGGCAATTATAGAAACACTCCCCATCATACATGCCCTGACAATGGAGGCAGAAAAACCAGATAAAATTGCAAATATCCAGATGACTATAAGACTCGCTATAAGTTTCCAACGCTTGGGTAGAAAAAAGAATAATTTGTTTATCGCAATACTAAGTATAGTGACGTTATATCCCGATGCAGCAACGATATGACTCACTCCACTCACTCTAGTTGCCTCTTCAAATGACCTACTAAACAACCTCTTCTGCCCAAAAAGTATCCCTGCTAAAAGAGAAGATTGGGGTTCGTTCAAAACAGAATCTATTTTTTTTATTAATTTTGTCTTTAGATCCACTAGTGAATTTTTAAGAAAATTACCCCTTCTTTCATCTTCAATTTTCTTACAAAATATTTTGGGGTTATCCATCAGAAAAAATATTTTTTTGTTTGCCAAAAATTTCCTGTAATTAAAATCCTCAAAATTTTCTGGCTCAGTTAGGAGACCCTCCACTTCACAGACCTGACCTATCTTAAATTTGTAAAAACTTGGAAGTTTCAAAAGTAGAAAAGATGAGTTCTTATCTAAAATTTTCTCTTCAAAATATATATCCTCTAGAAGTTTGACCACTACCTGTTGCCTTGTGTGCTTTTCTTCTATTTCTTCGGCAATATATACTTTAAATCTTGTGGAACTACTAGTGAAACTTTTGCTGTTTTTTATCATTCCTGTTTCATTCAAGATTATTGGCATATTTCTTACTAAAGTCAAAAGCAATACAAAGACAAGAGAAAAAGAAAGAGTAAAAATTTTGAAACTTACCTTACCCTTGTATTCACCCCCCTCCTCTCCTTTTGAAAATTTCCCCCTCAAAATTTTGACTAAGAGAACAACAAGGAGAGTAAACAGAAGGAGAATTCCAAAAACTATCCACCCTATAGAAGAGTTCTTAAAAATGTTTCTCAGAAGAAAAATTGATAGAGAATTAGCCACTATGTACGAGAGAGAAAACAGGATTATTTTGTAATCCATGATGAACCGAAAAAGTCCAACTACCCTCTTGGAGAATTTTTCCCATATCCCCCTTACTGTGTGGAACACTCTCAGATACATATCTGATTTTTTATCTTTGAAAAAAGTGACTCACCTATCCCACTGACATTTAAAAGATCTTCTATTTTTTCATACGGTCTACCATCAATAATTTTCTGAGCCATCACTGGTCCTATACCTGGTAGTGAATCTAACTTCTCTAGGCTGTCATTATTGATGTTCACACAACTAGAACTATCTTCTGTAACAGTGTCTGTACTTTCCTCTATCTCAGAGGTAGGTAAAGGAATTGTGGATGTATTAGAAACCATTGTCTCTACTTGCTTTGTTTGAGGTAAGAAACTTAAAATCTTACATTCCATCTCTTCTTCAAATGGAATATATATCTTCTGATTATTTACCAACTTTTGAGATAGATTTATTCTTCTTGCTACAAATCTATATGCAGCTGTGTTAGTGAATCCTCCCGCTTTTGTAATGGCATCAATAACCATAGATCCTTCTTCTAAACAGAAGACCCCGGGTTGCTTAACCGCCCCAGAGGTATCAACATACAAGTTACAAGTTTTCTCTATTGTGATTTTCTTGTCTTCTAGCGTGGAACTTACTGCTATCTGCTCAGGGATATTGGTTTCACTCTCTTGTACCTCTTTTACATCCCCCTTTGGGAAATTGAAGTAAGGATAGAGAACAAAATGATCGAAAAGTACTCCTAACAAGAAAGTACCTAGGCAAAAAATGATTTGCTTTATTATATTTTTCTTCTGTAATACATTCTCCATTAGAGAACATATTACAGCAAGATTATTAAATCTAGATTAACTCTCGTGAATTGTTATTGACTCCATCTTTACAGGTGTTAATGGCTTATCATTCTCATCAACACTTACTACAGCTATCCTGTCTACAACATCCTTTCCTGAAGTAACAACTCCAAAAAGAGTATATTTTCCATCAAGATTCCTTAGATTCACATCCTGAATACTCCCAACTGTTATGAAGAACTGGGAACCATTAGTATTAGGCCCAGCGTTCGCCATACCTAAAGAATACTTTGTATATTTCCTCTCTGTAATCTCATCATCAAATTGATAACCAGGACCTCCTCTACCTGTACCTTCAGGATCTCCTCCTTGTATTACAAAACCATCAACTACTCTATGGAAAATCAAACCATTGTAGAAACCCTCTTTTGATAGCTTAACAAAGTTCTCTACAGTTTTAGGTGTCTCTTTTTCAAAAAGATCTATCTCAATATCACCCATATTTGTTTTAATAGTAGCTGTATAGTTAGGAAGATTACTTTTTGTACTGTCATCCATAATTATGTTAGAAGTTAAATTAGATTGATTTAGAAACAGAAGACCTACTACTGAAACAACTAATATTCCTACTGCTAATAGTAGAATCTTTCCATTTTCTTTAAGTATATCCTTTACAACAGCCATATCGTAATTGAATTAAATTAAAATATATATGTATGTATATAGGATACAGTGGGATTGAGATTCTTTCAAGATTGAAGTCTAAAGAACTATACTGACAATCTTTTGTGGAACATAGATTATCTTCTTAGGTTCTTTATCAGAAGTTAAAACCTTAAAGAATTCTTCTTGTTTGAGAATATCAATAACTTCCTGTTCTGTTGCCTCGGAAGGAATTGTAATCTTCCCTCTAAGCTTACCGTTTGCTTGAACAGGGATATCAATACTTTCATCAACAAGGAGCCTCTCATCTATCGTAGGCCATGGTTGAGTGTGTACACTGAATTCATGTCCTGTCTTCTCCCAAATCTCTTCCGCAATATGTGGAAGGATTGGAGCAATAGTTAAAATCAATTTTTCAATATCAGATGTTGAGAATGTAGAATTAACATTTGAATTGTAAAATTGCATGAGTGAAGATATGGAGGTATTGAACTTGAAGTTTAGAATATCTGATTCTACTTTCTTTACTAACTTTGCTACATCACTACTCTCTGGTTGACTATCATCTTTTCTCTCCCAAACATTAAGTAGAAAACTATAAAATTTATCTACAAATCTTCTTACCCCATTGATTGCTTCTGTACTCCAAACAACATCTCCTTCATATGGACCCATAAACATGAGATATGCCCTTGTAACGTCAGCCCCATATCGTTCTAGCAGTCCGTCAGGAGTAATGATATTGCCTAGAGATTTTGACATTTTAACGCCACCTTCTCCCAAAACAACCCCGTGTATTGTTCTCTTCTTGTATGGTTCAATACCCGGAACTAATCCTAAGTCTGAAAGTACTTTATGCCAGAATCTTGAATAGAGAAGATGAAGAGTTACGTGCTCAGAACCACCCTCATAGTGATCTATCGGCATCCAATACTTCATCTTTTCCATATCTGCATACTCCTTGTCATTATGTGGATCTGTATATCTAAGGTAATACCAACTAGAACCTGCCCAGTTTGGCATAGTATCTGTTTCTCTCTTAGCATCTCCTCCACATTTAGGACATTTTGTATTTACCCATTCTGTAATACTTGCTAACGGTGACTCTCCTGTATCTGTTGGTTCATAGCTTTCAACTTCTGGTAATTTAATTGGAAGTTGATCTTCTGGAACTGGAACTTCACCACATTTCTCACAATGCACAATTGGAATCGGTTCTCCCCAATAGTGTTGTCTTGAGAAAATCCAATCTCTTAGATTGTATCTAATGACAACATCCCCTATTCCTTTCTCCTTAATATATTCACCCATCTTCTCTCTAGCAACCTCGCTATTCATTCCATTTATGAAATCAGAGTTAAATACAATTCCTTCATCTTCATATACTTTCTCAACAGAATCTATCTCCGACCTATCTCCATCAGGACCCTCAATCACTCTAATTATTGGAAGTGCATACTTAGTTGCAAATTCAAAGTCCCTTTTATCATGAGCTGGTACTCCAACTACCATTCCAGTCCCAACTGTTGATAGAACAAAGTCCGCTAAGTATATTGGCAGTGTTTCTCCTGTTATGCTATTTTTGCATCCCAACCCAGTATCTACACCAGTTTTCTCTAAATGTTCAGCTACTCTCTCCTCGTCTGTTTTCTTCTTTGAATTTTCAATATATTCTAAAACAGTGTTCTTCTTTTCTTTTGGAATATATTCCAAAAGCTCAGAAACAACTGGAGCATCTGGAGCAATAACTACAAATGTAGATCCAAATTGTGTATCTGGTCTAGTCGTAGAAACCTTTAGCTTAATATCTGTACCTTCAACTAAATATTCAATATCATACCAAGTCTTTCTTCCTATCCAATTTCTTTGCCTTACTTTAATACTCTCCCAGTAATCAGTTTCATCAAGTTCATCAGCTAATCTATCTGCATATTCTGTAATTTTTAATACCCATTGGTTTAAATTCTTTAATTCAACAACTGTTCCACACCTCTCATGTTTACCATCAATTACTTCTTCGTTAGCACAACCAACTTTACACTTGGGACACCAATTAATTGGCATTTCTGCCTTGTATGCTAAACCTTTTTCATACAATTTAAGGAATATCCACTGTGTCCATTTGTAGTAATTAGGATCTGTTGTATTAACTTCTCTACTCCAATCAAAAGAGAATCCCATTGCTTTAAGTTGCCTTGTAAAAGTTGCAATATTTTCCTTGGTAATCTCTTGTGGTGGTCTTTTTACCTTAATTGCATAGTTCTCTGTTGGTAATCCAAATGCATCCCAACCCATTGGATACAATACATTTTGACCTAACATTCTTCTTAATCTAGCAATAGAATCCATTTCTGTGTAATTCCTAGCATGACCCATATGCATACTATCACCTGAAGGATATGGGAATTCTGCTAAAAGATAGTACTTTTCTTTAGAATCAAAATCTTTTGCATGGTACATATCAGTTGCAAACCATCTATCCTGCCATTTCTTTTCAATATCTTTAGGATTGTATCTATTTTCCATACTTGGTTATTCTACATTAAAAAAGAAAACATTGGAAGGAGAGGATTTTAGATTTTGTGGAACGCAATAGTGAAACAGAGAAAGAAATGTATGTATATCTTTGTACAATTGCCATGTGGACCTGAGGGGATTCGAACCCCTCACCCCTTCACTGCCAGCGAAGTGCTCTAACCAAATGAGCTACAGGCCCAGTACAACACTTAATTATACCACAGACCTGGTCTGTAAGTTTTTCCTTATGTAGAAAAAGTTTTTCTCTACTTTTAACCATATTTTAATATTACTATATACAAACTCACAAAATCCTCTGTTTTTTCATCTTTTCTATTGCTTTAGTATAAACTTTTTTCATCTGGTTCTCTCTAGAATACTCAACTATTTTGTTTATTGGTACCCATTTAACGCCACTGTTTTCATCTTCTTTAATATGCAAAGCTTCACGCTCATCAGCTTCTAACAGGAAAGTAATATTCAGATGTACATGAGAAGATACATACTTCTCTCTCTTTTTATGACCAGAAACAGAAAGAATATCTAAGATAAAGATATCTTCATCTATTGGTTTTACATTCTTCAATCCAGTTTCTTCCCTTGCTTCTTTAATTGCAATGTTCAGTAAATCAGCATCTCCATCTGCATGCCCACCAACCCATCCCCAAGAGTCATATATATTGTGGTACACCATTATTACCTTCGTTCGCTCTTTATTCAAAACAAATGCAGATGAGCTTACATGTCCGAATTCGTTTTCTCTTACTAGACAATTATTAAAAGATATTAAATAGTTTAGAAATACTTTCTTGTCCTGCTCTTCCTGAGGATTGTATGGTGGGTAATTCTTTATTCGTTTTAATAAATTCATATATTGTACTTATAGTAAGATTAAATTTTGATTAAAACACAATATAAATGCTCTTCTAGTAAGAATAAACCCACGAACCAGGTCTGTGGTGGACCCAGCCAGAATCGAACTGGCGTCTTCGCAATGCGAATGCGATGCTCTACCAACTAAGCTATGGGCCCGTTACTGCATATATGGTGCAGGATTGATGACACCTGACCATGCCTCTCCCCTTCGTAATTCAAAGTGCACATGTACCCCATATGCCAAACCAGTATCTCCTATAACCCCTAAAGCTTGTCCTCGTGCTACTGAAGTACCTGATCTAACAGCAATAGAGGAAAGATGAGCATAGAGGGTTGTATAACCATTCCCATGATCTACCTGTACAAAATATCCATAATCTCTAGCTCCAGCATAACCTGTCCTTATAACCACACCAGGAGCTGCTGCAACAACATTTGGTCTTGATCCTGGGGGAGTTGGATATATATCTATACCGTAGTGACCTCTGTAGAAACCCCTAGAGATAGCACTAGGCCCTCCAACAGGCCAACCTAAGAACTTCCCAACATTAGGATCTACCGGAGTAGCAGAATATGGAACACTACTTGATGATTTTGAAAGTGAAATTGGTGCTGTAGCATAAACAGGCTTTGGAGGATCTTTAATTATACCGTTTGGTACAAATAACTCTTCTCCAACTGTTAGCGTAAAAGGACTCTCTAACCAGTTATGCTCTACAATATCAGCTGCATTTGTCTCATATTTCTTTGCCAAAGACTCCACTGTATCACCTTTCTTTACAGTTACAATCACACCATCAGCTGGAGGAATCTCTAATGTCTGCCCAAGTTTCAATGCTCTCTCATTAGTTATATTATTCGCCCACATAATTGTCTTCACATTTAAGTCATAATACCCAGCTATACTTGCTAAAGTATCTCCTCTTTTAACAATATACTCCTCAGTATATCTTCTAGGTCTATCCTTAGGTATTACTGTATTAATACTTCCACTCATAACCATCAAATCTACCTGTGCAGTCCCTATTCTATCTAACTGTTGATCTCCAGCAGCACTTACAACAGGTTTTCTGTAAAGATATGTAATTGCAATGATAAAGACACCAGCTACAGACAAAAATTTTAATGCTGATGAAAGAAAATTTCCCCTTCCCCAAAACATCTTAGTAGCTAATACATTTTTTTTGGTATTGAAAGATTCAAATATGATATCAAAAAGGACAGATATTAATACAAGAATAACTTTTAATCTTAAGAATATATATTCTCCAAGTGAAAGGAAGAATTCAATGATATTGTTTTTTGCCTTCTGTTTAGAGTAAAAGGTATTAAACTTCTTTTTTAAGTTCCGAATAAATTGATTTTCAACAATCTCATCATCTACAAAAAGATAGTTTTCATCAAAATTAGGTAAAGAACTAATTGTCTTAAAGCTTAAACCAGGGATATTTTTGTTGTATTGAGAATTGTCGTTATTCACAAAGCTATTTAGAGTTAAATAGTTCAGACTCCATTATACCATAATTAGGCCTCGTGTAATGTTGCAAGGAATTCTTCGTTGCTTTTTGTTTTTCTCAACCTATCAACCAATACTTCTGTTGGGTTTTCGTTGGTATCAAGAACTTCTAACATTCTTCTAATTCTCCATGATTGATTTAGTACATCTTTACCTAAAAGTAGTTCTTCATTTCTCGTACCAGAGTTAATTACATCAATTGCTGGATATACCCTCTTGTTTGCAAGACTTCTATCTAAGTGAAGTTCCATATTACCAGTACCTTTAAACTCTTCATATACCAAATCATCCATTCTACTACCAGTATCAACTAATGCTGTTGCAATAATAGTAAGACTACCATTCTCTTCAAAATTTCTTGCTGCACCAAAGAATCTTTTTGGAGGATATAATGCTACTGGATCAAAACCTCCTGAAAGTGTTTTACCTGAGGTCGGCATTGTAATATTGTATGCTCTAGCAAGTCTAGTAATACTATCCATTAAGATAATTACATCTTCACCCCATTCAACCATTCTCATTGCTTTCTGTAGTGCCATCTCTGCTACGCTACAGTTGTGCTGTGGTAGCTCATCAAAGTTAGAAGCATACACTTCACCTTTAACAAACCTCTTCATATCTGTAACCTCTTCAGGTCTCTCACCTACTAATACAACCATTAGTTTTGCTTTTGGATGATTCTTTGCAATACCATTTGCAATATCTTTCAAAAGCCATGTTTTACCTGCTTTAGGAGGAGATACAACCATAGATCTTTGACCAAAACCAATTGGAGAGAGAAGATCAATCATTCTAGTTGCAATTACATCCTGTTCTGTTTCTAATTTAATCTGCTTGTTTGGAAATATTGGAGTCATTTTCCTGAAGTTTGGTCTTTTAGCCGCATCAGCAGCTGGCTTACCATATACAGTATCAACTCTAAGAAGACTTAAGTACTTCTCCTTATCCTTAGGAAGCCTTGCAGGACCTGCAACTTCATCTCCTGTCCTTAAACTAAACTTCTGAATCTGTGAACCAGAGATATATACATCATTATCACCAGGAAGAAGATCCTCAGTCCTTAGAATACCGTGAGAACCATCTTTCATTACTTCAAGTATTCCACTAACCTCTACAAAACCTTCATCATTTGAACTCTTTTTTAATATTTCAATAATTAACTCCCTTTTTGGAAGTTCCATAAAATTCTCTAGTTTAAGATTTTGAGCTTCAGTACGAATATCAGCTAAAGTCATAGACTCGTAATCTTTTATCGTTTTCTTTGTTTTTTTAACCATTTCTCTAAAAGGGAATTTAAATAGATATGAGGCAATTTGTCATATCAGATAGTTGAAGTATATTGAATAAAAAAAATCTTGTCAATATTTACAAATATCTTTTATGAAAAAGAAGAAGGGATCGGTACTGCCCCAACCGACCCCGGTTTCTGTTCCTGTAAGGGAATAGTTTCGAGTAACATACAGGATGTTTCCCTTCTTCTTATTTTGATCTACATATAATTAAATCAGAATGAGAAAAAGACAAAATATCTTAAGCTTTTCCTATTGCCCAGTTGTGCTTGTGACACCCCAGACAAAGGGAGAAACTTAAGATATCCACATCCTTGTAAAGAACTGTAACAGGAGTATACTACTTATAGAGGTAATTGTCAACCCTATATATTTAATCCACAATAAACAATTTATCTCCAAATACTTGTTGTGTTGTGATTTTAAGAATATTATTTTTACAACTGTTACATTATAACTCCATGTGCAACCTGTGTTATGATTGTTGTGGATGATTAAAAACAAAAGAAAGGAAAAGCTCTTCCTTACAACTTTTCAAACACCACGCAACTTGGAAGCTTATATACTACTAATCTTGTAAACTTTCTTTACATTAACTTTCTTTGTTGCTCCAACCTTCATCCTGCCAACAATTAAGTCTGTATATCCTGATCTTTCAGCCTCTTTTATAACTGAATCCACACCCCATGTACCTCTAACCTCACCAGTAAGACCAACCTCTCCAAAATATACAACTGATTTAGAAAGTGGTTTATCCAAAACAGAAGACTTAATAGCTGCACATATAGCCAAATCAATTGCAGGATCAGAAACTGTTAAACCACCTACTACATTAACAAAAACATCTTTGTTACCAAGAAAAACATTACCCTTCCTAGACATAACAGCACACAACATATCTAACCTTGGTTTCTTTATACCATTTGCTACTCTTCTAAGAGGACCTGCCTCACTCTCTCTTTCTACAACCAATGCTTGTACTTCAACAAAAACAACTCTTGAACCTTGTATAACAGCACCTATAGCACTACCTGAAGATTCCGCTGTTGTTTCTAGGAACAGTAATGATGGATTACCTACCTCATTTAACCCATTACTCCTCATTTCAAACACCCCAATTTCATTAGTAGAACCAAATCTATTCTTCATACTTCTTACTATACGATATTGATTATACTGATCCCCCTCCATATACAACACACAATCTACAATGTGTTCTAAAACCTTAGGACCAGCAACATCACCACTCTTGTTAATCTGACCTACTATGAATATGGGAATTCCTGTTCTTTTAGCTGTACGAGTTAATAATGCACCCGATAGTCTAACTTGAGAGATACTACCAGGATACCCTTTTGATTGTAGAGATTGCATACTCTGAATTGAATCAACTACTACAAGACTAAAATTCTCAGATTCAATTAATTCAGAGACATTCTCAACTGTAGTATCTTCAGTTACAACAAAATTTTCAATGTTTTTTAATCCAGCCCCTGAAAGCCTCTCTAAGCGTTCATTCAACTGAGAAGGAGATTCCTCCCCACCTACATACAATACTTTTCCATTCTTACAAAAATTCAAAACAATCTGCATTAGTAAAGTAGACTTACCTACTCCTGGTTCTCCACTAAGTAGAATTACTTCACCAGGAACAACACCCTTACCAAGTACTCTATCAAACTCAGCAAAACCAGTACTAATCCTTCCTTTTACTTCCTTTTTCTTTTTAGTTTTACTAAGTTCAACAAGTGAAGAATATTTAGATGCATGAACAGACTTGTTACTATCAGTACCCTTTAGATCAACTACATCTTCAACCTCCTCAAGAGTACCCCATTCACCACAGGAAGAACACTTCCCAGACCATTTTAGAAACTCTGCATTACATGCAGAACAAAGATATTTCATGAGTAAAGTATATCACATAGGTTCAACATATATCTTGCGAGTTAATCTATAGTTCATTTTTGTCCTTTAGACTATATACACAATGAGAGTAAGAACGATAGACAAACCCCAATTAACACAAAAAGAGAGGAGTTTTCTACTAAAGACACCTTTGCATAAAAGGATTGGTTTAAGCCTTAGAGATTGTAATGATAACAATATCTTTAAGGTACAAGAGAAAGACTTTGCACAAAGGTTTACAGATTTAGGATATCCAATTCGTTGGATTAACAGAGCTCAACCATCTAAAAATGGTGGATATATACCTACAAATGATTTTGAGTGGGATGGTATTGAATGGGAATTAAAAAGACCACTTAAACAGAGATATGGAAGTATTTCTGGACTTATCAAAAAAGGTGTCATCTCTGGTAAAAGGAATTATATAATAGATTTAAAAGGAGCTTCCTTACAAGAAAAGGTAGCAGAGCAATTAAGTATGTATAACAAAAGGAATAAAGGGAAAGAGATTTCCAGACTGTTAATCTTTGACAAAGAAGGACTAAAAGAGATTGTTCTTAAAGAATAAAGCTGGGTGACTACCCCCCCTTACTAGCGGTCTTTTTGATAAGTTTCCCTATCTCAACCGAGGACGGGGTCTGCCCAGCTTCCTACTACTATTATACCATGAAAACTATTTCTTTGCTCTGTTATTTTTCAATATTACCAACTCGTTATTCTTCAAACCTATTAAGACTTCCACTACCTTACCCTTCTTTGTACCATCACCTTCATTAAGTATGTAATCAGCTAAGAGATTTTCCACTTTCTCTTGTATGAATCTCCTTAGTGGTCTCGCTCCATACTGCTCACTAAATGCCTCTGTTACAATATATCCAACAGTTTTACTATCTAATTTAACAACTAATTTTTCCTCTTTTAACCTATCATTAAGTTCAGAAAGAAGTAGTTTAACAATCTTTCTTGCATCTCTTCTAGTTAGGGATCTAAAGATAATGATATCATCTAGACGGTTTAATAATTCAGGTCTTAGAGTATTTTTCAGTTCCTCCATCAAAACCTCTTTCATACTTGAATATGCTTTATCTATCTCCTTATCCTCCCTATTCTCCTTCACATCTTCATTAGAAAAACCTAAAACTTTACTCTTACCTATCTCCTCTGCTCCAATATTAGAGGTTAGTATTACAACAGTATTCTTAAAATTAACTCTTCTCCCCCTACCATCCATCAAATGCCCATATTCTAGTATCTGTAAAAGAACATTAAGCACATCTGGATGAGCCTTTTCAACCTCATCAAAAAGAATTACAGAGTGTGGGTATCTCCTAACCTTTTCTGTTAACCAACCACCCTGTTGAAAACCAATATATCCTGGAGGAGAACCAATTAACTTAGACACACTATGCATCTCCATCATCTCACTCATATCAATCTGTATGAGATTATCCTCTTTACCAAATAACTCTTGTGCTAAAACCTTTGCCAACTCTGTCTTACCAACACCTGTTGGACCAAGAAAAAGAAATGATGCCCATGGCCTATCTGCATCTGAAATCCCAGTTCTTGCCCTTTTAACAGCATTAGCCACATCATTACAAGCCTCATCTTGACCGATAACTTTCTTCTTAAGATTATCATTAAGCATTACTAAAGCATTCTTCTCCTTACTACCAAGTGTATTTACAGGTATTCCTGTCCATTTAGATATTACATTTCTAATATCATCCGAATTAATCTCATTCCTCTTATGTCCCTTCTCTAATGTAAGAGCTTTCTCTCTCTTAGAAATCTTTTCTTTCAACTTCTCTTCTTTCAACTGCAATTTAGATGCCTCCTCCATTTCCCACTTCTGAATACTCTCCTCTTTCTTAGAATTAATATCCCTTAGTAAAATTTTTAATTCTTGTATATCCTTAAAATCTGCCTCTACATTCAATTTCTTAGATGCAGATGCCTCATCCAAAACATCTATCGCCTTATCTGGCAAATACCTATCTGCCACATATCTATCAGACAAGTTTGCAGCAGTATGAATTGCTTTATCTGAAATCTTCACCATATGGTGCTCCTCAAGTAGAGGTCTAATTCTCTCCAAAACCTTAATTGTTCCCTCAACACTTAACTCATCTAAGAAAAGTGGTTGAAATCTTCTTGCCAAAGCATTATCTGTTTCAAAATATGCACTGAAATCCTCAGTTGTTGTTGCTCCAATACATCTAAAATCTCCTTGAGTTAGTGCTGGTTTTAATACAGATGCAATATCTGAAGAACTACCCGGTATTCCAGGTGCTACAATATTATGAATCTCATCAATGAAAAGAATTGTATTCTCAGATTGAGAAACTTCTTCAATGATAGCCATAACTTTCTCCTCAACATCACCCCTCATCTTACTACCAGCCATAATATCTGCAATATTCAATGAAACAAGCTTTGCATTTCTTAAAGATGGATTAACATGACCATCTGCTATTCTCTGTGCCAAACCCTCTACCAATACAGTTTTTCCAACACCTGCCTCTCCTACAATCACCGCATTATTTTTCCTTCTTCTACTCAAAATACTCTCTAACTGATCTAGCTCCTTCTCTCTTTCCAAAACAGGATCAAGCCTACCCTCTCTTGCTAATTCAACAAGATCTGTTCCTAGAAAATCTACTAAACCCATATTCTCTTGTTCCATCGCGGGATCCCAAGGTTTACTTAGAACCCCAATCGGATATATTGCAATACGATTTAGTGCGGCCTTAAATATGTCATATGTAAGACCAATATCCTTTAATTTTCTAAATTCTGGAAGATCTGCCTCAAAAAGTGCAAAGACTACATGCTCTGTACCAACATATACATGCCCAGCTTTCCGTGCAATGTAAAATGCCCTATTAAGCACCTCCTTGGTATCATTAGAAAGCTCCATTTCTATTGGTCTACTAGCATTTCCAGTAATCTCTAAACTTTTTTTACCCAATAGCTTTTCAAATATATCAGAGGTATTTACACCTGTTTCACTGATAGCTTTTCTCGCTATACATTCATCATTTAGAACAATACCAGCAAAGAGAGAAACCGGTGAAACTTTCTTCTCCTTCAGAAATTCTGAGACAAAAGATGCAAGCCTCACAGAGGTCACAAGATTTTTACTCAATCTTGAAAGAAATGTATTCTTCTCTTTTTTCCTTTTTGTATCAAGCATTTCTAATTATACTACAATGGGGCAGGAATTATTTTTTCTCTCCAAGTTCCTCCTCTATTGCAGTGTCAACTGCTGATGCTAACTCTTCCTCGGTAATCTCCACCTTTGGTTCTTCTTTCTTTTCCTCTGTAGATTTAGTTACACCAGACTTAGCAGCCTTAAGACTTAAGCCTAAATGTCTCTCTGTTGAAGAGATTGAAAGAATTTTAACATCTACTTCATCACCAACCTTTACAATATCTGCAGGATCTTTGACTAACTTGTCTGAAAGTTCTGAAATATGGATTAATCCATTTAATCCTTCTGCAATTCTTACAAATGCACCATATGGAACAACTTTCTGAACTTTACCTTTAACAATATCACCAATCTTGTATTTAGCAATTGCCTCTGCCCATGGATCTTTAAGTAATCTCTTAATACTGTAAGCTACTCTCTTACCACCATCTGAAACTCCAATTACCATTACATTAACCTTGCTACCAACACCATACAAACTACCAATATCCTCAACCTTGTCCCATGAAAGTTCTGAAAGGTGAACTAATCCCTCAAGACCTTCTGCATTTACAAACACACCAAATGGAGTAATACCACTGACTGTACCTTCTAAAACATCTCCTTCCTTTACCTTGTTTAATGTCTTCTCTCTCTGTTCCAAATCTCTTGATTGTGTAACCATCTTCTCAGAGAGAATAATTCTGTTCTTCTCTCTATCTAACTCAATTATTCTTGTCTGAATCTTGTCTCCTACCAATGAGTTTAATCTCTTCTGTACTTTAGATGAGATATCCTTTCCTACCTGTCTAATACCATCTAAATATACTCTAGATGCGTCTAACTGTGATGTTGGAATGAAACCTCTAATATCCTTTCCAATCTCAACAATTAATCCACCGTTATTTGCCTCAACAACAACTGTATCAACTACATCATTATCCTTCTTTGCCTTCTCTAGTGTTAACCATGTACTTGCCTGTTGTGTTCTTCTAATGGAAAGAATTAACTGACCTTCATCATCTTCTGGTTTAACAACATATACTAATATCTTGTCGCCAGGTTTTAGGTCTCTCCAATCTAATGTCTCACTCTTTAACTCTCTTCCTGCAACAATACCTTCTGATTTGTAACCGATATCAACGATTACCATTCCTTCTCTCACATCAACTACATCTCCTTCAACAATATCACCTCTGTTAAAGGTTTTAACTTGATTATCTTTATCTGAGAGGAAACTATCAATCTGTGAATACAGATCTTTTTTATCTATTTTTTCTGTTGCTTTTTTTGCAACTTTTTTTGTATCTGCCATAGGGTTTATCCTTTGGTGATGTCTTCTTGTTAGCTAGATAGACATACAACTAATATTATTTGCTAACAGTGAGGAGTATATCACAATATATATATTGAGACAATATATAATGAAAATATTTTAAGACCCACCAACAGAGAGGATTTTGATAAAACCATCTAAACCATTATCTATATGCACCCTAGGAATCATAAACTTGCTAGAAGTAGAAATATCAATACTTCTTCCACAAGAGAAACCTGCTACATACCCACCACCCTGAACAATTGGAAATGCCCTATCATCTGCAACACACCCTGGATATGCAATACCTGTAACACTCTTTCCTGTAATTGATTCTAAAACACTTTTACTCCCAACAATCTCTGCACTAAGCTCTTCTGTAGATACTTTTGTTAAATCTGGATGTGTTTTTGAATGTGATTCTATACCCATACCGTTATTCGCCATCTCTTTTAGTTGTTGATGGGCAATGTAAGACCTATTTGATATGACAAAAAATACTCCTGTTTGACCGTATTTCTTAAGAATGGGATATGCCTGTGTATAGTGGGATTTTAATCCATCATCAAATGTTATCATAACTGTTTTCTGTTCTGGATTTTTACCAGACGAAAGTATGGTATTAAACTCCGGTATATTTACCGTCTTGTAGTTTTTCTTTGTCAGATATGCAACCTGTTTTTCAAATTCTAATGGACTCACATACAACCCTGCTACAAACTTATTCGTACTACTAGTCGTATCAATATGGTGATACATCAATATTGGTAATCGTATCCTACCACGAACAAAGGCTGACCTTGGATAATCATATGCTTCATCAAAATTACTATCTAACACTTCAGGAACAAGAGTCTTTTCTTCAATATATGGTGATACAGTAAGAATGTTTTGATCTTTTACTTTAATACTTTTTAGCAAAAACTTAGGATTCTCTGGATTATAATCCAATGCCGATAGTATACCCTTTATCTCTAAAACATCATTATCCTCACCTGCATTCTGCTTCTCTGTATACTCCTTAATATATGTCAGCTGTTTCCCTAACTCTGTTATATCAGCAATATCAATATTTTGATCTGAAAGATTTTTAATTAAATATTCCGTAGAGTTAATTAGTTCTTCCAACAATACTAAATCCACATCAGAGTAAACTTGAGATTCAATACTACTGTTATCATCATTCTGAATACTTACATCTGTCTTCCCAACCACTTCTACATCATTCTCACTCAGCAAATTAGAAACTTTATCCAAAACATCCTCTCCTTTACTATCAGTCAAAAAACTATTGATGCCAATATAACTGTTTAGAGCATCAATTCGTTGTAGATTATTAGATGGTTGTATATCTTTCTGCCTTAGCAAATCTATACACTCCTCATACTTATCCTCAACTAACAAAGATTTACATTCATTTACAGTATCTGGCATCTCCTTTAATTTCCTATTATTTAATTCCTCTAGCAACTCCTTCTGTAAATTATTCTCTATCATATTTAACTTAAACCTCTGCATTACACCTTTGTAGTAAAGAGAAACTATTTGATTTGTTAAAAGAATTGGTGTTTTACTAGTAGATAGTTTTGATATTGCATTCTTAAATGTATCCTCTTCACTTCCATCTTCTACAATAGTTTGTCCATATCTAAGAAGTTGTACCCTATTCTTCTGAGATATATTAAACTTGTTGCTCTCTACCACATCCATATAGTTACTTGGAAATATCTCTAATTCTTTTGTGGAATCACTTTCATTTACCTTCTCCTCTATCTGTTTTGGGATGTAATTTGAATATTCTAACTTAGGTCTGTTACTGCCATATTGTAATTGATTCATATTAGGTATATGGCTTCTAAAAACAAAGAAAGAGATTATTAGGAGTAAAACAACTATGGGTAAAACGACTATCCCCTTTATATTCAACTTTCTACTACCTACATCTTCCTTTTGCATATGATAATTGTATTACGAATTTAGAAAAAAAAGAAGATGCAAGACCTAGGTCTGCCAAACAGATAGATATTGTAGATTTAAGCTTGACTAATCTATCTTTTTCGCTACAATATAATATATCATGAGAATAAATTAAAACTGTCCTGTAAATGTTCAAAAAAATAGCACTTACAATACTCATTACTGTCTTAATTACACTATTCTCCCCTATTCTTAACTCTAAGATAAATTTCAATACACTTGCATATAATAGTATGGACATATAACTATGATTAAAAAAACTGCTAAAAACTCACATATAAAGAAAATTCTCTTTATCCTAACTACCCTTTTATTAGTTATTGGTTTTACAGCCTTTTTGGTTAAGGACAAAGGTTTTAAGACTCTCGCCTACTCTTCTGATCTATTTGTTACAAGATGGCAAACTAATGTTCCTGGAGCAACTGACCCAACTAAAGTCACTTTAAGATTTTTGAAAGTAGCTACAGATACCTATGAAGTCTCTTGGAATTGTGACGACAATTACGAACTGTTTTACACTAGCTTAGCTACACATAATTATCCAACAGCAGGTACATATGATGTTTGTGTTAGATCTACTAGACCACTTCGTTTTTATGCTCCTGATTTAGCTGATGATGAAAAAGCTAAACTCCTAGAGATTAAACAATGGGGTACTATCCCATGGTCAAGTTTTATGTCTGCTTTCAAGGACATGAAAAACATGCAACTAACTGCTACTGATACTCCTGATTTATCAAATGTTACAGATATGTCCTATGCTTTTAATGGCGCTACTGCTTTTACTGGCCATAGTTCAATGAATAACTGGAACACTAGCAATATTAAGAATATGTCGTACATGTTTTATGGCGCTACTTCATTTAATCAATACATTGGTAACTGGAACACAGGAAATGTCACAAGTATGTTATACATGTTTAATGCGGCTACTAATTTCAATAATGGTGAAGCATCTGGTGCAAGTAATAACACCATGAACTGGAACACTCAAAATGTTCTAAATATGGCATATATGTTTTATGGCGCTAAAGCATTTAACCAAAAAATTGGTTCTTGGGATACTAATAATGTTACCAGTATTATTGGTATGTTCTTTAATGCCAGCACATTTAATCAATATATTGGGAATTGGCAAACTGGGAAAGTTACCAGTATGACATACATGTTTAGTGGAGCTGTTGCATTTAATAATGGCGACGCTCCGGGTGCCAGCAGTAAGCCCTTAAATTGGGACACCTCCAAAGTTACTTTTATGAACAATATGTTTAGTAGTGCCACCTCATTCAATCAATATATTGGCAATTGGAATACAGGGAATGTTACAAGTATGACATTGATGTTTTACAATGCTAAAACATTTAATCAAGATATTGGCTCCTGGGACACTAGTAAGGTTAAGAATATGTCCAATGTATTTTATAATGCTACAGCATTTAATCAGTATATTGGTAATTGGCAAACTGGTGAAGTTACTAATATGGCAAGTATGTTTAATGGTGCAACCAATTTTAACAATGGTGATGTGCCAGGCGGAAGTAGCAAACCTCTAAACTGGAATACAGTCAATGTCACTGATATGTCGTTTATGTTTGTAGCAAAGAACTTTAATCAGCCAATTGGTCATTGGAATACAAAAAATGTAAATAATATGGCACATATGTTTAGAGGTGCTAGTCAATTCAATCAATATATTGGCAATTGGAATACAGGGAATGTTAACAATATGGAAAAAATGTTTGAATCTGCCCCAGCCTTTAATAATGGTGCTCAGCCTGGTGACAGTAGTAAGCTTCTAAATTGGAACACTGCAAAAGTTACTAATATGTCATCTATGTTCAATGGCGCAACTACCTTTAATCAAAATATTAGCAATTTTAATATTCCTGTCCTCACTCAAGCAACTAATATGCTAAACAATTCTGGGATGAGTACACCTAAGTATGATGCTCTGTTAAACAGTTGGAGCCAGCAAACCGTTAAACCAAATGTGGCTTTGGGTGCTGTAGGTATCTACTACTGTACTGCCAAACCAGCTAGAGATATCCTAACAGGTGCCCCCAATAACTGGACTATTACAGATGGAGGACAAAATTGCCCTCCACAAAACCTCACTCTATCTAACACAGAGGTTAATGAAAATTCAACAGAGGTAGGAACTATTACAGCAACCGATGACAATCTCCCCATTATCTACACCCTTGTAGTTGGACAAGGCGATGAAGATAATTCAAAATTTGCACTTAATACTACTACTGGATATCTAACTTTCCTAGAAGCTCCAGATTATGAAAACCCTACAGACTTAGGTGACACACCTAATAACAACACCTACTCTATTAGAGTAAGAGCTACTGATAACACTGCACAATACTCTGAAACTATCTTCATCATCACAGTCAAAGACATTGATGATGTGCCACCCATCATTACCATTACTGCACCAACTAAGATGGCAAAAGGACCTATCACCGACACCACATTTACTGTAAGTGATCGTTTCTCAATCGCTTCTGTAGAAGTAGATACATCAAGTGTTGCTTCTGCTGACAGTATTGTGTGTACACCTCCTTTCCCATATGTAAATCCCGCACCTAGTCCAGAGAATCATATAACGCTAAACTGTACTATTAGGATTTTAAGCTCTGGTAAACTAGTACTGAAAGCTACCGATAACAATGGTAACAGCACTACAGCTACAGAAGAAGGATATGTCATTGACACACTAGGTCCTACATTTAGTGTAGCTAATGTTGATACAACAATAAATGGTTTACATAACCCAGTTGTCTCATTTGAAGCTCATGACCCAGTAGGTGTACAGAAATATGAAATCATCTTTATCCAAGACAACAACGGTCCTGGTATTTCTCCTAATCAAACCATAGAAACAGTCCAATACACTGGGGGTGTACAACAATTAACAATTAGCCTAGATCCTCATGAGGCTTCTCATGTAGTTGAAATAAAGGCATACGACAACACTGGTAATACAACATCAAGAAGAATTACATTTCCACCTGTGGTAACAATCAATGCACCAACCATAATTAGCAATCAACCAATTGACGATACCACAGTAACAATTACTTCACCTGTTAATGGCAATCTAATTGACCATATTGTAATCTCTGGTTCTGCTTCTGCTGGGGTAACACTAGGTACATGTACAGATAAAAATAACAATACAACTGCACCATACAACACCACTGTAACCTGTGAGATACATGGCATCCAAGCAACAGGTATGGTTGCCATTCAGGCTCAAGATATAACAAGTGGAGCTATTGGTAGTAACCTACAGAAATACTTCTACGACACCTCTGCTCCAAATATCATTATCACTGCACCTACCAAAATTAAAAATGACAATATTACAGATGTCACAATTGCGGTTACTGATAATATTGATCTCTTTTCTAATAGTGTAACAATAGACACATCTACAACAGCTGGATACAACAATCTAGTATGCAATACTGATGAAAATGACAAGTCAATAGTGAACTGTACCTTAACAATCACAAGCTCAGGTAATTTAGTCATTAAAGCTACAGACAAAGCTGGTAACTTTTCTACAGCTATAGAAAGTAATTTCATCATTGATAGAACAGCACCAGTAGTAACAATAGATACTCCTGTAGCGGTCAATTACAACAATCAAGTCAACTACACCCTATCAGGAACATGTACAGCTGGTGATAATGACTTGATTGTTACCATAGGTATACAACCATATGTTGCAATATGTGGTGTAGATGAAACATGGAGTTTACTCGTAGATCTCTCCTCATATACTGATGGAGAGATTGTAGTATCTGTAAAACAAACAGATACCGTAGGAAACCAAACAACTGAAGGGGCAACATTACAAAAAGATACTATTCCTCTTGTAGTTATCATTAACCAAACAGCAATACAGCATGACCCTACTAATACCCAACCTATTAGGTTTACTATAATCTTCTCTGAATCAATAAAGGAAGATACATTTACAAAGGAGGATATCAATGTAACTGGAAGTACTACTTACCAGAAAGGTAATATTACAAAGATAAGTGATATTGAGTATGAGTTTGAAATCACAAATCTAACAGATGGTGATACTGTAACCGTTGATATACCTGCAGGTGTATGTACAGATCTGGCTGGTAATAATAATCTCGTATCAACTTCTATAGACAACTCAGTTACATATGATGTCACCTCTCCAACAGTTACAGTAAACCAAGCTATTGATCAAGCAGACCCTACTAATATTAACTCTGCTAAATACACAATCATATTCTCAGAACCAATTAAGGAAGATACATTTACAAAAGATGATTTAGTAATATCTGGAAGTAATACTGCTACAGTATCACAATTATCAAAAGTAAATGACACAACATATACCGCAACTGTAGTTAATATGGTATCAGGAGAAACAATATCACTCACCCTACCAGCTGACAAAGTTCAAGACCTTGCTGGAAACAAAAATAGTATATCAACCAGTAATGATAACTCTGTAACATATGACAATACTGCACCTACTGTAACTATCAATCAATCTTCAACTCAAGCAGACCCAACAAATATTAACTCTGTTAAATACACAGTTATCTTCTCAGAACCAATCAAAGAAGATTCATTTACTAATGAAGATATATTAATTTCAGGAAGTAGTACTGCTAAAGTAAAAAGTATTACAAAGATAAATGATACAGAGTATGAAGTTGAAATTGAACAATTAACAGATGGTGATACAGTAATAGCAACAATTCCTGCTGATGTATTAACTGATTTAGCTGGAAACAAGAATATTGCATCTACCTCTACTGATAGCAGTGTTACATATGCTGTAGAGGGAGAAGAAGAGGAAGATGATGAAACACCTCCTACCCAAGAACCAGAGACACCAACAACTCCATTAGATTCAAAACCAGCTGTAAAACCAAAGAATCCATTTGATAAATATATTAACCCTGTGATAGAACAAGAAGAGACTACTACTCCAACAAAAGAAGATTCATCAGATAGAACTAGCAAAACTACTCCACCTACTCAATCTAAGAGTTTAAGAATAAAGGTATATAATGAGTCTAGAGAACCTATCAAAGGTGTAACTGTTGAAATACATTCTGATGTTAGAACAGGAATTACTGATGAGCATGGAGAAGTATATTTTGAAAATCTAGAAACAGGTTTACATACCATGATTATCTCGTATAATGGATATAGAGCGGAGAAAGAGATTAAGCTCATTAATAATGGAGAAGAAGAGATGGAGATCAATATAAAACTTGAAAAAGTAATAATACCTAACTATGTTTACTGGTTAATTGCCTTGATTGTTTTGCTAACAATACTCTTGGGATACAATATATACAAAAGGAAACAGGTAGAGAAGAAATAATAGTATATTCAGTAACTATCTATTAGCTATTAGCCTTCTTCTATTTTCATCTTGTCTTTCTTTTATAGCAGTATTAATCGCCTTCTTACCTCTTTTAGAAATATTTTTAAACTCTTCAATTGTCATAACTTCACTAGGAATATTATCAATTATCTTCTTTACTTCATACCTACCACTCCTACCCATCTCACTAACTATTAGTCTCAAATACTCCTTTAAATCTTTTTCTTTCCATTTAGCTGAATATCCATATTCGAAAGATGCAATTATCGGTCTATCATCAACTTCAGTGATAAAAGATATAGATCTCAAAGCAAACTTGCACTCCTTTTCCGCATAACTTTGACTGATTCCAATACCATGATTTCTTTCATTCTCTTCTCTAAAAAATTTTCTACCAATACTTGCTTTCCACTCTCCATAATGTTTACTAACCAATACCGGATTATTAAAAGACACTTTAAAGTTCTCTCTTTCCGCAACTATATTCGCACTCGTATACCATGTATTAAACATTGTGCTACCTCTCTTTATAATTGGGAAAAAAGTTGTAACAGCACCTGTTTCTTCACCTAGAAACTCAGTATCATATATTTTGTTCTCCTCTCTCCCACGAACAGAGTACTCATTACTATTTAACATACTCTTTACAATCCCAGACTCTCGGATTGCATCAAAGTATTTAAACTCATCACTATCTACATCAAGTTGAGAAGTATTTGAACTACCTCCTAAGTTTCCTACTGACTTTAGTTCAGAATCTAGTTTTGTATCAATTGCCTCTTGTGTAGGTATTTCGTCTGTCATTCTGTCTTGTACATAATCTTAACTAAAACATATTAAACCAAATATCCCTTTAGTACAACCCTATCCATATCTGGCTTTCTTGCCTTTAAGATATATCTACCATACAAAACAAATATAGAATTAACCTTGTACCAATCTTTTTTAGGATACAGTTTCTCTAAATCATGAGCTACCTTAGTTGGATCTGTATTCTTAGTAAGACCATATGCCCTAGCAACCCTTAAAACATGTGTATCTACAGCAATTCCCTCATTAGCCCTATATCTTTCATTTAGAAAAACATTTGCAGTCTTGTAACCTACCCCCGGTAGTTCAACAAGCTCATTAAGTGATTTAGGTGGTTGTCCATCATACTGTTTATCTAAAATCTTAGCCGTCTGCTTGATATTCCTAGATTTAGTTCTAAAATAGTTGATACCCCCCAGGGTATATTCTAAATCTTCTGTTTTTGCATTTGCTAATTCCTTCGCATTCGGATACTTCCTAAAAAGCTCTGGGGTAACCTTGTTCACCTGAATATCTGTTGTCTGAGCAGAGAGGATAACAGCAACTAAAAATTGAAAATCATTCTTCCAATTTGCAAGCTCTGTAGTGGCCTCTGGAAAAAGTTTTTCTACTTCTGATAGTAACTTGATTGCTAATTCTTTCTTTTTCATTAACTCAAGGCTCTTTTTAATTTGTTTACAAACCCTCTTCCATAATAATATTCAAATACTTTCATAATATTGGGAACAATAGTTAATATTCTCCCAAACTCCTCTCTTACCTCTTTAGTTGAGAATTTAATATTAACACAACTATCTGCTACTTGTTTAGATAATTCCAATCCACTTGAATACATTACATCCTTCACATTCTCTTTAATAGCGCCGTTGTAGACATTATACAATTTTCTATCATAACTAGCTTTAGGATACATATTTTCAACAATCTCCTTAAAACCGATATCGTACTTCAGACCTTGCCTGATATCTCCCATATCTCCGTATGTACTCTTGATGATACTCTCAATATCATTCCAGATATCATCCCTATCTCGCCAACCATCATTTTCTTTAGTAACAACCTGATGCCAACCAGAACCTACAACTTCTGTGCACATATCGTACACCCTACTACATCTTTCTTGTACATCTCTCTTCTCATACTGATCTACCTCCTTCTCCCTAATATTCTTCCATTCACTCTCTTCAGACTTCAATTGAATAACACACCTGTCCAATCCCAATGTAGATATCATCAAAGAATCAAAATCCAATGCTCTATTAATATATCCTACCACTTCTTCCTCATCCCAATCATCTTGCAAGGAGAGCCAATACCCTATCGTTAAAGAATTACTAAACGGACCTCTATCAAGAACTAACATTGTATCCCTATACTTTCTATCACTCAGATACACATCCATAAACTCCAATCTATTCAATGCAAAAAGTGCCATTCTTACATCCAAACTATCTATTCCATCTAATCCTGGATCCGAGAAACCACCTTTCAAAAAAGAGCGAATAATTGCACCTGTTGGAGTTGCATATATTGGAAAAGAAGAGAATGTAAGATTTACCCCATCTGCTTCAAGCTCTCTAACCACTCTAGAAGTTGCATCACCCTTTCCAAGTTGATCTCCTCCCTCAATGTATACTGACCCATAGCTTTCAATCTCCACTTTTAAGAAATTTGTATAAATTTATCTATTTTCATTATATCACAACCAACATTACAAGGCTTCTGAACAAGTTTCTTACACTGCGACTTCCATATTCAGCACATGGGTTTTTAACCTTTTCCTCTCTCGGGAAGGTACTCTCAAGATAATTCATTTTCCCAAAAAACTATTTTTCTTGATGTGTAAATTATCAATGTTACAATTATTTGCAAATTGAAAGTAAACAAAAGTAGGACAATGCCGTATATGTAACAGCGTGTTTCCCGTTGTTTTAAGATTTAGAAAAGAAAGAAAAAGGATTTTAGGCCTATTGAAAATCTTTATCGGTCTTCCCTTGGGTCTTTGTTTTATGTATACTTTGCATATGAAGTTAATGATATTTGACTACGACAAAACTCTAGCAAGGCCTGTTCAATCCCCAGGCGAAGATATATTAATTGAAATAGCAAGACTTCTTAAAAACAACCATATCGCTGTCGTTAGTGGTGGACGAACACTTACCCAATTAGATGAACTATTTACTAAGAAAATTCCAACAGAAGATAAAAATCTTTTAAAGAACATACTACTCTGCCCTTGGTATGGCAATGAAATATATGAATGGGATAATGGATATAAAATCATATTCAAAGCTCCTATAATGTCAGATAAGGAGAAGAAAAAGATTTTTTCTGTCTTGGATTCTCTTAATTTGGAAAAGTATGAGGATAGAGGGTCGTATATTTCCATAGATTGTTTAGGAAAGGATGCAACAGCAGAAGTTAAAGAGAAATGGGATCCTGATAAAACAAAAAGGTTAGTTATAAAGAGAGATTTGGACAGAGTATTTGAGAACAGGTTTGATGTTTATGCTACAGGAAGAAGTACAATAGATATTGTTTCAAAGGAGAATACAAAGGCGGATAGTACCGTTGTTTTAGCAAAACTATTAAATATTCCTCTTAGTGATGTTATTTTCACTGGAGATGAATTTGCATCACATGGAAACGACTATCCTCTACTTGAGTTAGATGACATTACTGTTAATATGGTTAATTCTCCTGAGGAAACATTAGAGTTAGTAAAAAGAATGGAGTAACAAAAACCCACTATTTCTAGTGGGTTTACATATTCAAAAAGTCCTGGCAATAACCTATCTTCCCAAAACCAAAGGTTTAAGTATTTTCGGCGTTAGAGTGTTTTACTTCTGAGTTCGGGATGGAGTCAGGTAGTTCCACTCTACTACAATCGCCAGGCAAAAAGGATCTATTGTATAAATTCCTTTTGCCTGACCTCTTCTTACGAAGAGCTCAGGACTTAATTCTAAAGAGCAAGAGTGTACATTGTACACTCAAAACCGAACAGAAAGTAATAGAAAATCAAAGAAGCTTTTGGTCGATTAGTACTCCTCAGCTAAGTATATCACTATACTCACACTTAGAGCCTATCAACGTGGTAGTCTTCCACGAACCTTCCGTGTAGTCAAGCTACACAAGTATATTTAATCTTGGGAGTGGCTTCGCACTTATATGCCTTCAGTGCTTATCCGATAATAACTTAGCTACCCAGCTATGCTCTTGGTAGAACAGCTGGTAGACCAGAGGTTACCACACCCCGATCCTTTCGTACTAGGGGTCGAATCCCTCAAATATACAACGCCTATACCGGATAGAGACCGACCTGGCTTACGCCGGTCTGAACCCAGCTCGCGTGCCGCTTTAATGGACGAACAGTCCAACCCTTGGGATCTTATCCAATCCCAGGATGCGACGAGCCGACATCGAGGTGCCGAACCTTGCCGTCAATATGAACTATCGGGCAAGACTAGCCTGTTATCCCCGGGGTAACTTATCTTCGTTAAGCAATGGCGCTTCCACGCACAACCAAAGGATCACTTAAACCTACTTTCGTAACTGATCGGGATGTCTCCCTCACAGTAAAGCCTCCTTATGCTTATGCACTCTTCACCCGATTTCCATCCGGGTTGAGGAGACCTTAGTGCGCTTGCGGTACTCTTTAGCAAGCAACCGCCCCAGTCAAACTTCCCACCATGCACTGTCTAGAATCCAGATAATGGATACTGTTAGAAATAAAATACCAAAAGAGTGGTATTACACTGTTGACTCCACAATTCCTGACGAAACTGCTTCATAGTCTCCCACATATTCTATACATCCGAGACCTTATCTCAATGCAAAGCTGAAGTAAAGCTCCACGGGGTCTTTTTGTCCTGGTATAGGTAGGCCGCATCTTCACAGCCATTTCAATTTCACCGAGCACGTTGTCGAGACAGAGGAAAAATCGTTACACCTTTCATGCAAGTCACTAATTAAGTGACAAGGTATTACGCTACCTTAGGCATTTCTGTTACTTCCATCTAGTGTTCATTAAACTAGAAGACCTATTTTTAGGCGGATACACCTTCGTGTATCTCTCTACATCACTGTAGAGGTCGGACTATATCTTCACAATATTATATTGTGTCTAGCATGTAGCCTCTGAGGATTTCCAATTTCTTGGATCTTTCCTGCTGATTGTCCATAAATACAAGATTGTTACTCTTTGGTACTTGTATCGTTTAGGATGTTCCAGCATATAGCTAGATTTTAAAACGGCCCTATATCTTTAGATAGCAAACCGAGATTAGCAAATATCTCAGTAGATATATATCTACCACCGTTCACTTGTGTTACCCTCTAACAACATTTGTTAGATTCGTGTATATATTTCTACATACATCTGTATGTCGCCATACAGGTCGGACTATATCATCTCCTTATCAGGAGTTTGGCGTATAGTCTCTGAGGATTTCCAATTTCTTGGATCTTTCCTGCTGATTATCTGCATTCTTACATTTTAACTACTAGAGATTACAAATTTCTTACAATTTGAATATCATCTAATGAGTAGTAAGAAATACTCAGACTTTCCAGCATATAGCCAAATTTTACAACTACAATTCCTAGCTTTCACTAGGTCTAATAGTTACAGCCGCCATTGACCAGGGCTTCGACTTTTTGCTTCGCAACCACTAGGGCACCGAAGTGCACCCAGCAGAGAGCTAACAAATCATCTTAACCTTCTGGCATTGGGCAGGTGTCAGCACTTATACATCCTCTTGCGAGTTTGCAAGCGCCTGTAGTTTTGGTAACTAGTCGTTCTTCCCTATTCTGTGCCACTTCCATCACCACAAATTAAAAACTTATGATGGGAAGTCCCCCTTCTTGCGAACTTACGGGGTCAATTTGCCGAATTCCTTAACAACGCATCACTCGTACGCCTTAGTGCATTTACACTTGTCCACCAGTGTCGGATTGCAGTACGGTTACAAACATTTTTTTCAACTACCGAAGTAGTTAAAGATAGAAGTTTTTCCTGGAGAATTAAATACAACAGATCGGCTTCCCGAAGGTCACCTTTGTATTACAACTCGCGTCCATCCACCGAAGTGGAAACACTCTTCCGGATTTTCCTAAAAGAGCTCTCTTGTTGCTTACACCCCAAACCGATAAGGGGCCTGCATCTTCAATCCTCACACTCCATTTCAAATGTTAGTAGTACAGGAATATTAACCTGTTAGCCATCGCCTACGCTTTTCAGCCTCAACTTAGGACCGACTAACCCATGGTTGACTGACATAGCCATGGAAACCTTAGACATTCAGCGAGCAGGGTTTTCACCTGCTTTACGTTACTCATCCCAGCATTCTCACTTCTATACGCTCCAGCAGCTCCTTACGGGCCACCTTCACAGCTAATTACCGACTGCTAAGTCGGTCATGTATAGAACGCTCCCCTACCACCCATACATATCGTAGTATGTATAAATTCGCAGCTTCGGAATTTACCTTCAGCCCCGTTAACTTTAAGTGCAAAATCTCTTGATTAGTAAGCTTTTACGCATTTTTTAAAGGATGGCTGCCTCTAAGCCAACCTCCTAACTGTCTGAGAAATTTCACTTCCTTTCCCACTAAGGTAAAATTTGGGGTCCTTATCTGACGATCTGGGCTGTTTCCCTCTCGAGCACAGGAACTTAGATCCCTGACTCTAACTGCTGTAATGTACAATACGGTATTCGGAGTTTAACTGGAATGGGTACCCTTTCGGGCCCCAAATCCAATCAGTGCTCTACCCCCATATCTTAAATTACAACGCTAGCCCTAAAGCTATTTCGGGGAGAACCAGCTATTACCAGGTTCGTTTGGCATGTTACCGCTAGCCACAAGTCATCTCATAATTTTGTAACATTAAAAAGTTCGGGCCTCCGTCATGATTTCTCATGATTTCACCCTGCTCATGGCTGGATCACCTGGTTTCGGGTCTCGTGCATGTGACTCAAATCGCCCTATTCAGACTCGCTTTCGCTTCGGCTCCCCAATAAACATGGTTAACCTTGCCACACACAACGAACTCACTGGGTCATTCTTCAATAGGCACGCCGCTACCGGATATACCGGCTACGACTGTTTGTAAGCATATGGTTTCAGTTGCTATTTCACTCCCCTAACAGGGGTACTTTTCACCTTTCCCTCTCTATACTAATTCACTATCGGTCACAAAAGATATTTAGCCTTGCCGAGTGGTATCGGCTGATTCCTACAAGATCTCACGTGTCTCGTAGTACTTAAGAAATTAAAAAGGAGATTCCACATTTTTATATACGAGGCTGTCACTCTCTATGGCATATCTTTCCAGATATATTCTACTAAAATGGAATTTTGTAACTCCTTGAAGTGCTTGCTACCACTTCTATTAACTCTTACAACGCTTACACCGCACGAGTAGCAACCTACGAGTTCAAGTCTTCACGCTCCGCAACGCGGATTGCAATTTCTATCCCTCTTACACGGTATAAGTTTAGGCTCTTCCCTTTTCGCTCGCCACTACTAGGGGAATAAACATATGTTCTCTTTTCCTGCAGGTACTGAGAGGTTTCACTTCCCTGCGTTGTCTCCTATACAGCTATGTATTCACTGCAAGGTAACTAGGCATAACCCCAGTTGGATTACTCCATTCGGAAATCTTCGGATCAAAGCTCGTTTGACAGCTACCCAAAGCTTATCGCAATCTACTACGTCCTTCATCGATCTTTTGTGCCAAGGCATTCGCCATACGCCCTTAATTTGCTTAATTGAAATTACTTTCTATTCAGTTTTAAATGTGCAACTACGGATACTGTAATTCTTACTGTAAAACATTACGACCTACCTCAACAGTAAAAATATATACAGATATCCTGATTCAGAAATTAAAGATTTCTCTTCTTTTTCTGATAACAATATGGACCTGAGGAGAGTCGAACTCCTGACCTCTTCATTGCAAATGAAGCGTTCTAGCCAACTGAACTACAGGCCCAGAACATATTCTGGTGGGCGCACCAAGAATCGAACTTGGGACCTCAGTCTTATCAGGACTGCGCTCTAGCCAGCTGAGCTATGCGCCCCTCTTCGGTACATATATATTTTTTAATTAAAGAACTTAGCCTTAAAAGCTAAAAAGTGACAGGAAGATCTGGTTACTCCTTAGAAAGGAGGTAATTCAGCCGCAGATTCCCCTACGGCTACCTTGTTACGACTTAACCCCAGTCATAAGCGTTACCTTCGTCATTCCATCTACAAGAGACAGAACACCTTCAGGTATCACCTACTTCCATGGCTTGACGGGCGGTGTGTGCAACACTCGAGAACGTATTCACCGTGACATGGCTGATTCACGATTACTAGCAAATCCACCTTCATGAGGTCGAGTTTCAGACCTCAATCCGAACTGAGACCAATTTTGAGGATCAGCTCCACCTTGCGGTTTGGCTTCCCATTGTATTGGCCATTGTAGCGTGTGTGTAGCCCAGGACATAAGGGCTATGCGGACCAGACGTCATCCCCACCTTCCTCCTCGTTTTACCGAAGCGGTTTCCTAAGACACTTGTAACATAGGATAGGGGTTGCGCTCGTTTCGGGACTTAACCCTACATCTCACGACACGAGCTGACGACGGCCATGCAGCACCTGTGTATCACCCTCGAAGGCCTCCCTATTTTCATAGGGCATGCAGATACATTTCAAACCCTGGTAAGGTTCTTCGATTGCCGTCGAATTAAACCACGCGCTCCTCTGCTTGTGCGAGTGCCCGCCAATTCATTTGAGTTTTAGCCTTGCGGCCGTACTTCCCAGGTGGGACGCTTAACGCGTTAGCTGCAGTACTCAATACTTCCATTTAATCCCGAAGGATTAAGTAGTTGTACCGAACACCTAGCGTCCATAGTTTACAGCGTGGACTACACGGGTATCTAATCCGTTTCGCTCCCCACGCTTTCGAGCCTTAGTGTCAGACAAGGACCAGCGAATCGCCTTCGCCACTGATGTTCCTCCCAATATCAACGCATTTCACCGCTCCACTGGGAATTCCATTCGCCCATTCCTGTCTCTATTTCTGTAGTTTCCAAAGCTTCTCCACGGTTGAGCCGTGGTCTTTAACTAAAGACTTACAGAAACACCTACGCTTCTCTATACACCCAATAAATCCGGATAACGTTCGCACCCTACGCATCACCGATGCTTCTGGCACGTAGTTAGCAGGTGCTTATTCATGAGGTACCGTCATCTATTCTTCCCTCATAAAAGGAGTTTACAATCCGAAGACCTTCCTCCTCCACACTGTGTCGCTGCGTCAGGGTTGCCCCCATTGCGCAAGATTCCTAATTGCTGCCTCCCGTAGGAGTATGGACCGTGTCTCAGTTCCATGGTGGCTGACCGCGCTCTCACGCCAGCTACCCGTCTTAGCCTTGGTGAGCTATTACCTCACCAACAAGCTGATAGGATGCGGACCCCTCTTGAAGCGTTAAAACTTTACTTACAAATCTAAAAGAATGTAAGACTATCGAGTATTACCCCATCTTTCGATGAGCTATTCCCGACTTCAAGGCAGGTAATCCACATGTTACTCACCCGTTTGCCACTATCCCAGAAAGAAAAACAATCAACCGAAGTCTCAAGTAATTCAAAGGGATCGTCCGACTTGCATACCTTAGGCACACAGCCAACGTTCATCCTGAGCTATGATCAAACTCTCATTGAAAAATAGTACTTAACTTCATACTGTAAAACAATATGGCCAACTAGTACAAATGTTGGACTTTTAAACGTATGACTAAATGAATTGTGTGAACCCAATCACACAGAAAGTCAATATTTTAGACTTCCTGTCACTCTTCAACTTTTAAGGTGCTAACAACACATCATTGTATAACACTAAGTAATTTCTTCTCAGGGGGTTCGTTAGAGAAGTTCTCTAAGAGGATTCCTGTTTCTCCATACACATTTTTAACACATATCCCAAACTCGTGAGCAGAAGTATAGCATATCAATTTTAAATATGCAAGCTTTTTCATATAGACCTGGTCTGCGTACTTTCCCTTATCACTACAACCCAAAGAGATTGTTTTTGAGACTTTTTAATCTTACTATGAGGAGATATAAATCTTATTAGAATAAAATACTGGCTGACAAGTAAGATTAATCCTTAATCTCTTTAACATTCTAAGGTCTCCATCACTCACCATATATGTAGCATGAGCATCACACCCAGCTAGCTCTTTTATACTGTTCAACCCCTCCTCTACAGATGGATTTGTAACAGAAGAAATACTTAAAGCTATCAAAACTTCCTCTAGCCCCAAACAACGATCATGATCCCCCATCCTCGGAACAAGCTCCAACATAGGTTTAAGTACAGTAGGAGACAGAAGATTTATATTATCAGGGATATTAGAAAGCTCTTTAATAGCATTCAAAATCAAACTACTAGCAGGACTTAGTAAATCTGTCTCTTTGCCTGTTATAATTTTTCCATTAGGCAATTTTAGAGAAATGACATGCTTTCTCTCTCTCTTAGACTTATCTAAAGCAGGTTTTACAACATCAAGATAGTATTCATCTATTCCAAGCTCATTCATTAACTTCTTTACTCTTTCAGGGACTTCATAATCAGCTATTCCTGACTTGTAATTACACATCTCATTAAAATATCTTCTCACTATCTCTTTTTTAGATGCTTCCTGTACCACCTTATCATCCGTAATACACTCCCCTATCATATTCACCCCCATATCTGTAGGAGATTTGTATATATCCTTCCCTACTATTCTATGCAAAATTGTTTTTAGCACAGGAAACACCTCAAGATCCCTATTGTAGCTAACTGCCCCTATTCCATATACTTCTAAATGAAAGTTATCAATCATATTTACATCTCCTAAATCTGCCGTAGCTGCTTCATATGCCATATTTAAAGGATGTTTTAATGGAAGATCCCATACTGGCATAGTTTCAAACTTTGCATACCCAGCATTTACCTTCCTCTTATGTTCATGATAAAGCTGGGAGAGACAGGTTGCTAATTTACCTGAAGCAGGACCGGGAGCAGTTACCAATATTATCTTCTTCTTAGTTTTAATATATGGATTAGCACCATACCCTTCTTTACTTACAATTGTATCAATATCTGTAGGATATCCTTTTGTATATCTATGAATATATGTCTTAATCTTGTACCTTTTCAAAGTTGCCATAAACTTATCTACTGTAGGTTGGTTCTTGTACAGAGTTATCACAACAGAGTTGATAGCAAAACCCATCTCCTGAAGACTACCTATTAATCTAATTACCTCCATATCATATGTAATCCCATACTCCGCCCTCACCTTATTCCTTTCAATATCATGAGCACTAATACAAAAAACTATTTCAACATCTTTCTTAAGCTTCTTAAACATCTTTATCTTCACATCTGGTTGAAACCCAGGTATTACCCTAGATGCATGAGTATCATCAAACAACTTTCCCCCTATCTCAATATAGAGTTTATCAAAAAGCTTAGTTCTTTTAAGAATATTTTGACTCTGTATCTTTATATATTTTTCATTGTCAAAACCAGGTTTCATCCTGGAATTAATTGTAGCATAGAATATATAGAAGATGAACAAAGGATGCATTAGATAAAAACTAGTGTTACCCAACAACACCCCGTTAGATAAAAATAGTGTTACCCAAATATACTCTGTAATTAAACTAAATACATCAGAGTATGCAAGACAATATTTTTACTAAAATGGCGGTAGTCAAAAGAAAAAAAGAATATCTAGAAACTAAAAAACGGGAAGAGAAAACTGAGATACTAGACTGGCTAGTCAAAGATACAAACAGGTCTAGGAAGTCACTCATTAGATCTCTGAACAATCCAAATATTACAGAGAGAAACATATCTGGAAGAGGTGGAAGGAAAAAGAAATATACTCCACAATCTAAAAACATCGTAAAAATGATATGGCAAGCAAATGATTGTATCTGTGCTGAGAGATTTCATGGTCAAATTGAAGAAACACTAAAAGATTTAAAACAAGCAAACAAACTAGAAGGATATATAGATAGCGACATTGAGTTGGTGAGGAAAATACCTCTAGGTACACTTAAACTCTTTGTTGCTAAGTTCCCTAAACCTAAAAGAGGAAGTATTAGTTCTTCGGGAAGTGTGAGAGCATTACAAAAACAAATACCTGTGAGAACTTACTTCTCTACTAACATTAAATCGGGCTTCTTTGGTGTTGACTTTGTTGATCATAATGGAGGAAATGCTACTGGTAAGTTTGCTAGAACATTGGTATTTACAGACCCTAAAACCACATGGATTGTGAGAAGTGCTTGTCTGGGAAAAGATAGCTTAGCTGTGGGGAATGCTTTTGAATTGAACAAAAAGAAAATACCATACACAATTGAAGGATTACACTCTGACAATGAACCTGCATTACTAACCTCTCTGCTCTCTTCTAAGGCTAAAGAAAACAATATATTCATTACTAGAAGCAGAAGTTACAAAAAAGAAGATAATGGACATACAGAACAGAAGAATGGAGACAAAGTGAGAGGTTTAGTGGGATACCGAAGATATGATACATTACAACATATTGATTTACTTAACAGGATATATGAGATTGATGACCAATTTCAAAATCATTTTGTGCCTTCTGTGAAATTGAAAGAAAAAGAATTTAATGACTTAGGTAGAGTAATTAAGAAGAAATATGATAGTCCTAAAAGTCCATATCAGAGGGTAATGGAAGAGAAGGATATTGATATACAATTCAAGATGTCACTTGCGAGTAAACATTCTAAATTAAATAGGTTAGAATTGTTAGAGGAAAGAGATAAATTGTTAAGAAAGTTAACTCGCTTAGGTAACACTATTTTTATCTAACGGGTTTGCATTCGGTAACATTTAGTTTTTATCTAACGGTAAGGAGATAAAACCTTTTTTAAAAAAACCTGGTATATGAATATCTGCTAATTAAAATATTTACGAAGATTTCTTTGCACCATTAATTAATAAAACTTCTTATCTCGTCTATTGAAGATTGACCACTATTAGGAAACTGTAGATTCTCCAAGAAAGAAGAAATCTCTTCACTACCAAAACCAAAAGAATAAAATGTTTGAGCAATCAGTTCATACAGCTCATCAGGATTAAAACCAAATACAAAATCATTTGACAAATCCCTCATAAGACACCATTTATCCTCATTTGGAATAGGTAACTCTTCCAGTGCGTAAAAAACATCTTCTGCCTCTAATCCTAACCCTCCAGGTTCTTCTGTTGTAGAATATTCATCCTCACCAAAATCTTCCATACATATTATTACTCAAATTAACTACTTCTCATAGAATACATCTTTTCTAATTCACTTACCCTTGTAGCATCATTAGCACTCTTATCTCTATCCCACTCTATCAACCTAGGAAACCTAAGTGAAAGACCTCCTCCAATATCCTCTTCTCCTAATCTCCTTGTAATCTCATCGGCTTCAACAGTAAAAACAACCTCTGGATAGACCCAAACATCAGGTTTCAGATTCTCAGGACAGAGAACATCCTGTGGTTGCTCTTCCTCTATCTTAGACTCAAACTGTTCTTTAATACTCTTCAATTGCTCATCACTAAAACCTGTCCCCACCTTACAAATTGCCTCATAACCATCTGTCTTCTCGTTATACAATGCTCCTAAAACTGCCCCTACTCCAAAATCAGATCTCCTTCCCGAACCAAAATAGTATCCAACACATACAAGATCAACAGTATCCACAAGTGTATTCATCATACTCTTCTTTAACTTAATCCAATCATAGTTCCTTACACCTGGTAAATATCCTCCTGTACTCATTTTTACAATAACTCCTTCATATCCTTTCTCTACGTTCTCATTAAAAGTCTTCATTAGAGTATCTAAATCTTCTACTTTTTTAGTCTTACATCTCTCTAAACTACCACTCATTTCAACCTTCTCAAGAATATCTATCCTCTCTTCGGTATCACTATCTATTAAATCTTTTCCATTTATATACAAAACATCAAAAACCATTGCTCTAACAGGAATATCTTTAGATCTATCACTAACCCCATACTTCCTTCTTCTCTGCATAGTTTCTTGAAATGGAAGAAATTTTCCATCTTTGAATCCCAATACCTCAGAATCAAGGATAAAGGAGGTATCTGTAATACTTCTTGCTGATTCAACAACCTCTGGAAACATCTCTGTTACATCTTCTAAATTCCTAGTAAAAAGCTTAATCTCTGTATCACTACTAGCCATATCAAAGAGGTTAACTTCTTTCTTTGATATATATTTCTTCCAAATATATTCCCTATGCTCAAAATCTTCTACCTTATATTTATGAATCTGACATCTTAGACCATCAAATTTAGGTTGCACTAATGCAGGAACACCTGTTCTGTCAAATGTTTCTTCAAATGCACCTACCCTTTCTACTAATCTAGGTAATACTGGTATCCCTGGTTGAATATCTACTGCTTTAAGACTATCAACAGCACCAAAACTATCTTTTCCTGCAATCTGAGAGTAAATATATCCAATATCTGCAGATACACCGTATGCTCTATCTAACTCATCTCTTACACTTTTATCACCAGCAATTATGAAGGAGAAAACATCTAGTAATGTCTTAAAACTAATACCAAACCTTAACTGTCCACATATTATCCTTACAAAATATTTAGCTTCCAAAGGAGAAAGCTGTTGTAATGTATCTAAAACAATACTGTTTTTCTTATCCATAGCACCACTTCCCTGTATATTAACTATACCCCAAAGGGTATCATATATTTCTTCAAGTTCTTTACCAAAAGAGTTAAATTTGGCTTTTTCTGAGAACAGTTTAACCGTATCTCCAATATCTCCCAAACTATCCCTTTCAGCTTTAATATCAACATCTAAACCTTTCATCTTTGAATAGTTCTCAAGTAGAGAGAGTAAGCTTTTTTCAGAATAGTTAAATTCACTATTTAGAAAGAATGGTGCAACTCTACCAAGAACCATGTATGAAAGAATCTCTCCTTCTTCCTTAGTAAGTTTTTTGTAAAAATCAGCTAGTATTTGTGTAACTTCATTCCTAGAGCTTCTTTGCTCTATCTGTTCAAATATGTTTGCTACTTCGTGGAACTTCATACTATCCAATATATCTGTATTTAGTTGATTTTGTACTACCTTCTTGTTTAACTACACCTTGTTTTACTAATACATCCATATCTCTTCTTAATGTTCTAGTAGACACATTCGGTTCAAGTGCATAGATCTCAGATGGTTCCATCCTCCCCTTCTCTTTCATCATTGCTAATATCCTGTACTGTCTTTCATTAATTGGATATACCTTCTTCTCTATCTTTTCAATTTTCTTTACTTCATCACTAACTGCTTTGGGTGTAATTTCACCTTTTTCTTCTTTCTTCTTTTCCTTTAATTCCCCTTTTTCATTAATGGCTTTGAATACAAGGAAGGCTCCAAAAAGGAAACCTAGAACAGTAAAAAAAACAGACCATACAGATACATCTTTTTCATTTTCTTCCATATATTAAGTATATCATATGATAGAATGTGGGTAATCAATATGCTTAGGATAAAGGGGTTAACAATAGAGACGGAGGTAGGTAAGAAGATTGTTGAAAATCTCAACCTTCATCTTAACAATGGTGATAAACTAGCAGTTATAGGAGAAGAAGGAAACGGTAAAAGTACCCTCTTAAAAACAATATACAACAAAAAAGATGTAGAGGAATATTGTAAGATTTACGGAGAAATACAGAAAAAAGGTCTAACAATTGGATACTTAGAACAATCATTAGATAGTAGTTGGAATAATCAAAAAGTAGGTGAATACTTCCTAAAAGAACAGGCAGATAGTGATACAGACTATACAAAACTTGAAGATATCAACAGAATACTAAAGAAGCTTTCTAAAATAGGGATAAACCCCTCTATACTAGATAGTGAGCAACTAATTAAAAATCTAAGTGGAGGAGAGAAAGTAAAGATTCAAATTGCTAAAATACTTACCAAAGACCCTGATATTCTTCTACTTGATGAACCAACAAATGATTTAGATATCCCTACTCTAGAATGGCTTGAAAACTTCATATTAACCCCAAAAACTCCAATTATCTTCGTCTCACACGATGAAACCCTTCTTGAAAAGGCTGCAAACAGAATTTTACATTTAGAACACCTAAAAGGTACTAATACCTCAAGACAAACAATTGCAAATGTTGGGTATGAGGAATATGTAACCAACAGAAGAAAAGCTTTAGAGAAACAAGAACAGATGTATAGTATGGAAAAACGAGAATATCTTAAAGATAAACAGATTTTAAGTCGTCAGAAAAGTAAAATCAGGACAGGGCAGATAGTTGTAAAGGATTCTAGTATAAGGAGGATTTTAAATAAGAAGATGAAAAACATCTTAGTACAGGAGAGAAAAACCGAGAAGAAAAGAAAGACGGAAAGAGTTGAGGTAGAAGATCCAATATATATGGAGTTTGATAAGAGAGCTGTAGTACCAAAAGGAAAAACTGTTTTGAATCTAAATATAAAAGAATTAAAGGTTGGAAATAAAGTATTAGCAAAAGATATTAAACTCTTTGTAAAAGGTCCTGAGAAGATTGCCATTATTGGTCAAAATGGTACTGGTAAAACAACTCTTCTTAAAGAAATTCTACATGCATTAGATAAGAAAGAAGGGTTAAAAGTTGGATATATGCCACAGAACTACAATGAGGTACTAGATGATGATATGAAGGTTTTTGATTATATAACTAAAGAATTGGAAGATTTAGATGAGGACTTAATGAGGGCATATATTGGAAGTATTAAGTTAACTTGGAAAGAGATGAGGGGATTTGTTAAAGATTTAAGTCTAGGACAGAAAGCTAAAGTTATACTTCTTAAGATGATGTTAGAAGGAAATAATGTATTGGTATTGGATGAACCTACAAGAAATATAAGTGCTTTGTCTAATCCTGTTATTAGAGAAATGTTCAGAAACTTCAAAGGTTCAATAATATCAGTTTCTCATGATAGAAAGTTTCTAAAAGAGGTTTGTGATAAGGTGTATAGATTAAGTAGTATTGGTTTAAGAGAAATTAGAAAATCTGTCTCATAATATTTTCTATGAAAACATATAAAAAACTTCAAGAAAGTAGTAAAGGGAGATATCTTATACAACAACTTTATATTGTAGATATGTAAGGATATCTCCCTTTCATCTAGCAATTTTTCTTTCCTAACCACCACTTACTAAGATATTTCTTTTTTGTTCTCCCTTGCCTTCCTTTCCTAGACTTAGGTTTATGATAAAATTTCATGTGACATCTCTTACACACAAGTGTAAGATTAGATAAATCATCACTTCCTCCCCTAGCCACCTTTTTTTTGTGGTGTACATATAATGTCCTCCAGTTGGGATCTTCCTTTCTACCACACCTTTGGCAGGTGAAATTGAAATGTTTATGAATTTCATATCTCTCCTTACTGGTAAGAGCCACAACAAACCTCCTTCCTGCTAGATTTTGAATGATCGTAATTCTAAAACACTTCGGATTATACTAAAGATTGCTTGATATATCAATCTTTTAACTCTGCCATATTATCTCCACTAGCAGAACTAACATCTAAATGTACTACCAAAGACACTACATCTCCCATAATTTTTTTTGCTTTCTTCTCAAATTCTTTCAATCTTCCTTCCTTTACTTCAAATATCAATTCATCATGTATCTGAAGAATAATATATACCTCATCCTTAAAGTTCTTCTCTATCTCCTCATCCAACTTAATCATCGCTAACTTCATAATATCTGCCTCACCTCCCTGTATTGGCATATTAATAGCCTCTCTCTGTGCTGCCCTTACTAATCTCATATTCCTAGACCTAATACCTCTAATCCACCTAGTAGTACCAAACATAGTCTGAACATATCCCCTCTTGTATGCCTCTCTTTCTAAAGACCTCATATACTCCTCTACCCCAATATAATGTTGGAAATAACTTTGAATATATCCAGTTGCAGTATCATTATCTATCCCCAACATATTTGCCAAACCAAACGGTGTCTGTCCAAAAAGTATTCCAAAGTTAACAGTTTTACCTAAACTCCTCTCCTCTTTAGTAACTTCCTCTACTTTCTTCTTTAAAATTCTACTAGCCGTTGCTTTATGAATATCAATATTGTTCTGAAAGTCCTCTATCAAAAGATTATCTTGAGACATATCCGCCATCACCCTAAGTTCAATCTGAGAATAGTCCATACCGAGTAACTTAAATCCTTTTCTTGCTACAAAAGACTTCCTTATTTTCTCTGCCCACTCTCCCTGCACTGGTATATTCTGCATATTTGGATTAGCAGAAGAGAGTCTCCCTGAAGATGTACCCGTCTGTTTAAAATCAGTATGTATAGTATTCTCCGAATTATTCCTCCCCATCTCTAACAAAGGAATTACATATGTAGTATGTATCTTACTCAACTCCCTGTATTCTAAAATCTTCTCAATTACTGGATGAACACCTTTCAATTCAAGTAAAACAGACTCCCTAGTAGAACCTTTCTTCCTATCCGGTAAATCTAGTTCATTAAACAGAAGATCGGATAATTGCTTAGGCGAATTAATATTAAATTCATGACCTACAGAATCATATATCTCTTGTGTAACTTTTAATATCTCTTTAGCAAGTTCTCCATCTAACTTTTCTAACCAATTAACATCTACCAATATCCCTCGTTTCTCCATTTTAGAAAGAATCTTACATATCGGTATCTCAATTTTCTGATTACTCTGTTCAAAATAATTCTCTCTAATGTCTAAAAAGTCCTCTAAACTTCTCCTGGTATATTCATACAACTCAATACCATTTGCCTTCTTTATCTCACTCTCCTGAATCTCTTGTATTGCATCTAATACCTTAGTCATATGTGATGGATGAATCTTCTCTTCAAGGACATGTGAGGAGTAATCAAAAGCTAAATCTTTAAGTAAATAACTTCTTTTCTCTGAGTTAATTAAATGACCAAATATACCAATATCAAAAAGTTTTCCATTTGGAATACCAATATCTTCTGTTACTCCCTCTAGATTGTAAAAAACTTTTTCACAATCAGACTTAATCACATCATCAATATTCTCTAAGAGAAAATCCTCATATTTAGACACACTTATCTGTTTTCTTAACAGAAAGAACTCTTTACCTACAGCAGATTCATTCTCTTTGATATATGCAATTAACAACTTTTCAGCATCTTTGCAGATATCTTTCACATCTTCTTTCGGAGTCCATTTTACCTCTACAGGACTTGAAGAAAATATATCTAATTGTGTACTTACTGCTGCCCTCTCTTCTTCTTTTAATTTGTCAATCTTCTTTATCAATGATCTAAAGGCATATTTATGAAATACCTCTAAAACCTCCGACTTATTAAAATCTCTTAACAAACACCCTTCTAACTTCACATCAATATCTACATTTTGCTCAATTGTAGCTAACTTCCTGCTCATTTCTGCCTGCTCTATACCCTCTCTGAGAAGATTAGCATACCTAGGCTTTACCTCTGCTAAATTCTCATATATTTTATTTAGACTTCCATACCTATCTAACAACTCTATAGCTGTCTTACTCCCAACCCCTTTTACTCCTGGAATATTATCTGACGCATCACCTGCCATACCCTTGTAATCCACTATCTGCTCTGGATACAAACCAAACTTTTTCTTTGTTTCAATCCTGTCATATGCCACAAGATTCTTGAAATTCCCTTGTGGTAAAGCGACTTTTACATTTTCTGTAATTAATTGGAGTAAGTCCCTATCTCCACTTAGTATGTAAAGTTCAACATTTTCATTACTCCATTTTCCATCTTTTACATATTTTGCAATTGTTCCTAATATGTCATCTGCTTCAAATCCATCTTTTTTTACAATTGGGACATTGAAAGCTGAGAGTATCTCTTCTACTATGGGAAATTGATCAATTAGAGATTGATCAACAGCTTTTCTAGTTGCTTTGTAATCCTGAAATTCTACATGTCTGAATGTTGGTTTTGCAGTATCAAAAGAACAGAGGACATATTCTGGTTCAAAGAGATCTAAGGCTTCTAAGAACATCACTGTAAAACCGTATGCAGCATTCACCTGTATTCCATCCTCAGTCTGAAGTGCAGAAGGATATGCATGAAAAGCTCTGTGTATGATAGCATTCGCATCTATGGCCAAAAACCTATCCCTACCATTTTTTACTAAATTCATACCATATTCTAACACAAAAGGTCTGGCCTAGGTCTGCCCCCAGTTAAGAAAATTTTAATCTCAAGGATTATACTCTCCACAAAAGGCTCCCCGACCCTCGGCATCGGTAGTATGTACGAATTACAAGTACAGACACAGGGACGTGCACATCCAAAAAGGCATATCAGAAGTAAAGATTTTGGGCTCTTAAAAAGTTATTAACGAAGGCCAGGCCTAGGTCAGGCCTGTTGTACTCCACTTTCAGAATTGGTATATTAGAGAACAAACAGGGTGTGTATATAACTTTTTATATATGTTTATATGGAAAAAGAAACAACCCCCCAAGAAGAAGAGAAAACTTCTCTCCCCAAACAAACAGGAAAGACCTGTCCATTCATCCAAAAACCAAAACTTCTGATCGGAATCATTGTTCTACTACTCGTCATAATCTTACTCCTGCTATTCCTAATACTCAGAGATAAACGAACTACTGCTGATACTAAGGTAGAAGAAACGAAAACCTCTAAGGAGGAGAAAAAGATAGAACCTACAGTACATTGTCCAGAAGAGTACGAAATTGAAGGAGATGTATGTGAAAGAAAAGCCACAAAACCAGCATCAAGTAGTTTGGTATGTCCAGAAGGAATGATAGAGGTTGGCCCCGATGGTCCATGCGGTCTATACAAACAGAAAGCAGAACCAACTCAAAGATGCCCAATGGGAACAATCTATCAGGTTGAGATAAAGACACTTTACTATTGCTATACACAATCCAGAAAACCAGAGAGTTGTGGGGAGGATCCTGAAAGCTCGTACCTTGCTGATGGTAAATGTTACTACGCAAGAATTGATTCTGAGACAACATATACCTGTCCTGACAACATGGTCTCCTACAAGGGAGATTGTTATACAAAAGCAGAGAAGATTAAAAAATATTCATGTGATAGTGGATATACACTTCAGGGTACTAATTGCGTAAAGACAGAGAGAACGGAACAGATGAAAGAATGCCCTACCGGATACGAATTAGATGGAGAGAAGTGTGTGGTAGAAGAATAATTATTTAATTTTAATTAATAAATATAATATATGGACGAACAAAACAACACTGGAAAATCTTCAGTGGTTCTAAAAGCCGTAATTGCCGTTTTGGTAATAGGTGTTTGTGTTCTCGGATATTTTGTATATCGGGAATTAAAGACTGAAGACAAATCTTTGAAAGATATGATTCTTGATATAACAAAAGGTGAGAAGGAAGAGAAGATTGTAGAAGAAGACGAAGATGTTGAGGTTGTAACTGATGATACAGAGGAGGAAGAAACTAAAGTACCAGAAGTTAAAGCACCTAGTATTTCATTTACAGAAGGTGAGATTGAGAACATTAAAGCAATATTAGATACGTTAAATACACAACCACTTCTTGGATATATGGATGGTGATGTTATGATGTATTATAACTCTTCAAAATTGAGTGAAACACTTGATAGTGTAAAAGCAACTCTGAAGTTAGCTGATTACTTTGCTAAAGCAAAGACACCATGGACATTCCCTTTAACAGAGAAACAGAAAGCTGAATTAATAGAAAAACAGAAAGCCGAAGAGACTTCAAAGGCTGAGTTTAAGAAATTCTTTGGTGGAGATTGTTTAACAGGTACAACTTCAAACTATTTAGTATCTCTTTGCTTTAATCAAGAGAAGAAGATAACAAAGATGCTATTCTCTAATGATATGAGTATATTTTAGGTTAGCTAGAATAATTTTTTAACAAAGACCAGACCTAGGCCTGACCTGTAAATAGTTCTTCAAATTCCTCTCTTGTAACAACCTCTCTTTCTAAAAGAAGATCTACCAATTTTTCAACATATTTTCTCTGCTCTGTAAGAACTTTCTTAGCGTCCACATATGCCTCATCAATCAACCTTTTTACTTCTTCATCTATCGTCTTTGCTGTCTCCTCACTAAAGTCCCTACCACCACCATATTTGTATCCCAAATGAGAAGTCTCATCCATATCACCATACTTAACCATGCCTAATTTCTCACTCATACCGTATTTCATAACCATCTCCTTTGCTACCTCTGTAGCCTGTTCAATATCTGCAGATGCACCTGAAGAAATATCATCCAAAAACAACTCCTCAGCTGCCCTACCACCAACTCCACTTCTTAGCCAAGCTAACATCTGATTCCTGTAAAGAGTCTTCCTCTCTTTTTCTGGAAGATACACAGTAACACCACCTGTCATACCTCTTGGGATAATGGAAACCTGCTCTACTGGATCAGAATCTGGTGTAAATTTTGCAACAATCGCATGACCAGCCTCATGGTATGCTGTCTTCTTCAAATCCTCCTCTTCTGTTTCCAGACTCTTCTTCCTACCAAGTTTAACCTTCAAATATGCTTCAGCTAAATCATCCTGCCCTATCTCCTTATCCCCATCCTGTGCTGCCATAATGGCAGCTTCATTAAGAATATTCTCCAAATCTGCACCGGAATATCCGATTGTCTTCTTAGCTAAAGTATCTAAATCAACATCCTTTGCAAATTTTTTGTTCTTAGCATGAACCTCAAGTATTTCTCTTCTACCTTTTGCATCAGGCATATGAACTACAACAGTCCTATCAAACCTACCAGGTCTTAAGATTGCTGGATCAAGGACATCCGGTCTATTTGTAGCTGCAAGAACAATCACATTCTCCCTATCCTCCAAACCATCCATCTCAACAAGAATTTGGTTTAAAGTCTGCTCTCCAGCACCAGAGTGAAGCACAGTACCTCTTTTCTTAGCAACTGCATCAATCTCATCAATAAAAACAATACATGGAGCTGCCTTTCTTGCCTTCTTAAACAAATCTCTAACCCTTGATGCACCAGCACCTACCAACATCTCTTCAAACTCAGAACCCGAAGTATGGAAGAATGGTACACCTGCCTCTCCTGCAATAGCTTTGGCCAAAAGAGTTTTACCCGTACCTGGCGCTCCTGCCAAAAGTACACCTTTAGGAATTCTTGCACCTAAATCTCTATACTTCTTAGGATTTTTAAGAAAATCTACTATCTCTGTTAATTCCTCTTTTGAATCATCAACTCCTGCAACATCATCAAAAGAAGTTCCTGTCTTCTTACCAAACAACATCCTAGCTTTACTTTCTCCAAAATCCATAATCTTACCACCAGATGCTTGCATATTCTTAATCATCACATATGCAAATACTACAGCAGCACCTAAAAAAAGAAGTGTAATTATATCCCCAAAAGTAACTCCTAAAGCAGGTTCATAGAAGTCATCACCTAATTCTTTAATATCAATCTCTGCATCTGAAAGTACCTGATAAAAATCCATTTTAGAAGGAAGCATTGCAAACTTCTTTTTTACTACTGGTTTACCTGAAACCTCACCTTTCATTTCTAAAATAACCATATCATCTTTAAGAATTATCTTGTCATACTTCTTCTCTGAAATATCCGCAACTACACTACTTACAGATACCTCTTCTCCCTTGTAAGAAAAAACCTTGTACATAAAAACAACAGTAGAAAGTAGTAAAGTAATTACAAGTATAGTCCCAATAGTAGGTACTTTCATCCTTTTACCTGTAGGCATCTTCCTAATATCCACTACATATACATTATCTTTCTTCTTATTTGTTTCTTTTTTCCTTTTATCTTCCATGAAATATTTGAGTAAAATCTAAACTAAAGTCTTTTATGCAAAAACTACTGGTGGTGGGAAGTGGAATCGAACCACCGACCTTGGGTTTATGAATCCCATGCTCTAACCTACTGAGCTATCCCACCAAGCAGGAATAATTATATCAAAGACCATTTCTAAAGTCTAAAGGAGAGAACCAAATATGTTCTCAATATATGCCCTTCTCTCTTGAGTTGAAAGGGTTAACAATGATTCATATTGATTAAAAATCATATCTTTCACTACTTCATCAATCACAATAGCACTATCTTCTATATTCCTCACTAGCTCATCCATTTTTTCTTGCATCTTAGAAATATTCAAAGTAGATATTGGTACACAAGAGTTCATACTCATATCTCTCTTTACTCCATTCTTTTTGAACTCCTTTGCACTATCATGAGCTTGAAAAAGAGGTGTACTTAACCAACCACACCCTTCTGAAGGGGTAACAATACGTATGTTTTTATTTATCTTTTCTATCGAGGTAGTGCATTTAGTACAACTGAATGGCTGTTTTGGATGATGAAGGAAAAGAAGATTTGATTTAATTAATCTACCTGCAGAATATATTTCTATTGGAATGTCTGAATTTGACACATCGTACCCTAAGACTTGTGCAAGTATCAATGATTGATATTCTGAGTGATTGCAGTAGCCTTGCCTTGGCATATTTGTTATTCCACCAAGATACATATTCCACCCCACACCAATTATTCTTTCACTATCACCTATCTTTTGAACTGCTATAGAACCAAAAGACTCATTCTTTGAAGAGCTCAAACATGAAAGATGGATACAGAGATTATATTTTAAATCATCTAAAAACCAAAGCTCGTTAATACTATCTTGTTCTAGTTTCTCAATTGTTTTCAACATGGTGGATTATACAAACAAAAACACGAGCACACAAGCTCATAGTGTTTACTATGCCTTACCTGAATATTCTCCCGTTTCTGTATTAATTCTTACAATATCCCCTACTTTAATGAAAAGAGGTACACGAACCTTGTATCCTGTTTCTAATGTTACTTCCTTTGTTGCAGAGCTAGATGTATTTCCTCTTACAGCATCACTTGCTTCTGTCACTGTTAGGTTTACAGATGGATGTTCTTTTACTGTAAGGATCTTTCCTTCATGAACCATAACTAATACCGATTCTCCCTCTTTAAGAAATTTAACATACTCGCCAATTACCCCAGAGGGTATCATAACTGTCTCATATGTTTCAGATTCCATAAAGTAAGAACCTTCATCATCAGAGTACAAGAACTGTACTTCTTTTGTTTCTGGTTCAACATATTCAACCTTAGCTCCAGCTTTGATTGTTTTGTTTACAATCTGTCCATTATCTAAAGCTTTCATCTTAAGAATGATTAGACCACCTTGTCTACCTTGAGTCTTTAGTTGTCTATCTTGAACTATGAAAACTCTACCTTCTTCAAGTAAGTACATACCTTTTACAGGTTGTGTTGTTATTGGCATATGAATATTTACTTAACTAAACAGTGAAATTCTATCACCTCTCTAAAAACTCTACAACCTTAGGAAATATCTCCTTCCTCATTAAAATACCATTATACCTAACCCCTTTATCCATATCAGAAAGATTAAAAATATTAGAAAATAATTCTGTAGAATCAGAATCTATTGTTAAAAAGTAATTAAAACTATCAATTACATCTACTACAGAGAGAAGAAGATAGTCCAAACTATTCTCATCCTTTATCTCACCCAAAATCCTTCTAATTTCATTATCCAACTCTTTTACTCTTCTAATAGCATCTGATAACTCAAGCTGAACAACACCTACTCTATCCCCCTTAACCTCATAAAACTTAAACTCCTCTCTCATTATCTCTTCTAGATTATCCTTACTAATATTTGATTTGTACTCAAACATTCTATCCACATATCCACTCTCAATGCTCCCTATTTCCTTTAACCAATCACCCATATCTCTATCCCTCTGAGTAGTCACATTGTTTGTGAAATTAACAGTATTAGAAACAATTGCTGAGTAAAGAAGAACAGCAGTATTTCTAGATGGAAGAACACCTGCTTCTTGAAACTTCTCAGCTATTAGCGTAGCACAAGACCCTACTAGATCAATATGAAGTTCAGCATTAGGAAAACTTTGGATATATGATAACTTTCTATGATCAATCACCTCAATCACTTTATCAATATCTATTAACTCATCTATCCCTTTAGGATCAGAAACATCTACTAAAACAATATCTCCATCACCATATCCATCTTGTACTAAATCAATATTCAAACCTCCTAAATATCTCTTAACAAACTCCGTTTCCTCACCGATATCTCCAGCATAAACAGCTCTCGCTTCTTTACCTTGCATATTAAGTAACTCTGCATATCCAATAGCACATGCTACACAATCAATATCCGGATTTACATACCCTGTTACAGTTATCATAAAAACATTACTTAATTAAACTCTTACTCCAATTCTTAACTCTTTCCAACTCATCATCCTTTATAGGACCTTTCACCCCCATTACAAAGAATGTCTGTACAGAAACAATCTCCGCTCCTTTTTTCTTCAAAATATCGGCTGTTCTAGGTGCAGAATATCCAAAAAACTTAATAATTCCTTTCATAAAGATATTCTGTTTGTATGTAGTCACACTAGTGTCAAAAACTGCAACCTTTGTATTCTTCAATGATTCTTTAGGTAACATATTTAACAATACTTGCACTGCTTTTGATGATCTTCCTCCATGTGTAGGACAACCAATAATTACAAGATTACTTTTTTGGAAATCTTTCAATTTTGCATCTGTAACTCTCTTCATCACTACCTCATTCTTTTTTCCCAACACCTCCTCAATCATCTGAGCTATTTTCTCTGTATTACCATAAACCGAATCATAAATTATCAATATTTTCATTAAAAATTATGAAAATTAAGTTAACTATGAACCATATATATATGCTAACAGGATGAAAAATTTTTACAACCATTCTAGTAACTAAAGCAAAAACAAGAGTCTAATATTTTTCGACAAAAGATATACAATCCTTTTCCTTGACATATCTATGTATTTGAGTGATAAATAGGAAGAGATAATTTAATTGAATAGATATATGGAAAACAAACCAATTAAATATTTTTTCCTAGTTCTAGGTTCATTAGTTCTTCTAGCTATTGGAATATTCTTTGGATCTAGATATATGTGTGAAAATAAAGGTTCTGAAAAAGTCAAACCAAAAGGAATGATGTTGTTAATTGAATTTAACAACACAGATGGATTAGCAAATATGGTAAATGATATGAGGGAGAGGGATATTAAAGGATTGTTAATGGTAAATGCTGATTTCATAAAGAAAAATGCAGAAGAATTGAAAGAAATTCTTAAAACAGGAGTAGTAGAACTCTGTCCTTCATACGACCCAGAACCATTCTGGGGTATGCCTTACGAAAAACAATACACTATTATTAAAGAAATGTTAGAGAATTCTAAAGAATACTTAGGTGTTACTCCAAGAGCTATTAGTTCAAGATATATGGCATCTGATGAAACAACACTCAAGGTGGCTGATGAGTTAGGCATTGAATATATTACAGCAAGAGGTACTACAGAGTTGGCAACCACTATCTACAAACCAGAAGAGTACAATGTAAAGATTATCTCTGTTTCAAATATTGATGTTCCAGAATTTAAATATGGTAGTTTCTGTGATTACAGTTTCTATGAAAGAGCTGGAGAACCAGAGGATATGGAAGAACAATTTAAGAGAGCAATTCAGAATGAGAAGATTATGGCAACATCACATACATATATTGGTGGATTTAAGGAGAGATGGAACGATATGTGGCATAGATTGTGGGATAACTACGGTGTTGAATGGGTAGATTTAGATACTTTAGGAACCGTAGACAAAACAATGCCTACATGGCAGATTCCAGTAAACAAGAATGCTCCATACACTCCAGAGAAAATTAGACCTAAACTTGAATTTCAAGATGAAGCGAATGTAATGAATCCATGCAAGGTAGAAGATTTAAATGAAGATAGTACATATGTGCCCAAGGAGAAAAGTAACAGAGTTGTAGTATTTCACAACGGAAGTGGAAATATGTGCTTAGACTTACTAGCATTTTTCAAAGAATATGATATTGAATACGAAGAGCATAAAACAACAGATACTGATTTCATCTCACAACTCAATTCCTACAAAAAAGGAAAGAGTGAAGGTCTTTCCGACTCATACGGATACTATCCTATTATCTTCATTGGAGACAGAGCATTCTCTGGGTTTAACAAAGAGATAGAGGGAGAAATAAAAGAAATACTGGAGATTAAGTAGAAATATGGTTGCGGGGGCTGGATTCGAACCAGCGACCTTTAGGTTATGAGCCTAACGAGCTTCCACTGCTCTACCCCGCGTTAGCTATGAAGCATTATATCCCTATTTATCAATATTTTCAAATACCACTCTTTACAAACTCAAACCACTGTATATATGTAGGAGCAGATTCCACCTCTTCTGAACCATAAAGATATGTATCTACCCTTTCTTTTGCTGATTCTAAGACAGGTTCTGGTATAACAAAAAGAAACTCACTACTACCCGTAAAATTCAACCTATCTCTAGCCTGTATCTCTAAATATTCATCTGTCTGCATAGACTCCAATGCCAAAGCAAGTTTAAGATTTTCTAATCTAAGATTATCAACCTCCTCTCTTGCCCTTTTAGATATTTCAATTTTCTGTCCTGTAATTACAATAGAATTATACACACTGTAAAGAAGAAAAATTGATATTCCTATCAACCCTACTTTAACAAAAGTATTTCCTAAAAAGGTATTAAGAGTTCCTTGCTTTGGTTTCTCTCTATCTGAGATAAATTCTTTTTTACTGTTGTATATAACTCTGTCCATTGTAATAGAATATACAACAAAGAGGAGTAAGAGACCAGTTTCCTACAAAACACAACCTATATACAATTACTATTGCCCTCTCTTAGTAAGGATGATATAATTACCCTATATCAAACAAATGCCTCTTAAATTGAGTAAATTGTAGTAGTGAGTGGAATAAACAATGTTAATTTTAAAGAAAAAGCAGAGCTATTCACACAAGACCTCACAGCGAAAAACCGTTCTGAGTCTACAGTTATAGCATATGCCAAAGATATTGAGCAACTTCTAAATTACTTTTCTAAGATGGGTATCAACTCTTTAGACAAAGTTACAATTGAAGATTTAGAAGGATATAGGCAAAACCTACAGGACAACAACTACACTCCAAAAAGTGTCTCTAGAAAAATTAACAGTACAAGAACATTCTTTAGATATCTTTTAGATAATAACTACATTTCAGATAATGTTTCTGAGAAATTAGCACATCCTAGATTTGAATTAAAACCTCCTAGAGTACTCTCAGAGATGGAATACAGAGCATTAAGAGATGTTAGTAGAGTTGATATTCGTCTCTACTCTATCGTTGAACTCCTACTCCAAACAGGTATTAGAATTGGTGAATTAGCAGGACTTTCACTTGAGGATATCAGAAAATCCAAGGACGGAAAGATTGATTTTCTTTACATTAAAGCAGCTGGTAGTCATCCATCAAGAAAAGTTCCTTTAAATAAATCAGCGAAGAAGGCTCTTGATGATTATTTAGCAGTTAGACCAGAAACAGAGGATGATACAGTATTTGTAACAAAGAATGGGAGACCATTACTTGTTAGAAATATTAGAACAGCAATAGATAAATCATTTGAAAAAGCTGGTATTAAGAATGCAAAAGTAAATGATCTTAGAAATACATTCATTGCACACCACTTAGCAAATGGTGTTGGATTACCTACTGTCTCTAAACTTGTTGGACACAAGAGACTATCTACTACAGAGAAGTATTTAAATATACTTAAACCAGTAGGTAAAGAAGAGAGAACCCTAAAAGAGCTTTAATTACTCACAAACATTATAGAATTAGTAATATATCAATAATATTTGAGAATGGTGGGAATAGGTGGACTCGAACCACCGACTTCGGCTTTATAAGAACCGTGCTCTGACCTCCTGAGCTATATTCCCATTAATGAAGACATTCTACCAAAACTTAAAGAATTTTAGAAGACCTAAAACATTGGAGGAAAACCTGGCATAGGTTGTTGTGGAGGTTCCTCTTCCTTTTCCAACTGTGCTCTAGTCCTAATATCATCAGCTACAACATTAACATCTCTACCATATTTCCTTCTAGACATCTCTTTAATAATACCGGAAACTTCCTTGTTAATCGGAATATCAAAACCTGAATCTGGATAATTTGGTCCATATGCACTATCTAATGAGAATGGTGCTGGATACGATCCATTATTTAGTAACTTCGTATACCAATGTCCCATTGACTGATTAACAATATCTCCTGCAGAAACATACCCCTCAAAAGGTGTTTCCAAAAACTGAGCATCCTCGGGACTACATCTTGTGATAAAGAGTGAACCAACATTACCAAATACAGCATTCTTAATATCCTCTGGTAACTGTCCAATATATTGATGTGCAAGAGTTAAGTTTAATCTGTACTTCCTAGCCTCAGAGAGAATTGAATTAAACTCCTCCGTTGCAAAATTCTGAAACTCATCAGCATAAAAGAAGAAGTCCTTCCTCTGCTCTTCCGGAATATTTTCCCTACTTAAAGCTGCAGCAAGTAACTTCTGTACTACCAAAAGACCTAAGAAAGACATATTCTCATCCCCTATCAATCCCTTAGAAAGATTCACAATTAATATTTTCCCTTCATCCATAATCTGTCTAAAATCAAAAGATGATTGAGATTGACCAATAATATTTCTAATTGCTAAGTTTGTTGTAAACTTATCAAACTTAGAGATGAAATATGTAAGTGACTCCGCCTTTGTCTTTTTATCTGTCTTAGCAACCTGATCTGTCCAATATCTTAAAACTAATTCATCTTTAACTAATGGTAACCAGTAGTCCATTACCCACTCCTCATCTTGTAGGATTCTAACAACCTCTATCAATGTAGAATCTGGCTTAGACATAGCTGTTAACATAGAGTTTCTTACTGCCTGTTGGAAAGCTGGACCAGCATAACCTTGATTGTTTGGGTCAAACAATCTTATGAGTAGTGCTATAAAGCTATTAACAATTTGGTGCTTATGCTGTTCATTGTAATATTCCATGATATTTAAACCAAACGGCCTGTCAAAATCACCAGCATTAAAGTAGATAACATCTTCTGCTCTCTCGGGTGGAATTCTCTCCAAAAGCATCTCTGCAGCAGAACCATGAGGGTCTATAAAGCAACAACCATCACCATTATATATATCCTGAATCATCATCCTTACCATCAACCAAGATTTACCAGTACCTGTTTGTCCGAGTATATATGAGTGCCTTCTCCTATCATCCCTCTGAAAACATATCATCTTCCTTTTACCTCTGAAATAGTTATTACCCACCCAAATAGTATCTCTAGAGTTAATATCCGAACTAATCTCGTTACCTGCAGGTAATTCCTTAGATAGAAGCCATACAATATTAGGTGTCGTTATCTCCTTATTTGGGAAATGATACAACCCTGCTAACTCTTCAATATTTAAAATACTCTTCTCATTCTCTGGAGTTCTTCTATAGATGACATCATAAAGGAAACTCTTCTGCTCTCTATCCTTCATCTTTTTCTTTTTCAACTTGTTTATTCCAGGATTGTTATACTGATCAAAAGCAGCAAGAATATTTTCTAAATGCATCTTCGCTATCTCCTTACTAGGAGCACTAGTAATAATTCTAATCTCAGCCATTAACCCAGGTTTAGAAATCTTTTTGGTTATTGCCTGAAGTTTCTCTTGAGGTACATTTATCTTTTTCTTTTCTGGATCTGAATTATTCTTTTCAACATTCTGAACAAAACTACTCCCACCCTTCTGCCAGGTATTATCTGTAGGTGCAACAGCTAACTGAACAATTGCACCCTCATTCTCAGACATCTTACTCAATGTACTAAGGACATTTGCTAAAGGATCTCCAGTAAAACCTTCTGCTGTCCTGATTGGAAGATAGGGATCTTCATCAAGGATAAGTCTTGCATATGCAATCTCTGTATTTGGTGCAAAGATATTGTATTCATCAACAACTGCAACATCTGCATCTTGGTATGAACCAAGTATTTGTTTTTCTACTAAGTCTGCAAACTTTCTTGGACAGTGTACAAAGAATCTAATCTCACCAGGTAGCCCTACCATTTCAAAACTTACACTATTACTAACACTAAACTTCTCCCCTATCCCATCTGCCTTACCACCAATACCGTACAAGTTAGCAAACATCTGTTCTGCTGCCCCTATTTCAACTTCATTCTCTCTAGGTACTCTTACCTCCATTAATATTCCATCTCCTGCTTTCTCATTCCTATCTTTCTTTTTAAGCCTCTTCTTTATGTAAAAGAAACCTAATACAGCAAGAGCTATTATTACAACAAAGAAAGATACCCAACCCCAAGGTACTTTAAAACTATCATACGAATTATCTGGATATCGCACAGTAGATTCCTTTTTAGGTTGTTCTATTGTTGGACCAAAAACTTGTGCATAAATATCTTTAGAATACATTGTAAGGACAGTATATATTATACCTAAAGAATATCACAGAGAGAGGGATATATCAAAAACTAGTCAACAGTTACACCTACACCATTTCTCTTATCTACAACTATCTTTGAAGCAGTATCACCTGAAGTAGTATCACCTGAAGTAGTATTACCATCTGTATCTACAGCTTGTGGTTCATATCCATATCCTGTCCACTCTGTTTCATTATCAACAACAGAAGGATTGGGATCTTTAACTGGAGTTGATACTGGCAAATCAGTATTTTCAGTAACAGGAGCTGATATGGGCTTTTGTACTTCAGGTCTCTCAACACCAAAAGTCTCCTGCTTTGGAGTTTCTGTAGTTTTTAATGCATCTTCTAATGTCGGTGTTATTAATTTCTCTATTGTACTCATAGTATTAATTATATCACATATTTCCTGTTCTCGTAAAGCAACTCCCTATCTAGCTCCCTCTCCTTCTCTCTCTGTTTTTTCTCATGTCTCTTCCTACCTCTAGCATATGCCACCTCCACTTTTACTAATTTACCTTTCGTGTATATTGAAAGAGGTATCAAAACCAGTTTCTTTGCTTTTAACTTACTATCTATCTGTACTAATTCTTTCTTTTTTACTAATAGCTTCCTAGATCTCCTAGCATCATAGAACTCATCAGAATTATACTTGTATTGGGGTATCTCTGCATTAACTAAATATAAATCTCCACTTATTATCTTTACAAAAGAATCCGTTAGATTAACCCTACCATCTTTAACACTTTTTACTTCTGCACCAGTTAAAACAATACCAGCCTCAAAAGACTCTATAATCTCATAATTAAATGTAGCTTTCTTGTTTGAAATTTTCATGCTGTATTATACTACAAAGCAATCTTCCATACCGTATTACCATCAAGTACATACATATTCTCTTCCTTATGATCTACAACAAAATCTTTTACATTCTTAAATTCATTCTCATCTCCTCCTCTGTATTCATACTGTTTTAATAATAACAATTGATTTGGATGCCTAATATCTGCACCACCCTCTTGTGGTTTTTCAAATCTGAGAAACCTTTTCCCTTCAGAATCAAACATATACAGACCACTATCCATACTATCAGCATATGTATATCCTTTTGTAATCTTACCAACCCCTCCTGAGAGACCAATTATTCCAAATTCAGAAAGAACCTGTTTCTGTTCAACTGAGCTCCATATATATCTAAGAATTCCTTCTTCTCCTTTAGTAAATACATACACACTAAAATCTCCATGTATATCCGTAGCATTCTCAAATGCTGGATTTTCAACATATTTATTCAACATGGAATACCTATCACCATACACAGCTGTAGATCTTAATATAGCTTTTTGGTCAGGAGAAAGAAGATATACATTATCATTCGCTGTTAGGACAATCATATCTACAACATCTATACCTGTAATATCTCTAGCTAAAAGTCCTGGAAGTGTAATGAAACTTCCTAAAGAATCATCTTCATTCCTCTGTGCTTTTACAACTCCCGTGTCTTTGTCATATACAAAAACTCCTCTTTCTCCAACAGCAACATACATGGGAGCTTTTAGTATTTTCTGTTCATCTTTAATAACTTCTACCGCAGGTGTTTCAGCTAAAGGTATTCTATAAACAGCTTTTTTACCTTTATCTGTAATCAGAAGATACTCTACATTATTCTTATCTATATACTTATCTATATCTACAAGCTCTGCACCCTCTCCAATTGCAGAAAGAGATGGACTTAAATAGCTAGAAAGATTTCCTAGTTCAGAAGAAAATCCTACCTTTTTAAAGAGCTGATCTCCAAGTTTGTTATACCTATCTTTCAACTCCTTTGCTTTAGTTGTATCTTTCTCCTTAAGACCTTCGGGAATCTCCTTTAGTAAATTCCCAACATCAAAATATGCTGTCTCAGCACCACTCTTGTCTCCATCAATATTTTGTTCTATCTTATCCAATAACTGCTGAATCTGTGTAAATTTCTGATTGACTTCCTTACTAAGTTCATTTGCTTTCTTTGTTTTTATAGAGAAGTTAACACCAAGAATTATTAAAACAACTATTGTAACAATCCCCAAAACTATCTTGAATCTCCTTCCCCTTAGATCTCTAACCTTGTAATCATCTACTCTCATACCAACCGTTTGTACTGCTTGTCTTGGTTTCCTAAGACTAATTTCTGAATATTTAGACATGATTTTCTTAAACCATCTCTTCCTAGATAGAAGTGAAGAAATCTTGTTCCATATTGCAACAAACACTGATTTGATATATTCCCATATCTTCTGAAACACACCTTTTATTTTGCTCCATACAATCTTAATTTTCTCTCTTGTTCCCTCTGATGGTTTTATCTTCTCCAAAAACCCTTCAATTCTACTTTTTGCTCCCTTAAATGTACCTCCAATCTTCTCAGTTGTATCTTTCACATTTATCTTCCCTATACTAATCTTCTTAAGATCCAACACTAACTTCTTCTTGTCTTCTGGGGGCACAAATGTAGGAGCAATTGTTGGAGTACTTTCAGTTATTTCTTCTGTATGTTCTTTTACTAGCGGTTTCTTTGCGTTGATAAAAGACATTACAGCATTATTCCCAGTCATATTCACCCCTATTCTTGTAACTTCTCTTTCTAATTTTTCCTCCTCAGATGCAACTGTGATATCTGCTAAATTCTCTGAGAAAATTCCCTCTGTTGAGAGAAGTAATGCCTCATTCTTCTCTAATACAACACCTGCCGTATTTGCTTCCTTCTTTTTCATGATATCAGCAATGTCTACTACTTTTTCTCCCTTTACAACATATATTTCTCCATTACCTATTGAACCAATATACAAACCTTCTTTTTTGACCAAACATACCAACATCGTAAGATCTATCTTATTCCCAGCTACATCCTTATCACTCTGAATTAAACTTCTTAACTTGTTAAAGCCATCTGCTAAGGCAGACTTCATTGAGTCATTTGTCGTTTTCTCATGAGAATACAGATATCCATCGGTAATGCTATCTAAAACAAATTTAGAAAGCCTATTTAATGGAAGTTCTTTTTCTGAAGACATTTTCAGAATTATATAGATATCTCCTTCTTTACTAGATTTTTGGTCTCTTGTAGAGAAAAGATTTACATGAGAGACTACAAAAGATTTTGGGTCTTTTTCATTTGATATATATTGTTGGGCAGATATCTCCATACATTTAAGAAAGAATTAAAAACAACATTGCTAACAAGGTAAGTAAGAATGTTGCTATTAAATACAATACAACAATACTTTTTATTGTCTTGTTCCCCTCCATTATAAAAGTATCTGTTAATATTCTAACTCTAAGGTAGAGAATGAGAGCTGAGAAAAGATTTCCTATCAGAAGCAAAATTACAGGAATCTTAAGAAGAGGAATTAAGTTAAATTCAATAGTTCCTATTTGTATAGTGTATAGATTGTTTAATATTTCATTAATCTCTTCCATTAAATTGCTCCTTCCTTTTTGGACTGAAGTAAATCTGAAAGAATATCTTGAACTTCTTTTGGCTTGTGTATTCCATCAAACTCTATTTCAGATTTAGTCCCTGCTGTTTGTATATATATTGTTCCTACATCAAGCATATTTGCAAAAACCCCTACTTGTTTGAATGTAATATCCTCTATCTTATCCAACCTTGCCTCTGTCATTTTATGAAAGAAAAGTGAGTAGAAATCAATATCAACTACCCTTTTATCCGTAATTATATTTACATTGTAAAACCATTTAACATATGCAAAAAGAGATAATGAAATAGAAAGAAGAATACTAATTAAGAAAACAGAGAAGAGGAATGCATAGTTTCTAGATTCTGAAGGAGTTAAAGAGGTTACAATAAATGGAAGAAGTAGGAGCACGAACACACTAACTATCGTTGGTATCAGAGATAGCCAATGTCTTCTAAGTACTAAAACAATATTCTCACTATCCTCTTTACCTAGAAAAGAGGTATTTTTTGGAAAAGGCTCAAAAAAACCACCTCTTCTATACTTTAGATGGTTAATAAATGTCTTATCTAATTTACGAAATTTACGAGGAATACATTTACTATCAATAGTTCTTTCCATGCTTAAGAATAGCATATTGTTGTTAAGGGGACAAGGTTACTTCTTTTCTATGTTAATGTGAATAAATCCATTCTGAGGAATACGGAAATATCCAGGAGCTCGCAGACCAAAAGCTGTTTTAAAATCACTTCCTATCATTTCTACAACACCTCTATTAGTGTTAAATGATACCTTGTCAGTAAAGCCACTATTGTATGTAATTACACTATAAATCTGAGTGACTGGATTGGGGACGATATTTCTTAGCTCCTGATGAGAATATGGGTTTGCATATTTATATCTTTCATCACCAGAATAACACTCCTTTATATCTATCGCGATAACCCTAGGATCAGAATCTACTTCTTTCAGACGAAGATAACCATTTAATATATCTGACATTTCTTCATTATTAAGCCATGGGGTTGTATGCCCACAATCATTGCCAGATATTGTGTATCCATATCTAAACCACTGTCTGTAAAACCAGTAAGATCCCACCCTTGTACTCTTAGCTTCATACATCTGTGCAATTGATGAAGAACCATCTATAGTATCCCATCCTATATCATACGAATATCCACCATGAACAGCAGCATATGAAGTCTCAAAGACAGTCCCTCTCCTAGTTAATACTTGGTCTTTAGTTGCAGCCATTGCAGCTTGCCAATTAGGTTTGATGACAATATTAGGATTAAAAGCTTGATCACATTCATCACTGTTTATATATGTAGTTCCATAGTTCGTTCTCCATATCGCATATGTTCTAGCAGATACTGCTTGTGCTTTTAATGCTTCCATTGCAAAATTATCTGGCATTTCTGCTATCCTAGGCATGTATTCAGTTTCAAAGTCATAAGTTTGGAAACTCGGATTACAACAAACACTACACGGTTTACATGCTTGACTACTTCTATCACAGAAACGAACAGTAATTTGCCCCATTGTTGCGTTACCTATAGCACTTCCAGAATAATATGCAGATAAAATTTGTTGATAATTTTGACCAAGCAAAGCCCTTACATCTGCACCGTACTGACTTAAACCTCTTCTCCATGTATATGCACCAAAAGAAAAAACTGCAAATGAACCTGGAGGAGCATTCTGTCGGAAATAATCAGGAGTAGAAGCAACATCCTTTCCATTTGTAGGTATCATGGAAGTATCTACAACTGTCCCACCAGATCTTGCATAGAGTAGAAATTGCTGTAATTGAGAAATCTCCTTTGTTAATCCTCCTATCTGCACTGTAAGATTTTTCTTTTGAGCATTTTGCTTGTTCAACTCCGCCTGTAACTTAGCTTTCTCATCTGCTAATAATGCATACGATTTATCCAAATCCTCCTTCTGTTTATCTAAATCTTCCCTCTCTTTATCTAATGCTGCTTTGGCTTCAGCTAAACTACTAAATTCTCCATTTATCTTTTCTACCTCTCCCCTAAGTACAGATACCGTATTCCTCTTAACATAAAATCCTTTAATCAGACCATCCCAATCTGAAAGGAAAAAATTAATAACACTACTCCTACTCTCTATATACAATTTACCTGATACAACATCTAAAATCTCTTTTGTTTTTTCTAACTGTTCCTGCTTATCTTTAATCCCCTTAACCTTCTCATCCATCTTCTCTTGGTTCTCATCTATACTTGCCTGCAACTTATTAACCTCTGCTGTCATCAATGCTATCTTTTCACTCAATGACTTACTACTACCTTTTATCTCTGCAATTTTCTTCTCAATTGTTCCTAAAATCCCTTGTTTCTCTGCTATCTGTTCTGTTTTCTCATTAATCTGTTTCTCTAAATCAGATATAGATTGGGAATATACTGGAAGTTTTACTAAAAAGAGAAGGATTAGGAATGTAATCAAAAAAGAAATTAAACCTACTTTGATTCGGGGCACTTTCATCATTGTCCTGTATTATACCATTAACCAGTAATGATTTTTTGTAAGAAGAGAATAATGTATGGAAGGAAGATGATAAGGCCAGTTATGACTGATACTAAAGCACTTACAAGTACTGCTCCAGCACTTACATCTTTTGCATATTTCACATTTATTTTAAAATCTTGTGAGACAGTATCACAGAGAGCCTCGATTGCGCTATTGATTGTCTCAGATATTAAGACCATTGAAATAACCAAACTTATCGCTATCCATTCGAAATGACTAATCTTAAAGAATACCCCAGCTAGTATAACTAAAGCTGTAATTACAAGCTCTATCCTAAAATTTCTTTCATTTTTAAAAATCAATTTTATGCCATTCCTAGCATATCCCTGACTCTTAAAAAAATCTTCAGTTTTAAAAGATTCGTTCTTCATATTTAAGCAACAGCATCAAGAATAGCTTTTAGTATAAGGCCAACAAGGATAGTAAAAATCAAACCTATGATAGCCCATGTTAATGTCCCTTGAGCTCTTTTAATCTTATCTGGATCTCCTGCAGATATCATCCACATATATCCACCATATACAACAAAAATAAATGCTAGTAAACCAGCAATGGGAAGAAGTTTACTAGTTACTGTATCTACAAGTCTTTGAATCGTCGCCCCATCTAATCTAGGAGGAGAAGATTGAGCATATATATAGGAACCTGAAAGGAATGAAGCTATGACTAAAGGAATAGATTTGTATAAATCTTTTATCATTAATCGATTAAAGAAACTTATCTAATACAAATTTTACAATAGTTGGAGATAAAAAGACAATAATTAATCCAATGAACGCAAATATTAAGCCTCTTGTAGCTTCTTTAACCTTTTCATCATCTCCTTTTGAAAACATATACTTGAAGCCTGAAATAACAACAGATATCACAACCAGCAGAACAGAAAAAGAGATAGCCAAATCTAACAGATTCCTAACAAAATCAGTTAAATCAGTATAAGCAGTTAAGTTTAAACTATTTACAAAAGGTTTTTCAAACATACTAAGAATCTTTTACTCCTACTTATCTAGTTAGACCTTAGGAACTACAGTTGTTGGATCAGTTCCTAATATCTTATTCCCTACAAATCTGACAAGTATCACAGCTACAAAACAAACAACAAGACCAATAATCGCCCATGTTAAAGATTTAGTTGCTGTTTGAATTTTGTTCTCATCTCCATTAGCTGTCATATATGAATAGCCTGCAAAAATCAAAATACCAACACAAACAATCACAGCAAACCCAATTGCAAAATTTAACACTGTTTGTACTATACCTGGAATTGTTTTACCCCCAGTTGGATCATCAGGAAGCCAACCTGAAGCTTCTTGTGCATAAACAGAGGAAGCTGCTAGATACACAGATATTGGAAACAACTTAGAAATTTTCATATATAAATAAATATTTAAATAAAATATATATTAAGTATGTTAATTATATATTAACCATATATAAAAAACAATAGTTAATCAAGCCCTAAAACCTCCAAAACAAATATTATTAGTATTCTAGCAATAAAAACTATTACCATCCCCATAATTGCAGCTACTATACCTTTTTGACCTTTCTGAATTTTATCGGGTTCTCCCACAGAGGTTATCAAAGTATATCCAGAATAAATTATTATAGCCACAGCCACAACAACAGAAAAGATTACTATTCCATCTAAAATGGGTTTAACTGTCTTCTCCATCACACTATCCATGTTATAGTCACCACCTCCAAGTTTTCCTATCCCAAATTGAAAATACTTTGACAAGTCCCTGTATCTTTCAGTATCAACTCCTTCCATATTTTTATATTATTAAATAATATTACCTTTTAAAAATCTCACCATCTCCAACATCACCTATTGTCCCACTTATTATGAGGAGAATAACAATAGACAAAACTACAACTAAAAGGCCAATAATTGCATTTGTAATTAAGGATCTTGCCTCTTGTAATTTCTCCGGATTTCCTTGACTCGAAATTAGTAAATAACCACCGTAGGACAATAAAATAAATGCCGCTATTACAGCAACTGGTATAGAGATTTTTACTATCTTACCAACTAAAACATCAATATCCGTATCAGGCTGAACCTCTAGCTCACTATCTAAGGTGTCACCTAAACTACTAGCATACACTTTTTGCACCAAAAAGTTATTTATTCTTAAAAAAATATCCATCATCTAGCCATTATACTATAAATCAGCATACTCACAAATAGAGTTAAAATCACAGAAACGACAACTAAACCCTGGAGCTGCTCTAAAATCAGCTTTTTTAATACTTTCCAAGGATGAAAGAAGCTTTTCTTTAGCCTCTTCTCTTCTCTCTTGAGAGACATTCACATCAACAACGCTACCTGTTTCAACAAATACATACTTAGCTCCAACAACCTTTAAACCAAATTTTTCTTCAGTAACAAGAGCATACAGTGGTAATTGCAAATCCTTCTTTATCTCACTAGCATCTTTCTCTGATCCTGTTTTGTAATCAACAATACAGACTTCCTTTACACCATCTTTCTCTCCTACCAAATCTATCCTATCTATCTTCCCACTAAACACAACATCACCAAGATGCACACCGAAAGACTCCTCTAATCTAAGAGGATTTTCATCTGAAGAGTAAATCTTTTCAAAATATGTTTCCATTATTCCTTCCCCTTCTTTCTTTCTAATCTCCTCCTGTTTCTTACTCTCATATCCACTCTTTATCCAATTTTTCTCGTACAAATCTAAAAGATCTTTCTTGTCAGGAGCATCTATCATCCCACCAAGACCCTCTTTTGACCTCTGAAGTAAAGTGTAGAAATCCTTAAGCGTATTATGTACTGTAGTACCAAAAGCAGTTGCAGCATTACCTTTCGTAGGAATCCTTAGTACATATGCATACTCATACTTTCTAGGACAGCTCTCATATACATTAAGTTGTGAATAACTAAATCTTTTTACAATATTCATAATTTCTGTTTGGGGAATAATTGACTCACCTACCCCCTGTGCTAAAGTTAAATGAATACCATCATCAGTAAAATCATCAACCTCTGCTCTTTGCTTAAAATCGTCATCAACATCCCGATCAAGAACTTCATAAAGGAAAATACTCGGTTTCTTCTTTCTTTTAGCATCTCCATAGAAATTAGATGCTGTAAGATAAAGTTTCTCTTTTGCACGAGTTGCACCAACATAGAAAAGCCTCCTCTCCTCTTGAAGATTTGCCTCTTTCTCTGTTAATTCTTCTGCTACTATCTCTTTTACCAACTCTTCCGGTATTGGAATAGCATCTCTCCTTGACCTAGTTGGGAATCTATCTGCAACAAGATTAACTAAGAATACAACAGGAAATTCTAATCCTTTTGCAGAGTGTACTGTCATAATATTCACAGCATTCAACTCATCCATATCTGTCAGATCCACTAAAGGAGAATCTCCAATCTGAATACTATAGTTAAGATAATCCACATACTCATATATATTAGAATCTGGATTCTCTTTCTCGTAACTTTTTACTAAATCAAAGAATTTATTAATATTCGCAACAGCAAAAAGACTCTCTGCACTATCCTCTTCCAAAAAAGTATTAATATATCCACTATTCATCACAAAGTCATACAGTATCTCAACTAAACTTCTACTATCTTTTATCTTTTTCATACTAGCATCTAAAAGCATCAGAAGTGTACTAATACCCGCTATTGCTTGAGGTGAAAGTATCTTATCCATAATCTCACTATCTACATGCTTAAAGTCTTCCTCTTTGTAATCCTCCCCTCCTACCTTTATATTCCACTCACCTTCTAAAATCTCCAAAACTGTTACTTTCTCCTCTCTTGCTAACTGTACTAAGTCCATATATTCCCTAGGTGAAAAATTCCATACAGGCATGGTTAGAAGTTTGTACATTGAAACTTCATCTGTGTAGTCTACTAAAACCCTAAGAAATGCAATAATATCCTTAATTTCATCTCTAAAATACAGCCCCCTTGCACCACCAAGTTTGTATCTAATACCCTTGTTTCTTAATTCTTGAACAAAAATATCTGCATTTGCATTAGCTCTTACCAAGATTGCAATATCAGAAAACTTGTACTTAGCTTCCTTACCTGGATCCTGACTATCAAGAAATGTTGACTGCCCCTTCTCATCATATGTCTGACTATCCTTATCCTCACTCTGTTTTACTAACTCCCCATACCCTGTTAGTTTCATAATCTCCTCAGCAACTCTTTCAGCCTCACCGGTTTCCCTTTGAGAAACCATAAGGTTAAGAGCATCCTCATCTTCATCAAAAATCCCTCTTGCAATCAACCTTTTATCTATCTTCTCTGTCACCTCTAACCTATACGGATCATTATGCCTAATTAGTGTATGTGCAGCATCTAAAATCTCCTGTTTTGAACGATAGTTTTCAGTAAGAACAACCTCATGTGCTTTTGGATATTTCTCCTTAAATTGAAGAATATTTGAGATTGCTGCTCCCCTAAATTTGTAAATTGCCTGATCATCATCACCAACTACTGTTAAAAGTGGTCCATCTTTCTCACCTTTTAATATATTAACCAATACATTCTGTGTATAGTTAGTATCCTGAAATTCATCTACAAGAATATATTTAAACTTCTTTCTGTATTTTTCTAAAACATTTTTCTTCTCTCTAAAAAGTTTAATTGAAAGAAGTATTAAATCTCCAAAGTCCACTCTAGATTTCTCAATCTTAAGTTCTGAATACTTTTTGTATGCTTGAGCTAATTCATTTGTTTTTACATATTCCTCTTTCTCTGCTGAAGTACCCTTAGGTAAAGACTCTGCATATTTAATATATTCCTCAGGAGAGACATCTTCGTCCTGTAATCTTCCTACATGTTTAAGGAAATCATTAAGGAATTTTGTAGGATTTCCTCTTGGTAGAAGAGTCTTAAATGACATATCATACAGGTATCTTCTTAGAAAAATGTATGCCTGTGCAGTGCTAAGTAGTGAATAGTTACCATCTAAACCAATATTGTAACCATCTTCTCGTAATATATGATCACAAAAAGAATGAAATGTAGAGATATATGGTTCATCATATCCATACTCCATTCTTTCATCTATTCTTGTTTGCATCTCTTGAGCAGCTTTTTCTGTAAATGTTAAAGCCAATATCTCAGATGGTTTAGCCCAACCACTATTGATAATATGTATGATTCTCTCTGTGATAACTGAGGTTTTACCTGTACCTGCACCAGCAATAATGAGTAGATCCCCTTTGTTAAACTCTACAGCTTCTTTCTGTTTTTCATTTAGATTAATCTGCCCCATTATTTTGCAGAACAAAGTAAGATAACAACATATATGATAACTCCAAGAACTATTGCAATACCTAGAAGTGCAAATATTTTTGGATTAGGTAATTTATCTACAAATCTTTGTATCTTTTTGTTTTTTAGAATACTCATATATATGTATATATTAGATTAAATTAAGATGCTAACTTCTTTAATATCTCTACCTCTGCAGGAATTGTTGCATCACTCTTTAATGCAGGTGTTTCTAAAATGAAAGGAATATTTTTAAATTTAGGTTCATGAAGAATATTTGAAATTGTTTTTTCTCCTAACTTACCTTTACCTAAATTAGCATGTCTATCCTTATTACTACCACACTCCACCATTGAGTCATTAAGGTGTATTGATTTGACATTTTCTATACCCACCACCCTATCCATTTCCTCCACAACACCAGCCTTATCATTCACCCAATCATACCCACTAGCAAATGTGTGTTGGGTATCAACTACAAAGCCAACTCTCTTACTATCCTTTACTCCCTCTCTTATTAATTTTAACTCAGTAAAGTTTCTTCCAAGATTACCTCCAGTACCAGCTGTTGTTTCTATCAGTAATTTCTGAGTACCTTTTACCTCGTCCAGAACCCACTGTATTCCGTATGATATTCTTTCCAAACTATCTTCGTATGATAATTCTTTCTGAGATCCAGGATGAAAACATACTCCTAATACTTCACTATCTATCTTCCTCTCTTTAATACCTTTTGCTACCTTCTCTGCAAAATCTAAATATACTACTAAACCCATTTTACCCAAATGAAACAATTTTTTGTCTTCCCTTGCTAGATTAGTTAGATATATTCCATGTATTAATATCTTCTTTATACTAGATTTCTCTAATTCATCTAAAAATGCATTAATATCTTCATCAGGAATTAACTTAGTAGCCCACCTCATCGGTGTTGTAGGCATCATCTGAATACTATTTACCCCATACTTTTCACCATTCTTTATTGAATTTTCTATCCCACCAGAGGAGGATACATGAATACCTAGATACATGTGTATATTTTAACATATATCACCTATACAAACCTGGTCTGTACATTTATCCTTACCACCAGAGAACAAACCAATCGTTTTTAAGGTTTTTTAATCTTGCTATGGGTACTTGACACGAATGTGATATAATCGAATGTAGGCTGGTTGAGAGATGGGGAAGCTCTCCTGGTTATCTTGTATAACCTGCGATGTTGATTCATCTTAGGGATATAATCCTGATTACGGTTCAAGTCCGACAGCCTACACAACGAAACACAATAGAGACAACCCTATAGCGTGTTGACTTTTCCGAGCAAACAAAGGTATAATGCATTGTTCTTGAACAGATTAGAAAAATCCTAGTGCATATAAAAAAGGAGAATGTAATATGGCAGGTCCAAAGGATAAATACTCACGAAAAGACTCAAAAGGCAGTGAAGTTTCTGGTGGTCCAGTACGCAGACATATTCACGAAAGAACATACGACGACGGTTCAAAGCACACCACCGAATCTGTAACTCGAGAATCCAGCAGTTGGAGAATGTCTTGGGATACAGACAAAGATGGTAAAGATTCCAATTTTCACGCGAACAAGAACAAGTAAAACAAAACTAGGATTTTCTAATCACTCAAAGATGCGAAGGAGATTACCCTCTTTCTGAGAAAAGTAACCTCCTTCGCTATCATCCCTTGGTATCGTTAGATTATTGTTATCGAAGACTTTTACAATTTGCTGTATTATCAAGTTTTCTGCAAACATTTGGATAACATTGTTTTTATATAATGGGATGTTAGTATTGACACTTCGTCATAATTATGTCACAATTATGACATACCTAACTTAAGTAAAAAACATATGGAAATTAAACCAATATCATATCTAAGAAATACACAAGAATTAACAAAGCTATGTGATAAAGGTGAAGCAGTATACCTAACTAAGAATGGACATAAAGCCTTAACTATTCTTAGTTCTGAGAAATATGACAAGATATTAGCAGAGTTAGATTTTCATAAAAAGATGATGGAAGCTAGTGAAGATGTAATAGCAGGACGAGTCTATAACCTTGAAGATGTAATTTCTGAACTTAATAAAAAATATGGCTTCTAAATATTTAGTCACACTAACAGAAAAAGCATTTATTGATCTAGACAGTATTTATTCATACATACTAGAAACCTCTCAATCCAAAAGAACTAGAGATATGGTAAAAATGGAAATAGAGAAGACATTAAGATCTTTAACTATATTTCCTAAACGAAACCCACTATTATTAAAAAATCCTCACTTTAGAAAAGCAAAAGTATATTCATACTCAATTGTATATAAGGTAATCAAGAAAGAAAAAACTGTCATAGTCTGGAGAATCCTTTCTGATTATACAGATTGGGATAATAGCATAGCATAAAAACCTAATATAAAGTATAATTACCAAGTATTATGGAGAGGTGCCTGAGTGGTCGAAAGGAACTCACTGCTAACGAGTCGTAGGTCTTAAAGCCTACCGAGGGTTCGAATCCCTCCCTCTCCGCCAGTTAGAGACTTTCGTTACTCTTTCTCCTCTATCTCAATAGCACAACCATCTACCAATGATTTACTAATTTTTTGATAAGCACTGTTTAAGATCCGACTAAAAGTCGGTTGTGATACACCCAATTGTTGAGCAGCAGAAATCTGATCAAGTCCATCAATATGATAAAGCTTTAATACTTCTATCTCCTCTGCTAACAATTCAACTGTCTCCAATTCTCGTAGTGGTACCCCTTGAGGTTTGAAATAGTAGGTTCTTAGACGAGAACGTAAATTGCGACGATGTCTAGGTCTAGCCATAACGATTAAGAGTTATTATCTATTTGACGATTATTAAATCTTCTTCCACCACCTCTTCTTCTACCAATACGTAACCTTAAACAATTTAGACGATTCCGTAAACCAGTACCAAGATTTCCTCGAACTGATAAAGAATCTTTACTACCATTATCTGATGATTTCTGACAATCTCCTCGTCCTAAACCTGTTTTTGGACCCTCACCTCGTGGTCCAGTTTTATCAAAATTAGGCATATTAACCTCCTTTCTTATTTAATTATGAATATGTATTCATATTAACACAGGTAAAAGGCACTGTCAAGAACTAGAGAATAAACAAAAATTGAAAAATAACTACTCCAAACAACAATCTACAGCATTTTTAACTACATCCCCTATCTTACTCCAAAAGTCACTCTTCTTTTCTTTCTTTATCTCTTTTTTCTTTTTTACGACCTTATTCATATTAAGCCCCCTTTGTTTCTAGGTTAATAACACCCATATTCAATGCCCAGAATAACGAGTAAAGATTGTAAGCCTTCTCAAAAACTTCTTCAGCCTCTTTCTTCTTACCCCTACCCAAACACTTTGTACCATATTCCATTAATCTATAACTTGCCGCTAACAAATGTTTAGAAATACACCATACCTCACCATCGTATTCTTTGATTATTTTCTTTAACAAGCCTTTTCTCATCTCTCTTACCTCATCTAATAATTCATAATACTTACTATTCCCTGTCTTACCACCACTAAAGAACAGATGCTCTTCAATAGAAATTAAATTCATAATTGCAATAGACAAATCTTGATCAGCAGAGAGGTCTAATTTCTCATCTTTCTTAAGAGCATCATACTTCTGCACCAATTTATTAATATCCTCTTCTGTTACTTTTTTACCTTTTGACATACATACAAAAATCAAATTAAGTTCAATAGTATACTATTAAATACAATATTATTGTAGTTAACCACAAAGCTCCCACAGGAAGTATTACTTTTTGATAAGGAATATATCCTTTCTCCCTGTTCAGTCTCTTAAGAAAAAAATGTAACCTCCCTGCAGTAAAAAACACAATACTACCAAGTATAATCCCAAATACCACCTTATCTATCCCCATCATTGTATTAAATGGATGACCAATGATACCTGTAAATTTTAATGGAACTAATACTAAGGCATACATTAAAATAGCAACACCTAAAGCTAACCACTTTTTACTCTCCTTTTTTACTACCTTTTTCCCTTTCAACCATTCAAATAACCACATACTACTTGAAACTAATAAACCTCCAATCCAAAGACCAACAATTACATCATCAATTCCTAAAGATCTAGACACACCTACCCCCGCACCAACAGCAACTGTACAAAGAGGACATATAGCATATGCCTTTGATGTAAAAATTAAAGGAGAAAGTAAGAAAAATACTGTTGCAATCTTTTTTCCTCCTCTTCTTTTCTTTTCTCCTTTTTTTGAATCTCGTCTATAATACCCAAAAAGAAGAGTTGTAACTAAGAAGATAAAAATAATTACAATCATTTTCTCTGTATTAGCCTTCCCCTTTGAAAAATCAATTTCCTCAATAGCCTCTACCTCCCCCTCACTCTCTTCAATTATTCCCCTTAACTTTTCCATTATTGAATTAACACCTTTGTAACACTTCTTATCTACAAAGAGTAATGGAATACCTGCTCTCTCAGGATTAATATTACACTGAGTTATCTTTTCTTTAAACAAGGATATGTTCTCTTGCTCCTTTTGAATCTCTATTTCAACAATATTAATCTTCTCACTTAATTTCTCAGCAGAAATTTTATCTCTTACCGTGTGACAATATGGACAATTTTCTCCCCAAAAAAGTATTATCTCTTCCTGAGCAAAAGACAACCTAGGAAAAAGAAGTAAGAAAAAAAACAAGAAAAATGTGTAAGAAAGTAATTTTTTCAAAATATTGCTTAAGTAAAATGTAAAATGCAGTGTAATTCTACACCATTTTATTGAATATTTCTTCTATGTATGTATACTAGAATAGATAATATCAATTTAGTAATACTAAATATGGAAGAATTTCAGAACCCTTCTACGCCATTAGAAGATAATAGTATGGCACAAACACCTACACAACAAATAAGTGTAACTCCACAACCAATAACAGAAGAAAATATAAAAACTACACAGAGAAAGAAAGATAACAAAACCTTAATTTGGATAATTGTACTATTAGTATTCATCATAATTGGTACGGGTGTATATATATTGTATAAAGATGGTGCTTTTACCAAAGAAAACACAAATCAAGAGGATAGTGGTATAACAGTTGTAGAAGAAAAGAAAGGGGATGAAAAGATAGAAGACACAGTACCAAAAGTAGAAACAAAACCACAGTTACAGAAATTTATAGGAAAGTTTGTAACAGCAGAACTACCAGAAGGATGGAGTATTAAAGAGTTCACAGAATTTTATGATGATGAAGGAAACCAAGAAGAACCACCAGATAAAAACTATAAAGGTCTAGCTTCACTAAGGATATATAAAGGTGACAAAAAAGTTCTACAATTTAATCCATTTTTTGGAGGAATAGGAACAAGAGATTTTAGTGGAACAATTTATAGATTTAAAGACTATTCACCAGAATGGGAACAAGAAGAAAAGGACGAATTAGAAAAAGCAGGAGCAACAATAAACATTATAGACTATACCCAAACATCATACTCTGAGTATAAAATTTTAGGTTTAACAGTCAGAAGAATAGGTAAATGGTTCTTTTATGATCACATACCTACAACAACAACTTTTGAATATCCATCCACGGGAGCAATCCTTTCCACTTTCCTGCCATGTTCAACACAATCGGAACGTGTCTCGTTTAGTTTTGCTGACGATATTACAGAACCAGATCTACTAATAATTGATAAAATATTAGAAAGTTTAAAACCTAATTGTATTGAATAGGTCTTAATACATATTTAAATTAAAATAACATTAATCAATATGGAAGAAAATCAAGAGAATAATTTAAATCTACAACCAACACCTCCAATAGAGAATGTTGCAGAAACTACACCTAAAAAAGGTAAAATACTAGTCTTTACCAATGTTTTACTTACCCTCCTTGTTATCGGTTTAGGTATATATATCTTTATAACAAATAAAAAAATTAAGGAGTTAGAGAAAGAAGATCAAGAGAAAATTACTCAAAAAGGTGGGCTAGTTGTTGTTGAAGCAGAAGTAGAAGAAGAGACTGTTGAGAAACCACAGACAAAGAATTTTGTAGGTAAGTATATTAAAGCAGAACTCCCTACTGGATGGGAGATTGTAGAATATGGAAATGGTGAAGGAACAAAATATCTAATGGAGGGAACTAACTACAAAGGTCTAACAGGTCTAAAGATTTATTACAATCAAAAAAACATCTTAACTATGTCTGCAGTAGATGGTATAGGATCTAATGAATGTTCCAAACTACCTCATTTTAAAGACTCCTCTGAGAAGTATGAAAATGATATGAAAGAAATGGTTAAAGGAACAGGAAACACCTTTGAACTGCTAGACTATACTAATGGAGGATATGAGGAGTATAAATGGTTTGATAGAAATATTAGAAGAGTAGGAAGCACTTTCCACTATGATACTCAAAACGACAATGCATACTTTGAACCACAGTGTATGTTCCCTGTTGTAGCTTTTGAGACATCTCTATTTAGTAGCGATAGTGGTAGTCCAACAATGAATAGTTATCAGTACGAGCTAGAGAAAACCACAACCAAAGTTGTTTTAGAACAGTTAGATACAATCCTAAAGAGTATGAAAACTATCTAAAAAGTTTCTTCACTATAGAAGTTACTGTCCCTAATTGACACCATTACAATTACCTCGTATATTAAATATGTACTTAATTTAATTAAATTATTTTTCTATGGAGAAAAAAAGATACGAAGGTTTCTCACTCATTGAGATCCTTGTAGTCGTAGCATTGATCATTATCCTTGCTACAATTACAATTGTTGCTATCAACCCTGGAAAGAATTTTAGGGATACAAGAAATGCACAGAGGAGCTCAGATGTGAACTCTATCCTTAATGCAGTTACCCAGTACACAACTGATGGTAATACATTAGCCACTTTTGGTACCATTTCTGAATGTACAGATGGTGCAACAGCAATTGGTACAGGAGATACTAATGCAGACCTTACACCCTTAACAGAGGGAGATGCAAACTACATTGTATCTATCCCAATGGATCCTAGTGGTGGAACTGCAGAAAATACTGGCTATACAATCTGTACAATTGGAACAAGAGTACAGATTGCTGCACCAAATGCAGAAGCTGGAAAAGTCATTGAAGTAAAGAGATAGTTACTTCAATACTGTTTGAATATATAAAGTGAGTATCAGATAGCTCTTAGCTGTCCAAGGGTTATGATCGAATTACTAGAATTATTAGATGATGTTCTCAAGAAGAAGATCAATATATCTGACTTCCTTGATGCTTTAATTCTAGATGCCCTTAAGAGCAGAGCATCTGATATTCACATAGAGTCTAAAGATGACGATATTCTCCTAGTTAGATACAGAGTAGATGGCGTCTTAAGAGATATCATTTCCATTGGTCCAGAACTAAAAGAAAGTCTTCTCTTTATTGTCAAAGTAAGAGCAAAACTTAGAACTGATGTACACTTAGCTCCTCAAGATGGAAAGATTCTTTTTGTAATTAAAAAATCTGATATAGAAGGAGAAGAGTCAAAAGAGGAAGAGAAGGAAGGTAAAGAAGAGAACCAACCTGAAGTAGTAGAAGAGAAAGTAGAGAAGGAAGAAGAGAAAAAAGAAGAAAAGAAGAAAAAGAAAGATGACAAAGAGGAAGAAGAACCTCTAAACAGGTTAGAGGTGTATAAATCTCAAGAAAAAGATACATATAATGTAGATGCAAGAGTATCAATATTACCTGTATCCTTTGGTGAAAAAGTTGTAATTAGGTTACTCACTCAAGCAAATAAATCATACTCTATGGCAGACCTAGGATTTGGAGAACATGATTTAGAAATGCTCGAGAAATCATATAGACAACCATACGGATTAATATTGATTACAGGACCAACAGGTAGTGGTAAAACCACAACACTCTACTCTATTCTTAAGATTCTAAATACTAGGGAGGTAAACATAACTACAATTGAAGATCCCGTTGAGTACAGTATTGAGGGAGTTAATCACATACAGATCAATGTTAAAAGTGATTTAACCTTTGCTACTGGACTTAGATCTATCCTAAGACAAGACCCTAATGTCATCATGGTGGGAGAGATTAGAGATACTGAAACAGCAAGAATTACTGTTAACTCTGCTCTTACTGGACACCTAGTACTCTCTACTCTACATGCAAATGACTCTGTAAGTGCAATACCAAGACTGGTAGATATGGGTATAGAACCCTTCTTAATCGCGTCAACACTTAACATTGTTGTAGCGCAAAGACTCGGTAGAAGACTATGTAAGGAATGTAAGAAAGAATATATATTACAAAGTGATCAAGAGAACAGTGAATTATTAAAAATGAGGCCTGATTTGCAAAAATTTGTAAAGCCAACACAAAAACTGTACAAAGCTGTAGGTTGTGACCTATGTAACAACACAGGATACTCAGGAAGAGTTGGAATCTATGAATTACTTTACATAGACAAACCTCTCAGAGACACGATAATAACAAACCCATCTATGGATGCAATCCTTGCGGAAGCAAAAAAAGGAGATTTTAAACTTATGGTTGAAGATGCTGTCACTAAACTAACCGACGGAATAATTGATATTAAAGAATTAATTAAAGTAATTGCGATTAAAGACTAATGACAGACGAAGAGAAAAAACAATTAGAAGAGTTTGAAAAAGAACAAGAAGAGAAAAAGAATGGCAAAGAGAAAGAGGAAGTAAAAGTCATTGAGGTTCCTAAAAAGGAAGAAGTAAAAGAACAAGTAAAAGAGGAAGTAAAGGAAGAACCTAAACAGAAAGAAGAGAAAAAAGAAAATGTTGTTGTAGAAGACAAACAGAAAGAAAAAAGCTTAAAGAAATTACAAAGAATTAAAGTAAAAATCCCTACCCTACTTATCTCAATTAAGTCTCTGGCAGCACTACTAAAAGCTGGTATCCCTCTCTCTGAAACAATTGAAACTATATCTGGACAATCTAGTGATGAGAATCTAAATAGTATCTATTCGTATATATCACAAGAAGTTAAAAAAGGAACTCGTTTGGCAACAGCAATGAGATTATTTCCAAAAGTATTCCCTGAAACAATAGCATCTGTTGTAGAAGCTGGAGAAAAAGGAGGATCTTTAGAAAAAAACCTTATCTTCGTAGCAGATACAATACAGAAAGAGTGGGAGATAAATAAGAAGTTAAGAGGAGCGATAATATATCCTGTCATCATTATGGGAATGACTATGGTTGAGTTCTTAGGAATGATCTTTATCGTACTTCCTAAACTGGAGACTATGTTTGAAGCTTTTGAAAATATTCCTGCATTCACCCAATTCATCATGAACGCATCAAAATTCATCAGAACAAACTGGATGATAATATTTGGAATAATCTTTGTTCTAGTAATACTGTTTGTCATATTCTTAAGAACCAAAGCAGGAAAAAAATTCACAGGGTGGCTGGCTATCAATTTCCCAATTCTTAAGAAACTCTTTACTGCAAATATTCTCTCTTCCTTCTCTAGAACACTTAGTATCCTGTTAGCTAGTGGTATCCCTTTAGAAAAATCTATGGAGATAGCATCTAATACAACAAGCAACTATATTTATGCTGAAATATTAAAGAAGGTACACGATGGTATCCAGCACGGGAAAGACCTTTCAATATCCCTATCTGAATATCCAAAATACTTCAACCCATCTTTTGTAAAAATGGTAGATATTGGAGAAATCAGTGGATCACTAGAAGACAACCTCATGTATCTTCATGAATTCTATGCTGAGGAAGTAGGAGAGATGAGTAATAATATAGTTACCTTCATAGAACCGCTCTTACTAATCATTGTTGGAGTAATAATTGGAGGTTTAGGAATTACTGTTTTAATGCCTATCTATCAACTAATGGGTACAATCAATGGATAAAGGAAATATGCAAATACAAAAAATGAAAGGATTCTCCCTGCTTGAGATTATCCTAACAGTCGCAATACTTCTAATTCTCTCTGTTTTTCTTTTTCCTTTTACACTTGGTAAACTCCAAGAAGCTCAGTTGAGAAGTTATTCAACAAAATTAACTGAAGATATATATTTTCAACAACAACAAGCTAGAAACCAAAATATACATACAGGAATAAAGATAGAATCTGGGAAATACACCCTCTTTACAGGAGAAACTCTCGGATCTTCTACAGAGAAAGATGTAAAGGAATTAGATAGAGGATATACAATATCAAACATCTCGTTAAGTGAAGGAGCAACTATTCTTTTTTCTCCTAGTAGTGTTAAACCTACATCATTTGGAACATTTATTTTAAATAGAGGACAGAGTAGTATCCGTATATATATTAACAAGGAAGGTTTAATTGGAAATGAGAAAATGTAAAAAGACTTACAAAGCACTTAGTTTAGCAGAATTGGTTCTAGCCATTGCTCTGTTTGGCCTCATGTCATCCTTTTTAGTTTTTCTAGTCGTAGATGCTACAAGAGCTTTTACTAATACACAGAGAAGATCTGAGGCAACCAATCTTACAAATGAGATATACTCTGCCCTAAAACTACTAAAAACCGATGAATGGTTTGTAGTAACACAACACACTGGATTAGGACCAAAACACCTTGTATTTTCCGATGGTAAGTACTCCATTCTTGATGGGGAAGGAGAACGAAACGGTTTGAAATATAGTTTCACTGTTAATTTCGCAAAAAGAGATAGTTTTGGTAATCTAAATGATGAAGGAGAGATAACAGACCCACATACTAGAGTAATAGCATTGGCAATAGAGTGGACTGATAGTATAGGGAAGAAACACATACTTTCACCCAAACTATATATGAACGACTGGCATGTTAATACATTTACATTTACAGACGAGACTGATTTCAAGAAAGGAACTCACGTAGAAACTGCAGCAGCAAATATTATGGGAGGAGAGCTTAGGCTGCAATCAGTG